>CBDCIS010000001.1:0-378505 GCA_965217565.1 Dehalococcoidia bacterium
TGCGAGAAGCATATCCCCTGGACCCCTCCAAGAGCCTTGACGGCCGCGATAGTGTCCTCGTCGAGGTAGCTAATGCAATCGTAGAGAAAGTTGCCCATGCCAGTCCGCACAAGCAGCGCGCGCTGCCCTATCGAAAAGCTGGGAGTGATTCCTATGCCGGTTAGCCCCCGCTCTTCCTCCCTAACCTCATTCCTGTAGCCGGCGTCCCGCATCTCCGCCATCGTAGTCCACTGCTGCCCGTCCCAGCCAACGTACTGCCGGGGGTCCTCGCAGATGGCGCAACTGGCGGGAGGACTCGCGCTCTCCGCGAACTCAACGCCGCACGTCCTGCAAATATAGTTCTCCATAGGTCCCTCCAATCAATAGTCTCCCGTCTCCAATCATAATGTACAACAAAACCCCACTGAAAACTGACCACTGACAAACTCTCCCAACCGTAGTATGATGAACCGCGCCGAAGTCAACCCGGCGACTCATCGTTCGGGTAAGAGGAGTTTTACCATGCCCAAAGCCACCAAGCGGTCGCAGACCATCGGCGAACTGCGACAGAGCGGTTACAAGCCGCTCAGCGTCAAAGAGGAAGCGCGCAAGAACCTCATCAAGAAGATCGAAAACGGCGAGGAGTTGTTCCCCGGTATCGTAGGCTTCGACGAAAGCGTTATTCCGCAGCTTGAAAACGCCGTTCTCGCCGGCCAGGACATCATCCTCCTGGGCGAAAGGGGGCAGGCCAAGTCCCGGCTAATCAGGCATCTCGTTTCCCTGCTCGACGCCGAGATTCCCGTCATTGCTGGCTGTGAACTGAACGACAATCCTTTCGACCCCATCTGCCGGTCGTGCCAGGACAGCGTGTCTCGCGACGGCGACGACGTCCCAATCGACTGGATGCCAAGGGAGCGTCGCTATTCCGAAAAGCTCGCCACCCCCGACATCTCCGTCGCCGACCTCATCGGCGAGATCGACCCCATCAAGGTCGCCGAAGGCCGTTACCTCTCCGACGAGTTGACCATACACTACGGCCTCATCCCGCGCACCAACAGGGGTATCTTCTGCATCAACGAGCTCCCGGACCTGTCGGAGCGCATCCAGGTCAGCCTGTTCAATCTCATGGAGGAGCGCGACGTCCAGATCAAAGGATACCGCATCATGCTCCCGCTGGACGTCATGCTGGTATCCAGCGCCAACCCGGAGGACTACACCAATCGTGGCCGTATCGTAACGCCCCTGAAGGACCGCTACGGCGCGCAGATTCGCACCCACTACCCCAGGTCCCTCGACGAGGAGATCGACATCGTAGAGCAGGAGTACGTCCGCTTCCCTGACACCACGGAGCGCGTCACCGTGCCCGCCTACATGAAGGAGATAGTAGCCGAGATAACCTCCCTCGCACGCCGCAGTCCCGAGGTCAACCAGAGGTCGGGCGTCAGCCTTCGCGTGTCCATATCCAACTACGAAACCATACTGGGCAACGCCTTCAAGCGCAGTCTCAGGAGCAAGGAACCCGCCTCACCCAGGGTGAGCGACCTGCCCGCGATGGTCGCGTCCACAACCGGCAAGATAGAACTCGAAAGCGTCGAAGAGGGTAGGGAGTTCAAGGTCGTCGAAGACCTCATCAAGAAGGGTGTCACCAACGTATTCGGACGCTACTTCAGCGCGGCCGAGTTCGGCGAGGTTCTCGAAAAGTTCGACGAAGGCCTCCAACTCAGGGCCGGAAGCGACATCTCCTCCTCGACATACGCCGATAAGCTCGCCCAACTCGGCAACATGGGCGAACTGATCAAGCGTGTCGAACCGTCCGAGGAGCCTGCCGCCATAGCCTCCGCCATCGAGTTCCTCCTGGAGGGCCTGCACCTGAACCGTAAGCTAAACAGGGACCAGGTATCCGGCCAATTCCTCTATCGAGGATAAGCTAACGAGGGCAACGCTAGGGGCGTCCCTTGTGGGCGCCCAGCTCGCGGAATTGCCAACGAGGCCACCGGTAGGGGCGTCCCTTGTGGGCACCCAGGTCGCGGACTTGCCGACGAGGCCACCGGTAGGGGCGTCCCTTGTGGGCGCCCTAGGCGAGCGCCAATCTGAAATACTGAGAGACCACCCCATGACACAAACCGCGTCCAAGCGAGACATCCCAAAGGCCTACAACCCACAGGCCGTCGAGAAACGTATCCACGACTTCTGGGTCGAGCGCGAGTACTTCACCCCTGCAATTGACCGCGCCAAGCAGCCTTTCGTCATCATCATGCCTCCGCCAAACGTCACCGGAGAGCTGCACATGGGCCACGCGCTAACCACGGCCCTCGAAGACCTCATGATTCGCTGGCACAGGATGAAGGGCGAGCCAACACTGTACCTTCCAGGCTCCGACCACGCCGGCATCGCAACCCAGGTCGTCGTCGAACGCGCCCTCGCCTCCGACGGCATCAGCCGCCACGACCTCGGACGAGAGAAGTTCGTTGAGCGTGTCTGGCAGTGGGTCGATGAGTACGGCGACAGGATATTCGAGCAGTTGAAGCGCCTGGGCGCGTCCTGCGACTGGACACGCAGGCGGTTCACCCTTGACGAAGGCCCCGCGAAGGCTGTTCGCAAAACCTTCGTCAACCTCTACAAGAAGGGCCTTATCTACAGAGGAGAGCGCATCACCAACTGGTGCCCTCGCTGTCGAACCGCCCTCTCAGACCTCGAGGTGAAACACCAGGACGAGAACGCGAGCCTATACTACATCCGCTACCAACTCAAACAGGGCAACGGCGCGGTCACCATCGCCACTACCAGGCCGGAGACGCTGCTCGGCGACACCGCGGTCGCCGTCAATCCGGAGGACGATCGCGCCAAATCCCTGATAGGCAAAAACGCGGTTCTCCCCGTCATCGGACGAGCCATCCCCATCATCCCCGACGAGGCCGTCGATGTTCAGTTCGGCGCCGGTGCGCTCAAGGTCACTCCCGGCCATGACCCCAACGACTTCGAGATAGGCCAACGCCACGACCTGCCGACCGTCAGCATCCTCAACCTCGACGGCACGATGAACGAAAACGCGGGTCCCTACCGGGGTCAGGATCGCCTGGAGGCCCGGCAGAACATCGTCAAAGACCTGGAATCCGGCGGCCTGCTCGAGAAAATCGAACCCTACCACCACTCGGTCGGACACTGCGACCGCTGCGACGACGTGGTAGAACCCATCATCAGCAAGCAGTGGTACGTGCGAATGGAGCCGCTCGCCAGGCCCGCAAGGGAGCGCGTGGCCGACGGCTCCATCGTCATCATCCCAGAGCGCTTCACAAGGGTCTATTTCAACTGGATGGACAACATCAGGGACTGGTGCATCAGCCGCCAGCTATGGTGGGGACACCGGATCCCCGTCTGGTACTGCCAACGCTGCGATGAGGTCATCGTCGAGGACGACGACCCTACGTCCTGCCCCGCGTGCGGCTCCGACGTCCTCGAAAGAGACCCCGACGTTCTCGACACTTGGTTCAGCTCCGGCCTCTGGCCTCACTCCACGCTCGGCTGGCCCGCCCAGACCGATGACCTCGACTACTTCTACCCTGGCTCCGTCCTCGAGACCGGGTACGACATCCTCTTCTTCTGGGTCGCCCGCATGATAGTGCTGGGCATCGAGAATATGGGCGACGTTCCCTTCCGCGCCGTCTATCTGCACGGCCTCCTGCTCGACCCCGAGGGCGTCAAGATGAGCAAGTCCAAGGGCAACGTGCTCGACCCGCTCGGACTTATCGACATGTACGGCGCGGACGCCCTGCGCTTCGCGCTCACCACCGGCAACTCGCCGGGCAACAACATGCGCCTCAACCAGGGCAGGCTGGAGGCCAGCCGCAACTTCGCCAACAAGCTCTGGAACGCCGCCCGCTTCACTATGTCCAATCTCGAGGGCGCGGACGGACTGCACGGCTGGCACGAACCTTCCCCAACGCACTGCCAGGACCGCTGGATTGTCAGCCGCCTCAACCGCGTCGCCGGCCAGGTTCAGCGCTTCATGGACGAGTACAACTTCGGTGAGGCCCAGCGCGTCATCCACGACTTCATGTGGGGCGAGTTCGCGGACTGGCACATCGAGCTCGCCAAGATACGCCTGCGCTCCCCATCGGACGGCGAGCCGTCGCCCTTGCCAACGCTCGCCCACGTGCTGGAGCGAATACTGCGCCTTCTGCACCCCTTCATGCCCTTCATCACGGAGGAAATCTGGCAAAGGCTGATGGAGCTGCTCCCGGAAGAGCCGGACCGCCCGGAGGCGCTCATCATCGCCCCGTATCCCGAGCTGGACGAGGCCCTCCTAGATGAGGCCGCCGAGTCGGAGATCGGCGCGATTATCGACATCGTGCGCTCGGTTCGCAACCTCCGCGCCGAACTCAAGATTCAGCCAAACCAGACCCTGGAGGCCGCCGTTGAAGCCGGTCCACTGGCCGCCGCCATCCGCCGCGAGTCGAACGCCATCGCCGCGCTCGCCCGCATCGACCCGCTCACAGTATCCCCCGAGACCACCAACGACACGATGACCGGCCGCGTCTCACTGGTCCTCGAAAGCGCCACCCTCAACATCCCGCTCGGAGGCCTGATAGACCTGGACAAAGAGCGGACCCGCTTGGCCGAAGAGCAGCAAGAACTCGACGCCAAACAGAACAAAGCCGCCCAACTCCTGTCCGATGAAAACTTCCTCTCCCGGGCACCTGAAGAAGTGGTCGAGCGCGAGCGCAGCCGCCTCCAAACCATTACCGAGCGCCGGACCAGGGTGACAGAAATCCTGCAAAGACTCAGCGCGGCCTAGCCACCCCCATCTGGCCGCCTCTAACCCCTCCTGCGCCTATTCCGGCCTGTTCTCTCCAGCCCTTCTTCTACGCGGTTTGGGCCTCGCCTTTGTGGTCGGTGACCGCTGCGAAGAAAAGCGCAAGCGCAGCCGGTAGATAGAACACCCCGATGGAGAAGACGCCCACGGCACAGAATCCCAGCAGCGCCACAACAGCGCACCAGAGGATTATTCTGTGCCTTGCGTAGCTGTTATTGGCAAGGTGGATGGCTAACAGCCCAATACCCGTCACCAGCACAGGAAGAAGCAACCAGAGAAGCACGTACAAGCCGTTTACCTCTACTAGCGTTGTGGTAAACCTTACAGCCCCGCCGCCGGGCTCCTCACCGGGGAGCGCCGGCGTCACCGACATGCCCTCGTACGTAGGCCCGAACGTCAACCAGACCCCGGCGGCCCAGGCCAGCGCGTGGGCCGTCCATGCCGATATAGTGGCTGCTCTAACAGACCTCAACAACCCCTCGAATACGACGCTCTCCGCAGCGGCAGACCCTTGTGGCCGCCTCCCGACCGTCACAACCATCCTGAAAATCTCAGAATCAAAACCATCCTGATTCTGACAACCCTCCGCATTCACGGCCGCATATTCTCGTCGATTAGCTGCGCCAGGTGCGCGGGCCGAACCTCGACCCCCTGCTTCTCCATACCGCCGCCTATGTGCATAAGGCAACTGCTGTCACAGGCCACCAGCGTGCCCGCTCGCGTTGCCCGAACGTTGTCGATCTTGTCCTGCAGGATCGCGCCGGAGATGTCCGCGTACTTCACCGAGAACGTCCCGCCAAAGCCGCAGCAAACGTCGCTCTGCTCCATCTCCACAAGCTCGACCCCGGGAATCGACTCTATCAGCGCACGCGGTTGAGTCGTAACGCCCAACTCTCTCCGCAGGTGACAAGCCTCGTGATAGGTAACCGCGCGGCCTTGCGCCGCTTTCGAGCCGTCAAGGTACGGCACCAGGTCGTCGATGCCCATCACGTCAACAATGAACTCAGAAAACTCATAGACGCGGGGGATCAGCTCCTGCGCCAGCTCGAGTTGTTTAGGGTCGTTCTCCAGCAGTTCCGGGTAGAAGACGCGCAGCATACTGGCGCACGAACCCGACGGCACGACTATGTACCGCTCCCCGCGAAACGTCCTCAGAAACCGCTTCGCCAAAGGCCTGGCGTCGCTCCAGAAACCCGAGTTGAACGCCGGTTGACCGCAGCAGGTCTGCCCTCGCGGAAAGTCAAGGTCCACACCCAACCGGCGCAGCACTCGCGCCACGCTCTCCCCAACCTCGGGATAGAACTGGTCGATGATGCAAGTAACGAAAAGGGATGCCTTGAGAGGAGAGGATGTCTGGCGCAAAGGAATCACCACCTTAAGCGGAAGAATGGGAAGACTCTACACGCCACAATCCCGATTCTGGCAATCGCGCCCGGCCCTCAACTACCGACGAACTGGCCGGCTATCCAAGCGCCACTCCTCGCACCACGAAGCCAGCCAGCCACGCGACGATGAACACCGGCCCACTCGCGAACAGCCAGCCTTCAGTCCGCTGCTCCACCGCTCCGCGCAGCCGCATGTTCACCAGGAACCCGGCGAGTCCCGCGACCACCAGCCACACCGACAGGCTGTTGACTCCAAGGGCCGCTCCGATTGCGAATCCCACAATCGCCCAACTCAATGGCGAGTCCAAGACTCCCCGCAGCGTCATAGACGGCTTCTCCACAGACCCGGAATGTCGCCCTGCCAGACCGCCGAATCCCGCCGCGCCCAACCCAACCCGGCAGAGGGCTTTCGCACAAGAGGATACACCGTAAGCTGGTTGTTTGCAATTGGATTGCGCCCCGCGATGCTGTATCAGTTTAGTCGGTGGGGTGTCACCCTCACGCCAGCCCCCTCCCATCGAGGGAGAGGGAGAAATCGCTCTCGCGGGAGACGCCTACCAAACTGGTACAGGTTCCCATCTGGCAGCTTTTCAGATTCGAGGGGACGCCAGCGCCTGCCTATGACAACAAGCCAACCAGGTCGGCTGGGTTCCGGCGCCTTCCAGGATGCAACGTCGGTGTGGGATTAGCTCGCATCTGGACGGATTGATGTTTTCGCTGGCGGAAAAACGCCTGTGGGTGTCTCATGTTGATTCATTGTGTCTCATTCCTACTTGGGGTCTGTGACGCCGTGAGAGGGCCTAGGGGATGTTTCTGAGTTGGAATGTAGTAGGGTCGCGGTTGTTTGTACAGGAAATGAGACACTTGTTTCTGTGGTTTTCGCACATCAGTCGCGCAATTGGTGTCGCGGTCTGGCGGGCGAGAGCGATGGCGGTTGTGCGTGATGGGAGTATGGTAGCACGCGCGTTCGTATATGTCAATAGGTCGCACGGAGGGCGAAGCTGTACCAGTTTAGTCGGTGGGGTGTCACCCTGACCCCAGCTCTCTCCCATCAAGGGAGAAGTCGCTCTCGCGGGAGGCGCCTACCAAATTGATACAGGCTCGCGCCGCGCCGCGCTCTTGGCAACGCGCGCGCTACCTGCCATAATTGGCGGCATCGGCCCTTTCGTTGCCTATCAGTACCTTATGGAGGTGGAACAGTGGCTACCCAGGTGGGAACCCTATCTCTGGCTAAGACCCTAAACGACCTGTGCGACGACTACCCGTTTCACACTGGATGGTACTTCAAAGACCTCGACACAGGCGAGGCCGCGCACCGCAACGGCGGCGTTGTCGTGCCCTCCGCCAGCACCCGCAAAATCGCCATCATGATGACCGCGCTCGGCGCCGTCAACGAGGGCGCATTGTCCCTCGACCAGCCCATCCCCATCCAGGCCAGGTACCAGAACAACAACTCTGGCTGCTTCCAGCACCTTCAGCCGGGATTCGTGCTGCCGCTCCGGGACCACCTGGTCATGATGATCATCGTCAGCGACAACACCTGCACAGGCACAGTGGCCGATCTCGTTGGACTCGACGCGGTGAACCGGCTCTGCCAGTCCATCGGTATGAGCGGAACCGCTCACAGGCACGGAATCCCGCCCAACAACCTCGACCGCAACCATCCCGTGGACGCGGTGAACGCCACGACGCCCAACGACGTCGGCCTGCTGCTGGAGCTAATTCTCCAGGGAACCACCGACGCGGACGCCGCCGCCAAGCTCGGCTGCACGCCTGAGTTGTGCAAACTGGGCATGGACATCCTGCTGTGGCAGAAGCTCAACACCCGGCTGCCCTCCATGCTTCCCCAGGAGGCGAGAGTGGCGCACAAGACCGGCACAGGCTCGCGTAACTTCAACGACGCCGGCATCATATTCCAGGACGACAGGCCCTTGTGCGTCCTCACCGTGTACACTGAGAACGTGCCAGTTGAACTTCCCGACGGCACGCCCGGCCACACGGCCACCTCACGGCTCCTAGGCGGCCTCGCTCGCGCGTGCTATGACGCCCTGAAGCGATAGCGTTAGAAGGGGGTAGGGGCAGAATTTGTCCGCGACAGAGCGTTGGAAGAGCAGGGTAGAGAGGCATCACGAACAGTCTCTGAGCGTTCAGAGAGACGCGCCTCCGGGGGCGGACTTCTGGCGGAGCCGCGCCGCAAGCTTCAGGGCCGACCTTAACGCAACCGGAGACCCTGTCCTCGACAGGCTGTTCGAGATGGTCGAACCCGGTACAACAGTGCTCGACGTAGGGGCCGGCGCCGGGAGGCTCGCACTGCCCCTCGCGCTGCGCTGCCGTCACGTCACCGTCGTCGAGCCTTCCGAGTCCATGCTCGAGCAGCTGCGAGAAGTCGCCAAAGAGGCCGAGGTGCACAACATCACCTTAGTGCAGGCAATCTGGGAGGAGGCCATCGCACCACCCGCCGACCTCGTGGTCTGCGCCCACGTGGTTTACGGCGTAACCGAGATCGACGCCTTCATCGGCAAGCTGGCTTCCCACGCCGCGCGTCGCGTCGCCATCTTCGTGTTCATGGAGTCGCCCCCAAGCCGGGTCGCGCCCTTCTGGAAACCCGTTTACGGTGAGGAGCGCCTGAACATGCCCGCGCTGCCCGAGCTCCTCCAGGTCCTCTGGGAAATGGACATATACCCAGACGTCCGCATGCTCCCTCCCAACGCCCCCACAACCTACGAGAGCCGTGAAGAGATAGTGCGGCAGGCTCGTAGCTTCCTCTGGATAACGCCCGGAACAGAAGCCGAAAGACGCCTGGAGGCCGTAGCCCAGGAGCTTATCAGCCGGACACCCGAAGGCTACGCCATCAGGGGCGTCCCCCCAAGACGCAACGCTCTCGTAACCTGGCAAACCAACCCCTGAGCCGCCAAATCTGGTAAACTGAAATACCGACAAACCACTAGAGGAGGTTCCCATGGTCAAACCCAAGCAGCTTGGTCATCTGGTAATACGAGTGCGAGACTTGGAAGCGTCGGAGCGCTTCTACACCGACGTTCTGGGCCTCCACGTCACCAACAAGCGCCCCGGAAGCATGACCTTCATGAGCGCGGGCGATGCCTCTTCTCACGAGCTCGCCCTCGTGCCAGTAGGCGAGGAAGCCCCCGGCCCTGAGAAGGACAGAGTTGGCCTCTTCCACTTCGCCTGGGAGATGGAGACCTTCGATGACCTCAAAACCCTGTACCAGGATATGAAGCGAAAGGACGTCAACATCGGGGGCATCGGCGACCACGGCATCTCCATCGGCGTCTATCTCTTCGATCCCGACGGCAACGAAATCGAGGTCTTCTACGAAAGCCCAAAGGAAGAGTGGCCCGCCGACGGCGACCTCTTCACCGGCAAGTTCCCCCGGAGCCTCGAGGAGGAGCCAGCCGCCGCGACCGCCTAGCCGGTCGCCTAGGTGGCGCGCCATGACGACAAACCAAATCCAACCCTACTCGCCGGCAAGCCACATGATGCGCGCTCTCAGGGAGCGCCAGCTATCGGCCGTCGAGCTCCTAGAGCTTCACCTGGCCCGCGTCGCGCGCTTCAACCCGACGCTGAACGCCATCGTAACGCCCGACTACGAACATGCGCGAACACTCGCCGAGGCAGCCGACGCGGAGAGGGCGCGAGGCTCCGAGCGCCCGCTGCTTGGCCTTCCCCTTACCATCAAGGACTGCATCGACGTCGAGGGGCTGCCCGGCACGGCCGGCCTGGAGGCGTTCGCCGACCGCGTTCCCGCGGCCGACTCGCGGCTGGCCGCCCGCGTGCGCGAGGCCGGCGCAGTCATCATCGGCAAGACAAACGTCCCGCCCAACGCCGGCGACTGGCAGTCCGCGAATCCCATCTTTGGCCGCTCCAACAACCCCTGGGACCTGGCCCGCACTCCAGGAGGCAGCACGGGCGGAGGCGCCGCCGCGGTCGCCGCAGCCCTGTCCCCCCTCGAGTTCGGCAGCGACATAGGCGGCTCCATTCGCGTCCCGGCGGCTTTCTGCGGCATCTACGGGCACAAGCCCAGCGAGACCGCTCTGCCGCGCAGCGGGCACTTCCCAGGCTCGCCCATGCCGAACGCCGGCGTCGTCTTGCCCGTCCAGGGCCCGTTGGCCCGCTCCGCAATTGACCTCGAGCTCGCCTTCAACGTGATCGCAGGGCCGGACGTTGGCGAAGACGTCGCCTGGCGTCTCCACGTCCCCAGGGCGCGGCACGATGAGCTCGCCGGGTTCCGTGTAGCCGTGCTGCCGCCCATCGAATGGCTTCCCGTGGACAACGAGATAGTAGAGGCCCAGCAAAGGCTGACAGCAGCCCTCAGAGAAAGAGGCGCTATCGTTCAGGAGGCCCAGCCCGAGGGCTTTGGCGATCTCCGCCCCCATCACCGACTCTACTCCTCGATACTGGCGCTGATGACCGCGCCGCCAAACGCCGAGCAGCGGCGCCGTCTTGCCCAGAACATGCGCGCAAGCGGAAACGAATTCGACATAGCGACGGCCCTCGGCCTGGAGGCAAGCGGAGCAGAGTACATCGCCTGGCTCGCCGAACGAGAGCGCTTCCGACAGGCGTACCGCGAATTCTTCCGCGAGTGGGACGTGCTTCTCGCGCCCATAACCCTCGTCCCGGCCTTCCCGCACACCGACGCGCCCTGGCCCAAGCGAGCGCTGGACATAAACGGCCAGGCGGTATCCTACGGCCTCCAAACCGTGTACCCGGCTGTCGCGACACTCTGCGGTCAGCCCGCCACCGCGTTCCCGTTCGGCCAAACCCGCTCCGGCCTCCCCATCGGCTTACAGGCCGTAGGCCCCTACCTCGAAGACCGCACGCCAATGCGCTTCGCCGCGCTCGTCGAAAAGGAGCTGGAAGCCTTCCATCCTCCACCCGGCTACGAATAGTCAGAGTCCGGCTTCTGAAAAACTACCCTCACAACCTCTCGTACAGCCGGTTGAGATTCGCGTGCCTGCCCGGGTCCAGATCCCGGCCGCTCAGCGCCGGATGCTCCGGCCCGTACCGGTGCGCCCGGTACGAGTTGTTGTTGACGCCGCCAAACCTGGAGTCCGGCACGAAGAACGGGTTCACGTACTCCCACGCGATCTCCTTGCTCGGCGTAATCTCCAGCAGCCGCCCCGCGCCGCCCTCGCACACCAGCGTGTTCCCATTCGGCAGACGCTCCGCTCCACTGATGTGAAAGCTGAAGAACTGTATCGGCTGCATCCCCTTGTACTCCCACGCGATTTCGCTCGTCGCGGGGTCCACTTCCACTACCCTCGACCCGCTTGGCCCACGCCGGTGCGGCCCGTTGTCGAATACCAGCACCCGGCCGTTGTCGAGGAACGTGGCGTTGTGCTGGTGAGACAACAGACCCGGCCCCCACTTCCAGCGAAACTCCCCCGTCTCCCTGCTCACGATGCCAACGGTGTCTATCTGCCGAAAGCTGAGCAGGAAGTCGCTCTCAGGCGTCAGGTCGATAGAGTTGCCATGAGTCCATTCCCGCCGGCCCTCCAGGGGACAGATGACGTCCTCCTCGACGTCCATGTGCTCCCACAAGCGCCACTCCCGCGCGGCGGAGCCGTCGGGCGCGACCTCCCTCAGCACGTCGCCGAACATCATCTCGGGGTCCCCGTCAGAGGAATAACCGCCGCGTATCCGCGAAGTCAGCTCCTCGGACACCTCTTCCCAGATAAGCGTAAGCGTGTTGCCGTTCGGCAGCCGAACGAAGTCGTGGTGAACCATCGGCTCCTCGTACACCCACACCTCGTTGCCTTCCCAGTCGAGCTCGAAAAGCCCCGCTGATGAGCCTCCAAAGCCGGGCGCTCCCTCGACGTCCGACGGCGGCCTCATGCGGCACAGCAGGTTGCCGCCGGGGAGCAGGTAAGCGTGGGGAATGCCCCTATCGGAGCGCCAGCGATGGCAGATGCGGCCCTCCATGTCTATCAGCGTCGCGTGTTCGCCGCCCGTGTTGGTCACCAGCGTGTAACCCGTATAGCATTGCTGGCGCGCGTAGTAGATCAACCCGGTTGGATGATGGACAGACCATCCCATGTGTTATCCTCGCAATCAGAATCACCCTGCCGCTACCCACTCCCGAACACCCTGCCTCCCACTACCATGAGGCGCATCGCCCGCTCCGTGGCGTCCGCGATCAACTCAGAGGCCAGGCGTGAGGAGTCTTCCAGGCTCATCGGCGCGGGAGTGATGGCTGCCGCTGCGTCTATGCCGTGCTCGTGCACGACGGGGTAGCCCTCGCCCAGGGAGCCCGCCACCGCAATCACCGGAATGCCCCGCGCCCTGGCTCTACGGGCCACGCCTATCGGGGCCTTGTTATAGACCGTTTGGTAGTCCAGGCAGCCCTCGCCGGTGATGACCAGGTCGGCGTCAACCAGTTGCTCATCTATTCCCACGGTGCCAAGCACGATGTCCACGCCCGGCCTCAACTCGCCCTCGAGGAACGCGACGAACCCTCCTCCGAGGCCTCCCGCCGCGCCCGCGCCCGGCATGTCGTCGATTTCGACGCCTATGTCGCGCTTGACTACCTCGGCGAATCGCTGGAGCGCGGAGTCGAGCCGCGCCACCATCTCCGGGGTCGCGCCCTTCTGTGGCCCGTAGATCGCCGATGCCCCCTCGAGGCCGGTCAGCGGATTGCTCACGTCGCAGGCCACCATGAACTTGGACTCCCGCGCCCTAGCGTCCAGCCCAGAGGTGTCGATTCTCTCCAGTCGGGATAGGGACTCCCCGCCAAACGGCAGTTCCCGGCCCTTGTCGTCCACAAGGCTTATCCCCAAGGCCTGCGCCATACCCGCCCCGCCATCATTCGTCGCGCTGCCGCCGATTCCAATGATGAAGCGGCGGAACCCGCTATCCAGGGCGCGCAAAATCGCCTCGCCCAGCCCATATGTGGTCGTGGCCAGGGGATTTCGACTCTCCGCGGGCAGCAACGCGAGGCCAGAGGTTCGCGCCATCTCTATGACAGCCGTGTTACCGTCGCCCATAGCTCCCCATTCCGCCTCGATCTCGTCGCCAAGCGGCCCCGTCACCCTCGAACCGATCACCCGGCCCGACGAAATCCCCACCAGCGTCTCCAGAGTGCCGTCTCCGCCGTCCGCCACCGGCGTCAAGCAGACCGTCGCGTCAGGCAGCGTCCTGCGGACGCCTCTCTCCATAGCCTTGGCCGCCTCAACAGCGGATATGCTCCCCTTGAACGCCTGAGGCGCAATAACAACCTTCATAGCGCCCACATTATAGCATGAGCAACGCGGCGTCCGATTGCCAACGCTCTCACACCTCCGGGGCATTCTGCTATCATTGGGTGCAACCGACACCGCAACACGAAGGAGACCAATAAGGGAACATTCCGCGTCGAAATGGAAGTAGGGGATCCCGAAGGACGTCGTTTCGAGCGAGTGGATGCCCTGGTTGACACCGACGCAACTTACACAACCCTGCCATCTCCCATGCTGGTAAGACTGGGAGTGCGCCCGCTCGAAAGAGGGTCGTTCGTGTTGGCGGACGGCGCCAGAACGGAGATAGGAATCGGGCAGACCATGGTCAGGCTCGATGGCCGGCAGTTCGTCGTGCCCGTAGTGTTCGGTGACGAGAACGCCGCACCTCTGCTGGGAGTTGTAACGTTGGAGACATTCCGCCTCGGTGTAGATACCATAAGGATGCGGTTGGTCCCGGCCGAGGGTCTGCTGATGCGCCGGGAACCCGCCGACCCACTGATTAACTGACACACTCCTTCTCCATATCGCCATTGTTCCATATGCGTAACCCACGCGCGCCTGTGGGCCGCCGCAAACGTCCCCACTGTCGACTCGCCAACCCTCCACATGCGTTCCCGGATCGGCGCAAAATGGCAAATCAGACCCATTGACAATAGAAGACTATTTCAATATCTTAATAGCGCTATGCCACGAAAGAAGAATGAGGAGCCCACCCGCCAGCTATACGCGGCTGTTAGGGAAGACCTATATCTAGCCTCGAAGGGCAAGGCCGCCGAGCTGCGTATGTCTCTCAGGGAGTTTGTAGAGCACGCGCTGGAACTCGCGCTGTCCGGCCAGCAAGCCGCTGGCGCACAGCCTCCGGCCGTCGCCCCCACCTCCGTCTGGGATGACGAATACATCCGCTTGCAATCCAGGCAGCCGCTCGGCTCCCCGGTGGAGCTCACCAAAGAGGAAGCCCAAAAGCTCATCAGATCCGGGCCGGACTCATAGCCGGGCCCCTGGCGAGGACAATTCTCGCAGCCTTCCCCGGAGGCGGCTGACAAGGGTAGGTATTTGGCGGTTCATAGCTACAAGTCATAGCTATGACATCGCAATTCAGGTCAACGTATGTCATTCCGAGTGAGCGTAGCGAACCGAGGAATCCAGAATGGCGCATTGCAGACAACGCCATGACGTCGCCGCACCGGTTGGCTTGTTACAGGCAGGGCGGTAGTTGCAATCGGAAGACTCTGGATTGCCGAGCGGCTAGCCACTTCGTGGGTTCCTCGGCTGCGCTCGGAATGACATGTACACAGAGATACTTGCAATTCCCGTTTTGCCTACCCCTGGCAGCTCGGGGGCGGGTAGGGGAGATTTATCATGGCTGACATGCTGCTCGACATAACCCTCTTTCGCGACTACCTCAAGGGTGTGCCCGCTGCTCGCTCTATCGTTGAGCAGGTCATCGACGGAAGGGCGACGGCCTCGGTGTCGTCCGTTACCGTCTATGAGCTTTGGCAAGAGCCGTCCCTGGACCGCAGAACCGAGATGGCCTACGCTGCCCTCTTGAGCTTTCTCGAAGAGGCCCCACTCTCCGTCGATGCCGCGAAGAGGGCCGGACTGCTGCTCGCCGCGCTCGATGATGAGCGGAGAAGTCCGCTCAGTTACCACGCCCTCGTTGCCGCCGTCGCGCAGGAGAGAGGAGAGCCTGTCTGCACGCGCGCCTCAGAGGGGTTTTCCGCCTTTCACGCCGACGTCATCAGCTACTGACGCTACCCACTACTACGGACGCAGGGACGTTTTGCGTTTTGCGTAGGTTAGGGGATACCCGCCATGCTTTGTGTTTTACATAGGTTATAGCTACTATCATGCTTTGCATTTTGCGTAGGCTAGGCGATACCACCATGTTTTACGTTTTACATAGGTTATAGCGACATATCATGCTTTGCGTTTTGCGCTGGTTGCCGCTACCATTGGAGGGAAGAGCCTCACAGGGCGTTCAGTTGAGACAAACGGAGCCTCAATCCTCGTACAGGGACCTGCATCTTGACGCTATCCATGGCCCGCCGCGCGCTGGCACGCAAGCCTGAGACAACCGCCGCGTTCACACGGCAGGGCTGGGCAGTTCCCGCCTGGAGGCTCGCGGCCCTGGCGTTCATCGTTCTCGGCTTTGGCGGCTTTCTGATCGGGCAGGGCATCCCCGCGAGCGCCTCCAACCACCACGCCGCCATCGTGACCATCGACGGCGCCATCGATCCGCTGGCTGCTCGCCGCGTCTCTAGCGGCGTGGGCACCGCACTGGACGGCGGCGCCAGCGTTCTGATAGTCCAACTCAACACCCCGGGCGGTCTGTTCTCTTCCACCCGTGACATCGTAGAAAAACTGCTCACCTCGCCGATCCCCGTAGTCGTTTATGTCTCCCCTCCAGGCGCTCAGGCGGCATCCGCCGGAACCTTTATCACCGCGGCGGGGCACGTCGCCGCCATGGCGCCGGGAACCAATATCGGCGCGGCCGCCCCCGTCGCCGGCGATGGGGAGGACCTGCCCGATACCATGAAGTCCAAGGCCACCCAGGACGCCGCGGCATTCATGCGAAGCATCGCTGAAGAGCGGGGGCGCAACCCGCGGACGCTGGAGCAGACGGTCCAGAGCGCCGTCTCTCTCTCGGCTACCGAGGCTCTGGACGACAACGTCATCGACCTGGTAGCCCAGGACATCGGGGACCTTCTTGCGCAGCTCGACGGTATGAGGGTCACCCTCGTGAGCGGTGAGGTCACCCTCGAAACCCGCGGACTGGCGATTGACTCCATAAAAGCGACGCCGTTGGAAATCTTCATCGGCGTACTGGCGAACCCCAACGTCGCGTTCCTGCTTCTCAGCATCGGCTGCATCGGGATTCTCATTGAACTGATGAATCCGGGAATGATCCTGCCTGGTGTTGGCGGCGTAATCGCGCTCGCGTTGGCATTCGTCGCGATCACAAACCTGCCCGTGAACTGGGTGGGGCTCGGCCTGATCGCGCTGGCGGCGCTGCTGCTCTACCTTGAGACCCAGGCTCCCGGCATCGGCGTGTTCGCTATCGGTGCGGGGATCAGCTTCATCGTCGGAGCCTTCATGCTATTCGGGGGACTCAGCCCTCCGCCGATTCCCTCTCCCAGCTTTAGAGTAAACCTCTGGGTGATAGGCATACTCTCCGCCATCATTTTCATTTCTCTTGGGTTCTTTCTCAGGGCCCTCAGGCAGGCTAGGGCAGCGGAGTATGAAAGCGCCTTCCGTCACCTTGTGGGCCAGATTGGCAAGACCACGACCGAGCTCAATCCAAGCGGGTCTGTGCGGCTTCGCAGCGAGATGTGGAGCGCGGTGACCGATTCGGGAGAGCCAATATCGGAAGGCGAGGAGGTGATCGTGTCCGATGTTGAGGGACTCACGTTGAAAGTGTTCAGGCCGAGTCAATAGAAACGGAAGGAGAAAGAGTTGATACCCCACTTTACAATCATCAAGCAGTATGAGCGCGTAGCCCTCTTCTGGCTGGGCAAATTCTCCGGACTGAGGCCGCCGGGGTTGCAGCTGTTACTATGGCCCTTCAACACATACAGGAGAATAGACCTTCGCGAGGCCGTCATCGACATTCCCCGCCAGACCAACATCACGCGGGACAACGCTCCCATAGACATAGACTTCCTGGTTTACATGCGCGTGATGGAGGACAGCGCCGAGAAAGCGGTTATCGAGGTCGTTGACTACCGGGGCGCGGTCATTGGAATAGCCACCACCACGCTCAGAGCCGTCATCGGCGAGATTTCACTCGATGAGGTTCTGTCTCAGCGAGACCGCATTAACGAACTGTTGCGTCAGAAGCTGGACGAGGTGACCGAGCGCTGGGGCATCAAGGTAACCCAGGTAGAGATACGAGAGGTCGAGCCGGCGCGCGACATCCAGGACGCCATGAACCGACAGATGTCCGCGGAGCGCTTCCGACGCGCAGCAGTCACCGAGGCCGAGGGCACACGGCAGGCCGCCGTCACCGTCGCCGAAGGCGAGAAGCAGGCCGCAATCCTGCGCGCCGAGGGCGACCGACAGTCCGAGATCCTGTCCGCCGAGGGCGACCAGCAGGCCGCCATTCTACGCGCTGAGGGCTTCAGCACAGCCCTGGACCGTATTTACTCCGTAGCCCAGAACGTCGATGCCAACACGCTGAGCTTGCAGTACTTCGATACACTCAAGCAGCTCGGTTCCAGCCCCTCTACCAAGTTCATCTTCCCGATGGAGTTCACCAACCTGCTGAGCCCTTTCACCAGGATGGCAACGCGCTCCGGCGGAGACGACAGGGGATCGGAGAGCGCCTAAACGCCGATTCTAGCGGCACCTAACCAAAACGGAAAACGAGGCGCGAAGCCCTGTGGAGGAATAGTACCGCATCCGGCCTAGACGCCGTAACACAGGCGTCTAGAGCAAGGTAGCGCCGCTCGTCATTCTGCCTGCAAAATGCGGGAACGCATTGACGCGCCTATCACGAATTCATCGCACCGTCTGTGTGCTGGCGTAGGGGCGACCAACCGGTCGCCCCTACAGTGGAGTGCCGCCCTGATTCTGGCAACCCCATTTCTCCACCTAACCAAAACGAAAACCACCCATCCATGCCTGCGAACCGCCCGTCACAGGTAGCTCTTCACCCTGCGCGCCAGCTTTAGCGTCATGCCCGGCGCCGCCGCAACCTCCTCCAGCGTGGCCTCCCTGATGCCCTTCGCAGAGCCGAACTGCCGCATCAGCATACGCCGCCGTTTCGGTCCGATCCCCGGCACCAAGTCAATCGCCGACTGCACGCTCTTCTTGGAGCGTCGCTGTCTGTGGAACGTGATGGCGAACCTGTGCGCCTCGTCCCGTGCCCTCTGCACCAGGAACAGCCCTTGAGAGTTGCGAGGCAGCGCGATGGGCTCTTGCATCTGGGGGATGAAAAGCTCCTCGTTCTCCTTGGCTAGGCTCGCCAGCGGCACAAAGTCGATTCCAAGCTCCAGAAACACCTGCAAGGCTGCTCCCAGATGTCCCTTGCCGCCGTCTATGAGCGCGAGGTCAGGCGCGACGCCCCAGCTATCCGCTTTCGACGCATCGTCGCCCTCGTCCTGCGCACCGTTGGACGTCGGGGCTTCGCGCTCCTTCGCCAGTCGCTTGAAGCGCCGGCTCAGCATCTCTCGCATCATCGAATAGTCGTCAACGCCCTCCACGGACTTTATCTTGAAGCGGCGGTAGTGCGCCGGCTTGGCCCGCCCGTCCTCGAACACCACCATGCTGCCCACCGCGTTCGTTCCCTGGATGTTCGAGATGTCGTAGCACTCGATGCGTCTGGGCGGCGCGGGCAGGCTCAACGCCTCCTGAAGCTCGGCGAGGCCCGCGTCCAGGTTCGCGTTGTCCGACGCGCGCTTGATCTCGAGCTGCTCCAATCCCTGGCTGGCGTTCTCCGCGACCATCTGCACCAGCTTGCGTTTCTGGCCCCGCTGAGGGGTCTGCACGCGCACCGGTCCCTGCCGCTTGGCGCGCAGCCAATCCTCGATTGGCCCGGCGTCCTCCAGCGGATGCTGCACTAGGATGCGCGGCGGCACATACGGCGTGGCGTCGTAGAACTGTTCGACGAAGGCCGTCATTATCTTTCGCGGCTCGTCGTCCTCCGTTCCCGCCATAATGAAGTTGTCGCGGCCTATCAGCTTGCCCTGACGGACGAAGAACACCTCAACCCAAGCCTCGCGCGCGCCTGGAGCCAACGCGATAACGTCCAGGTTTTCAGAGGTTAGGTGCAACACCTTCTGTCCCTCATTCACCTTCTCGATAGCCCTCAACTGGTCGCGCAACGCCGCCGCCCGTTCGAACTCCAGGTTCTCCGCGGCCGCCTCCATTCTGCGTCCTATGGACTTGACCACGCGGTTCGTCTTACCCTCCAGGAACAGCACCACCTGGTCGATGATCTCGGCGTACTGCTCCCGGTTGACCGCGCCAATGCACGGACCCACGCAGCGGTGAATGTAGAAGTCGAGGCAGGGGCGAGAGTCCGTTCCGGTAATGGTCTTCGTGCACGAGCGGTAGGGGAACAGCTTCTTGAGGAGGCTCAGTGTCCTGCGAACGCTGCTCGCGCTGGCGAAGGGGCCGAAGTAGCGCGAGCCGTCTTTGGGAATCTTCCGCGTGATGTAAACCTGCGGAAAGTCCTCAGAGACGTCTATCTTTATGAATGGATAGCTCTTGTCATCCTTCAACCGCGCGTTGTATGTGGGTTGGTGTTCCTTGATGAGGTTGCACTCGAGGATGAGCGCTTCCTGTTCTGACTCGGTTACTATGAACTCGAAGTCGGCGACCTTGCCCATCATGTTGCGGATCTTGGGCACGAGATTGGGCGTACTGGAGAAGTACGAGCGAACGCGGCTGCGAAGGCTCGCCGCCTTGCCCACGTAGAGCACCACCCCGGAGTCGTCTCGCATGATATAGACTCCAGGCGAGGTGGGAACTGCCCTCAATCGCTCGCTGAACTTGCGCCGCTGCATCTCTTCGATATGGTGTGTCAACTCTTGGTGATTTCTCAACTTATGCGGCAGATAGTGGAGTGGTTAGCCGCCCAGCGCGAATGTCAGCGCGACGAGCACCGCGACGATGAAGGTCGAGATGACGCCGATCTGCCGAAGCTCCCTGCCCAGGTAGCGATACACCATTGGAGTGAA
Organism: Dehalococcoidia bacterium; assembly: GCA_965217565.1. Lineage (GTDB taxonomy): Bacteria > Chloroflexota > Dehalococcoidia > Lucifugimonadales > CATOSD01 > CBDCIS01. The sequence continues at coordinate 20,090 of CBDCIS010000001.1, forward strand.
ATCGACCGCGGCCCGCGACCTCGACACCCTCGCCTGCCGCGGAGTGGACGGAAAGGGGGCCGGCTGACGCTCGCTCGCCATCGTCGATTCGCCCGTTGGCTCCACCACGGCGGTGGGGGCCTGGGGCGCGCTCGGTCCCGCGTCGAATATCTGTGCGCTCCCTCCTCTGCCCTTCCGCTTCTTCTGGCTAAGCTTAGCCTGCCGCGAAGCCGTCCTGTGTCCCTTGTTCGGCATTAGATTCCTCCTAAAGCATCAGTACGGGAAGCGCTCGACGCCTTTCCCCCGCAGGGGAAGCTTCCCAGGTTTCCTGCCCCCTTTGGGGGAAGGTTAAGAAGGGAGCGCAACCGCCCAAGACTACCTAGCCCTCGGGTGCGCCTTGTCGTACTCCTCCCTGACGTGCTCGCTGGTGAGGTGCGTGTACACCTGTGTGGTGGAGATGCTTGCGTGCCCCAGGAGCTCCTGCACGTGCCTCAGCGGAGCGCCGCCCTGCAGCAGGTGAGTGGCGAAGCTGTGACGCAGCGTGTGAGGGGTCAACTTACTCTCGATTCCGGCGCGCTTCGCGTGCCCCTTGAGGATGAGCCAGAAGCCCTGCCGTGTCAACCGCTCACCCCGCCGGTTCAGGAACGTCGCCTTGCCGGAGCGCCTCGTCGCAATCTCCGGGCGAGCCTCCTCGATGTACTCGGTCAGAGCGTCGGCGGCTCTCTGGTGGATCGGGATGATTCTCTCCTTCGACCCTTTGCCAAAGCATCGCACCGAGTTCTGCTCCAGATTGACGTCGTCCGTATCCAGCGAGACCAGCTCGCTCACACGCATTCCGCTAGCGTAAATCAGTTCCAGCATCGAGTGGTCCCGCTTGGATTCCGGAGTATCGCCGCTCGATGCGGTGTCCAGCAGCCTGTCCACCTCTTCGACGGCCAGCGTCTCGGGGAGCGACCTGCCCACGCGCGGCGAGCTAAGGTTCTCCGTTGGGTCTTTCGCTATCGCACCCTCGTCCATCAGAAAGCTGAACAGGGACCTGGCGGACGCGACCTTGCGCGCCCGCGTCGTGTCCGAGTACTCCAACTCGTGCAGCCGGACGACGTACTCGGAGACCGCCCTTTCGTCAACACGCTCCCAGCCAAAGCCGCTCTTACCCCTGAAGTGGGTGTTCTCCAGGAAGTCCACAAGCTGGTACAGGTCGTTTTTGTACGCCGCCTGCGTGTTGGGAGAGACCCCGCGCTCCACCGTCATGAAGTTCAGAAAGCCGTCAACTCTGTCTCTCATGCGTCCCTTTCCACTGGGCTGAAGACCGCTCAATGCCCATTTTAGCACAACAGGGCAGGGCGCGTCGGGCGATTCCTGGCTTGACACTACACCGCTTCACACTTAGATTTAGAGGGCAAACGATTCTGACGGGTGGAGACTGCATGGTCGAAATCGAAATAGGCCCCAATCTGGTCACACTCGGTACCTTCATCCTGAGTTGGCACGGGTTCTTCAGTTTTGTCGCGGTTGGCGCGGCCGTCTTTCTCGTGGGCCGCTGGGCCCCGATGAAAGGCATCGACCCCGATGACATCTACTCCATTGCCATCTGGGCCATCATCGGCGGCATTATAGGCGCGCGCGTCGTTCACGTCGTCGACAATTGGAGCTTCTATCAGGACAACCTTGGTCAGGTAATCGCCATATGGAACGGTGGCATCGGACTATGGGGCGGAATACTGGGCGGCTTCGCAAGCGGCGCGGCCTACGCTCTGCTCACCAAGCACCCGGTGGGAATCATTGCCGACCTCACCGCGCCAGCGCTGCTGCTCGCGCAGACCATCGGCAGGCTGGGCGACATCGTCAACGGCGAGCATTGCGCCAAGGCCACCGACTTCTTGCTGGGCTTTATCTGGACCAACCCCGCCAGTGACGCCAGGATATGCGCCAACGGAGTGGACGCTTCCGTGCACCCGGTCATCGCCTACGAGATGCTTTGGAACATGGCGGTTCTGCTCCTCATCTGGAAGCTCAGGGGAAGGCTCAGACCAGACGGAATGTTGTTCGCCCTGTACCTCGCGCTCTACTCCGTCGGCAGATTTCTGATAACGTTCGCCAGGGAGGACAAGGTCTGGGCGTTGGGAATGCAGGAAGCGCAGTACATCGCCCTCCTGGCGCTGGCCGTAACCATTCCGCTTCTCGCCGTGAAGGCGAGGTTCACCTCAAGAGACGAAGCCTTCGACGAGCCCGGTCCAACCTTCCAGCGAGGCACGAGGGCCGAGCGCCGGCGAAGGCGTCGGTAATTCAGTCCCTTCCCCCTCGACGGTGGAAAGTCGGGAGGGGGAAGACAGTCCCTACGCCGACGGCTTCAGGTCGATCACGTGGAGCTGTATCTTGGGCCGATAGCCCCAGGTGTCCAGCGTAACGTTATAGACCAGGTCGATCCGGCCCCGCGTCGCATCCAGCATATCGCCCTGACGGAAGGCGATGGCGTCCAACGTCGTGCCGTTGTGGGCCACGCGCATCTTGAGGTGCCGTCCTCCGCCGCCCACTTGCCGCGCATCGACCGCGCGGGCGTTTCGTGTGAGAAACACCGGCGCGTGATTGCCGGCGCCAAAGGGCGCGAGCGACTGTATGAACCCAAAGTTGTCCCCCAACAACGCGCTCAACTCCGCCTCGCAATCCACCTCGATAGCCGGAGCCAGCGACAGGTCGCCGAGCTGCCTCTCCGCGCGCTCCTTCAGTCTGCCGACAAGAAGGGGTAGGGAAGTGGTCGGGACGGCGAATCCCGCCGCTTGGGGATGGCCTCCGAAGCGAGTCAAGAGCTGCTGGCTGTCCGCCAGCGCCGCCACGATGTCAAACTCGGCTATGCTTCGCGCGCTTGCTCTGCTGACCTCTTCGCCGAGACCCACCGCCACAACCGGGCGGTAGTGCGTGTCGGACAGCCTGCCGGCTATCAACCCCAGGATTCCGGGAATCCAGTCTCTGCCGCTCACGATGATGATTGGCGGCGCGCCTCCGGCCGTGATCTCCGCTTCGACCTGCTTCCGCGCCTCTCTCACGGCCGTCTCGGTGACCCGCTGTCGCTCGGAGTTCTTCCTGTCGAGTTGCTGAGCCATGGGTTCCGCAGTCGCCATGCTCGTGGCCGTCAGCAGTTCGAGGCTGACGCCTGCGTGGCCGAGACGGCCCGCGGAGTTGAGCCTCGGAATCAGCCCAAACGAAAGCGATTCGGTGTCGAGGGAGCCGAGCTTCTGGCCCGATACCGCGGCGAGAGCGCAGATCCCGGGAGACTCCGATGTGTTCAACCGCTCCAAGCCCTCCTTCACCATGTAGCGGTTCTCCCCGGTTAGCGGCCCCACGTCGGCCACAGTTCCCAGGGCGACAAGCTCCAGCAGGTGCCCCGGCCACTCTCGTCCAAGCTCGGCGTAGAGCGCCTCGACCAGCTTGAACGACATGCCCACGCCGGTCAGTTCGCCGTAGGGATAGCGCGAATCGGCCCGCTTCGGATTGATTACCGCGCAGGCGTTGGGCAGTTCGGTCAACACCGTGTGGTGGTCGGTGATGATCGTGTCTATGCCCAGCGAGGCTGCGACCTCGATCTCGCTGATCGAGGTCGCGCCGCAGTCCACGGTTAGCATCAGCGAAACCGATTTGTCGGAGAGCCGGCGGATGGCCACGTCGTTGAGACCGTGGCCCTCGTCAACACGGTCGGGGATGTAGGTGACGACGTGCGCGCCCAGGTCCCTTAAGGCGCGGGCGAGCAGCGCCGTGCCTGTGATGCCGTCCGTGTCGAAGTCGCCAAAGACCCCTATGGTCTCGCTCGACCGCAGCGCCGACTGAAGCCGCGCAACGCCCCTCTCCATGTCGGGTAGCAGCATCGGGTCGTTCAGCAGGCTGGCGTCGGCTCTCAGAAACGCTCCCATCTCTGAACGATTCCTGATGCCCCGGTTGTAGAGAAGGTGGGCTTGGAAGACGGGCAGACCAATGGAATCTGAGAAACCCGCCGGTGGAGCTGCCAGTACACGCCATTCCTTGCCAACCATGCTACTCTAACACCTGGAATATCAGCGAAGAGTTGTGCCCGCCGAACCCGAACGAGTTGCTCATGGCAGTCCTGATCCTGCCGCGACGGGGAATGTGAGGCGTGTAGTCGAGGTCGCAATCCATGTCTGGATTCTCCAGGTTAATCGTCGGCGGAACGGTCCACTTCACAATCGACATAACGCAGATCGCGGCCTCCAACGCGCCGCTCGCGCCCAGAAGATGCCCTGTCATGGACTTGGTGGAGCTGATAGGAATCCTGTAGGCTTCCTCTCCGAATACGGACTTGGTAGCCATCGTCTCGAACTTGTCGTTGAGCGGTGTTGAGGTTCCGTGCGCGTTGATGTAATCGACCTCACGGGGTTCGAGCTGCGCGCCCTTCAGCGCCAGCCTCATGGCCCGTGCTCCGCCTTCTCCCTCGGGAGCGGGCTGCGTGATGTGATAGGCGTCCGCGGTCGCGCCGTAGCCCACGAGTTCGGCCAGCGGCGTCGCGTTCCGCTCGATGGCGCTGTCCATGCTCTCGAGCGCGAGCACGGCGGCGCCCTCCCCAATGACGAAGCCGTCTCGATGCGCGTCGAAGGGACGGGAGGCCTTCCGCGGCTCATCGTTCTGCGTCGAAAGGGCTCGACAGGCATTGAATCCGGCTACGCCGATGGGGCAGATGCTGGCCTCCGCTCCCCCGGCCAGAACCGCGTCAACCTCGCCGCGGCGTATCGCCTCGTAGGCCAGGCCAATCGTGTCTCCGCCGCTCGAACAGGCGGAGACGGCGGTGTAGTTGGGTCCCTTCGCTCCGAGCAGCATCGACACCTGTCCGGACGCCATATCCGGCAGCATCATCGGCACAAGGAAGGGGTTGACGCGCGTCGGCCCGCGCGACTGGAGCACGCCAAGCTGCTCCGACAGCGTGATGATGCCGCCGATTCCGCTGGTTATCATCACGGACACGCGCTCGCTGTTGTCGGGCGCGATGCTGATGCCCGAGTCCTCGACCGCCTCCAACGCCGCGCCCACCGCAAGCTGCACGAAGCGGTCCATCCGGCGGGCCTCCTTGCGGCCGATGAGCGTCGTTACGTCGTAATCCTTCACCTCGGCCGCTATCGTCGTATCGAACCCGTCCGTATCGAACGAAGTGATGTGAGAAATCCCTGACTCGCCCGCCACCAGGTTCTTCCAGGAACTCCCCGTGTCCAGTCCCACCGGCGTGACCATACCAACCCCGGTAACCACAACTCTGTTATTCATTAGCAGGCATCTCCAAAACCGCAAATCTCAAGGCTGCCACTGGTAGAAGCTACCAAGCTGCCCCGATTATAGCAGGGGGCCGCGGCTTACGATACAGAACTATCGACCAGGTGTCTCTTCGACATTCGCATCCATGCCCGCTGAACCGTCGAGGGTGGCCTCCAGCACGTAGGCGTTCACGAGACCTTCTTTCAGTTCGCGCTCACTCACCGGGTGCTGGACGTTCTGCGTCTGCTCCGCGCCCATCGCGTGCACGTTGGCCTCGTAGAACCTGGCGCGGGGTTCCACGGCCAGGTTCACCATCACGCCGCAACCCTCACCCCACTGAAGCAGCCACGAGCACTCGTAGAACACGCCCTCTTCGTCGAATCCTGCCGGACGAATGGAAGCGCCTCGCGTAGTATCGAGTTCCGCTTTCTCTTCCAGCAACTCGCTGTTCATGCGCTCCAGCAGAGAGCAAACTATCGTGTCGAGCGACTCCGCTTCCACCCACAACTCGGCCACCGCCAGCGCGTCCGACGGAGCCGTTGGCAGCCGCTCACCGACCCGCTGCACGAAACCCACTGCCTCCTCGTGGCACTCTACCAGCCGCCTGGCCCGGTCGATCCACGAAAGCTCGTCGTTCAAATCCTGCCTCCTCCCGCAAGTCCCTGACCACTGACAAACCGACTAACTGAAGTACTCCCCGACGTTGACGCGCGTCGGCATGCCTTCCTATAATACCACAACACCCCATCAAGCAAGTTCAGTTCTGTGGATGGCAACTCCTATGCAACACATCCCCGCGCCTGGTCAGCCGGACAGGCCGAAAGTCGCGATCGAGACGCACGGCTGCAAGCTCAACCAGGCCGACTCCAACCTGCTTGCGCGCGAGTTCGCGGAGGCCGGCTTTCGCCTCGTCTCAGACGCCGAGCCCGCCGACGTGTTCGTCGTGAATTCCTGCACCGTCACCCACGTCGCCGACCGCAAGGCGCGTCACGCCCTACGCGCCGCGCGCCGCCGCAATCCCGACGCCACCATCGTCGTCACCGGGTGCTATCCCCAGCGCGCGCCGCAAGACCTGCGCCACCTGCGAGAGGTGGACATTGTCGCCGGCAACACCGGCAAGGCCACCCTCGTTCGCCAGGTGGTGGAATGGATGGGCGAAGCGCGCATTCCCTGCGCCGTTGGCGCGGAGACCGACGTTGTCCTTAGCCCTCGAATCGCCCGCACGAGGGCAATGGTAAAGATTCAGGAGGGCTGCGACCAGGTCTGCGCCTACTGCATCGTGCCCAGGGTGCGCGGCCGGGAGCGCAGCATCGCCCCCGACGAAATAGTTGGCGAGATTCAGCGTTGCCTTCGGCGCGGCTATAAGGAGGTCGTGCTCACCGGAACGCAACTCGGTTCCTACGGCTTCGACCTGCCCAACCATACGCTCGTCGCGCTGCTGCGCCGCGTTCTCTCGGATTCGGACGTAACGCGCCTTCGCATCTCCTCACTGCAACCACAGGACATAAGCCGCGAACTACTCGAACTGTGGGGCGACCCGCGCATGTGCCCGCACTTTCATCTGCCCCTGCAGAGCGGGAGCGACGCCGTGCTGAAGCGTATGCGCCGCCGTTACTCGGCATCGGACTACGCTGTCGCGGTGGAGACGATAAGGCGCGCGGTCCCGGGCGTTTCGGTAACCGCAGACGTGATAGTCGGCTTTCCCGGAGAGACCGCCGAGGACTTCGAGCAGACCTATGAGGTGTGCGATCGGATGGGCTTCGCCGACATGCACGTCTTCCCATACTCCGCGCGCCCCGGCACCAGCGCAGCCCACTTCGACGCCCAAGTCGCGCCGGACGTCAAGTCGAGCAGGGCACAGGAGTTGCTTGCCCTCTCGCGAGCGCAGTTCACCGAGTTCAGAAGAGGGTTGCACGGCAAGATCAGCCCGGTTCTCTGGGAGGAGAGTAGGGAGGACGGCGAGGCGTCGCGGAAGTGGTCGGGTCTCACAGACAACTACGTCAGAGTCCAAACCCGCAGCCCTCTGGACCTGACCAACACGCTGACCCCGGCCCGACTGGGCGAACTCGCCAACGGCTCCGTTCTCGCCGAGATCCTCCCCTTCAGGTAAGCAGGAAGGGCGGCCTGGCGCGGCAAACTACCCGCTTATTATGATTCTCCTCGTGCGGGGCCGGGCGCTGGCCCTCGCGAACCCGCCCTACATATCCACGGGCAGCAGTTGCGGCCGGCCGTTTCGCTGCTCCACGTAGCCCGCCTGGTGGTCGTTGCCGTGTCCAAACGCGATCACCCAGCCGCCACCCATCGCCATTTCCAGCAACTCCCGCTTCTGCACCAGCGTTTCGTTGGGATGCTCGTCAATTGCGGGTATGTACTGCAAGGGCAGGTGGTGCGCGGTGGGAATGAGGTCGCTTGCATAGACTATCCTCTCGCCTCCGCGCTGAACAAAGACAATCTGGTGACCGGTTGACGGGCCGCTGGTAACCCGGACGGTCACCCCCGGAATCACCTCGTACTCGTCCTCGATAAGCTCCAAGAGTCCCTTATCCTCGAGCGGTGAGAAGTCGTCCTCGTAGAAGGAGTCCGCGAAACGCTCGTTGGGATTGTTGGCCTCTTCCCAGCACGCCTTCTGCACCATGTACTTGGCCTTTGGGAACGTCGGGACGGCGATGCCGGTGCGGTCGAGCTTTGTGCATCCCCCGGCGTGATCGAAAGAGAGGTGGCTCAGTATCACGACGTCAATGTCCCTGGCCGTCAGTCCCGCGCTCTTCAGCCCCTTGAGAAGCTTGTTGCCATTCAGGCTATACATCTCCTTGAACTTCTCGGTGCGTTTCGAACCCGCGCCGGTGTCCACAAGTATGTTCAGCGACGGCGTCCGTATCAGCAGGCAATTGAGAGCCAACCTGACCCGGTTCCTCCTGTCAGGCTTGACTTGAAGCTCCCACAGCGCCTTTGGAACCTGGCCGAACACCGAGCCGCCGTCCAGCAAATACGTGCCGTCGCTGATCACGTTTATGGAAGTTGTTCCAAGATTCACTAATCACCTCTCTTAACGCTGTTTCAAAACCCCTCCGGCCCTTTTGGCGACAAGCAAAAATGCAAAGCGCCATTAACGCAAGCAGTGGCAGGGCTTCCGAAATAGCCCAAATACCGAGCCGGCAAGAGGAGAAATAAGTCAAATGAAGGAGGGACGATCCCGACTATACCGGTAGGCTAGGTCGCCCAGCCAAGGCTTGGGCAGCCCTTCTTTAGAAGCCGCGGTTTGCGGGGCCGCAAGCTGGACGGATGTCCCGGCGTCTGAAGCAACAGGACATCGAATGCCTCGAGAAAGATGTTGACCCACCCTAGCTTCGAGGCCCCAAAGTAATTTCGCGCTAGGGGCAGTCAGCCTTGATGAAAGAATGATTCCGTTGGAGCGCGCAGGATGCAGGTCCCCTTAACCTTCAATGCGGTACTCTACAGGCAACCGGACCCCTTGTAAAGGCAAAATGCGCCTAAGATTCCGGCAAACCAACGTCCTCAGCCCCCGGCAGGCCGCGGGCTGAGGACGTCATCAACAAACCATTGACTAACCGGCAGACTAACCCCTGAGCTCGCTTATGGCCGACGCCAGGGCGTCTATGGTCTGATCCACGTCCTCCTCGGTGTGGGCCATCGAAACGTAGAACTTAGACGTCCCTTTGAAGACTCCCTTGTCCAGCAGGAGTCGATTGAATTGGCCCAACAGGCTCTTGTCGCCGCTCTGCATCGAGCGGTAGTCGGTTACCTCGTTCTCAGTGAAGACCACGTCGAACAGCGGGGCTTCGCCCACCACGCGGGCCGGTATCTCCGCCTCGTTGAGCAACCTCTCCAGCGCGTCCCTGAGCCGCTGTCCGGTCGCGAACAGGCGCTCGTAGCCCCCCTCTCGCTTGAGAATCTGAAGCGTCGTCAGTCCCGCGACGGCCGCTACCGGATTGCCGCTCAGCGTGCCCACCTGTGGCAGGTATCCCGTTCCGGTGGAGGAGGCCGAGTCGAAGTGCGACATCAGCTCCTCGCGGCCCGCGACAGCCGACAGGGGATAGCCCCCGGCCACCACCTTGCCCAGAGAGCACAGGTCCGGCGTTACCCCGTAGTACTCCTGCCCGCCGCCATAGGAGAAACGAAAACCCGTCACTACTTCGTCGAATATCAGCGGAATCTCGTACTGAAGCGTTATCTCTCGCAATCCCCGCAGAAAGTCCTGCTTCGGTGGAATGAGCCGCTGGAACGGCTCCACGATCACGCCTCCAAGCTCGTCGTGATAGCGTTCGATGATCGCGGTTGTCGTCTCCAGGTCGTTGAACGGCGCAATCAGCACATTGTCCTCTACCGCTCGTGGAATGCCCGCCGAATCGGGTGTGGGGCGGGGAAAGTCGTGCGGTTGCGCGGGCCCCATGCTCATCAGCGCGTAGTCGTTCATGCCGTGGAAGCCGCCCTCGAACTTCAGGATCTTGTCACGCTTCCTGAAGGCGCGGGCCGTCCGCATGGCGTAGAAGGTGGCCTCCGAGCCGCTGCTGCTGAATCTCACCTTGTCCGCGCAGGGCAGGGCATTGACTATCTCCTCAGCCAGCAGGATGGCGTATTCGTTATTCGCGAAGAAGGTCGAGCCTCGCTCCAGCTGCTCCCGCACCGCCGCCACCACCTCCGGGTGCGCGTGGCCCAGCAGCATCGGGCCCGAGCCCAGCAGGAAGTCGATGTACTCGTTGCCGCTCACGTCCCATATCCTGCCGCCGCGCCCCTCACGAATTACCACGTCATTGCTAAGGTTCCCTATGCTGCCCCCAGGCAGAACCCGGTGGGCCTTTTCAATAAGCTCCTGTTCCCTGTCGTTAACCATTCGTCCCGCCATAATGACCTCCTTGAGCTGCTCCTACTGTGTCGAGTGTCGTATTGCCAGCAGTATATCAATTTTCCGACGTCTATACTACAAAGCGCCCATGCTACCAGCCGGGGCGGGCTTCAAACCCGCCCCGGCGGTCTCGCCCCTTCCCGCTAGCGTGGGCCGCCCGCTTGCCATATAATGTAGCAAACCAGACTAATCTGAAATGTTCCGAGGAGGCGAATCGTGGATATCAAGGTTGTCCAGGGCGACCTCACGCAGCAGGGCGTTGGCGCTATCGTGGTTAACCTGTTCGAGGGCGTTACGTCGCCGGGAGGCGCTACCGGCGCAGCTGACCGCTCCCTCGACGGCGCGATTTCCAAGCTCATCGAGGAGGGTGAGGTCAAGGGTAAACGCGGCGAGATGACCCTCATCCACACGCTTGGGAAGATGGCCCCGGCAAGGGTCGTCGTCGCGGGACTCGGCAAGGCCTCCGACTTCACCACAGAGGGCGTCCGCTCCGTATCGGCGGAGAGTTGCCGCTACCTGCGCCGCGTTGGCGTTGCCTCGGCGGCCACCGTCGCGCACGGCGCGGGCATCGGGGGGCTCGACCCCAGCGCCGTCGGACAGGCGGTCGCGGAGGGAATCACACTCGGCCTCTACAAGTTCGACAAGTACAAGACCGCCAGTAACGACAGCCCCAACCTGGAGGAACTGCTTATAGTGGAATCGGACGAAGCCAAAGTCAGCGCACTGGAAGACGGCGTGGCGCGAGGCCAGGCCATCGCCGACGCCGTGAACTTCTGCCGAGACATGGCGAATGAGCCGGCCAACGCCATGACGCCAACCCGTATGGCCGAGATGGCCCTCGAGGTCGCCAGGGCCAGCGGGCTCGAGCTGGAGGTGCTCGATCGCCCGCAGATGGCCGAACTCGGCATGGGCGCGCTGCTCGGCGTGGCGCAGGGCAGTGAAGAGCCGCCCAAGTTCATAATCCTGACCTACCAGGGCGATCCCAACGACAATTCCAACTCTCTTGCGATTCTCGGCAAGGGCATCACCTTCGACAGCGGAGGCCTCGACATCAAGTCCGCCTCCGGCATGGGAACCATGAAGGGCGACATGGCCGGCGGGGCGTCGATAATCTCTGCCATGAAAGCCATAGGCCAGCTCAAGCCGCGCCTCAACGTAACCGGGATCGTCCCAGCGACGGAAAACATGCCGGGAGGCGGCGCGCAGCGGCCCGGCGACGTCGTTCGCGCCATGAACGGCAAGACGATTGAGATAGACAACACCGACGCCGAGGGCAGACTTGTGCTCGCCGACGCCGTCGCATACGCCCGCTCGAAGAACCAGACGCGCATCGTGGACGTGGCTACTCTTACCGGCGCCGTCGTGGTCGCGCTCGGCTCACTGTGCACCGGCGTCTTTGGCAACGACCAAGACTTCACCGACCAGGTCGTCGCGGCCGGCAACGAAGTAGGCGAGCGCATGTGGCAACTGCCCACCTTTGACGACTACAAGGAGCAATACAAGAGCGACATAGCCGACATCAAGAACACCGGCGGACGTGGCGCGGGTTCCATAATCGGCGCGCAGATCATCGGCGAGTTCAGCGAAGGCGCCTCCTGGGTACATCTGGACATCGCCGGCACATCCGGTTCGGACAGCGACAAGGGCTACAATCCGAAGGGAGCCAGCGGCGTGCCCGTGCGAACCCTGGTTAACCTGGCCCAGAACCTATCCAAGAAGTAGCCGGCCCAACGTGGTCCCAAAGTGCGCCTCCTCCCGTTTGATTCGGTCTGCGCCCTGTGATAACATGCGCCTGAAAGTGCTGATTGCTTACCCTCGTTGAGCGGTCATCTTGCCGCTCGCTCCGCGCGGCTAGCTTCACCAAAGATGCCCGCTGAACCCACGAACGGAGCTCCGTAACTTGGCAGCCACAACCCAACAGCGTTGGACCTTTATAACGAACCACGGCCTCGTCCTGAGCTACATCTTCCGTCATCCCCGCAGCACAGCAAGGGAGATCTCCCTAGAGATAGGCGTAACCGAGCGCACCACACACAAGATAATCTCAGACCTCGAGAGCACGGGATACATAGAACGCCGCAAGAACGGGCGCAGAAACGTCTATCGAGTGGACCCCAAGCTGCCACACCACTCCAAGCAGGGCACCATCGTCGAACAGCTCCTGGAGGCCCTGATGGACAAACCCCCTCGCCAGCAAGGCCGCTCCACCACAACCCCCGCCAAGAAATCCTACGAAGCCACCCCAAAGAGGGCGCTGCGTTGACAACTGACAGCCAACCGCTCGCGGTTGACCCTCTACCTGCTCCAATGCTAAAATCTAACGCGTGAAATGGTGAGCGTGGCCAAGAGGTTAAGGCGCCAGGTTGTGGCCCTGGAGATCGAGGGTTCAAATCCCTTCGCTCACCCCAATTCCAATTCTGCCGCCGCCTTCTTGCTAAGGCGCCCCTACCTGATGGAGGGTACCTGAATGTCAACTGCCTTCAAAGACGTTATCGTATTGCGTGACGGAGACGCCCAGGGAAACCGGATGGTCGTCAAGCTCACCACCAAGGCCGGCGCGGTGATTCACGCCATCGCCGTTCCACAGGACACGCCGGTTCGGACCGGCCCCACTTGGGCGTACCTGTTCGAGAGCGAAGGGCTGAATCTCGTGGACGCCGGCTCGCCCGGCTCTCTGCGCTCGCTGACCGACGGCATCGAGTGCGCCGGTTTCTCCGCGAGCGACGTTGACCGCGTAATCATCACGCACGGCCATTCAGACCACGACGGCGCGGCTAAGCGGTTCGTGGACGAAACGGGCGCGGAGCTATGGGCGCACGACGTGTACGCCCACATGCTGCCGTTCGACTCCTGGGACATCGAGCGCGGTATGGAGTCTCCCTTTGGGGACCGGATACGCGGCAAAGCGTCTGCGAACGGGCGGGGAGACGCCTCGGAATCGTCATGGCACGTTGACGCGACCTACGCCGCCGAGAAGAAGGGCATGGAAGTGAGCAACCGGGTCAGAGACGAAGACCGCGTCTGCGAGATGCGCTTCATGCACACGCCAGGCCATTCGCCCGACGAACTCTGCGTGTCGATGGACGGGGTGGTGTTCACAGGCGACCACGTGCTGCCGGAGATTACGCCGCATCCAACGGCCAAGGTGCGCTACACCGACGAGGTAGAGCGCGCGCTGCCGCCGGAGTACCGCGACGCCAACAGCCTCTACGGACTCGCAACCTATCTCGGTTCGCTCCAACGCATCGCCGCCCTCGGCCCCGACGTGCAGACGCTGCCCGCGCACAGGTTGTTCAACAAGAACCGGTTCAATTTCGCCACCGTGCGCAGGGCAGGGGAGATAATAGGTCACCACGCGCGGCGACTGGAACGCATACTGGGCAAGATGAACGGCGAACCGGCCTCGCTCGAAGAGGTGACGAGAGGGTTGTTCCCACGCACGACGCTAACGAGGTCAGTGCTCCATCTGGCGCTGACGGAGGCGGTCGCTCATGTGGAGTTGCTGCAAGACGCCGGAGACCTGGAGATGACGCCGGACCACCGGCTGCGTCCCACCGGCAGTGCCAACTACCGCCAGTTCATCCGGGAGTTGACCCACAAAGAGGCCGCCGTCAGCTCGCGCACAACCCCAACTGGGGCACCGGCTACCGACAAACTGATATACTAATAAGCTACCGCCCGCGCCTGTAGCTCAAAGGACAGAGCATCGGTCTTCGGAACCGAGGGTTGGGGGTTCGAATCCCTTCAGGCGCGCCACCAACTGCAACAAGTCCCCGCTCTCTGGCGGGAAAGGGTTAGGATGCGAGGGAGCCACATTGGTAGATGAGCCATGCCCTCCACCGATCCACTGGAGTAACCCGTATGGGCGCGCTTGACGACATCGTCGTGCTGGACCTCTCCCGAATCCTCGCCGGCCCCTTCTGCACGCAGATTCTCTCCGACATGGGCGCCACAGTATGGAAGATCGAGTCGCCCTGGGGCGATGATACCCGAATCTGGGGCCCGCCGTTCCTCGATGGCGAGAGCGCCTACTACCTCTCCGCGAACAGGGGCAAGAAGAGCGTTGTCATCAACCTCAAAGAGCACAGGGGGCAGGAACTCATCAGGCAATTGGCGACGCAAGCCGACGTCCTCATCGAGAACTTCAAGGTGGGAGACCTCGAACGCTACGGGCTGGACTACGAGCGGCTTTCGACGCTCAACCCACGCCTGATATACGCATCCATCACCGGGTTTGGGCAAACCGGCCCACGCGCCAGGGAGCCGGGCTACGACGCCGTTCTGCAGGGCATGACTGGAATTATGAGCGTGACGGGCGCGCCTGACGGGCCGCCTATGCGGGTGGGCGTAGCTGTGATCGACCTGATGACAGGGCTGATGACCGCGATAGGCATCCTGTCGGCAATCCACGAACGAACTCGAAGCGGACAGGGCCAGTACCTCGACGTGTCGCTGTTCGACGTGGGACTGATGGGCATGGTCAATCTGGCGCAGAGCTTCCTTGCCACCGGCGTCGCGCCGGGCCGCTTCGGCACCGCTCATGCCCAGATAGTGCCGTACCAGGCCTTCGAGGCGCGGGACGGCTTCTTCATGCTCACAGTCGGGAACGATGGTCAGTTCGCCAGGATGGCCGAGGCCATCGGCCACGCCGAGTTGTCGGAGGACGAGCGGCTCCGCACCAACGCCGGCCGCGTCCAGCATCGGGACGAGCTGATAGCCAGGCTTAGCGCCATCTTCAAGGACTGGCACAGAGCCGAGCTTCTCGAATCGCTCGAGGGCGTCTCTGTGCCCGCCGCGCCCATCTACGACATCGCGGAAGTCGTCCGCGACCCGCAGGCCCAGGCTCGCCGCTCCCTCTGGGAGGCCGACCACCCGACGCTCGGCAGCCTTCCCATGATCGCCAGCCCCTTGCAGCACATGAGCCGCACGCCCGCCGGACCCCAGGGCCATCCGCCGTTGCTGGGGGAGCACACCGCGGAGGTGCTGGGGGAAGCGCTGAAGCTGGCCGAATCTGAGATCGCAAGGCTCGCGGAGGACAATGTAATCGGCTGCTCACCCTGAGTCACACACGCCGAAGCCTCGAGGTCCCCCTCCCGTCAAGGGAGGGGGCCAGGGGGTGGGTGACAGTCGCGCAGAAGGTCAAGAAGGAGGCTCAAACCATGAACCACACTTTAGCCGACCTGGACGGCATGAGCATCGACCAAGCGCAGGCGCTACCGTTCGACGAACGCGACAGGCTGCTCGACCTTATCATCGCCGACGGACGCAACGAGTCCACCGACCTCGTCTCCTACCGCACCGGCCTCTACTGCGACTACTTCGAAGAAGACATCACGCGTATGCTCAAGGTGCGGGCGGTGAGGGTCGTGTGCCGCGGCACGACGTCGTCCGGGTTTGACGGCGCGGTCGTCGGTGACACCGACGAGGAGCAGTACCGCGCCGCGTTCCGCCACCTGCGAACGACGCTCCACGCCGCCGGCGCGAGCTACGAGCGCGTGGTGACGCTGGTGGTCTTCCTGACCAACATGGACAATTGGCCGATGCTTAACGAAGTTTACCGCGAATTCATCCCCAATCCGCCGTGCCGCGCGGTGATCGGGACCACCGGCCTAGCGCAGAAGCCCCTCACGATCGAACTCGTCGAATGTATCGCCTACAAGGTCGCGCAGTGAGCGGGTAGGGCGGCATTCTCAGACTACGTGCCAGTTTCGCGTCTCACGCTCGAGGGTTTGCAGGTCCGGGTAGCGTCGTTCGACCTCTTCAACGTGAACTTGCGCCTCTTCCGCGTTGGGAACGATGTCGTGGGTTGGAAAATCGTAGTCGTACACCGAGCGGCCTCCCACTTCCAGAACCGAATCCACCGGCAAAATCTCGCAATGCCGATGCCTGAGAACGCTCCGGTAAACCGCGCCGTAAACGGACGGGGAATAGCCCTCGCCGTTCTGCGTCGGCACACCGAGCTCGCGGGCGGCGCGCAGCAGTTGCCGCCACAGTTCGCGCATCACACGCGGCATTGCGTCCGCCCGCTCACGCTCGTGGCCCGGCGCTGCGCCGCGCCGCTGCCGGGCGTCCTCGATGGCAAGCCGCACTTCCCGCGAGGGGACGGGTACGACGAAGCGCGATTGTTCACCCGCCAGCAGCTTCTCAGCCGCGTCGTCGCACTTGCGCGCCAACTCGATGAGGCGATTGCCGATGAGGGGCGTCTCGCCAATCAGGATGCAGTCGTCGCCGAAGTGTCGCGTGTCCCAGCCGCTCACCGCGCCCCTCGTCCAAAGACCCACCGCCTTGCGAATGACCGCGTGTGTGACGCCGCCCACCTCCGGGTAGCGAGCCAGCAGGGCGTCCGTCTCGAACGCGGGCCGCGCCACATCCCACTGCAACAGTTGGACTGGCCTCCCCTCGGCATGGGCGAGTTGCGCGAGTTGGCGTGCCAGCAGACTCTTCTCCGCGCCGGGCACACCCGCGAAGAACACGAGCCTCCGACGCTCGGCCAAACGCCTGAGCGCGGCAAGCAACGCAGAACCCTCCGGCAATATCAGCGCATCCGGCAATGCCTGACCGTCCACTGCAAACGCAGTCTCAAATCGACGCTAAAGGCGACCGGCCGGTCGCCCATACTTGCGATACACCGCCAAGGCCGCCGCCAGACGCCGCGCGCCCTCGGCGAGCTCGTCGCCGTCGTAGAGCGCGAAGCTGAGCCGCAGCGCGTTGGGAATCGTCCGCGTCGCCGAAAACAGTTGGCCGGGGAGATATGAGACGCCGGCCTCCTGCGCAAATGGCAGCAGGGCCTCCGTATCGGCTTCCGGCCCGAATGTCAGCCAGAAGAAGTAGCCGCCCTGCGGAACCGCGAAACTCACCTGACCGGGCAGGCGCTCCCGCAAGGCTGCCGCCAGCGTCCCTATGCGCTCCGTGTAGGTTGCCCTCAGCTTTGCTATGTTCTTCTCCAGCAGACCCAACTCCAACGTGGCGTGCGCCAGCGTGGAGGCGAAATGGCTCACGCCTCCCCCGCTAATGGCGAAACCGGATTTGATGAACCGCCCGACAAGCGCGGGGTTGCCCTGCACCCAGCCCGCGCGCAGGCCGGGCGACAGAATCTTCGAGAACGAACCTATCGACAACACCCGCCCCGATTCCGACGTGTCGAAGGCCGCCAATGAGGGCGGAGGCGGCGCGCCGACATACAGCAACTGATAGACCTCGTCGGCGAACACGAGGAAGCCATGGCGCTCGGCAAGCTCCACCAGCGCTCGACGCCGTTCCACCGGCAGAACCCTGCCAGTCGGATTCTGATAAGCCGGGATGGTATAAAGCGCGACCGGCGTCGGAATTGACGTTTCGGTTAGCATATCCGAAAGCGCGTCAATCCTCATGCCATCGGCGTCCGTGGGCACTCCCACAATGTCGAGACGATGGTCCACGAAGATGCCGTGCGCCAGGTGATACGTCGGCTCCTCCACGAATATCGTGTCGCCGGCCCGTGTGAACAGCGTACATGCCATGTCCAACGCCTGCGACGCCCCGCTTGTCAGGAACAGGCTCTCCGGCTCCACGCGCATGGCGTAGGCGGGCTGCCGCGATAGGAAGGCGGCCAGCGCCTCTATCAGCGGCCCGAAGCCCTGGACCGCGCCGTACTGGAGCGCGGTCACCGCTTCACCGCCGAGCGCGTAGGCCGCCGCCTGCCGCACGTCCGCAAGCGGATGCAGCCCCTCGGACGGGTGACCCCAACCCAGGTCTATTACCCCGTCGGCAATCGAAATCAGCAGCGTCGGCAACGCCCCCTCGCGGGGCCTCTCAGCAGAACTCATCCTGCCCTCACTCTATGTCCTCGTCGTAGTCCATGCCTATGTGGCCCTCCTCTTCCAGCCGCCTGTACTCATCGTCCGACACGTTCAGAAGGCTCTTATAGACATACTCGTTGTCCTCGCCCATGCGAACCGGCCCGCGCCTTATCCTGATGGGGACGCCCGACATCTTGTACGGAGCGCCGGGGTAGAGGTGCGTGCCCGTGTCTTGCTGGTGAGCCTCCTCGAAGAAGCCCCGTTCCCGCAGGTGCGGGTCGGCGTAGGCGTCCGCCTGGTCCATGACCGCGCCGGCCGCCACGCCCGCGTCCTGAAGGACACGCATCACCTCGTAGTGGTCATGCCGCCTCGTCCACTCGCCGATGCGGCGATCGAGCTCATCCTGATACCCTAGCCTGCCGGTATGGCTCGCGAAAATCTCTTCCCCGGCCCAACCCGGGTCTCCCAGCGCGCCGCGGAACGCCTGCCAGTCGCGGTCGTCGTACATCGTGATGACAACCCAGCGGTCTTCTCCCTTGCACGGATAGCATCCCTGTATGGCGTGGGGATGGCGGTTGCCGCGCGTCGCGCCGTTGCGCCGGTTCATCGAGTAGTCCATGAAGTAGCCCCCCAGCAACGGCACGAAACTCTCCGCTTGTGGCAGCTCGATTAGCTGGCCCTCCCCGGTGCGCTCCCTATGGTGAAGCGCGGCAAGGACGGCGAACGCGCCGTGAGTCCCGCCGGCGGCGTCGCTCACCAGCACGGGCGTAACGCTGGAGGCGTCCATGTCGGCGTAGCCGCGCAGTAGCGTGTGGCCGACGACGCTCTCCATGTGCAGTCCAAACCCGCGATAGTTCTTGTACGGGCCGCTGTTGCCGTAGGCGGGCATCCGCAGCATGATGATGCGCGGGTTCAGCTCCTTCAGCCTATCGTAGGAGATTCCCAGCCTCTCCATAGTCCGCGTGGGATTGTTCTCTACCAGCACGTCGCTAATCTCGACGAGACGCTCGAATATCTCCATGCC
Organism: Dehalococcoidia bacterium; assembly: GCA_965217565.1. Taxonomy (GTDB): domain Bacteria; phylum Chloroflexota; class Dehalococcoidia; order Lucifugimonadales; family CATOSD01; genus CBDCIS01. The sequence goes on from CBDCIS010000001.1 coordinate 38,988, forward strand.
ACTCGGCTGGAGCAGGTCCACAGTCATGCTGAGCTTGTTGCGGGCGTGCGCGTTGAACAGGGGAGTGCGGTTCCAGGGACGCTCACCGGGCACGCGCCCCGGCAGGCCGCCGAGGTACAGCGCGGTGTTCCTGAGCAGCGACTCGCTGGGCCGCGCCCGGGCTCCCCGCGTAGGCGGCGGGGGAAACGTCTTGGTCGATTCTATCCTGATGACCTCAGCCCCCAGGTCCGCGAGAAACGAGGTGCAATACGGCCCTGCCCAAACGATGGCAATATCCAGAACCCTAACACCTTCCAGGGGCAGGTTTGACATGATTGGAACTAGCCTCCTCTAGTGAGAGTCAGGACGCTGGATTGCCGAGTGGCGAGCCATTGCGATGGGTTCCCGCTTTCGCGGGAATGACGGCGCTTTTGGGATAGTTACTGACCACTCAAAACTCCTCACTCCTCATACCACGCCGCTCTCCCGCAGCCGCGCGATGTCGTCCGCGCCGTAGCCGAGGGCCGTCAGCGTCTCCTCGGTGTGCTGGCCCAGCAGGGGAGCGGGACGGCGTATCGACCAGGGCGTGGCGTCCATGATGAACGGCCTGCCCGGATACCGCAGCCGTCCGGCCTCTGGGTGCTCTACCTCGGCGAACGCGCCGCGGTCGGCGAAGTTGGCGTCGTCGTTCAAGTCCTCCATCGTGTTCATCGGCGCGCTAATCACGCGGGCTTGCTGGGCTGCCTGCCACGCCTCTTGCTTGGTGCGCGACAGAATCCAGGGATAGAAGTAGCCATCGAACTCCGCCTTCAGTTCGGGGTCGTGCTGCGACTCCGGCGCATGCCACTTTGGGTCCTTCAGAAAGTCGGGCTCCCCAAGCATCCTGACCACGCGGGGAAAATAGCTGCCGCCGCCGGTAATCTCCAAGTAGCCGTCCTTGCACGGATAGACGCCCTGGGGATAGCCGCCGGTGCTTTCGAGGGGCCGCCGTCCGCTGGTCTCGCCGGTATATTGGTAGGCGAGCAGCATACTCATGCGCCGGTCTATCGACCCCATCTGCGTCTCCAAGATGGACACGTCCACGTGCTGGCCCGCGCCTGTGCGCCGCGCCGCGAACAAAGCTCCCATCGTCGCCACCGACGCTACGGCCCCGGCCTGGTATAGCACGACGGAGTCCGCTATCTTGACCGGCTCCCGCTCGTCGATGCCCGTCGAGTACATCTCGCCCCCCATCGCGTAGAAGATGGCGTCCGAGCCTCTGAAGTCCCTGTACGGGCCGCTCTGCCCGAAGTTGGAGATGGAGGTCATCACCAGCTTGGGGTTGATTGCGGTCAGCGCGTCGAATCCCAGCCCGAGCCGCTCCATCGTGCCCGGCCTGAAGCTCTCCACAACCACGTCGGACTGCTCGACCAACTTCTTGACGATGCCGACGGCGGCGCTCGTCTTCAGGTTGAGCGTGACGCTGCGCTTGTTGGTGTTCAGGTGAAGAAAGAGGCCGCTCTTCTCATGGTGAGGCTCGTCGTCGGGAAACGGCCCCAGCGCGCGGGATCCGTCGCCAGCACCCGGTCGCTCCACCTTGAGGACCTCCGCGCCGTAGTCCGCAAGCAGCTTGGCGCAATACGGGCCTGCGACGTAGTGTGTAAAGTCCAGCGCCCGAATGTCGGAAAGGGCTTCCAACGCCATTCAGCCTCCCGTGTCGCGCTCGCGGTTCGGCAAAAGTCTATTGACGCATGGCGGGTTTGTCAAACCAAACCCGCTGCCCTATATTTCACATGGATAGATAGGATGCACAGGATGGAGGGATGTATAATCCTGTATATCCTGTCTGTCCATGTTTGAAACCAACTCCGCATTTGAACCTGGCAGGCAGCCAAACCAAAACGCAAAACGGGGAGGCGACCGATGACCTCTGACACGCACAGGCCGCTCAGCGGGCCGCTCAAGGGCATAAGAGTGCTGGACTGGACGATGTGGCAGTTCGGCCCCGTCGCCGCCTCGATGATGGGCGACATGGGCGCCGACGTTATCAAGATCGAACCTCTAGACGGCGACAACGGACGCGGGCTGGCAAGGGCGTCCAACCTGGACACCAACCTGCCCGCGGACCGCAGCGCGTACTACGAGGTGTGCAATCGCAACAAGCGCGGCATTGCGCTCGACCTCAAGACCACGGAGGGCAGGGAGATAGCCTACCGGCTGGTCGAGAGGACGGACGTGTTCGTCCAGAACTTCCGGCCGGGCGTCGCCGAGCGGCTCGGGCTCGACTACGAGAGTTTGCGCGCCATCAATCCCGCGCTGATATACGGCTCAGCGTCGGGATACGGCCCGAGCGGGCCGGACGCGCATCTGCCCTCGTTCGATGGCTGTGGACAGGCTCGCAGCGGCCTGATGATGTCGGCCACGCCTGCCGGCGCGGACGAGCCCACACGCATCACGCAGGGCGTCTCAGACCAGATGGGGGCGATCATGCTGTGCCTCGGCATCCTCGCCGCACTGGTGGCCCGCGGCGAGCAGCGCATAGGGCAGAAGGTGGAAGCGTCACACCTGAGCGCGAACATGTGGCTGCAAGGCGCAGGCATGAGCATCGCGCTGATGCTGGGACGCGGCAGGTTCGCGCCATACGATCGCCTCAACGCCCCGAACCCCCTCGTCAACACCTACCGGTGCAAGGACGGACGTTGGCTCCAACTCATGCACATGCAGGCCGACCGCTACTGGAAGCCGCTGACCGAGGCGCTGGGCGTCCCCGAACTCGCGGACGACCCCAGATTCGCCACGATGGACGCGCGGGCGCAGAACTGCGAGGAGACGGTCAGGCTGCTGGACGAGAGGTTCGCCGCCAAGACCGCCGATGAATGGGACACCATCCTGCGAGCGTCGGGAGACTTCATCTACGCCAAAGTCCAGCGGGTCGATGAGCTTCCCAACGACCCGCAGGTAATCGCCAACGACTACATCACCACGTTCGACCACCCGGCCATCGGCCCGGTGAAGATGTGCAACCACCCCAACATCTACAGCGAGACGCCCGCCGGCATCTGGCGCGAAGCCCCCGAAATAGGCCAGCACACCGAGGAGATTCTAATCGACGAGCTGGGCTACGACTGGAACCGCATCCAAACCCTCCGAGAAGCAGGCGCGATACTGTAGGCAGGCAGGGGCTATCCACGAAGGACACGAAGGCGCACGAAGGCGTAGGCCCCTTTAGAAACAAGATTCGCAGGATTTTGCGGATTGTAGGGTTGTTGAGTCGGGGACCATTGTGGCGCAAGACAGTCAGCGTCCTCAGGCACACTGAGCTATGCTATACTTTGGCTCTATTAATAATGGGATTGCAGGGTATCGCTAGTTCGAGTTCGAATGCCTCGATCGGCAAAAAACGATGCGGGCATCACGGGGAGGGGGGTACGACGGAATGGCGGAATTTCTGAGGACATCAGATGTCTCGGCCCGACTTGAGAGCATAATCGTCGATGCTAGGCAACGTCTTGTCCTCATTAGCCCTTATCTCCAAGTAAGTGACAACCTGAAAGAACGCATCGAAAGTAGGGTACGTTCCGGTATTGACGTCCACATCATGTACCGGGAACTGAAGGCTAAAGAAGATACGTGGCTCGACTCGATGCCTTCTGTTCGGACTAGCTCCTGTAAGAACCTTCATGCAAAGTGTTACTGGAACGAAAGAGAGGCCCTGCTGACCTCCATGAACCTGTATCAGTTTTCGCAGGTCAACAACTTCGAAATGGGTGTACTCGTATCTAGTGAGAGAGACCCAGAACTCTATAGACAAATAGTCGAAGAGTCTGAACACATTATTGAGGTAAGTGAAAAGGTTCGAATACCGTCCAAGAGCGTGGCTAAAATTGCGGAGAGAAGTAGGGAATACTCAGCAGCCAAAAGAACCCGAGAGAGTACTCGCGCTACACCTACTACACCGCAACAGGGCTTCTGCATTAGGTGTAAGGATGACCTGCCTGCAAATCCTTTACGGCGTTACTGCGAACCCCACTACAAGACTTGGAAGCGGTACGGAAACCCGGAGTACGAGGAAAAACATTGCCACACGTGCGGCAGAGAGCACACGGCGACTATGGACAAGCCCGTGTGCATCGAGTGTTACAGGAAGTACAGGAACGTCTTCGAGCCTGCGGCCGGCTAACAGATCGTAGAGCGCCGGAGCCACAAGTCTCCCCGCCCTTGACGGGAGGGGGTTATGGGGTGGGTGACCGTCGCCGCAAGGGTAGGGCAACTAACCCCTCGCCTCACTCCATGCGCGAGCCGCCCCAGGCTCGGGACACGCCCGCGGCGGTGGGCTCCACAATCACGTTGACCACCGCTGGCCGTCCGCTGTCGAAAGCTCGCTCCAGCGCGGGCCTTATGTCGTCGGGGTCTTCCACCCTCTCACCGTAGGCTCCCAGCGCCGTCGCCATGTCGTGGAAGTTGGTGAAGCCAAGCTCGCGGCCCGGCTTGCGGCGGTCCGGCGTTCGGGCCGTCCAGCCCGCGTTGTTGCTGACGACCGTCACCACAGGCAGGTTGAAGCGCACGCAGGTGTCTATCTCCATGGCGTTCATTCCCATCGAGCCGTCCCCGTGCAGCACCAGCGTCTGCTTGTCAGGCTTGGCGACCTTCGCGCCGATGCCGTAGGGGAGGCCGACGCCCATCGTGCCGGTAACGCCGGAGTTCAGCCGGTGGCCGGGCAGGTAGGTCGGTATCGACTGACGGCCAAAGTGCAGGATCTCGTTGCCGTCCACGCAGACGATGGCGTCCCTGTCGATGACCTCGCGTATCTCCTTGCAGAGTCGCAGCGGGTGAATGGGCGTCTGGTTCGAATTCAGCAGCGGAGCCATCTGCGCGGCGCGCCGTTCGTTGTCCTCTCTCAGGTGAACGATCCAGGGCGATTCCAGCGCGCCCTCGAAGCTCGACTGCCGCGCATCCGCCTCACGCGCCAGTTGGCCCAGCACCACCTTGGCATCGCCGACTATGCCCAGATCGACGGCGCGGTTGTGTCCAATCTCGCCGGCGTCGATGTCGATCTGGATGACCTTCGCCTCGCTGTTGAAGCGGCGGCCGTACTGGGTCATCCAGTTGAAGCGCGTGCCCACGACGAGCACGAGGTCGGCGTCGCGCATCGCCGCGCTCCTCGCGCCCTGGAAAGAGACGACGTTGTCCTCCGGCACGAGTCCGCGCGACATGGGCGGCGTGTAGAAGGGCGTCCTGGTGATGTCAACGAGGCTCTCCAGCTCCGCCGCGCCGCCTGAGAAGAACACGCCGCCGCCCGCGAAGATGATGGGCCTTTCGGCGTTCGCAAGCATGTCGATCGCCTCCCGCACCGCGCCCGGCTCGGCCGCGGGCCGGCCGCGCTTGGCCGCGCGAGTCGCCCGCGTAACGGCGGCCTCCTCAACCTCTTCGTACAGCACGTCGCCGCCGCAGTCGATATAGACAGGCCCCGGCCGCCCGGAGGTTGCCTGCCTGTACGCGGTGCTCACTATTTCGGGGAAACGGGCCGCGGACGTTGGCCGGTGCCAGTACTTGCACAGAGGCCGCATGACGCTCGCCTGGTCCACCTCCTGGAAGGCCTCCCGTCCGATTTCGCCGACCGCGCTCGCCCCTCCGAGCACTATCATGGGAGCGCAGTCTATCGAGGCGGCATAGACGCCGGTGAGTAGATTGAGCGTGCCAGGCCCAGACGCCGCGGCGCACACGCCGGGCTTGCCGGTGACCCTGGCGTAGGCGTGAGCCGCGTAGGCCGCCGCCTGTTCGTGGCGAAAGTCGATAGTCTCTATCCCCAGGTCCTGGCAGCGCATCACCAAGTCGAAGTTGGGGCCGCCCATCAGGTAGAACAGCTTCTCGACACCCTCTTCTTTCAACGTCCTGGCGATAAGCTCGTTTCCGCTAACGACAGCCATATATCTACTCCTACCAAAGACCGCGAATTAGCCAGCCGCGCCCCGTCCGCGCACCTATACCATACCCGCCAAAGCCAGAATTGTAAAACGTGATATGATACCTCCGGCAAACCACACCAACACACGAAGGAGCAAACCATGAGCCAGCTAGAGGGCAAAGTGGCAGTCGTCACGGGCGCGAGCCGCGGAATCGGCAGGGACATCGCCCTGGTGTTCGCAAGGGAGGGCGCAAGTGTCGTCGTCTCCGCGCGCACTGAGAATGAGGGCGACTTCCGCATATCGGGCAGCATTCAGACCACCGTGAAACGCATACAGGAAGCGGGCGGGGAGGCCACCGGCATCCGCTGCGACGTTAGCGACGAGGAGCAGGTTCAGGCGCTGCTCGACCAGTCCGCCGAACGCTACGGGCGTATCGACATCCTGGTGAACAACGCCGCCATCCTCATCCCGGGCAGGGTAGAGGACATGCAGGTGCGCCACTGGGACCTGCTGTACCGCGTAAACATCAAGGGGCCGTTCCTCGGCTGCAAGTTCGTCATCCCGCACATGAGGAAGAACGGCTACGGACACATCATTAACATATCCTCAGTCGGCGCGATAAGCCCGGGTTCCGGCCCGTACGAGTCGGGCGGCGGAGGCGGAATCGCTTACGGCTCCGGCAAGGCGCACCTCGAACGCTTCACGCAAGGGCTGGCGCAGGAGCTATGGGACGACGGCATTGCGGTGAATGCGCTGTCGCCGAACAAGGGCATCGCATCGGAGGGCCAGCGATGGTTCCGCGGCGATACACGCAACTACATAGGCGCTATGGAGGACGGGGAGAGCATGGGCGACGCGGCGGTGTACATCTGCGCGCAAGACCCCAAGAGCTACACGGGCCGCATCCTGTACGACCTCGACATCCTCAAGGAGACGGGCGTGGACGTATCCAAGTACCCGCTGGTAACAGCGTAGCCGCAAGAGGTCTCTTTTGGTAGCTATCGCCTGTGACCGCAGACTCATGTAGGGGTAATCCCTTAGCCGCTGTCCTCGCCGCTGGCGCTCCGTTGCGGCTCACGGCTTGCGGCTTGCGCTGGGACGGCGGCGGCAGTCTCGCCCGCCTCCCGGCGCGTCATGCTGCTGGCTGCTCTCGCGCGTGCGACTGCGGCGGTCGCGTCGTTCCAGTTGCGTATCGTCGGTAGGAATACCAGCGCGGCGACTCCCAGGACCGCCGTCAGGATGCCCCCGATGACGACAGCCTGCGGCGCGCCGTACTGCCTTCCCATCGTTCCCGCGAATAGGCTGCCAAGCGGCGTGAGCGCGCGGTCCAGCATGTAGATGCTCATCACGCGGCCCCTGACCTCGTCCGTGATGCTCATCTGCAGCAGTGTCTGCGTCAAAGACATCGTGAACATCTGTGGGAAACCCACTCCAACCAGGACTAGCAGCGTGAGCGGCAGCGTGCTTTCCGAGCCGAACAACGCCCGCATGAGGCCACCCACCGGCATCCAGCTTGCCGAGCCGAACAGGACGAGCATCACGCCCATGCCGACGCCGCTCAACAGCAGCAACAGCCCCTTGCGGCTGAAGTTGCCCAGCGACGCCACGGTCAGTGTTCCGCCAAGCGAGCCTATCCCCGCGGCGGTGTAGAGCAAGCCCATGCCCTCCGGCCCAATGCCGTACACCTCATCCGCGAACACCGGCATGAAAGTCATGACGTAGGGCATCGACACCAGCATGGGAATGAGCGCGATGAGCAGCAGTGTGAGGACGATGGTGTTGCTCTTGACGTAGCTGAATCCGCCGGCGAGGTTTGCCAGGATACTGCCCCTTCGCGCCCTGGGCGAGATAGCTGGGACCTTCATGAGCACGATCATGCCGATGACGCCGACGTAGGCTACTCCCTTGGCGGCGAACGCGCCCTCCACGCCGACACCCGCGATGATGAATCCCGCCGCTATCGGCCCGACGAGGCGCGTCAGGTTGAACGCGCTTGACGAAAGAGCGACGGCGTTGGTTATCTGTTCACGCGGAACCAGGTTGGGCACTATCGCCTGGCGCACGGGCTGGTTGAACGCCCACGTAACCCCGGACAGGATGGTGAAGACGAACACCATCCAGAGCTGGACAACGTCGAGGAAGAGCAGCAAGGCCATGCCCAGCGACAGCGTCATCACCACTATTTGGGTGGACAGCATGAGCAACTTGCGGTCGATGCGGTCGGCCGCGACTCCTCCCAGCGGACTCAAGAAGAACGGCACGGCCCTCGCGCCGCCGATAGCGCCAAGCATGAACGGGTCTTTCGTCAAATCCCAGACCAGCCAGCTAAGCGCCACCTGCTCCATCCACTGGCCGGAGCTAGAAAAGACCATGCTTCCCCAAAGGAAGCGATAGTCCCTGTACCGAAGCGAGGAAAAAGTGGCTAAACCAAGCATAATCCTTCAGGCACAACTCGACCCAATAATCGATGTTCTCATCCCAGTTTCACGCGAGTATAGCCCCAAAACCACCAACACCGCAACTTGGCGCAAACCATGGTAAAGCGGGGAATAGGGGGAGAGACGCGGTTCCATCAGCGGCGTAGATTGCAGGCACGGCAAACCGGAGTCTCGCCGCAGAGCGTCATTGCCACGAAAGCAGGAACCCGGGGCAGGGAAGGCTCCTCACTCGCTAACGCCATCTGACATGATGTACAAGCAATGATATTCTCCTTCATTGACGAAGGCGGTCATCCCCATCCAAACGATCCCTGTACCAGGCCTGTGCTGGCTGCGGCGTGCGTTGGTGCGCGTAATCTAAGAAATCTGAACAGCCGATTGTTCCAGTTGAAGCTCAACATGCTTGAGAAGGAACAGTTTGAGTTTGAAGCTAAGGCAAGCAAACTGCTTAATCGATCCACGTTTCGGAATCGACCTGAAAAGCGAGAATTCGTAGAAGGGTTCTTCGAGATGTGTCGCAATTTCCCATTGTCAGTCTTCGCTGTTGTGATGGAACGTCCAACCGCAATTCCACCTTCCGAGCGCTGTAGTAACTGGCTCTTCAAGTCCAGGGCCTTTTCATTGTGAAGGCAGGGCTACTCGCCAAAGGAGGTTTTCCAAGTGTGACATTTCGGGACATCTTGGGACGTTTCGTAGCTGAGCACTCAGAAGGGTTTGCCCTTTTGTCACCTCCAGGACTCCAGGGAGTGAGGGTTCTATTCGAGAGTTTGGCGTTGGCAATGACGTTCGACCTGTTTTCGTGGGTGTGCGGCATGGCGCAGCGCCGGATTGCCGCGGGACTTGGTAAGGCGATGGTAGCACGGGTGTTCGAGAGATGTCAAGAGGCGGTTAGCGGCGGAATCCGTTTGAATATGGTGAGTGGGCGGCCAGGCAATGGGACGACCAGCCAGGGCAACCACAAGGAGCATGTCTCATAATCTCAAAAGGCCGAGATTCTGCCACATAGGTGTTACTGTTTAACGCATATATTTTAAGGGTTAGGTTGATAAGCGGTAATCTAGTCACCATTGTGTGGTATAGCCACGCATAAGAACCCGAATTTCAAGTGAGTTTGACTTCTGAGACACGCTCCAAGGGATTGCCCCTACGAGGAGGGATGAGGAAAGGAGGAAGCGGCTCTATGGCCTATGTGACGAGCGCAATCACACTTTGAAAAGGCCCTGTCGACGACCCTGCCATCCTCGATCTCCAACGCCATCTCCTGGCAGGGGTTCGGACGGCCCGGCGTGTGTCCCAGCGGCACTATGCGCGCGTGCAGGCGGCCCGGCGCAAGCTCCAGCAAGCCGACCGTGCCCAGCCGCAGCTCCTTGTGGTGTGGAAACGTGATGCTGCCGCTGTTGAGTAGCACGACGCCCTCGCGGAACTCCAGCGCCTCGAGGTGCGTGTGGCCCGCCACCATGATGTCCACCGGCGCGGGGAAGTGTTCTTGAAGCTCCGCCATCGGCCGGAACTGGCGGTCCAGGCTGTGCACCATGCCTATGCGCCAGCCGTGAACCTCCAGCGTCTGCACGTCCTGAATTCGCGGGTCTGGAATCGGGTCGTTGTTGCCGGTGGCGCACAGAACGGGCGCGAACCGCTCGAGCCAGTCGAGCACAATTGGAGACGTGAGATCCCCGGCGTGCAGAATAAGGTCCACGTCGGAGAAGAAGTCGGCGGGTTCCGGCCCCAGTTCGTCCAGGTGGCGTATGCGGCCGGGGAGGTGAGTGTCGGTCAGAAGGCCAATTCGCATAGTTGAATGTTATGCTTTTCACAAGCGATAGTCAACGCCGCGAAAACGCTGAATCGCTGCCCCGTATCGACAGGCGGACACGATTCGCGCGCGTTGACTACTTCGGTGCCTTGTGCTACCTTTGCGGCGGATTCACCCACACGCAAACCACGTTGAAAGGAGCAGCCTATGGCCGGTAGCAGAGACGCAGCCATCGTTGGCATTCACGAATATCCCCTGAGAGTCGCGCCGGGCGTCAGCGCGCTTCAGATCAAGGCCGCCTCAGCCGCCAAAGCCCTGGAGGACGCTGGCCTGTCCTGGAGAGACGTAGATGCCATCTACGACAACGGAAGCCACCAGGGTATCGGAGGAATCGGTATCTCCGAGTATCTCGGACTCAAGCCGAGCATCATCGACAACACCTCTGTCGGAGGGACATCCTACGAGTTCCAGGCCAACCACGCCAAGGAGATGATAGCCGCCGGCAAGTGCAACGTCGCGCTGCTGACCTATGGCTCCACCTCCCACAGCGACCGCAGGGCCATCGGCACCGCCGGCGCGACAGGGCAAGGGCCCGCCAACCCGCTCAACAACATGGAAGACCCGTGGGGCCTCACGCTCATCAGCAACTACGCGATGGTCAAGCAGCGCCACAAGCACCAGTACGGCACGACAGACGAGCAGTTCGCCGCCATCTCCGTCGCCACAAGGAAGCACGCGATGCGAAACCCCGAGGCCGTCAAGGCAATGACCGACCTAGAGTTCGTCGGCGTGCGAGAGATAACTGTGAACGACGTGCTGGAGTCGCGCATGATAGCCCACCCGCTGCACCTGCTGGAGTGCTGCATGGTCTCCGACGGCGGCGGCGCGGTCGTCATCGCGTCACCGGACGTCGTGCGAAACACCAGGAAGAAGCCCGTCTGGATTATCGGCACGGGCGAGGCCACCAAGTACACCGAGAACGGCGGCGATATCACCGTCAGCGCGGGCGCGCAGTCCGGCCCGGTGGCATTCGCCGAGGCGGGCATCTCGCCCTCCGAGGTTGACGTGCTGATGGCCTACGACTCCTTCAGCATCACCGTGATGTGCATGATAGAGGACCTGGGCTTCTGCCCGAAAGGGGAGGGCGGCGCATACGTCGAGGACGGTCACCTCGCCTTCGACGCCCCCGGCAAGCCCGCGATGAACACGGACGGCGGCGGTCTCTCCTCGAACCACCCAGGCGAGAGGGGTATATTCCTGTTGCTGGAGGCCACAAGGCAGCTACGGGGCGAGTCCACCTCGCAGGTGGACGACGCCAGGCTCGCCGTCGCCGTAGGCAACGGCGGACAGTTGGGATCGCGACACGCCACCGGCGTAACCATTCTCGCCGCGGACTAGCCCCAAGAAACCAAAGGAGCAACACAATGACAACCACGCCGCTACGACCACAACCGCGCTTCCCTGAGCCGGACACCGAGCCCTTCTGGGAGGCCACCAAGCGCCACGAACTCACCTACCAGACCTGCAATAGCTGCAACGGCGTCATCTTCTTCCCGCGCCGCCACTGCACGGCCTGCGGCTCGGACGACACCACCTGGAACGTCTCTAAGGGCGATGGCGCCGTTTACACCTTCAGCGTTGTCATGCAAAGCCGGCATCCCGCCTTCAAGGACCTGGGCGCCTATGCCGTCGCCTACGTTGACCTCGACGAGGGCTTTCGCATCATGACCAACGTCGTCGGTGTCGATGATCCTGTCAACGACATTCAGTGCGGTATGCGGGTCAAGCTGTGCTGGGAGGACCAGGGCGAAGGACGTATCTCACTACCCATGTTCGAGCCTGCCTGATACCCTGGCTGCTGAGGACAGCAAACCTAAACGAAAAACGACCTTAGTGGCGTGACCAACGCTCTCGCACCGGCACGCAGGAAGCGAGGAGCCATGACGACCGAGCAGACAACCCTCGTGACTCAGGACATGATCGAGCGGAAGGGCAAGTTCGGAGACGAGCGGGTGTCGCCGCCGATTGCCCTTTCGGACATACGCAAGTGGGCCATCGCGGTCTATTGGCCGGAGGAGCCGCCGCGGCTATTTTGGGACGAGGATTACGCCAGATCGACCAGGCACGGCGGCATCATCGCGCCCCTCGACTTCAATCCCTTCGCGTGGCCCGTGGACCGTCCGTCTCCCGGCGCGGGACGCGCCACACCGCAGGGCGGAGGCGTTGGCACGCGGGGAATGAACGGCGGCCAGACGGAGGAATATCACACCCCCATGCGGCCTGGCGACATCATCACCTCGACGTCCGGGCTCGTGGACTGGGTGGAAAGGCGCACTCGGCTGGGCCTCACCCTATTCACCACCACCGAAACCCGCTGGACGAACCAGAATGGAGAACTTGTCAAGGTAAAACGCTCGACGGGCATACGCTATTAGCCCGTCGTTATAGAGTCCCTTCCCCGTTTGGGGGAAGGCTAGGACGGGGGCTGCACCGGCTCCCCATGTCAATAGGACAGAATGGAGGAAGCACATGGCGAACACCGTTTATTGGGAAGACCTCGAAGAGGGCCAGCAGATAACGAGCTGGTCTCGCAAGACCGACTTCATGCACTGGAACCGCTACGCCGCGGTCAACGACGAGTTCGTTTACATCCACATGGACGACGAGGCCGGCCGCGCCGCCCTGAACGACGCCGGCGCGTTCGGCATGGGTAACCTGCGCTTCGCATACCTCCACAACATGCTGCGCGACTGGGCGGGAGAAGAGGGGCAGGTCAAGAAGGTCGGCTGCCAGTACAGGGCTATCAACCAGAAGAACGACGTCCTCACCTGCACCGGCACGGTCAAGGCCAAGCGAATCGAGAACGGAGAGCACCTGGTGGACCTCGAAATCGACGTGGTGAACGAGCAAGGCCAATCGACCACGCCGGGAGAGGCGACGGTAGCCCTTCCGAGCCGCGACGATTCCCGAGAGACAGAATAAGGGGTGTTTTAGCGATGCCATCATTCAACGAGGCGGACATCGAACGCATTCGCGCCAGAGCGGCCTGCCTGGTGGACGAGTACCATCTGCCCGGCATGTCGATCGGCGTCGTGTCGGGCGACGAACTGGTTTACACGGAGGGGTTTGGTTTCGCGGACATTGAGAGCGGGCGTCCGCAGGACCCGAAGCTCAGGCAGCGCATCGGCTCCATAACCAAGACGATGGTCGGCCTGTGCGCGATGGCCCTCGTTGACGAAGGCAAGCTGAGCCTCGATGAGCGCGTCATCGACAGGCTTCCCGAAATCAGGTTCAACGGCCCCGGCGAGACCATCCTCGTGCGCCACCTGCTCACCCACACCAACGGCATCGGCGAAGCGCCCACGATGGAGCACTATCTCGACACCTCGGACGTGCTCTGGTCCAGGAGCGCGACGCCCACGCCCATCCCGCGGATGTATCCCAACGGCATCAACGTGGAGGTTCCCGCCGGAACGAAGTGGGCCTACGCCAACCATGCCTTCGCCCTCATGGGCGAGATAATCTCGCGTATCGAGGGACAGCCAATCGAAGAGGTGTTGCGCCAGCGCGTTTACGATCCGCTGGGCATGACCAACTCCGACTGCTACGACCAGAAGCATCCCGACCTCACTACGGGCTATCACCACGCGCCTTCCCACGACGACCTCGACGCAATGGCACTGCTTGGCAAGAATCCTCCCGACGACGCCCCTGTCGATGGTCACAACATTCGCGGCGAGTACATCTACGTCGGGCCGCGCGCCGCGGGCGCGGTACAGTCCTCCATCAACGACATGGCAAAGTACGCCTCCGCGCTGCTGCGAAAGGGCAGGGGAATTGTCAGACCTGAAACGTTCGACTTGATGACGTCGCCGCAATGGTGTCCGGACGAACGCCTTCTCAGCCTTGGCCTGACCTTCATGCGCGTCGAGCGGTTTGGCAGGCGCAGCATCGGACACGGCGGCGGAGTCGCCGGAGGCTGGAACACTCACATCGACGTCTTCCCGGATGAGAACCTGGGCGTGCTGACCCACCTCAACATCTCCTTCGACAGATCGGACGAGGTGTTCTCGAAGGTCATCCAGGCGGTTCTGGACGCCCCGGACCCTGATATGTCCAGCCGCCCCGTTGACCCGAACATTGCCAGGGCCGCCGCCGGCGTCTATGAACCTCCAGAGGGATTCCTGACGAGCTATCGCATCATCAGGAGCGCGGGACGAATCCAGATAACCGAAAAGGATGGCGGACTGGAGTTGCGCTCCCGCCGCGGCCCCTGGCGAGAGGGCGTCCGCCTAGTCCCTACCGACGCCAACGACCCGGCGTTCTTCCGGCTGGACACCGGATCCCCCGAACCGCCCGGCGTCGCGCTCGCATTCGACCAGGGCAGCGATAAGGCGTCCCGCCTGCTGATGAGCCGCATGAGCCTCGTCAGGAACGACAAGCTCACCCCCTGGGCATGACGGGCCCGCGTTGAGGTTTTGACAGCCGCGTCCACGTAGTGGTTTGCACAATGCGGGGTGATGTTGCGCGAATCATTAGCATTCGCAGAGCCAGTCGGCGGGAGAGGCAAACCGATGTCAACAAAGGCTGATATGTCGAACATGACATTCGCGGAAGTTGAAGCTCTATACGGAGAAGAGGCCGCAATACAGGTCGGCATCGCCGCAGACCCAGACACGTTCGAAGGGGACGAGGATTTCTTCAGGCACGCCAGACCCATGAGCGAAGTCGATCCTGAGCTATGCGAACGCTTACAGCAGACGCCCCGTAGCCGCCAGTCCCCGAGCAAGGAGCGCATCACCATATGCCTCGATGCCGTCGTCGTCGTCCACCTCCGCGCCACATGCAAGGGCTGGCAGACACGCATCAACGACCTGCTGCATGGACGTGTGTTCGGCTCCGACTAGAACGAGCAACGACTGGCCCACTTGTTAGCTACTCCAGAAGGCGACTCCCAGCAGGCCGGGGCCGATATGCGCCCCCATAGCGGGCGTGAACTCGGTTACGAACAACTCTTTGCAGTCGAACTCCGCTTCCACCGCGCTTCTCAGTTCAGCCGCCTCCTCCACCGCGCCTGCGTGCATCACGCTGGCGTGGATCGGCCTCGACTGCACGCGGTCTCGCATTAGCTCGACCAGCCGCTTCATCGCACGTTGCCGTGTCCTGGGCCGCCCAACCGTGGCGATGCTGCCACGGTTCAGTTCGAACACAGGCTTGATGCGAAGCAAAGCCGACCCAGCATGGGCTATCTTCGGCACCCTGCCGCTCTTCCATAGATAGTAGAGCGTCTCGGGGAACGCAAGCAGCCGGACGCGGGCAATCGTGTCCTCGGCGGCGGCGGCAGCCTCTTCCAGGCTTGCGCCACTCATTGCGGCGCGCCACGCCTGCAGCACGATCAACCCCTGGCCTCCGGCCGCGCTTTCAGAGTCCAGCACACGTATCTCAATTCCCGGTAGCGCCTCCGATGCCTCCCGAGCCGCCATGTAGGCAGAATCGAACGACGCGCTAAACCGGGCAGCCACCGTAACGCAGAGTATGGAGCTGGCTTCCAGCGCGGCGTGTTCGAAGGCTTCGAGGAACATGGCAGGAGAGGGCGATGAGGTCGTGGGCGGGGACCGCGATTCCCTTAGCAGACAATAGAATTCGGCAGGCGTTACGTCCCGCCCATCGAGGTAGCTTTCCCCTCCCAGGGTGAGCGTCATCGGCGCAATGTGAACCCGGGGGTCTTTCGCGACCTCGTCAGGCAGCGAGGCCGCGCTGTCCACCACGATAGCAACCGCCCGCGTCTGCTCACCATCCGATGACTTCACAGTAGCCTTCCTCCGGAAATAGACCGGCGACCCACAGTAGGGACAATCCTCCCTGTGGTTGCGCCGGTTTCGAGCAGTCTAGGCAGTGTCCGCATTCGCGCGGTTGTCCTTGAGGTCGAAGAGCATGGGGCTCAGAAGCGCCGCCAGTGATATGGCGGAAAAGGTGAACGCCGCCATGTAGCCCGGCCCGCCCTGGTAGCTGAGCCATGCCAGAACTACAATCGAGGGCGCGGTGATGAGTAAAATGGCGACTCTCACCAGCCGCCGCCCTATGCGGAAGAATATGGCGGTGGCGGCTGCCAAAATCAAGAACACCACGGCAACACTGCTGTCGAGCTCTCTCAGCGACTGGCCGTCAGACCGGAAGGCCTCACCCTGCCCGTAGAAGTAGAAAAACCAGTATGCGAAGAATGGCACGGGCAACACAGCCAACGACGCCATCAACCAGTCCTGTTGGGCAACTCTCGAAACTATCTTGATGACCACCCACAGCGAAAAGGCCACGTAGGCGAAAGACGCGGCGTAAATCGGCACGCTCAGCGGCAGTCTGCCCTGCGTAACGATCGCCCACGCCCCATATCCCACCGCGCCCACCGCGAGACCCCACGACACGATGGGCACAACCAGGCAGTATCCCAGCCATGGGTAGGTCCACCTCGGACGTCCCTTTCGCCATCCGGCGACGCTTATCGACAGCGCAACCAGCAGCATTACAACAACCAACGCCGGCCTTGTCCACATGTGCAGCGCGAACATCAACGCGATAAGCAGGTGGGGAAGCGCGGCCAGCAGCGTGTGGTAGAAACTGCCCCGGCTGTGAACCTCGTAGAACTGATTGGCGATACCCTGGAATGCGCCGAGGTGGTTTAGCGCGCGAGTCAGCGCTTCATCCGGAGGCGCTCCGGCGTCAATAAGCTCCTGCGTCCTCTCCTCGATGTGCGTCTGAAGCTCATCCAGAATCTCCCGCTCTTCCGGGGGGTTCAGGCGCAGATGCCTGCCCAGGTTGCTCAGATAGCCGCGCATGAGTGTGGTCATGGCATACTCGCCTCACTCTCCCGGCCTACGCGCTATCCGGCTGCGCCACCAGGTTGACCGCCTCCGTGAAAAGCCGCCACTCCTGGAGCATCGATTGCAGCCTCGCGCGGCCATTTGCGGTTATGTGGTAGTATCGGCGGTTCTGGCCATTCGGTGACGTCCCCCACCTTCCCCGCACAAACCCGTCCCTCTCCAACCTGTGGAGGGCAGGGTACAGCGTACCCTCCTTGAATCGAAAATACCCGCTACTGCGCCTGTCCATCTCTTTGACAAGCTGATAGCCGTACATAGACTCGCCGACCAATAGGGAAAGGAGAAGCGTCTCCGTGCTTCCTTTGAGTAACTCTCTGCGGTACAACTCTGCGGTCACCTCCATCAAGAGCCCCTGCCGCCGTATTATGTCCCGACGATTCTACCTAGTCAAGACTACCCCGGTCAGTAACGCCTCCACCTGTACGGCAGCAGACGCCATATCGCCTCCAACACTATGTACGGTGACATCTTAGAGCTCCCGTGCGCGCGATCCGCAAAGACAATCGGATACTCCACCACGCGGTAACCTCTGCGCTGGCAGGCGTGCGCCATCTCCGCCTGGAAGGCAAACCCGGAGCACTGGAACTCACTCAGATTCAGCCCTCGGAGCGCTTGGCCTCGAAAGCCCTTGAAGCCCGACGTCACGTCCCGCGCCTTCAACCCAGCCACCAGTCTTATTCCCATGTTCCCCAGGTAGCTAAGAAGCCGGCGCTTCATCCCCCAGGTGTCATCGACGCCGCCGCCCGCCGTATAGCGTGAGCCAACCACGACGTCGGCCTCATCGAGCGCATCCAGAAACCCCGGCACGTATTCGGGCATGTGCGACAGGTCGGCATCCATCTGCACCACGATCTCCGCGCCCAACTCCAGCGCATGAGTAAATCCGGCGATGTACGCCGTCCCCAGCCCCTGCTTGCTCTTGCGGCTGATCACGTCCACCTTGCCGCCGAAATCCCCCTCCAGCCGCCTGGCAACCTCCGCTGTTCCGTCGGGCGAATTGTCATCCACAATTATCAGGCGCAGGTCGGGGATGCTCAGAGCGGACAGCCGCGAGAACAACTCCGGCAAGTTTTCAGCCTCGTTGTACGTCGGTGACACCACGGCCACCACCTTGCGCGCGCAGGAAACCGCGCCTTCTGCCGCATCTACCAAAGCAAGACCCCTATAGTCTCCCGCAGCCCAGCGAACCCCAGCCCGTGTGGCCCGCGCAAACCAGCCGGAGAAGTGCGCCCAATCCTAGCACGAACACACGCAAAGTCAAAGCGGGCGCGACCTTGGGCTCGCAGGTTGACACCGCGCATAGCAGAATGAGATTATGACCATCGAGGTCTGCCGCCCCCTGTTAGTGGCGCGGTCATTCGCGTTATACTTGCTCAGCAACTGGGCGCGACCTTCACCTACCTTTAGCCGTCACCAGGGGATGAAGCCTTGACCAGAAGACCCGTCAGGAGGCTCTCGGGTATGCGGGACGTCACCGCCGGCGCCTACGACCGTATGAGAGCCGCAATCGCCGGCGCCGAGGCCTACTTTGCCGAAAGAGGGTACGAGACAATCGACACACCGCTGCTCGAAGAGACCGAGCTCTTCGTGCGCAAGTCTGGTGGAGACCTCACCAATCGGCTATACACCTTCGAGGACCCGGGCGGCAACAGGGTAAGCCTTCGCCCCGAGTTCACCTCGTCGGTCATACGCCACTTCATCGAGGAGCGCGATTCCCTTAGCCTCCCGGTTCGTTGGCAGTACGGCGGCCCCGTGTTTCGCTACGAACCGGCCGGCGAAGGCGCATTCCGCGAGTTCACGCAGGTGGGCGCCGAACTCGTCGGAGCCGAGGGCCCGGACGCCGACGCAGAGACCATGCACCTGGCATGGTCCGGCTTGACGAAGATGGGGCTGCCCGATTGCCACCTGCGCGTCGGTCATCTCGGCCTGCTGAACGCCCTTCTTAGCGGCTACGGTCTCTCGGATCCCGCCAGGCACTTTGTCATTGGTAGCGTCCAGCAACTGAAACGCGGCGAGGCCGATGTGGCCGCCCTCCGCAAGCGCGCCGATGACGTTGGCCTGCTCAGAGCCGGCCCTGACCTGGGCGCGACGCCGGACTGGACGACCATGGAGGCCGCCCAGGAATTTGTTCGGCGCGCCCTTAGAGAATCGATGCCCGAGCCTGTTGGCCAGCGAACGACCGGGCAGATAGCCTCCAGGCTGCTGCGCAAGACCCGTACCGTCGACAACCCAGACGTGTTCGAGAGGGCCCTGGCACTAGTTGACCAACTCGCCCGGCTCGAAGGCCCCGCCGCCGCCGTTCTTCGTGAGTCGCGTGAGCTGGCCGCCAGGAAGGGCGTCAGCGCTCGACCCTTCGACGAGCTCGCCAACCTCGTGGACCTGCTCACCGGCCTCGGCGTCCCGCGCGACAGCATTACTATCGACGTCGGGCTTGCGAGGGGTATCGCGTACTACACCGGCGTCATATTCGAGCTATACGCATCCTCGGTCCCCGGCCCGTCTCTTGGTGGTGGAGGCCGGTACGACGGCCTCGTCAAGGCGCTGGGTGGTGGCGACGATGTCCCCGCGCTTGGATTCGCCTACAACCTGGACACAGTCTTATGCGCCCTCGATTCCGTCAACGAGGCGCGCCCGGGGGCATCGGCGCGCTGATGGTCCACAAGAACCCCATACTAAGGCTTGCGATACCCAGCGATGGCGCTCTCCACGAGTCCACGCTCATGTTCCTGCGCTCTTGCGGCATAGGCGTACTGAGGTCGAACCCGCGCAGGTACATCGCCGAAATCCCGTCCCTGCCGGGCGTAACCGTGCTGTTTCAGCGCGGCTCCGACATCACATCGAAGGTGGAGGATGGCAGCGCGGACATGGGAATCGTAGGGCACGACCGCTTCTTGGAGTCGCGCCGTGAGGGCGGGGACTCCATAATCGTCATCGACAACCTCGGCTTCGGCCACTGCGAGCTAGTCCTGGGCGTGCCCGACGCCTGGATAGACGTCACCTCCCTAGCCGATCTCGCCGACCTCTCGATGGAGCTTCGAGAGGAGGGCAGGGACATCCGCATTGCCACAAAGTTCCCGCGCCTCGTCGAGCGCTTCCTCTTGGGCAACGGCGTCAACTACTTTACACTCGTCCAATCGAGCGGAACCCTGGAGGCCGCGCCCGCCATGGGTTTTGCCGACATCATCGCCGACATCACGGAGAGCGGCGCGACTATGCGCGAAAACAGGCTCAAGAGCATCCACGGCGGCTCGATCATGGCATCAGACGCCTGTCTCATCGGCAACCACGCCCTGCTCACCGCCGACGCCGAAAAGCTCAAGCTCGCCAAGGCGATGGCCGAGCTAATGGAAGGCCGTCTCCAGTCCCAGGAGTTCTACAGCATCACCGCCAACATGCGCGGCGAAGCCCCAGAGGAGATCGCGCGCTACGTGCTGAAACACGCCGACATCTCAGGCCTTCGCGGCCCGACCATCTCCAAGGTCTATTCCCACGACGGCGAGGGGTGGTACGCCGTTACCGTTATCGTTCAGAAGGACAGGCTGCTCGACGCCGTTGCCCATCTGCGCAGGATAGGCGGCAGCGTGACCGTGTCCCAGCCGAACTACGTCTTCGACTCGGAGTGCCGGGCGCACGCCCGGCTCGACTGATCCAAACCCCAGGAGCCAGGCGTGCCAAACCTACGCGCCCACATAGACCTTGCTCACCAGGCCGCCACGCGGCTCGGACACCCAACCCTGGAAGCCAACATAGGGTGTTTCCTCTTTGGCTCCACTTCGCCCGACATTCGCGTCATAACCCGGAAGAAACGCGAGGTCTATCACTTCGCGCAGCTCGATTTCGAGTCCTTGGGCGCGGGTATAGAGGGCCTCTTCGAGTCCTATCCGCACTTGCTTCCATCCACCCGGCACAACCCGCAGACCCAGGCGTTCGTATCCGGCTACCTCACCCATTTGATAGTTGACGAGTCCTGGATAATCGACATGTTCAGACCTTACTTCGGCAATCCGAAGGTTTTCCAGGACGACGTGAAGGGCAAGGTCATGGATAGGGCCCTGCAACTGGAGCTGGACCGCAACAGCTTGGAGCCGCCCAACGCCGCCGAGATGCTGAATGAAATCGCCGTCGCAGGTATCGAGGTAGGCTTCATCCCCTCCGAAACCCTGAACGACTGGAGAGACTGGGTGGTAACTAGCCTCGGGCGGGGCTTCACCTGGGATCGGCTTCGCTTCATGGCCGGCCGCATTTCGGGCGGCGACGAGGCGCACCCGGCCCACGCCCTGGCCGACGATTTCGTTCGCGCCGTCCCCAAGGGCCTTGCCAACCTCTACGACCACGTACCCCAGCGCAGCCTTGCTGACTACCGAGAGCAGACAGTTGACGCGCTGGTCCGCGCCATTGAGGGGTATCTCCCGTGAAAGTCGTAAGGGGCCTGCGAGAAGCCCGGAGTTACCTGTGCGAGGGTAGGGGACTCAACTTGGATGAAGTCCCACCGCGCTTGGCGGCGAGCATCGAGCAGACCTTTGGCGAGCCGCTTACCCCGCTGCAGGTCGTCCAGCGCATCCTGCGACATGTGCGCGCGTGCGGCGACGCCGCCATACGCGAACTTGCTCTCAGGCTGGACCGCGTCCAACTCTCTGAGATCGAGGTTCCCGCCTCCGCCATAGCCGACGCCTATCGCCGCGTTCCCGACGACGTAGTGGAAGCGCTCACGCTATCCGCGCAGCGAATAACGCGCTTCCACGAGGCCAGCCGGAGAAGAAGCTGGATGGACTTCTCCGAGGGCTATGGAGAACTGGTCAACCCGGTCGAGCGGGTGGGGGCCTACGTGCCTGGAGGAACCGCGCTATACCCGTCCACCGTGCTGATGAGCGCCATACCCGCCAGAGTCGCGGGCGTGGAGCAAATCATCGTATGTACGCCACCGGGGGAAGGCGGGCTGCCGCATCCCGCGACGCTCGTGGCCTCGCACCTTGCCGGCGTCGAAAGGGTGTTTCGCGTCGGCGGCGCGCAGGCCATAGCGGCCATGGCCTACGGCACGGAGAGCGTCCCCCGCGTCGATATGATCTGCGGCCCCGGCAATCTCTTCGTCACCCTGGCCAAGAAGTTGGTCTATGGCGACGTGGGCATAGACGGACTGTACGGCCCCACCGAGACGGTGGTCGTAGCCGACGATACTGCCAACCCCACGCTCTGCGCCGCCGACCTTCTGGCGCAGGCCGAGCACGACGCCCTCGCCAGGCCGGTGCTGATCACCACCTCCGAACGCCTTTCGGACGCCGTCCAAAGCGAGGCGCGGACGCGCCTCGAACGGCTCGACAGGAGCGACATCGCCGGAGCCGCCATGAACGAACAGGGCTGCGTTGCCATCGTGGACGATCTCGAACAGGCCCTGCAGCTCGCCAACAGCTTCGCCCCCGAGCACGTCTGCCTGATGGTAAAAGACCCGTGGTCGCTCGTCGAGAAAGTGCGCAATGCCGGAGCCGTCTTCCTGGGCGAGTTCTCCCACGAGGTGCTGGGGGACTACGTCGCAGGCCCAAGCCACGTGATGCCCACCGCGGGAACGGCCCGCTTCAACTCAGGCGTGGGCGTTCACTCTTTCGTCAAGATAAGCCCCATAGTCGCCCTGAACGACGCCACCGCGAAGAGCCTGTCCCGGGCCGCGTCTCTAATCGCCCGGACCGAGGGCCTGACCGCCCACGCAGAGGCAGCCGAGGTGCGAGAGGAGTTGGGTGGAAGTCCATAACAGTTTCGTGCCCGCGGAGCCTGTCGCAGTTTATTCGGTAGGGGCGTTCCCTTGGAGTCTGTCTCAAAAGTCGAGCGGGGGGATATGGCTCGGGGTATACTTGGGAAGCGACAGCCCATCTCTGGAGGTGATAGAGATGCCACTGCGTCCGATGGGTCGAGAGCAGATGTGGATGTTGCCGCCGACCCTGGATGAGATGATCCCGGAGGACCATCCTGCGCGGTTCGTGGCCGAGTTCGTCGATGGGCTGAACCGAGACGACTGGGCAGAGCTCGGCGTCGATATCGAGGGATGTTGGACGGGAGCCCCGGCGTACCATCCCAGGGCGCTGTTGGGCGTGTGGCTGTATGGATTCATGACAGGCGTTCGGTCGTGCCGCAAGCTGGAGGCGGCCTGCGGAGACCAGATATCGTACCTGTGGCTGACCGGATGGCAGCGTCCAGACCACAACACCTTGTGGAGGTTCTACAAGAGCCACCGCCAGTCGATGCGCAAGTTGCTGAAGCGCACAGTGCAAACGGCGGTCAGGATGGACCTTGTGGAGTTGGCGTTGCAGGCTGTGGATGGTACGAAGGTGGGAGCGAATGCGAGCGGAGACAGGACGCTCGATGCGGAAGGACTGCAGCGTCTGTTGAGACGTCTGGAGGATGCGGTGAGGGATCTGGAAGCTCAGAGCGAGGCGGGAGAGGACGCTGCGCCCGTCCATCTGCCTCAGGAGTTGGCCGAGAAGACGGCGCTGAGAGAGCAGGTGCGCCGAGCTATGGAGGAGCTTTCGGAGCGTGGAGACATCAATCACATCAACCTCACCGATACGGACGCACGTCTGATGAGGACTCGCCAGGGGATAACGCCCTGCTACAACGCACAGGCGATGGTCTCGCCGACGCAGACCGAGGCAGGGAAGAGAGGCATGTTGATCACTGCGGTGGAGGTTACCGATGACCCCGACGACCATTCTCAACTGGCCCCAATGCTTCAGAAGGCAGAGGAGACGACGGGTGTCAGGTCTGAGATGACGTTGGCAGACGCAGGTTATCACTCAGGGAGCAATCTGGAGGAGTGCGCGCTCAGAGACCAGCAGGTTGTGATGCCCGAGGCACAGCGTCGGGCGCTGGGCCACCCGTATCACAAGGACCGATTCACCTATGACGAGGAGACCGACAGCTACATCTGTCCAAAAGGACAGTGGCTGCGCTTCACCCGTATGAAGCGCAGACGTGGGATAGCGGTGAGGCTCTACCGGGCCTCCGGCGCTGTCTGCCGAGCGTGTCCGGTCTTTGGGGTGTGTACGAGGGATGGCCGAAATGGGCGAGCGCTTGAGATAGGGCCGCACGACACAGCGCTGCGTCGTCATCGGCGCTGGATGCGCACCGACGAAGCCAGACAGTCCTACGATCGCAGGAAGGGTCTGGTCGAGCCGGTCTTTGGGATCATCAAAGAGCAGCAGGCGGCGCGTAGAGTCCTGCTGCGTGGCATAGACAACGTGGCCGCTGAGTGGGGCCTGTTGGCCACGGCTTTCAATCTGCGCACCCTGTGGCGCGGGTGGCGCGACTGGGCAACCCGCATATGGCGCCGCAATCTCAGCCCATCGTTTGCGCACAGGTCCATCATCGGCGCATCCGGCGCTCTGCCCTGAGACACCCGGACCGATCATTGCACAAATGCGATCGGAGTCGGCGCTTCACTCTTATCACCACAACCCTCTTGTGAGACATGCTCCTTGTGGACGCCCAAGCCATGGGATGACCGACCAGGGCAACCACAAGGGATTGCCCCTACGAGGAAGGGGCGGGGTTTGCAGTATGCCTACAAACTGATGCAGATTTGCCGGAGCGAATAACGGCTGTGCGAACGATAGCTTTCTGCTAATATATACTATCGTCGCCTCGCCCAAATTGCGGGACAGGGGAATGTCAATGCAATGCCAAACGACAAACGCATGAGACTCACCCGGGACTCATCGCGGACATCCTGACTAGAGGTGAAACCATGAAGGTGGACGTAACCAAGCTCATCCGGCCCCACCTGGCCGGCGACGTCCAGAGCTACGACCCGATCGACCCGCCGGAGGTGCTTGCGCAGCAGTACGGCATCGCGCCCGACAAGGTCATCAAGCTCAACGGCAACGAGAACCCCTACGGCAACTCGCCCAAAGCGGCGGAAGCCGTCGCCAACGCGCCCCTCCAGTTCTACCCGGACCCGCTCCAACGCAGGATGCGCGACGCGCTCGCCGACTACACCGGCATGGGCCCCGAGCACATCATAGCGGGCGCGGGCAGCGACGAGCTCATCGCGCTCCTCTTCCAGCTATTCGTGTCGCCCGGCGACAAGATTCTGGACTTCGATCCCACCTTCGGCATGTACAGCTTCTGCGCCAGGGTCGCGGGCGCGCGTGTCGAGATGGTTCCCAGAGACGAGCTATTCGAGATAGACCTGGAGGCGGCGCGCGGCGCGACCGACGCCGATACCAAGGTCATATTCGTGACCACGCCCAACAACCCGACGGGCAATCTCGCCTCCAACGAGCAGGTGGGCGAACTTCTGGACACCGGCCGCGTCGTCGTCGTCGATGAGGCCTACTACGAGTTCTGCGGCAGCACCGCCGCCGGCATGATCCCGGAACACGACAACCTGG
The DNA here is from genome assembly GCA_965217565.1 of Dehalococcoidia bacterium. Taxonomy (GTDB): domain Bacteria; phylum Chloroflexota; class Dehalococcoidia; order Lucifugimonadales; family CATOSD01; genus CBDCIS01. The sequence goes on from CBDCIS010000001.1 coordinate 64,296, forward strand.
TCGTGCTCAGAACCATGAGTAAGTGGGCGGGGCTTGCCGGCCTCAGAATCGGCTACGGCCTGATGAGTCCCACGCTGGTACAGCGCATCATCGACATCAAGCCGCCCTACAACGTCAACGTGGCGGCTGAGGCCGCGCTGCTGGCGTCCCTGGAGGACGCGCCCGCGCTGCTGAATAACGTCAAGCTCATCGTGGACGAACGCGAGAGGATGTTCTCGCTGCTCCAAGACGTCCCCGGCGTGACCTGCTGGCCCTCCTCCGGCAACTACATCCTCTGCGGGTTCGCGCCAGGCAAGGCGCCCGAAATCTACGAGGGCCTGGCGCGGCGCGGCATCTTCGTGCGCTTCTTCAACACCGACCGCCTCCGCGACTGCTTCCGAACGGCCATCGGCACCCCGGCGCAGACCGACGCCCTCGTTCAAGCGCTGCGAGAACTCGTCTAACCCAGCCACTACCGGAGGCCTCCGTTGACCTCACGAACCAGCAAGCTAACCCGCGAGACCAACGAGACGCAAATCTCGGTGGAACTGGACATAGACGGGCAGGGGAGTTACGAGCTCGACACCGGCAACGCTATGCTCGACCATCTGCTTGCCCAGCTCTCCCGCCACGGCCTCCTGGACATGCACGTCTCGGCAAAAGGCGACGTGGAAGTCGGATGGCATCACCTGGTGGAAGATCTGGGTATCCTGCTCGGCAGAGCCTTCCGCGAGGCCGTGGGTGATGCCCGCGGCATCGCCAGGATGGCCCACGCCTACGTTCCCCTCGACGAGGCTCTCGCCCTGGTGGTGGTCGATTTCGGAGGACGCGGCTACTCCGTGATAGACGCGGAGCTGGACGATAGCGACCTCGGCGGCATCCCGGCCGACCTCATCCGCCACTTCCTGGAGTCACTGGCGCGGGAGGGCAGCTTCAACCTGCACGTCCGTGTCCTCACAGGCCAGAACAACCACCACAAGGCCGAGGCCATCTTCAAAGCCCTGGCCAGAGCCGCCAGGGCCGCCCTGACCCTCGACCCCCGAATGTCGGGCCAGGTCCCCAGCACCAAGGGCACGATAGGATAGCGCGTCCCTCCGAGCCATCCCGCCCGCGTCGCCGTCATTCCCGCGAAAGCGGGAATCCATCGAAGCGACTCACCGTTCGGCAACCCACGCCAACACGCCACTACCCAGCCCCCACCACCTCGAACTCATAATCCTCGATAACCGGGTTCGCCAGCAGTCTCTCGCACATCTCCGTTACCCTTTGCGCCGCAGCCGCCTCATCGGCCTCATCCAGCCGTATCTCCATGTACTTGCCCGCGCGCACCGACTGAACGCTGTCGAACCCAAGCTGGCGCAGCCCGCCCTGTATCGTCTGCCCCTGCGGATCGCTGACAGTGGCCTTCAATCTCACGAAAACCTTAGCCAAATACATCTCTCACCGCCAAGTAACTATTTCAAAGCAATCTTGGAGCATGAAATTTGCCCATTGCCCCCCTCTGGATTGCCGAGCGGCGACGATCACCCATCCCCTAACCCCCACCCTTGACGGCAGGGGGACTTTTGCCCACCTCCCCCTGACGGCGGGGGAATCTTGTGGCTCCGCCGCTCTACGCTTCATTTCAATGATGTTGACCTACTATCTACTTTCATTGTAACGACGGTTTGATGTCGAAGCCGAAAGTCGTAACCTCGAAAAGGCCCTGGCTGCCCTGGGGCTGGGTTCGCTTTTGAAACTGCGACATTCTGTGACATTTTGGAACATTTCGTAGCTGGGGCCCCCAGAAGATTTGTCCCATTTGTCACCTTCTGGATTCTCTGGGCTAGGGGTTCCTTTTGAATGTTTGGCGTTGGCAAGGAGGTGTATCCAGTGGCTAGTGGCCTGCGCGCGCCGGATTGCCACCGGAGTTAGCAAAGCGATGTTAGCACGGACGTTCGGTCGTGTCAAGAGGACGCATGACATCAAAAGGCTGTTCACAAGGCCTTTGCAACGTCGGTGTTGTCGTTATTTCACGAGCATTCTTGCTGGGGGTTCCCGCCCCGTATCGGAGTACGGGGCGGGCCTTTCGCGGAACCACCATGGCCTTGTGAAGGCCACATACTTGGATGAAAATGGTCTATTTTCAGAGGAATGACGGCGCACTAAAATGCGCCCTGCCGCAAAAACAGTACTCCGCCCCGCCAGCTACTGAAAACTGACCACTGACAACCCGCGCTACGGCACAAAATACTCCGGCGCGTTCGGCGAACTCTCGTGCGTCTCGATGAACCTCACTATCCTATCCTCATCGAACTCGTCGAACGCATCCAGGAAGTGCCAGGCAGTGAGGGCTATCCTCGACTCCATGCCTGGGTAGGGGGATAAAACGATCTTTCCTCTCCCCTGAACCGCGCCGGCGATGCGGTCAACGAGCTCACCGCATCCCTCCGGGCAATCGTAGTGCACGCCTATCCCTCCATGCTCCAGGTTGTGCACCAGCACCTCATCGGGAAGAGCGTCGCTGTAGAACCCCCACGGCGCCGGAGCGAGCGTGCCCGAATAGTGCCAGCCGGACGTGGCGGGCTTGGAGTTGTAGGGTGGATGGGTATCGCCCGGCTCTATGTGGACACCGCCCTGGTCGGCAAACCTCCGGCCCGGGGGCTCCTCCGGCGAATTCGAGCACCCGGCGGACAAGGCCAGCAGCAGAACACCCAGGCAGCCTATGGCGAACCTAATAGGCATTAGGCTCGGGCGAGTTGGGCGAGCTCTCGTGAGACTCGATGAATGCGGCAATGCGGTCATTGTCGAACTCCTCGAAGGCATCCATGAAAGTCCACGCCGTGAGAGCTATCCGCGTGGGCATGTCCGGATACGGCGACATCATCACCTTCAGATCCTCGGCGCGGGACCTATCCACAATCTCGGCAAGCTGCGCCACGAGGTCATCGCAGCCGTCGGGACAATCGAAGTGAATGCCGATGCCGCCGTGCTCCAGGTTGTGCAGTATGAACTCATCGGCAACGAACTCGTCGTGCACACCCCACACCACCGGCGCCAGCGGCTGCTCGTAGTGCCATCCCGACGTCGCAGGCGTCGAGTTGTAGGGCGGGTGCTCCTGGTCCGGCGTCACGTGTTCCCGGCCCTGGGAGGCTATCTTCTCGCCGGGGCCATCCGGCGCGCCTCCGCCGAAGAGTCCGCCAGCGTCGATCCCCGTGAGACTTGGCAGGAACAGCGACACGATAAACGCGGCGGCCACCAGGCCCACCGCTGAAAAAGCTCCAATGCGAACAAACCGCCGCCGCGTATGTCTCCGCGCACGCCGGGCGGCGCGAACCTGCGTCGGCGTAGGCCTGTTGCCGGAACGTTTAAAGCGAGTCGCCATCCAGTCCTCTCAGAAAATCACCTGGCCGGGCCCAACCCGCAGGCCAGGAAGAGGCTCGCCAACCACCGAAAACCAAAAACTGGCTCTATTCTGCTAGTCCAGGCTGGTTCCTGTCAACTTGCTGTACGCCTCGAAATAGCGCAGCCGCGTTCGTTCGACCACGTCGCCTGGCAATTCGGGGGCGGGCGGCTCGTGGTCCCAGCCCTGTTCATCGAGCCAGTCCCTGACGTACTGCTTGTCGAAATTGGGCTGCGATTTGCCCGGAGCGTAGCCGTCCATGTCCCAGAATCGGCTGGAGTCCGGCGTCAGGAGCTCGTCGATGAGCGCCAGTCGGCCCTCTATCATACCGAACTCCATCTTGGTGTCGGCGATTATTATCCCCTGTTCCAGGGCGAAGTCGCGCGCCTGGCTGTACACCGCCACCGTGGTCTCCGCGAGCTGCGCCGTCAACTCCTTGCCAACCATGTCCTCCATCTGCGCGCGCGAGATGTTTTCGTCGTGACCCACCTCTGCCTTCGTGGTTGGCGTGAACAGCGGCTCCGGGAACTTGTCGCCCTCCCGCAGGCCGGCGGGCATCGGCTGGCCGGAGACCGTCCCCTCCCGGCGGTACTCCGCCCACGCGGAGCCGGTGATGTAGCCGCGCACCACGCATTCCACGTCGATGCGCTCTGCCCTGCGCACGACCATGGCGCGGCGGGCCACCTCAGCCGGGATGGACAGCCCATGCCGCTCCGTCGCAAGCTCCACGAGGTGGTTCGGCAGCAAGCGCGACGTCTGCGCGAACCAGAAGGCCGACATCCGGTTGAGCACTACGCCCTTCTCCGGAATCGCCGCCGGCAGCACCACGTCGAACGCCGAGATGCGGTCTGTCGCAACCATCAGCAGCAGACCGTCGCCGAGGTCGTAGGTGTCCCGCACCTTACCCCTGTAAAGCAGGTCGGGTAGGTTGGTCTCTCGAATTGTCGTCATAGTTACACACGCCTAATCCAGCCCGACGCGGTGGAATATCTCATCCACGTGGCGGACATAGTATCCATAGTCGAATATGCTCTCCAACTCCCCTGGAGTAAGCAGCGCGGCCACCTCGGGATCGCCCTTGAGCAGCTCCCTGAAGTCCCTGTCCTCTTCCCACGTCTTCATCGAGTTGCCCTGAACGATCTTGTAGGCTTCCTCTCTGCTCAGACCCTTCTCCACCAGCGCGAGCAGCACCCTCTGCGAGAAAACCAGCCCCCTCGTCAGCTCCATGTTGCCAGCCATCCGGCCCGGATACACCCGCATACCCCGGGTAACACCGGCGAACAGGTCCAGGATGTAGTCCAGCGCCATGCACGAGTCGGGGAATATGACGCGCTCCGCCGACGAGTGGCTGATGTCTCGCTCGCCCCAAAGCGCGACGTTCTCCAACGCCGTGATCGCGTGGCCTCGAATCAGCCTCGCCAGGCCGCACACGCGCTCCGTCAGCTCCGGGTTACGCTTGTGAGGCATGGACGATGAGCCCGTCTGGCCCTCGTTGAACGGCTCTTCCACCTCGCGGATCTCGGTGCGCTGCAGTCCACGTATCTCGGTCGCGAACTTCTCCAGCGAGGCGGCAACCAGCGCCAGCGTCGTAACGAACTGAGCGTGGCGGTCCCGCTGGATGATCTGGTTAGACACGGGCGCGGACGCGATTCCCAGCCTCTTGCACACCCGGGCCTCGATCGACGGCGGCGCGGTCGCGTGCGTGCCCACAGGCCCGGAGATCTTGCCCACCGCGATGCTCTCTCTCGCCTGCGCCAGCCTCCGACGATTGCGCCGCATCTCGTCCCACCACAACGCCAGCTTCAGCCCGAACGTCACCGGCTCCGCGTGTACGCCATGCGTCCGGCCCATCATCAGCGTGTGCTTGTGCTCCAATGCCCTCGCCCTGAGCGCGTCCAGCAGTTTCTGCGTCTCATCGTCCAGAAGGTCCCCCGCGTCCATCAGTTGCAGGTTGGTTGCCGTGTCCCACACGTCGCTCGAGGTCAGGCCCAGGTGCAGCCAGCGACCCTCCGATCCCAGCCTCTCCGTAATCGAGCCCAGGAACGCGGTGACGTCGTGTCGTGTGCGCTCCAGAATCCGGTTGAGCCGTTCCATGTCGTGAGTGGCGTGGCGCAGCTTCTCCATGTCCTCGACGGGAATGACGCCCTCCGCCGTCCACGCCTCGCACACCGCCAGCTCCACCAGCAGCCACTTGTCGTACTTGTTTTCCTCAGACCAGACCGCCTTCATCTTGGGCCTGGCATACCGTTCGATCATAAGCCCTCCAAAACCCCTTCATCCAACCCCTGGCCAACTGGCTAGCCCCTCAGCCCCTCTCGGTAGTCGTCGTATGCCTTGCGAATGCTCTCGTGCTTCACTCCCAATACCTGCGCCGCGAGAAACGCCGCGTTCCGCGCGCCCCACGAGCCTACCGCCACACACGCCACCGGAACGCCCGGCGGCATCTGCGCGATTGCGTACAGCGCGTCAATCCCCTTCAGCTCACTCGACGCCAGCGGCACTCCTATGATGGGAAGCGTCGTCCACGACGCCAGCGCGCCAGGCAGCCCGGCCGAGCCTCCCGCGCCCGCGATAAGCACCTCTATCCCGCGCCCGCGCGCCGCCTTCGCATACTCCATCACCTTCTCAGGCGTGCGGTGAGCCGACATCACCACCGTCTCATGCTCGATGCCAAGCCGCGTCAGCGTCTCCGACGTCTCGCGCATCAGCGGCTCATCCGAACTGCTGCCCATAACCACGCCTACCAGCGGCATAGTCCGCACCTCTCAACAAACTTTCAAACACCTCGCGCCGCCCCCCGCAGGGGCAATCCCTCGTGGTTGCTCGGCCCAGGTATGGTTACCTTGCCCAGGCTCACACGTCCTACGCCCCGATGTCCCCTCGGTACACCACGCCCTCGAACCTCACGCGGCGCGCGTTGGCATACGCCCGCGCCCGCGCCTCGTCCAGCGTCGCGCCCAGCGCCGACACCGTTAGCACGCGCCCGCCGTCTGTAACCACGCTGCCGCCCGCGAACTTCGTGCCGGCGTGGAACACAACCGCGTCGTCGTCCACATCCCCCAACCCTTCCACAGCGTGCCCTGTCGCGTACTCGCCAGGATAGCCTCCCGAGGCCAACACCACGCCCACGCACGTACGCGCGTCCAACTCTATGGACAGGCTCCCGAGGTCTCCCTGAGCCGTCTTTATCATAGCCTCCGCCAAATCGGTTTTCAATCGGGGCAAGATAACCTGCGTCTCGGGGTCTCCAAGCCGGCAGTTGAACTCCAGCGTCTTCGGCCCCTCTCTCGTCAGCATCAGGCCTGCGTACAGCACACCACGATAGTGGATTCCCTGAGCCGCCATCCCGCGGGCCGCAGGCTCCATAATCTCACGTCGAACCCGCCGCTCCAACTCCGCGTTCCACACCTGTGGAGGGCTGTAGCTCCCCATGCCGCCGGTGTTGGGCCCAGCGTCGCCATCTCCGAGACGCTTGTAGTCGCGGGCCGCGACCATCGGCGAAACTTGCTCACCGTCCACGAACGCGAATACGCTCATCTCTTGCCCCTCGAGGCACTCCTCGACCAGCACTCGCTCTCCGGCCTCGCCGAACTCTCCCTCCACCATCATCCGGCGCAGGGAGGCGTGGGCCTCGCACCGCGTTCGAGCCACGAACACACCCTTTCCCGCCGCGAGACCGTCCGCCTTGACGACGACGGGTAGGGGAACGCTCTCCAGGTGCTTCCTTGCCTCTTCGTAAGACGCAAACGCCTGCGACATCGCCGTTGGGATTCCCTGGCGCAGCATTAGCTCTTTGGAAAAGACCTTGCTGCTCTCGATGAGGGCCGCCTCCCGCGTTGGGCCGAACACAGGCGCGCCCGCGTCCTGAAAGCGGTCCACGATGCCCGCTGCCAGTGGAGCCTCCGGCCCCACCACGCTGAACCCTACGCCGTTGTCCTGCGCGAACCTCAGCAGACCATCGACGTCGGTCGCTCCTACCGGCACGTTGCGCCCCAGCCCGGCCGTGCCCGCGTTGCCCGGCGCGATGTACAGCTCAGACACGAGGGGGCTCTGCCGCAGCTTCCACGCGATGGCGTGCTCTCTCCCCCCGTTGCCAACTAGCAGTACCCTCATATGTCGTCGCGCCTTCGCACGAGCTTACCTGACGACTCTTCCACGAAGTGCGTCTCCCTGGTCTTGCCGTCGTTCTTCCGAGCGACCTCGAGACAAGCCCGCTCACCGGCTGCGCCGAGCGTGGCGAAGCTGCCCATCACGACAAACGCCACGTCCGCAAGCTCGAGCGTGGCCTCATCCAGGTCACCCCTGTTGAGTCCCCTGGCGTGCTCCCCAACCTCTTCCATGAGAAACGCGAGCCGATTTTTCAGCGTAGCCAACGAATCCTCGTCCGAGGTCCGCTCACCAGCCGAGGGAACGTCAAATCGTTCGTGGAAATCATAGACGCTGCCAGCCAGCCGCGAAATGTACGACGTGAATTCGTCCCTCGTTAGCTCGTTCATTGAATCTTTCACCCTACGACGTCGAAACGTAGCCGTATGCGGCTTCGAGCCAGGGCAGCACGGCGGGGATGTCCTCCGGGAGCAGCAACAGGAACTGCACCCAGCGGGCGTACTCGTCATCCTCCAGCGGCGAAACGAACGGTGAGACTCCCGCCAGCGTAAGCGCCCTCGCCCGAAGCTCTTCGGACAGTGTCATGGCGATTACGCCCTCCAGCAGTATGGCGAAGGGCCTGCCCTCGACCGCGTAACCTACGCCGCCCAGCAGCCCCTCGGACGTCACGCCATCCATAGCAAGAAGAGGAACGTCGAGCGACGCCCGAACCTCCTCGTCAATCGAGACCTCTTCTTCGTAATACTCCCCAGTCACCAAAGCGCAATCCCCCTGCGCCGGCCGCCCACCAGCCGCTCGCTCCTCACTCCCACTCGATCGTTCCCGGCGGCTTGCTCGTAATGTCATAGACCACCCTGTTCACCCCTGGCACCTCGTTGGCGATGCGATTGGAGATTCGCGCCAGCACGTCATAGGGCAGCCGCGCCCAGTCCGCGGTCATGGCGTCGCTGCTGGTCACCGCCCGGATGGCTATCACGTAGTCGTAGGTACGGAAGTCGCCCATCACGCCGACGGTGTGCGTATCGGTGAGCACCGCGAAACTCTGCCAGAGCTCGCGGTACAGGTCGTTCGTCTCTATCTCTCGCATCACTATCCAGTCGGCGGCCCGCAGCGTCTCCAGCTTTTCGTGCGTCACCTCGCCGATGATGCGTATCGCAAGTCCGGGGCCTGGGAACGGCTGCCGATACACCATGTCCTCCGGCAGCCCGAGCTCCAGCCCTGCCTCGCGCGCCTCGTCCTTGAACAGGTAGCGCAGAGGCTCCACCAGGCTCAGTTTCATGTGCTCGGGTAGCCCGCCAACGTTGTGATGAGACTTGATCTTCGCCGCAGACTTGCTCTCCGGCGTCTTGCTCTCGATCACGTCGGGGTAGAGCGTGCCTTGAGCCAGGAAGCCCACGTCCCCGATTCGCGCAGCCTCCTCGTCGAATACCCTGATGAACTCCGCTCCAATGCGCCGCCGCTTCTCCTCCGGATCGACGACACCCCTGAGCGCGCCAAGGAAGCCCTCGGTGGCGTCGGCGTAAACCAGGTTCACCTTCATGTGCTTGTCGAACGCCTCGATGATTCTCTCCGGCTCCTGCCGCCGCATCAGCCCGTTGTTCACGAATACGCACGTCAACCGGTCGCCAATCGCCCGGTGAACCAGGGTCGCCGCCACCGCCGAATCGACGCCGCCCGACAGCGCGCAGATGACCTTGCCGTCGCCCACCTGCTCACGTATGCCCATGACCGCTTCCGCCACGAACCCGCTCGCCGTCCACAGGCCCTGGCAGCCGCATACCCTGTACAGGAAGTTCTCCAGCAGCGCCTTTCCCTGAGGCGTGTGCTCCACCTCAGCGTGGAACTGGATGCCAAAAGCGCCCCTGCCGTTGCCGAGCGCGGCGATAGGGGAGTTGTCGGTGTAGGCCAGCGGCGCGAACCCCGGCGGCGCCTCGGCGACGTGGTCGCCGTGACTCATCCACACAGGCATGGAAAAGGGTATTCCGCTGAAGAGGGGATCAGCCAGGCTGTTCAGATGAAGCGTAGCGTGGCCGTACTCCTTGCTTGCGGCGGGAGCCACCTTGCCGCCCAGTTGGTGAACCATCACCTGCATTCCGTAGCAGATGCCCAGAACCGGCAGGCCGCTGTCATAGACCCACGAAGGCGCGAGAGGCGCGCCGGGCTCATACACGCTCGCGGGGCCTCCCGACAGGATGACCCCCTTGGGATTCAGGTGAGCCACCGCGTTCCAGGGCGCGTCATGCGGGACAATCTCGCTGTAAACTCTGCTCTCTCTAACCCGCCGCGCAATTAGCCGGCTGTACTGCGAACCAAAATCAATCACCACCACCGCCTCCCTCTCAGCCCTGTCCAACCGCTCAGCCAAAGACGACCCCCTCAAATGGCCCACTGAAACGCTGACTAACTGACCCACCGGAAAACTGACCAACCGACCCTACCATCTATGTTATACTATTTCAACCGTGACACCGAAACCCGATGCGTCCCTTCACCGTGCGCCTGAAGCCTCGCAACGTCAGCTAGAGTCCGCGGCGCGAATTCTCCGCGGAGGCGGCGTTGTCGCCATCCCCACGGACACCCTCTACGGCCTCGCCGCCGACTCGCTCAACGAGCGCGCGGTGCGGCGCGTCTTCCGTTTGAAGGGACGGCCCAGCGGCATGGCCCTTCCGCTGCTGCTGGCCGACACCGCCGACCTCGCGCATTGGACGCTCGATGTCCCCAACGCGGCCTGGACTCTCGCCCAACGCTTCTGGCCCGGCGCGCTGACGCTGGTGCTCCGAAAGGCCGACGCCATCCCTGACGTCGTATCCGGCGGCATGGACACCGTCGCGCTCCGCGTGCCAGCCCACGATGCGCCCAGGGCGATCGCCGCCGCGCTCGGCAGGCCCATCACCGGCACAAGCGCCAACCGCACCGGCAGGCCGGGCATGACCTCCGCGGACGCCGTGCGGCGCGAACTCGCCGGCGAGCTTGACCTTCTCATAGAAGGGGAGTGCGCCCCGGGTGCGCTCGCCTCCACGGTGCTGGCCCTCACCGGCGCGCGGCCCAAGATTCTGCGGGCTGGCGCGGTAACCCGCGAGGCCATCGAAGAGGTGTGCGGCGGCGTGGACATAGCCGGAGACGAAGCGCCATGATTCCCCCAACCGGTATCGACGACCTCTCGGCCCGCGTGGAAGCCGAACTCAACAGCATCGTCACTTCGCGCCAGATGCCGCTTTATCGCATGATGTCCTACCACATGGGTTGGAACGACGAGCATGGCACGCCCGGATCGCCCCCGCCAAAGCTCCGCGCGCTGGGCGTGCTCTGCCTTCTCGCGTCCCAAAGCGTGGGCGGCGACCTGAACGTCTCGCTGCCGGCGGCATCGGCCGTCGAGCTGGTGGACAACTTTTGCCAGATACACGGCGACGTGCAGGGCGGCAGCCCTCAGCGCGACAACCGAGACGCCGTCTGGTGGGTCTGGGGCCCCGCGCAGGCCATCAACGCTGGCGACGGTATGCATGCCCTTGCCAGGCTCGCCCTCTTCCGCCTTATCGAGCGAGGCGTGTCCGCGGAGACCACCTTCCGGGCGGTGCAACTGCTCGACGAGGCCAGCCTGAGAACCTGCGAGGGCCGCTTCCTCGATCTCGAGGCCCAGGAGCGCATCGACATGAGCCTGGACGCCTATCTCAAAATGACCTCCAGAAAGTCGGGCTCCCTCGCATCCTGCGCCATGAGGTTGGGGGCTCTCGTAGCGACGCGGGACGAGAGGGCCGCCCACGCGATGGCCTCGTGCGGCGAAAAGCTGGGCGTCGCTATGCAATTGCGCGCCGACGTGCGCCAGTTTTGGAGTCCCGGCAATGACGATGCCGCGCCCAGTCCCGACGTCATGAACAAGATGAAGCTTCTGCCCGTTGTTTACGCCCTCGAAAAGGCTAACCCAAACGAAAAGCGTAGAATGGGCGAAATCTACTTCAAGCGAGTCCTCGATCGCGACGACGTAGCAAAGCTCCGCGCCGTCATCGAGGAAATGGGCGTCCGCGACGCCTGCGAAGACATGATCGCCCAACTGCGCCGAGAGGCCGGCGCGGCCCTGGACGTACCCGTAATCTTGCCGGAGGGCGGGGCCGCCATAGACGCCTTCGCGTCCTCTCTGCTAGACTGAACCCCTTATCCACCACCCACTTTCGTCAAGTGACCGCTTTGCCAACCAAGCAAACAATCGAAGACATCGACGTGGCCGGCAAAACCGTCCTGGTCAGGGTGGACTACAACGTCCCGTTCCATCCCGGCACAACCAGAATCTCCGACGACAGCCGCATCGTGGCCTCCCTTCCCACCTTGCGCTACCTCCTGGAGCGCGACTGCAAAATTGTGCTGTGCTCGCACGTGGGTCGCCCCAAAGGCAAAGTCGTCGAGGAGATGCGGCTGACGCCCGCGTCCACGCGATTGGCGACGCTGCTCGGCAGACCCGTCAGCCAGCTATCCGACTGCGTCGGCCCCGACGTCAGGGAGGCCGTGGAGGCACTCGACCCCGGCGGCGTCGTCATGCTGGAGAACCTCCGATTCCACGAAGGCGAGGAGGCCAACGACCCGGAGTTCGCGGCCGCGCTCGCGTTGCTTGCCGACGTGTACGTGGGCGACGCCTTTGGCACGGCGCACAGGGCGCACGCCTCCACCGACGGAGTCGCCCGCTTTCTCCCATCCGTGGCCGGGTTTCTCATGGCAACCGAGCTCGATATGCTCGGACGGGCGCTCGAATCGCCGCGCCGCCCTTTCGCCGCCGTCATGGGCGGCGCGAAAGTCTCCGACAAGATTGCGGTCTTGGAGAACCTCGCGGGTAGGGTGGACACTCTCGTCATCGGCGGCGGCATGGCGGCCACCTTCTTCAAAGCGCAAGGACTGGAGATAGGCGACTCGCTGGTCGAAGAAGACCGGGTGCGGTTCGCCCGCGACTTCATGCAATCCTCGAGCCAAAAGGGTCTCGATCTGCTGCTTCCCATCGACGTCGTGATAGCTGACGACTTCTCCGCCACCGCGGGCCATCGCACCGTGAGCGTAGCCAACATACCCGCCGGGTGGCGCGTCATGGACATAGGCCCCGAATCGGCGTCCCTTTTCGAGAAGGCCCTCATGCCGTCCAAGACCCTCCTCTGGAACGGGCCGATGGGCGTGTTCGAATGGAACCCCTACGCCCAGGGAACCATTCGTCTGGCCAACACCGTCGCCGCTATGAAGAGTGCCACCACCATCGTAGGCGGCGGCTCAACCGCCGAGGCCGTGGACTCACTCGGCCTGACCGCCAAGATGACCCACGTCTCCTCAGGCGGCGGCGCGTCCCTGGAGTTCCTGGAAGGCAAGGAACTCCCCGGCGTAGCCGTCCTGCCAAACAAACCAACTCATCAACCATGATCGACCTTCCCTACCTGGACGAAATCTGCCGGCCAACACCCTCCAAGATAGTCATGCTCGTGGTTGACGGGCTTGGCGGCGCGCCGCATCCCGCTACCGGCAAGTCCGAGCTCGAAACCGCCAGCCTACCCAACCTCGACGCGCTGGCCGCCACCGCCGCCTGCGGCCTCACCACGCCCGTCATGAGCGGCATCACGCCGGGAAGCGGCCCTGGCCACATGGCCCTCTTCGGCTACGACCCAGTGAAGTACCTGATGGGACGCGGCGTGCTGGAGGCCCTCGGCATAGGCATTGAGATGACCCGGAATGACGTCGCCGCCAGGGGCAACTTCTGCACCCTGGACGCCGCCGGCCTGCTCCTGGACCGCCGCGCGGGGCGCATCCCCACCGAGCAGAGTACGCCCCTCGCCGCGTTGCTCGACCGGATCGAAGTCCCGGGCGTGAAGCTTTCCGTACATCCGGTGCAGGACTACCGCTTCGTTCTCGTGCTCAGCGGCGAAGGACTTGGCGATGCCGTCAGCGAGACCGACCCCCAACTAGAGGGCGCGGCTCCCCTCGACGCAAGGCCGCTCTCCAACGACTCCGGACCCACGGCGGCGGCCGCCAACGCCTTCGCCGCCGCCGCCCGTCGGGTGCTCGCTGGGCGCGATCGCGCCAACATGGTGCTGCTCAGGGGCTTCTCCGGCGTGCCGCGTCTGCCCGACTTTGGCGCGCGCTATAAGCTCAATCCCGCCGCTATCGCCGCCTATCCCATGTACCGGGGCATCGCCAAGCTGGTGGGCATGAACGTCATACCGACGGGCGTTAACTTCGACGCGGAGCTCGACACGCTGGAGCAAAACTTCGACGCCCACGACTTCTTCTTCCTCCACTACAAGCCCGCCGACGCCGCGGGCGAGGACGGCGACTTCGATGCCAAGGTGGCTCGGCTGGAAGAGCTCGACCACCGAATCCCGCGCCTGCTCGACCTGGACCCCGACGTCCTTGTCATCGCGGGCGACCACTCCACACCGGCAATCATGGCCAGCCACAGTTGGCACCCGGTGCCGCTCATGCTGCGCTCCCAATTTACCAGAGGCGACGGCGTATCCGGCTTCTCTGAGCGCGCCTGCGGCGTAGGCTCCCTCGGCCGGATGCCCGCCACCAACGTGATGATGCTCGCCATGGCCCACGCCAAAAAGCTGATAAAATACGGCCCCTAGTCCACACCCAAAGCCCCAACTCAACCTTCAGGAGAATGCCTTGCCCACAACCATAATCGCCGGCAACTGGAAGATGTTCACTACAATCGAGGAGGCCGGGACCCTGTTGTCCGGCATGAGAGATGCGCTCGAGGCCGTTGGCGGCGTCGAAAAAGTCATCTGTCCACCCTTCATCTCGCTGGACGCGATCGGCGCAATGCTCCAGGGGTCGAGCGTCGCCCTGGGCGCGCAGAACATGCACCCCGAAGCGCAGGGCGCGTTCACAGGAGAGGTTTCCCCCGCCATGCTCGCCGGGCTCTGCCAGTACGTCATCCTGGGGCACTCGGAGCGCCGCCAGCTATTCGGCGAGACCGACGAGTTCGTCAATCTCAAGGTGAAGGCGGCCATCGCGGCCGGCCTGCGTCCCATCCTATGCGTTGGTGAGCATCTACGACAGCGGGAAGATGGCAACGCGGAATCCGTAGTGGAAGCCCAGCTAAGGCAGGGCCTCTCCGGCATCGACTCTCCCGGCGGCCTGGTGGTGGCCTACGAGCCGGTTTGGGCCATCGGAACGGGTAGGGCGGCAACCCCTGACGTGGCCCAATCCATGATGGCCCACGTCAGAAGCGTCCTCTCCTCCCTCTTTCCGTCGCGCGCCGAAGACATCTCCTTGCTCTACGGGGGCAGCGTCAACCCCGCCAACGCAGCCGACTACATGCGCCAACCCGACGTCAATGGCGCGCTTGTAGGCGGGGCAAGCCTGAACGCCGAATCCTTCACCCAAATCGTCCAAACCGCTGCCCAGGCCAACCCGTAGGGGCCGCGCCAATATCCCATGAACCCGCACTCGAGCATACCGCTCGTCGCCATCGTCGGCCCCACAGCCGTGGGCAAGACCGCGCTCGCCCTGAGACTCGCCAGTGCCGTCGGCGGCGAGGTCATCAGCGCAGACAGCCGGCAGGTGTATCGCCGCATGGACATCGGCACCGCCAAGCCCTCGGCCCGCGACCGCGTCGGCGTTCCGCATCACCTCATAGACGTCGTCGAACCCGACGACGATTACAGTCTCGCCCGCTTCCTGAAGGACGCGACCCAAGCCATCCAAAACGTAAACTGCCGCTCCAGAACACCCGTGCTTGCCGGCGGTTCAGGCCAATACATCTGGGGCCTGCTGGAAGGCTGGACACTGCCGCCCGCGCCGCCAGATCCGCTCCTGCGCGAGCGGCTCAACGCTCTGCTGGCGTCCGAGGGCCTCGATTCACTGCGCCATGACCTGCTCACACGCGACCCGACCGCCGCAGCTAGGATAGACCTCCGCAATCCCAGGCGCGTCATTCGCGCGCTCGAAGTCTCTTTCGGCGCGCGACCCGGAGAGAACGCCGCCCCCAGCAAGCGGCCGCCTCCGTACCGCGTGAAGGTCATCGGACTCACACTCAGCAGTGACACGCTCTACAAGCGCATCGACGATAGAGTGGACTCGATGATTCAATCCGGCTGGATAGACGAGGTCGGCGCCCTCCTGGACAGCGGATACGCCCCCCGTTTGCCGTCGATGTCCGGTCTGGGATACCGCGAGCTCGTGAGCCACCTCCGCGGCGACCTATTCCTCGACGACGCGGTAATCCGGATCAAGCACAACACCCACAAATTCGCCCGCCGCCAGCGCGCTTGGTTCAAGCCAACCGACGAGCGCATCCACTGGTTTGACGCCGCGCACGGCCTGGAACCACCGCAAGAAGCCGCCCAAACCTGGCTGGACACGCACGCCGGCCCATAACCGCCTCCACCAAAACCCAAATCCACCCGAAATCCTCTTTGCGTGCTGGTTAGCATACCATCCCACGTCAAACTGAAACGCCCACCCACCGAAACACTGACATACTCGCAAACTATGTTAAACTGTCTCCACCACAACCGATCGAGGACACCCATGAACTTCACCAAGATGCACGGCGCCGGCAACGACTACATCTACATCGACGCTAGGAACCGGGAACGCGACTGGCCCGCGCTCTCCATTGAGATGAGCGACAGGCACCTCGGCGTTGGCTCCGACGGCATCATCGTGCTGCTGTCCTCCGACGAGGCGGACATTCGTATGCGTATGTTCAACGCCGACGGCTCGGAAGGCGAGATGTGCGGCAACGGCATCCGGTGCTTCGTTCGCTTCGCCATGGACAATGGCGCGGTGGATGCCGCGAAGTCGCCCGTCACGGTTGATACCCTCGCCGGCGTTCTTACCGTGACCCCTCTGTGGGACAACGGCGACATGACACGGGCGAGCGTGAGCATGGGCGAGGCCATCCTCGTCCCGCGCGACATTCCCGTTCATGTCCCGGGCATACGGCCCGTAATCGACTACCCGCTGGGGGTTCCGGGCCACATGTACGACATCACCTGCGTTTCCATGGGCAACCCCCACGCCGTCGCCTTCATCGACGAGCCCGTGGACGACGTGCGGCTGCACGAGATAGGCCCACTGGTCGAGCATCACGCCCTGTTCCCCAACCGCGTCAACTTCGAGATCGTCAACGTGATCGACTCCACCCATCTCAAGGCCCGCGTCTGGGAGCGCGGCTCCGGCCTAACCCAGGCCTGCGGCACCGGCGCGTGCGCCATAGCGGTAGCCGCCCGCCTGCACGACTACATCGCCGACGAGGTCTCCGTAGCCCTCCCGGGCGGCGAGCTAAAAGTATGCTGGAAAGGGCAGGGTGAGGTAATCTTGGACGGCCCCGTAGCCACCGTCTTCGAAGGCCACTGGCCCGAGTGAATACTGACCACTGAAAACTGATTACCGGAGGACCCCAATACCATGAGATTCGCCAGCCGAATTGACAAAGTGCCGCCATACTTGTTCGTCGAGATAAGCCGCAAAATTGCCGAGAAGAGGGCCCAGGGCATCGAGGTGATCAGCTTCGGTATCGGAGACCCCGATATTCCTACTCCCGGCAACGTCATCGCCCGGCTGCGCGAGACCGCGACCGACGCCCCCAACCACCGCTATCCCGAGACCGACGGCCTTCCAGAGTTTCGCCGCGCCGCCGCCAACTGGTACCAGCGCCGTTTCGGCATCTCCATCGACCCCGACAAAGAGGCGCTGTCGCTCATAGGCGCGAAAGAGGGCATAGGCCACGCCGCTCTCTGCTTTCTCGACCCCGGTGATGTTGCCCTGGTCCCAGACCCCGGCTATCCCGTTTACTCCGTCGGAACCTGGTTCGCGGGCGGGGAGTGCCACTGGATGCCGCTGCTCGAGGAGAACGGCTGGCTGCCGGACCTCGACGCCATACCGCCCGACGTGGCGCGGAAGGCCAAGCTCATGTGGCTCAACTATCCCAACAACCCCACCGGCGCTATCGCCGAGCTCGACTACTTCGAGAAGGCGGTGGACTTCGCCAAACGCTACGACATCGCCGTAATGCACGACGCCTCCTACACCGAGGTCGCTTTCGACGGCTACAAACCCCTGAGTTTCCTTCAGACCCCGGGCGCGATGGACGTCGGCATGGAGTTCCACTCCCTCTCCAAGAGCTACAACATGACCGGCTGGCGGTTGGGCGTGGCCGTCGGCAACTCGGACATGATAAACGCCCTCATGGTCGTCAAGTCCAATCTCGATTCGGGCGTGCCACAGGCCATCCAGTACATGGGCATCGAGGCGCTGGACGGCCCGCTGAACGCGATCGACGAGCGCAACGCCATCTACCAGCGGCGCCGCGACCGCGTGATGGAGACCCTGCGCGCCATCGGGCTGCACGTTGACCCGCCCAAGGCGGGCCTGTACGTGTGGGCGCGAATCCCGCAAGGCTACACCTCCGCCGAAATCACAGCTATGCTGCTGGAGCAGTGCGATATAGTGGTCACACCGGGCAACGGCTACGGCAGCTACGGAGAGGGCTACATTCGTCTTTCGCTCACCATCGACGACGCGGAAAT
This sequence comes from Dehalococcoidia bacterium, assembly GCA_965217565.1. GTDB lineage: Bacteria > Chloroflexota > Dehalococcoidia > Lucifugimonadales > CATOSD01 > CBDCIS01. Next base: position 82,269 of record CBDCIS010000001.1, read on the forward strand.
GGAGAAGGGCCTGGAACGCCTCGCTTCGTGGAAGATTCCGCCCCCCGAAAGGAGCTGAGCCATACCCAAGAAGGTAGTCTCCACAAGGCGGCAGGCTGAGCGCGCCCTCCTGGTAGGCGTGCAGCTAAAGGGCCGCAGGCATCCCTGGTCAATCGACGACTCCCTGGCCGAACTCGGCGAACTCGCCCGCAGCGTGGGCGCGAGGGTCGTCGGCGCGCTCGCGCAGCGGCTGGTCAGCCCGGTGAACACATACCTGGGCAAGGGCAAGATCGACGAACTCAAGAACCTCGTCAGAGAGCGTCCCATCGACACCATCATCTGCGACGACGAACTGACCCCGACCCAGCAGCGAAACCTCGAAAACGCCCTCGGCGGAGACCTCAAGGTGATAGACCGCACCGCGCTCATACTCGACGTTTTCGCCCAGAGGGCGCAGACCAAAGAGGGACGACTCCAGGTAGAGCTCGCCCAGCATGAGTACCTGCTGCCGCGGCTGGCGGGCCAGTGGTCCCATCTCGAACGTCTCGGCGGCGGCATCGGCACCAGGGGGCCCGGCGAAACCCAGATCGAGACCGACCGGCGGCTCGTGCGCGGCCGGATACAGCGGCTCAAGAAGAGTCTCGAGGATGTGAGACGGCACCGCAGCCAGTATCGCGCCCGACGCCAGGAGATGCGTATGCCGGTGGTCTCGCTCGTTGGCTACACCAACGCCGGCAAGAGCACGCTGCTCAACGGCCTCACGGGAGCGGGCGTTACCGCCGAAGACAAGCTCTTTTCCACCCTGGACCCCGTCACAAGGCAGGTGCGCCTGCCATCCGGCCGGACCGCGCTTCTGACAGACACCGTCGGCTTCATTCAGAAGCTGCCCACGGCCGTCGTCGCCGCGTTCAGGGCAACGCTGGAGGAGGCCGAAGAGTCCAGCCTCATCGTGCACGTGCTCGATATAACGCGCGCGAACGCGCCGGAGCAGGCCGACGTGGTCGATGGCATCCTCAGAGACCTTGGCCTGGCGAACAAACCGCTCATCCTCGCCCTCAACAAGATCGACCTGCTGGAGAGCGTCGAACGGCCTCGCGAGCAGGGAGAGGCTGTCGCGGTCAACGAGATCGACCTGCTGCTGGAGCGCGTACTTCCAGGCGACGCCATCCAGGATCTGACCAACGGACGCCAGCGAGCAGTCTTCGTCTCCGCGCTCAACGGCGCGGGCGCGGGAAGGCTGCTGGCCGAGATCGACGAGACCATCGCCACGCTGAAGACCCCGGCGATTGCGGCGCGCGCCTGACCTCCAACCCCGCTGTGGAGGAGTGTCCAGCTGCCCCAAACGCCATGTTCGCACTATAAAAGTTATGTAAACTACAGCTATGCCACAACCGCATCCCTGCACTTTACATAACGTATGCCCTCCCAATTCTCGCCCAGGCCGAGCCATCTTGCGCGTCTCGACATCCCACCTTTCCCGCAAAAGCCCCGCCTTTCCCGCGAAAGCGGGAACCCGCGCAGCGGCTCGCCGCTCGGCAATCCACGCGAACACCAACCACCGACAACTGGTAAACTGAACCCCCATGACCTTCCGCCCACGAATCCCACTCTCTAACCTGATACGCGCTCCCGCGCTCTCATTCCGGGACATGCGGCTGCTTGCCGTCTCCGGCGCGTTCGACTCCGTTGGAATGATTGGCGAGAGCCTGATCCTGGGCTGGGTGACGCTCCTGCTAACGGACTCTCCATTCATGGTTGCCGCCGCGCTTGGCGCGAGAATGGCCCCGGGATTCTTCCTGGGCGCGGTGGCCGGCGCGGTCACGGACATCGTGGACCGCCGCGCCATGATGATCGCCCTCAACGTGCCGTTGGCAGGCATCGCAGTGGGAATCGGCCTCCTGATACACCTGGACTACCTTCAGGTGTGGCACCTGTTTGTGCTGCCCGTCGCCGCAGGCTGCATGTCCACACTGAACATGACCCTGCGGCAGACCTTCGTCGCCGACATAGTTGGGGCGGGCAACCTGCTCAACGGCCTGGCCTTTCTCAACGTGGGTATGAGGTCCGGCGGACTAATCGGCGCGCTGGGCGTGGGTTTCGTCCTGGAACACCTCGGGCCTGACGTGGCGTATTTTGCGATGGCAGCCAGCTACGCAACCACGATCTCGTTCCTGATGATGATGAGCCGCAGAGGCCGGCCGCAGGGCGAACGCCAACAGCTGCGCGTGCTGCGCAACCTCAAGGTGCTGGGAGCCGAATTGCGGCGCAACAACATGCTGCTCACGCTGGTGGTAATGACCGCCGTGCTCGAGTTGTTCGGCTTCTCCAACTTTGCCCTCTACCCGAGCCTGGCGAAGGACGCGCTCGGTGTAGGAGCGCAGGGCTTCGGTGTCATGAACGCTTGCCGATCGCTGGGAGGAGTGATGGCGGTGGTGGTGGTGGCCGCCACCGGCGCACACCAGCGCAGAGGGCTGATATACCTTCTCGTCGTACTGGTCTTCGGAGGCGCCGTCCTGCTGCTCGGCTTCTCGACCAACTTCCTGGTTGCCATCGCCGTGATAGCGCTCATAAGCGGCATGGCGGCGGTGTCGGACATATACTCCCAGAGCATGATGCAAACTGTCGTGCCCAACGAACTCCGGGGAAGAGCCATGGGCGCGTGGGTAGTCGCCGCCGGGACCGGTCCTCTCGGCAACCTTCAGATAGGCGCGCTCGCCTCCACCTTCACCATAGCTTTCGCCCTGGAAGCCAACGGAATCGCGCTGATCGCGTTGGCCGTCCTGGGCCTGGCCTTCATGCCAAAGCTGCGCCGCCTGTAGAGGCCACCATTACGCCGTCGTCACCGTTATCACCCCGGCGTCTTGCAGGCACATCAGCAGGCCCAGCCCCGCATCCTCCAGCCTTTCCCTCCTGTAAATGACATTCTGAAGGTCCCGGAACGAAATCGCAGAATCGTCACCGCCGCTCTCGCTCATTATCACCACCTTATCGCGATACAGCGCCGACGCCGCTCCAACCTGGTACATCATTCTCGCCACGCCATTGCTTCCACCACCCTCATCGTTGGCGAGCACCAGGATAGCCGACGTGCACTCCTGCATCTCCGCCGACACCCCGAGCGACACCGGCTGCGTGTGGTCCGAATCATCCTCCACGCTCCCGTAAGGGATGCCAAACCGCCACAGCAAGTCCTTCACGAATTCAACGGCCTCCGAGTTGCCCGCATACCCTACGAACACCTTTCCACCTGCTTCTCTCGCCTCGTTTGGCTTGGCCGGGGCCGGCTTCTCCCCTGCCCCGTTTTGAGCGACCTCCCACGCCGCCGCCGCCCGCTCTGGCGGCGACTCGACGTCTGCCTGCGGATTTATTACGTAGGGCGTGCCCTGCTTGTCAGCGAGTATGCCCGCGTAGTCCCCGTTGGCCTTGATAATGTTGAGGCACTCTTCGGAGATGCTTGGATCGATGTCGAGTTCGCGCTCGAGCATGTTACGCGAGAAGTCGTCCCTGGGAAGGCTCTTGCCATGCAGCCTCCTGTAGAACTGCCCGAAGGTTTCCGGCTGGACGGCGGCCTCCATCATAGCCTGGCGACGCTCATCCTCTCCTCTTGGAGACACTATCGCCTCGCCCAACGGCGTAAGACTGATGCGATCGTCGCTATTCCCGCCCTCCGTCAGCCCGTACTTGGCCGACGAGTTTAGCTTCATTTTGAACGCGCTGCTGCCGTGTGTGGTGCCCATGGACTTGGCCAGAAGCTCGCGTGAGTATGGCTGCCCCGCGTTTGCTCTGCGGATAGCGGAGACCACGCTTAGAGCGTCTTCGAGCGTATGCGTGGGATAGGGACGCCTGATGAGAGCCCGCTTGGGCCTCCCGGGGCTTCGCGTATTTCCAGTCGATTTTTGGGTCATTTCAGACTGTCCTGAATTATATTTCAGAGATGTTGAGACATTTCTACATTTCTGAAATATAAGCGGCACGTCGAGGTATTGTCAAGCCTTTCCTGGTATATTTCGGATTTCTACGCCTACTTACAGGCATAGAAATGTGCGCTAGAAATAGTTCTGAATAGAAAACCGTTCCAGACACACACTGAAATGTGTGTGTGAAAATCAGAATTGAGCGGCGATTCTCTACACATTTCAGGACATTTCTGAAATTCGCCTCTGGCCTGGAAACATACCCGTTTCAATTCAGTAGGCGCCCAATTCGTACGGGTGTCCAACCGGCTGGGTTGATGCAGCCTCGGGGAATCTCTCACAACTCCCCGCAATCGCCGTACATGCTAAAATGTAGATGACACACCCGTATCCGAAAGGTGAGCGCATGACAATCAATCGCAAAGTGTACAGGTTTCTGTCAACAACTTTGGCTGTCGCGACAGTCATGCTGCTCGTCGCGTGCGGCGGCGCAGCATCGAGTCCAACGGCTGTCACGCAATCCCCTACCCCAGCGGCCGCGTCGGCGGGCAGCGACGAGCCCACCGCGCCCGAGGTGGTGCAGCTCGAAGATGCGCTCAATGCGCCCTCCGAAGTGCCGGAAGAGCTGCTGGCCGTATGGGAGGCCTGGGCGCTGCTCGCCCGCGAGCACATCGACCGCGACAAGCTCGACCCGGGCGAATCCACGGAAGAGGCCATCAAGGGCATCATCGAAACCCTCGGCGACGCTCACACTCACTACGTCGCGCCCGAGGAGTTCGACATACAGAACGAGGACCTTCAGGGCAAGTTCGAGGGCATTGGCGCAAGCGTGTCGATGCGCCTTGACGGCAAGCTGGTGGTAGTCGCTCCCATAGCGGGCAGCCCGGCGGAGGCCGCCGGGATAAGGCCTGGCGACGTGATTCTGGAAGTGGACGGCGAGAGCATCGAGGGCCTTAGCCTGCTGGGCGCGGTGTCCAAAATCAGGGGAGAAAAGGGCACAAAGGTAACCATCCTTGTGCGGCACCTGGGGGCCGTTGACCCCGTCGAAATTGTGATCGTGAGAGGCGTGATACCGCTCGAAAGCGTCCTGCTGCGCAGCGAGCCGGGCGACGAGATCGCCCACATAAGGGTCACCGAGTTCTACGCGGACACTCCCGACGACCTGAGCACAATGCTGTTGCAGGTGATGGCAAATGGAGCGAAGGGCGTAATCATAGACGTGCGCGACAATCCCGGGGGCCTGCTCCAGTCCGTGATAGACGTGTCGAACATCTTCCTGGACGCCGACGAGCTGGAGGACGACGCCCTCGTAATGTACGAGATTGACGCCAGCAACAAGCGCACCAACTTCAAGGTCGAAAGGGGCGGAATCGCCACGCGCATTCCCCTGGTTATACTGACCAATGAGTTCAGCGCGAGCGCGAGCGAGATTCTCGCGGGCGCGCTGCAGGACCACCAGCGGGCGGTCATAGTGGGCGCGACCACCTATGGCAAGGGCAGCGTGAACATCCTGCGAAGGCTCAGTAACGGCGGCGGCCTCATCATAACGTTCGCGCGCTGGTACACACCGTCGGGCAGCGTCATAGAGAACAATGGGATCGCGCCGGACTTCGAGGTGGTCTCCAGAGACCGGCAGACGGCTGAAGCGACCCAGTTGGAAAAGGCAATCGAGGTCCTCGAATCCATGCTGGAGGCGAAGGGTCAGTAGCGCGGGTGAGCCATGAGCCAATTCAAGACGATAGCCACCAATCGAAAAGCCAGGCACGAGTACGAGATTCTCGACACTATCGAGGCCGGCCTGGTGCTCACGGGCACCGAGATAAAGGCGCTCCGAGCGAGCCACGCCAACATCGGCGACGCCTACGCCAAGCCGGAAGGCCGCGAGCTTTGGCTGCACAACCTGCACATCTCACAGTACGCCTCCGGCAACGTCGCCAACCACGACCCTACCCGCCCACGCAAGCTGCTGCTGCACAAGGAGCAGATAGTTCGACTGTCCAAGGACGTTGCCGAGAAGGGATTCACTATCGTCCCGTTGCGCCTGTACCTAAAGCGCCATGTCGCCAAGGTGGAGCTGGCGTTGGCTAGGGGGCGCAGGCGCCACGACAAGCGCCAGGCCATCATAGACAGGTACAGGGAGCGAGAGGCGCGCGAGGCCATCAGCAGCCGGCGGTAAGGGGCTGGCACGAAGGGCCGGCGGCGTAAAGGTGGATTGCCAGCGTCGCGTGGATGAAGGTGTGCTAAAAGCGAATCCGCGCCGCTCGCCGAGGATTGGCTCTGGCGAGCGGCGCGGATTGCGTTTTGAGGCTTCTTCGATTTTCGGAGATGGGAGCCGGGGCGAGCCTACGCTACCCTTTTGACCTCCAGGGTCTCGCCTGGGGCCAGCGCTACCCTCTGGACGCTGATTCCAAGCTTGAGCAGCCAGTACCCGAGGGTAGCCTTGCTTACGCCCAGGTACTCGGCCGTAGCGGTAAGACCCCGCTCGGTGACCATCTCAGGCAACATCTTCTCGAGGGGCCGATCGAACTGGGACTCAACTGCCGTCATCTTCTTGGTCTTTCTGGTCACGTCAACCTCCCATATGTTTATGGTGATAACATGCTAAATCTCACCCGCGGGAGTGTCAATGCTTTTTCAGGATATTTCTAGCGCATTTCTAAGAAGTTCACTAAATTTCCGAGTATTTCAGCACAGTCTGAAATAGCCTGAATTGCCCCATAGCCTGCCCGCTCGCCAGCGGTTCATTGACCCTCTTCGCTAGAAACTGCGTAGCTGCCAAATGTAACTTATACGCTTTTTTATCGTGTAACTTTTATTTATTGCGAGGTATGTTATGGAGACGGAATCCGTAGGGGCGTCCCTCGTGGGCGCCCTGGATGTGATGACCGCCCCGGGCAACCACAAGGGATTGCCCCTACGGGCATCTGACCGACTAAATCGACACAGCCGCCGCAAACGGCGCGGGTGATGCCGGAATCGATCCGTTGGGTTATGATACGGACGTAGGGCCGCCCTTCTCCGGCGGCGTTCAGGACCAGGGAAGATACACACTAGGAGGCTAGGATTGGCAGCGTATCCGATCAGGCGAATTCGCCAGAACCACGCGCTGGAACACGCGACGGTTGCGATACTTCTGGAGATGGGCGTCCCTACCCCACTGGGAGGCTACTCCACCTCCGGCGGGTTCTTCATATTTGGGCGCGCATCGACGGAGACGGTGAGGGAGGCCGCAAACGAGGCTCTGGCGAGGCTAAAGTCCGGGCGCAGTGAGCTTGCCGTTTCCCCCTACTGCGGGACCAACCTTGCGACCGGCGCGTTGCTGGCAGGCTTGCTCACAACCTTGATCCTCGGCCGCGGTAAGAAACGGCTGACGCGGCTGCCCCTGGCGGTCGGCGCGATCATCGGGGCGTCGCTGGTGAGCCGTCCGCTGGGCAACGCCTTGCAGCGCCGCTACACCACGTTGGCCGACGTGGAAGGCGTGGCGATTTCGCGCATCAGGCGGTTGTGGGCCGGTTCACTACCGGTGCACCGGGTGAGCACGTCAGGGGCGATGGCTTGACGACGTAGCCCTACCCTACCCGCCGATACAAACTCCACGGCCGTCGGCGCGGTTGACCGGGGCGCGGCCACGTTGCTACACTTAGTAACTATCTCAAAAGCGCCGTCTTTCCCGCGAAAGCGGGAATCCACGTGCGTTGGGATGTGAGACTTTGATGCTCCAGAGTAGTTTTGAGATAGTTTCTTAGCGGTATCCTCAGTTGTCCCTGTAGCTCAGATGGACAGAGCGGCTGCCTTCTAAGCAGCGGGTCGCGGGTTCGAATCCTGCCAGGGACGCCTAGTCTGACTTTGCGCCGAACCTTCGAATTAGCGGCGCCGCTGTGGAATACAATGGATTACCCTAGTCGTCACGACCACCGGCGAGGCCAACCAAGCCCTACGCCGTTTCACACCTCGTCAGCTTCGAGTCAGAGATCGTGCGGCGGTATCGGGGCCTCGTGGCGTAGGAACCGTCTATCGCCTGCTATTCTCGCCCTAGACAGGGGGTCTGCAGAGACACCTCTCTAATCGTCCAGCGGTGCTGGTCGGGGCTGTACGAGGCGCGCACGAAACTGGCGTCGCCGAAGGCGAAGTGCGCGCCGCTGCCGTGGGGTGATGGCGAGACGTCGAGCATACAGTACATGGCAGCGTTGAGGATGCCGCCATGGGACACCACCAAAAACGAGCCCCGGCCTCTTCTAACAACGCTCTGCAGCGCTCTAGCCGCGCGCCCAAGCAAATCCCACGAGCTTTCGCCCTCGCCGGTGGCAGCGACGTAAGGCTGAAACGGGTTGGCGAAGTCAGGTCTGGGATAGCGTTCCTTAGCCACGTCGAATGGTAGCCCTGCCAGCGGGCCGTTGTCCTGTTCCATCCAGTCGGGGGCGTACTCGATGGGGACATCCAGCACATCTCCGACAATCTGCGCGCTCTCGGAAGCGCGGGCTAGAGTGCTGGCGACGATGAGGTCAAAAGTGACGCCAGAGCGCTTCCACTCCTCCGCCCGCAACCTCACCTGGGCTCGTCCGATGTCGGTAAGCGGCGCGTCGTACCTTCCCTCATGCACCATCTCGTCGTCGGCGCGCGAGCGGCCGTGCCTCATCAGGGTTATCTGCATGGTATCATCCTACTGAATGTCCTTCTGGCGTTCAAACTGTCTGGTGTACTCGACTCCGCTCCACATGGAGCTTCCAAGCGGTGGGAGCAGGCCGCTCCAACTCGTGTGACAGCGGGCGCATAAAGGAGGCTGCACAACTGACAGAGGCCCGATTGACAACGACGTTCCCATCACCGTGGTCAGGGCATTGTACAATGAAAACAACGAAGTCTGTATGGTGGATACGAGGGGCCGGAACTATCCGATGGCTATTCCAAACGATAACAGCCTATTCTTCTATTGCATACTGTACGCGCCAGCGTGCGGCACATCCCCTCAATTCCAGACTCGGTGATGAACTACGACAACGAGGTGTACCAGATTACGAACGAACACGACTGCTCGCCGCGGCCGCGACCATCCTGGCTATCGAAGCGTTGTATCAGGGAATTGGCGGGTAGGAATGATCCCGATGTTGAGGCTCTTCGTACTACTGGCGATAAGGTGCGGCGCAGCGATCGGATGCGCCAATAGTACCTCGTTGCCTCCCGTCACCCCCGACCTGATACAAGCTACCGCGACAACCATCAGCGCAGGCTCTTACCATACGTGCGCGCTACTTCCTGACGGCTCCCCGGTATGCTGGGGTTCGAACGAGCATGGCCAAGTGCCGGAAGAAATCACGCCTCCCGTGAAGCTCACCGCAATCACCAGCGGTGGAGCGCATACCTGCGGCCTCGGCAGTGACGGTTCCTGGATGTGTTGGGACGTTTACTTCCATCGCCCAAAAGTGCTCCGTCCTATGGAAATGTATGAACCCTACGGAAGACTCTTTCCCCCTTCAATAGAGTTGTCGCCGCCCGCCCAGGGGCGAGCGGTTCGTTGCCATCAGCAGCGGCGGGTGGCATACGTGCGCGCTGCGACAGGACGGCTCGCCCGTGTGCTGGGGAGATGACGCACGCGGGCAAGCGTCGCCGCCGGACATGCGCTTTGCGACAGCTATCGGAGAGGCACCATGATCTCGAGCCTCCAGTTGGGCGAGGACGGGACGGTGAACAGCGTGCGCCGCGGATGGCGAGGGGTTGTGCCAGAGGCTGCTCGGACGCCTTCCCGCACCAAGTCTGGGGCAGCGTCTCAGGAAGAGATAAGTCCTTCTTGAGGCTGTGTCCAGGGTAGGTTATAGACGAACGCAATCTGCGGCGCGTGCGGTATCGGCATCTCTCCGAAGAGCACGTCGATAATCACCGGAGCCTGCCGCTCCAACGCCAGTGGAATGAGCGTCTCTAACTCCACAGGGCTGTCAGCCCTCATGCCGACTGCGCCGAACGACTCCGCGAACTTAACGAAGTCCGGGTTGTGCAGGTCGGTCTCGTACGCTCCCCCAAACATCTCTTCCAGGTCGCGGGCGACGTTGCCGTAAGAGTCGTTTCTGAAGATGATGGTGACCACGTTGATGCCGTACTCGACCGCCGTCAAAAGCTCCGACGAGTTGAACATGAAGCCGCCGTCTCCGGCCATGCAGACCACTGAACGGTCGGGCTGGGCCACCTTCACGCTCAGCGCAGTCGGGAAGGCGTAGCCGAGGTTGAACGAGTAGCCGGAGTCTATGTACGTCTTCGGGTGATTAACCTGCCAGTGGGTGCGGGCGTAGTAGCCGAACTGCGTAACGTCCCAGACTATGAAGGCGTCCTCGGGAATGCCGCTCTGCATCGCCTCGAGGACCGGGTACTGCGGCTCCTTGAGCCGGATGTCGTAGTAGGCTATCAGGCTGCGGGCTGCGCTCACCGCCTCCACAGGCGAGGGTCGCTCTCCCGCCCCGGCCTCGATGAGAAATGGAATCAGGGCTTCGATGGTCGCCCTGGCGCGCCGTGCAATGGGATGGTGTTGGCCTGGATTCTTGTGAGCTCCGTATCGTCTATGTTGATGTTCACCAGCGTGGACGCCTCTCCGGCCGGATTGCCCAGCGAAAAACGTGTGCCGATTCCTATCACGACGTCGGCGGACTGCATCACTTCGTGGAGCTGGTTCATCTCCTGTCTCTCACCACGAGGGCTGAAACAGGAGCCGTAGGACAGCGGATGGCTGTCCGGAATGGTCCCCTTGCCACCGCTGGAGGTAACGACAGGTATGTTTGTCGCCTCGGCCAGCTTGACGAGGGCCTCTTCCGCGTCCGACCGCGCCACTCCGCCTCCGGCGTAAATCAGGGGGATGGTAGATTGGGCTATGACACGGGCGGCCTCCCGGAGGTCTTCCCCGCTGGGCACAATTCGCGAGATGCGGGCGGGATTTCTCAGGTGGACTTCCTCACGCTCCACTCCCGCCTCGGGCGGCATCTCTATCAGAACGGGACGAGGCCGGCCGGTGCGCATCTGTCTGAACGCTTCGAACACGGCATCCGGGACTTCCCGAGGCCTGGACGCCTGCCGCTGCCACTTGGTCACGGAGCGCACCGTGCCCGGCTGGTCCGCGATTTCGTGAACGGCGCCGAGGTTCTTGCCGATTGCGCCGCGCGGGATCTGGCCTGCAATGAGGAGCACGGGTGTGGAGCGTGAGTATGCGTTGGTCAGGCCGGACGCGGCGTTGTAAAGACCCACGCCCGGGACCACCAGGGCTACCCCAGGCTTTCCCGACGCGCGGGCATAGCCATCGGCCATTTACGTCGTGGCCTGTTCGTGCCGTATGGTGACCATGCGAATGCCAGGCTCGTCCCGCAGCGCGGCGACAATGCCGTACATCTGTATGCCTGGAATCCCGAATACGACCTCGATGCCCTCTCTTACAAGTGATTTGGCAAGCGCTTCCACACCGCTCATTTTCACCATGATTCGCCTCCTTCATTGAATAGACTGGGTAGTCTCTCTGCAGCGGCCTGGCGCGAAGCAGTATGGCTCTGAGCTAACCGCATGTGTGGGATGAAGACGCTCCAAGTCACGGGCACACGCCCCGCCCGCATCTCCATCACGACGAGTGACATAGGGTCCTGTGTCCGAACTTATCGCGACCGTCCCCAAGGGCTGTAAGGCTTCTAAGGGCCAGGCATTTGAGCCAGAATGCCCCTGGCGATGGGGAGCTACAAACCCTCGACGACCACCATGTTGATGTTGGAGGACCTGGAGCGAATGTCGTCGAGCGTGGTGTACTCAGGCGATTCCAGCCAGGCGTGGACCTGCCGGAGGTTGTCGAATTCAAGCATGGCGAGGCGCCTGGGCGTCCAATCACCCAATATGACCTCAATCTCACCGCCACGCGCCACGAACTTGCCGCCGTGAGTCTCAACATCGGTTACTACGTATGCCGACATACCTACGTTCTCATTTCGAGTCTAATGCTTGCTTGGTGGCGCCGTCATCTTATCACTCCCTACTGGGTGGGTGGAGCACTCGGTCGAAGTGCGGGTGTTGCTGGGATAGGTAAACGCCGGTTCAATGAGCGCCCACTCCCCGTCCTCTCCCTTCGCTGGCGGCTCTGGCGCAGGCAAGGACCGGGACGCCCTGCCGCCGCAGATGGGCGCGGGCGATGATCCGCGCCATGAGCTTACTCGTCGGCAAGTCGTCAGCGCGCTCGGTGATTGAGACGACCCGGATGCCCTTGCGCCTGAGCATGGACTGGAAGGGGACGGCGTGCTCCCTGAGCCCTCGTAGCTGGACGGCGACGGACACCGGAGGCGCGCCGGCCTCAAGCATCTTCTCGACACCAGAGGAGCCGGTGGGCATTCAGATGGGTACGCCGATAACGAGCTCGGTTCGCAAGGCCGACCACGCGCCGGCGAAGGGCGTTGCCTTCCGTCACCTGTGGGGCCGGCAAATCGGTCCAAGCTAACCAAAACGGCAGGAGCGGAATCGGGCGTGCTGTGCGACACAATCGAGCCACTTCCGCAGCTGGGCCTACCTTCCGCGCGGATGTCGGTGAGCGAGGACTGATTCGATTGGCCATCGTTGCCCAAACTATTTCCGGCGTCGTTTCCAGGGGGCAAAACCAGTTGAGATCCGCTTCCTGGTGGATATTGAATTGCCGAGAATTGTGGCTCCGAGACGACGTCTTGGGAAGTGGTGAGAGCGGAGGACAGCGTCGGACCAACCTGCCAGGCGCGGGTGGGAAAAGCTATTCAAAACGACTGAACATGGCGGAGGCCTGCTCTACCACGCGCTGGCAGCGCATCCCGCTTACCGGCTAGCCCAACGACGACGCGGCGGCAGACGGTTACGCAAACGTCTCTTCAGACGGAGGATTTATGGGAGCGTCGTGGCGGAGCGGGAGTTGACTCTCTCCCCTACCCTCTTCCCCGGCGAAGCGTTGGGATTATCGAGGCAATCGCGACACGTCGGGTTGCTTTGGTGGTATTATGGCTGCGAAAGGTGGTCCGGCGGCCTGACGTGGAATGCGTTTTCGATATCGGATTCCTCGAATCAGGGCCTTAGGGGATTCTAAGAATATAGTAATATGGTGACGGGGCATTCGGGTTGTCTTTTGCCGATCAATTTCGTTAAGCTATTGGCATTGGGATTACAATTCTCTGATGGACATATTGAAATAGTCACATAGGAAGAACAGAGGTTGGCATGAGTGAGAGTTTTTCTGAGGAGCTACGGCAGGAGGCCGCACCGATTTGGGAAGGGATCATGGAGCATCCCTTCCTGCAAGGCGTCCAGTCGGGCACGCTACATGTGGATGCCTTCCGGTATTACGTCATCCAGGATTATCACTACATGGAGGGCTTTGGCAGAGCAGTGTCTATCGCCCTGTCGAAGGCGCCGGACACGGACGCCATCAGGCAACTGGCCCGGCGGATAACGACACCTGTGGAGCGTCCGCTGCACAACAGGATGTTCGAGCTACTGGGACTATCGGACGCGGAGGCCTCCGGCGTGGGGCCGTCGCCGACCAACCTGGCCTACGTGAACCACATGCTGGCGACAGCGTCGATGGGCGGCGTTGGCGAGGCTGTCGCGGCCATCCTACCGTGCCCCTGGAGCTACCACGAGATAGGCTCGCAGCTTACCCCTACCGACCATCCCGTTTACCGGCACTGGGTGGACGCCTACTCGTCGGGGATTCTCGAAGAGAGCACGGTGGCGTGGCGCGAACTGGCGGACCGTTTCGGCGCAGAGGGCGGGCCGGCGGTGAGGTCGGCGATGCGGCAGGCGTTTCTGACGAGCTCGCGATATGAGCACATGTTTTGGACGATGGCGTACACGATGGAGGAGTGGCCGACTGGTGTGTAGTTTTCAGTGGTCAATTTCTGGATTGAGAGGTTGTTATGAGGACTCAGAGTTATGCGGGGACTGTGAATGCTCCGGATTTTCCGCAGGGTATGGACTGGCTGAATACGGAGCGGCCCCTGAGCATGGCGGAGCTGCGCGGGAAGATCGTAATCTTGGATTTCTGGACGTACTGTTGAGTGAACTGTATGCACGTATTTCCGCAGTTGCGGAAACTGGAAGAGAAGTACGCGGGCGAGCTTGCGGTGGTGGGCGTTCACTCGGCGAAGTTCACGGCTGAGAAGGATACGGACAACGTTCGGAGGGCCATCCTGCGCTACGAGATCGAGCATCCGGTGGCGAACGACTCGGACTTCGTCGTGTGGCAGACGTATGCGGTTCGGGCGTGGCCCACGCTGATGTTCATCGACCCACGCGGCAAGGTCATCGGCAAGCACGAGGGGGAAATCGCGCTGGAGCCGTTCGACAGGATTATCGGCGAGATGGTCCGGGAGTTCGACGAGCAGGGCGAGATCGACCGCCGCCCCTTGCGGTTCAAGCTGGAGCGGGAGAAGGAGTGGGAGCGGACCCTGTCGTTTCCGGGCAAGGTGTTGGCGGACGCCGAGTCGGAACGCCTGTTCATAGCGGACTCGAATCACAACCGTGTACTGGTGGCTTCGCTGCACGGCGAGGTTACGCTGGTCATCGGCAGCGGCGGGAAGGGACTCGCGGACGGCGCGGCGGCGACGGCGCAGTTCGACGATCCCCAGGGGATGGCGCTGGATGGCGACACGCTGTACGTGGCAGACACGAAGAATCACGCAATCCGCAAGGTGGCGCTGTCCAGCGGTCGCGTTGAGACTATCGCGGGAACGGGACAGCAGGCGACGATGTTTCACGACGGCGGCGAGGGCCTGGCGACGGCCCTGAACTCGCCTTGGGACCTGGAGCTGCGGGACGGGGCGCTGTACATCGCTATGGCGGGCTTTCACCAGCTTTGGCGTCTGGAACTGGACACGGGCGAGGTAAGGCCGCACGCGGGCAACGGCCGGGAGCGCATTATCGACGGACCGCTGGCGTCGGCGCAGCTCGCGCAGCCGAGCGGTATCACGTCGGTCGGGGATAACCTGTACTTCACGGACAGCGAGACCAGCTCGGTTCGATCGGCGGACATCGACCGCAACGGGCGCGTGCAGACTATCGTGGGGCTGGACCTGTTCACGTTCGGGGATGTTGACGGCGTGGGCGATGACGTGCGGCTGCAACACCCGATTGGGATCGACGCGCACGAGGGGGTTCTTTACGTCACGGACTCGTACAACAACAAGATCAAGCGGGTGTTCCCGGCGACGCGCGAGACGATGACGCTACTCGGAAGCGGCAAGGCGGGGCACAGGGACGGCCGCGGCGCGGAGGCGGAGTTCCACGAGCCCGGGGGCGTGAGCGCGGCGGCGGGCAAGCTGTACGTGGCGGACACGAACAATCACGCGATTCGCGTGGCAGGGCTGGAGTCGGGAGAGGTGGAGACGCTGGAGATTCGGGGGTGGACGGTGGATAGTGGCCCAGCATAGGCGCTTGACTTTTCAGCAACACAATGATATAGTTGTGTTATGATGCCTGCGTTCAATGCGGACGGGCTGCTTCCGCCAGGGGTGCATTGGGCAAGTTGGGACGAGTTGGCCGATAGATTCGGGAGCAATCCCTGGAGGCAACGGCTACTGAGCGGACTCAGAGCGGCCCTGGAAAGCCTGAAGAACGCGGGATGTGAGGTTGTGTATCTGAACGGAAGCTTCGTGACGAGCAAGAGCGTTCCGAATGATTACGATGCCTGCTGGGAAGAGTCGGGAGTCGATCCGACGTTCTTGGACCCCGTACTGCTGACATTCGATCCCGGCAGGGCCACGCAAAAGGCGAAGTACATGGGAGAGCTGTTTCCCGCGTCGGTCATCGCGAACGTGGACGGGCTTTCGTTCTTGGAGTTCTTCCAGACTGACAGGAACACGGGTGGACCAAAAGGGATTGTCGCGATAGAGCTTGGAGGCCTGGCATGATCAAGAACGAGAGGCAGTATCGGATAACGAAGGCGCAGGCGGCGCGGTTTGCCGAGACCCTCCGCGGCATCAGGGAGGGCCGCGGCGCGGTCGAGGGAGCGCATCCCCTCATCGTCAAGGCGCAGGAGGATGCCCTGGGCAGCCAGCTCGCGGACCTGGAGGAGGAGTTGCGGGAGTACGAATCGCTGAAGGCAGGCGAGTTCCAACCGGATGACGGCCTGGTCGTGGTTGATGCGCTGCCGGCTGCGCTCATAAGGGCGAGAATCGCGCGAGGCTTGAGCCAGAGGGAGCTTGCGGAGAGAGTCGGCTTGAAAGAACAGCAGATACAGCGATACGAGGCAACGGACTACGCCTCGGCCAGCCTGTCGCGAATTAGGGAGGTAGCGAGCGCATTGTACGTGACATAGCTGGTCGGCAGGCTAACCTTATGACCCCCCTTCCCTACCCTGCGGTTCACTGCGTGCGGGCTGTTGACGTTCTTCTTCCGGGGCCTTTATTGCTCTGAATTGCAGGTAGAGGGCGGCGTTGTAGATTAGCTTGATTCCGGCGCCTATGAGGAAGGGCGCGCCCAGGAATGTCACCTGCGCTACGTAACCGGCCAGGCCCGGGCTGATTGTTTGGGTGATGTTTCGTCCCAGGTTGGTTACGCCGGCCATTGCCATCCTGGAGTCCGGGGGGACTATCGCCATGGTGTAGGACTGGCGCGTGGGGACGTCCATTTCGTTCACGACCTCCTTCATCAGGAAGAAAGCCAGGGCCATCCATACGTTGCCGGACAGCGCGAGGGCGATGGTGAAGGTGTTGGAGAGCGCCTGGGTGAACACCATGGTGTTGATGAGCCCGATTCTGGCGGCGACGGGCGCCGCCAGCATGACGGAGAGGACGTTCGCCACCTGGCCGAAGAAGAAGATGAGGGCTATCGTCTCCAGTCCGACGCCGAAGCGGGTGACGAACCAGAAGGAGATGAAGCTGCGTACGAAGAAGCCTCCGCCTAGGGAGTCCATAGAGAAAAGGCCGGCTATCCTGAGAATCGCGCTGCGCGCGCTAATTCCGCTGACGGCGTCGGGGGCCGCTTCCTGTGGTGTCCTGATTAGCTCTGAGCGGGGTGACAGCATAGCGTAGAAGAGGATTCCTCCGACGGCCACTGCGGCATAGACGCCGAACATGGTCTGGTAGGACGGAAGCTCGGCCATGCCCAACCTGGATTGCAGAAGCCCAGGAACGACGATTAGCAGCGTGCCCACTGCCCTTGTTACGAATCCGACGAGGTTGTACCAACTGAAGACGAGGGTTCGCTGAGCGGGGCTGGTGGTCTGCGCGAGGATGGCGGTGTCCAGGGAGACGAAGGCGGTTCTGTCGCCGGTGGTGGTGGTCATGGCGAAGAGGCCGACTATCGCGAGCGAGGCGACGCCGGTTACGAATGCGAAGAGAACGCCGCCGATGACCATGAGAACTGACATGGCGATGAGCATCCGCCTGCGTCCGATGGCGTCGCCCTTCCAACTGGCGATGACGTTGGAGAGCATACCGCCGGCCATGACGCCGCTGAAGACGATGCCGGCCTGGAAGACGCTGAAGTCGAGGAGGCTCAGATACACGCCGAGGAAGACGCTGAGGAAGCTGTAGTCGAGGGCGCGGACGGCGGAGGCAGCGAAGACGAGCTTGCCGTCACGGGTTACCCGGGGGACGAAACGTGAAGGTGTCAAGGACGCTCCCCGGGGGATGGCAGCGCGGCGGCGAGTGGCGAGTGGTTAGCGGTCAGTGTTATGCTCCCCTTTGGCTGGCGTGGTGTGGGTGGTAGAATACGCCACGTGTAAGGTACCCAATTGTCAGAATGAGGATTTTGGGGGTCTTCATTCTTTGCTTCACACCTGTACAGCATTAAACATCATCACCAAAGGGCCTGGCAACCCCAGCCCACCAGCCACTGAATAACCGAAGGGTTTAGGATTTATGGAGCCTAGAACAGCGGAATTCAACCAAGCGGCGGCGGCGGCGTTGGGTGACCCGAAGGCGCAGCGGAATCTGCGAGGGCTGTATAGCGGCTTTCACCAGGCCCGGATCGCGGCCTCGGAGGCTACTCCGAACTGGGAGGAGTTGCGCGACCGGGCGAGGGCGATCAAGGCTCACACCATCGAGAATCTCGACTATTACCTGGAGATGGTCGAGAGGAACGTTACGAGGGCCGGGGGCAAGGTGTTCTTCGCGAAGGACGCCGCGGCCGTGCAGCGGTACGTGGTCGATCTGGCGCGAGCGAAGGGCGTCGAGATGGTCATCAAGAGCAAGTCTATGGTGTCCGAAGAGGTGGGCATCAACCACCGCCTGATAGAGGAAGGGATAGAACCGGTTGAAACCGACCTGGGCGAGTACATCATCCAACTCGCGGACGAAACGCCCTATCATATCATCGCGCCCGCCATTCACAAGTCCCGGGAGGACGTCTCGGAGCTGTTTCAGCGGAAGTTGAACACCCCACGCTACGAAGAGATCGAGGACCTGGCCGGAGAGGCTCGCCGCCAACTGCGGGAGAAGTTCATCAGGGCCGACATGGGCATGACGGGGGCGAACTTCGTGGTTGCGGAGACGGGCACACTGACGCTGGTCACGAACGAGGGCAACGGACGCATGTGCACGTCGATGCCACGCATACACGTGGCGATCGCGGGCATGGAGAAGATAGTGCCGTCGATAGAAGACCTGGGCATCTTTCTGCGGCTGCTCATCAGGTCCGCGACGGGCCAGCGAATTTCGAGCTACGTTACGACTGTGACGGGCCCTCGCCGCGCGGACGATGAGGACGGGCCGGAGGAGTTTCACCTGATTATCGTGGACAATGGACGCTCGCGGCTCCTGGCCGATCCTCACATGCGAGAGTCGCTCTACTGTCTGCGATGCGGAGCCTGCATGAACACCTGCCCGGTCTATCGCAAGGTGGGCGGCCACGCCTACGGATGGGTGTATCCCGGGCCGATTGGCGCGGTGGTCTCCCCGGTGATGACCAGCATATCGGGGGCGAAGGACCTGCCATACGCATCGAGCCTGTGCGGGGCATGTCGAGAGGTGTGCCCCGTGAAAATCAACCTGCCCCGTATGCTGCTTCATCTGCGAAAGGAACTGGCCGAAGGCGAGACGTATCCACGTGAGAGAAGCTCGCCCCTCGTCGAAAGGCTTGCGATGAAGGCATGGCGCCTGGGCGTGTCCAATCCCCACTTCCTGGGAATCGCGAACAGGATTGGCCGCTTGCTTCAGAGGCCTCTGGTGAGGGACGGCAGCATCACGAGGCTGCCCTTGGCCTTGTCCGGTTGGACGCGCTACCGCCGGCTTCCGGCGATCGCCTCGAAGCCATTTCGCAAGCGTTGGCGCGACGAGTGAGGTTGGGTTAGGTTGAACACGCGAGAGGAATTCTTCAGCCACATACGAGAGGCTCTTGGGCGCGCTCGTGGCAGATCGCCGGTTGCGCCGATCGAGGAGACGGCCTTGTCGCGCGACGCCGGGGAGGTGCGGACGAGGGCTGAGTCGATAAGGCGATTCGCCGAGGAGAAGGCGGACGAACTGCTGTCGCAACTTCAGGCGTCGGCCACAGAGGCGGGCTGGAGGGTCGAGCGCGTGGCGTCTGCCGAGGAGGCGTCGAGGTACATCGCCGCGCTGGCGCGGGAGGTGGAAGCCCGCGCCATCGTGCGCTCAACTCATCCCGTCCTGGAGCGGCTGGAGCTCGATCGCGCGCTGATGGGAACCGGCGTCGAGGTGGAGCTTATGGCCATGGATGAGGGCGTGGCCGCGTCGAGTCGTGACGAGCAGAGGCGCCGGTTCAGGCAGAGCGCGATCGAGGCGAGCATTGGGGTCACGGGTGTGGACTACGCTATCGCGGAGACCGGTTCGTGCGTGCTGCTGGCCCGCGCAGGTGTAAGCCGGGTGGTGTCGCTGCTGCCGCCGGTTCACGTGGCGGTCGTCGAACGCGGGCAGACACTTCCCAGCCTCGACGAACTGTTTGCCTTGCTGCGCGACGAGTTCCAGGACGAAAACCTTGGCAGCTACATGAATCTGATTAGCGGGCCGAGCCGCTCCGCAGACATCGAGTACAAGTTGGTGACCGGCGTTCACGGGCCCGGAGAGGCGCACATGGTGGTGGTATCGCCGTAGAGACAATCCCTTGTGCTTGTCCTGGTTGGGCATACGGTCACCCATCCCCTAACCCCCTCCCGTCAAGGGCGGGGGACAATGTGCGGGCCTCCTGTCAAGGGAGGGGGAAAGTCACTACTCACGGTAGCGGGGGTGCCAGCCCGGGCCGGCCCAGGAGACTAGGCGCTTTGGGATGATGTGGATTAGGGCGCGTGGGATCCGGTGGGTGTCCTCGAAGTAGCGCAGTCCCGCCTCCTCGCCCAGGTACCGGACGGCCCTTTGAGATGAGGTGTGGAGCCAGCTATCGTCCACGACCTCAGCGCTGCCCTCGAAGAGAACCCTGGTGTACGCGCCATCGGCGGTGTCTATGCAGCCGGACACCCTGGGGTCGTTCCTGATGTTGGCAACCCATCGCGCTCTTCGACGCCCGGCCACGCTGAACGCCTCGCCATCGTAGTCGTACCAGAGAGGGACGACGTAGGGCCATCCCTCGGGCGTTAGCGTTGCGAGCTTGAGCAGGTTGCGGCCGCTCGTCAGGAAATCGTGGACCTGGTTATGCGTTAGCGACGGCATGGTGTGGCTGCTCTCCCTTCCTGACCTTCCCAAAGGCGCTTACACAGGCAGGCGCGGCATTTACGTCCCTCGCTCCTGCTCCACCAGCACCCGGCGCAGAATCTTGCCCGAGGCGTTCTTGGGTATGGCGTCTATGAACTCCACCTCCCGCACGCGCTTGAACGTGGCGACATTGCCCGCGACAAAGCGCATGATGTCCTCGTCCGACACTTCCACGCCCTGTCTTCGCACGACGAAAGCCTTGGGGATTTCGCCCGATTCCTCGTCCAGCTTGCCTATAACCGCGGCGTCCGCGACTGCCGGGTGTTCCAGCAGCAGACCCTCTAGCTCTGCGGGCGGCACCTGGAAGCCCTTGTACTTGATGAGTTCCTTCTTGCGGTCGAGCACCCAGACGTAGCCGGCTTCGTCCATGCGCACGATGTCGCCCGTATGCAGCCAGCCGTCCTCCGTGATCGTCTCCGCGGTGGCCGCCGCGTTGTCATAGTAGCCCTTCATAACCTGCGGGCCGCGAACCAGCAGTTCACCCAGTTCGCCGGGCGCAACGTCCCTGCTGCCCGTTTCGAGATCGACAACACGCTCTTCGGTGTCCGCCAGCGCGGGGCCGACCGAGCCGGGCTTGATGAAGTCGGCCTCCATGAAGTCAACGTTCGAGACGGGCGAGAGCTCCGTCATGCCGTAGCCCTGGATTACCGGCGCGCCTATCGCCTCGCTCATTTTGCCCTGTAACTCTGCTGACGAAGGCGCAGCCGCGAGGAAGCCCGCCTTCAGGTTGGACAGGTCGTAGTTTGGCACACCTGGATATTGCGTCAGCCCCAAGCCCACCGGCGGGACTGTGTAGAGGTAGGTAATCTTGTGCCGTGATAGCAGTTCCAGCAGCAACTCCATGTCGAATCGCCCCATCATCACCTGGGTCGCGCCGACGGCTATGGAGCCGTTCATCAGCACCTGCATCCCGTAGATGTGGAACAGAGGCAGGTGGACCAGTATCACGTCGTCCGCCTTAAACGAAAGCGCCTCACCGGGACGGTCTATGAACTGCTTGAGGTTGGTCGTAAGGTTGTAGTGCGTCAGCATAACGCCCTTCGAAAGCCCGGTAGTGCCGCTGGAGTACGGCAGCGCGGCGATGTCCTCCTTTGGCTCGACGCTCACGGCCGGCGGTGTGGCCGGCGCGCTCTCGATAAGCCCCCAGAAGGACCGCGGGTCATTCGATGATGGCTCAATGACGATGAGCCGCTTCACGCCTGGCGTGGCGTCGCGTGCGGTCTCGGCCATCTCCAGCGCGCTTTCGTGAACGACGAGCACCTCCGAGCCGCTGTCGTTCAACTGGTGTGCAATCTCCCGCTCGCGGTAGCCGGAGTTGATGGTTGACGCCACCGCGCCCGCCTTCACGATGCCATAGAATGCGATGACGAACTCCGTGCAATTCGGCGCAAGCAGCCCAACTCTGTCGCCTTTGGCCACCCCCAGCCTTCCCAGCGCGGCGGCAAAGCGGTCGCTATACTCGTCAAGCTGCCGGTAGCTGAAACACCTCTCACCGTCGATTACCGCCGTCCTATCGGGCGTGGCCCGGGCCGCGCGTCTCAGCGTCTCCTGCATCGGATACGACTCGTAAGGGGCCATCGAACCCCGCAAATCTCTCACGTCAGCCATAACCAACCTCCCAAATCATTCCTCCAGGATCGGCCAAGCCCTGAAAATCTCAGAATCTATAACGTTCTGATTCTGGCAGCGCCCTCACGACAGGTACACGTCCACCCCCGCGTGAGGGAAGCTCACCTCGAGGCCGGCTCGCCTCTCCCTCTGGAGCGTTTGCGCATAGTCCACGCGCGCCGGGTCCGTTTCGGCCAGCGTATGGGGGCATGCCTGCCGCCGCTCCTCCTGCGGGCACAGGTGCATTCCCGCCTGGTGGTCCCAGAATCCGACCAGCTTCATCGGGAAAAAGAGCACCTCCGCCACGTTGCGCAGGTCCGCCACGATCTCGCTGGCTCGCGCGCCGTTATCCGTCTCGATGCTGATGACCACTCTATCCACGGCGTCCTCGCGTTTCTATTGACATAGCCTCGCGCTCCTTCACACTCAGCGAATCAGGATTGCCGGAAGTGGTCCCACCCGCCGCTCGCTACGTTCATCGCGTTGCCCTCGGAGTCCAGGACTTTCACCTCAAGCGGGGCTTTCACGATGTCGCCGATGACGGTCACCGGCGCGTCCAGCATAGGCGAAACCCTGTCTATCACGTCCTGCGGCGCGGCGAACAGCAACTCATAGTCCTCGCCGCCGCCAAGCGCGAGCGATAGCCAGTCATCGGGATACGCCCTCTTCAGGTAGTCGTCCGCGGGCGCGAGTTCCGAGCGCACCACCGCGCCCACTCCACTGGCTCTGCACATCTTCCCCAGGTCATCCATCAGCCCGTCGCTGATGTCCATAGCGGCGAGAACGCCGCCCTCGGCCAGCGCCATCCCTTCGGCGACGCGCGGTGTCGGACGATTATGCGCCTCCCTCAGATGGGACGCCGTCTCCGCGTCGTATTGGTGGGTCCTCCCCTCGAGCATCATACGCAGCCCGCCGCCTGAGCATCCCAGGCGGCCCGTCACCGCTATCTTGTCCGCAGGGGCGGCGGTGTGTCGGGAGAGCAGAGCGCCGCCGCCCGCTGCCGCTCCCTCGAGCGCAACAGTGACGAAGAACGCCGGCGAGCTCACGATGTCGCCGCCGACTATCGCGCCGCCAAAGCCGCGATGCGCGTCCAACATACCCTTGTACATCTCCACCAGGCCATCCACAGGCAACTCTCCCCGAAGTCCCAGCGTAATCAGCGAGAACAGCGGGGCGCACCCCATGGCCGCCACGTCGCTCAGGTTCACCGCCAGCGACTTCCAGCCGAGGTCGCGCCAGCCAATCTGTCCAAGATTGAAGTGAACCCCTTCGACCATCGTATCGGTCGTCATCACACTCAGGCCGCTTGGGGCTTCCCACGCCGCCGCGTCGTCGCCAATCGAGACCCGGACGCGGAAGCCCCGCCTTCCGGCGCGCTCAATCAGTCGACCGTTCTCAGCGGCGATAGCCTGCGCCAACGTGTCGATCAGCCCGAACTCGCCCATGTCCTTCACCAGCATGGCCCGCATTATACGCGCCCCCTCCGCGCGCCATCAACCGCCGGCCTCGTTGCGCGCTCCTTTTCAGGGATGGCGAAAGCGGCGTTTTAGGTACGAATCGGGCGAACGCGGACGCTAGTTACTACTTTTCGGGAAGGACAAGGGCAGGAATGGGAAGGGGAAAGGCTCGTCAGCCTATGGCAACGTCGTCTAGGCCCGCAAGCCAACGCAGGTCTTGCCAAGTCATCTGCGGGCTTGGCATCGTCCTAGAAGTGCGGACGAAAACCCCTTTGGCGAGGAGCGATTAGGGTGGTGAAACCGAAGTAGTCAGGATCAACGACCCACTCTGCCCTGCCAGAATGGCGCTCCACCTCGCTGTGGAGATGACGGCAAGAGGGCGGTCAGCGGGCCCAGAGGTGATTCCGGCGTAGATTCCGCCCATCCTCCCAACTTTGCCAGCCACCAGTGTCAGATTGGCCACCGTCGCTGCCATCAACAACTGGAACAGCGTCTTGGTACGTCCGAAGTACCGCGCCTGACTCACTCCAAGCTGTACCAGACGCGCCAACCTGTGCTCCACCACCACCCGCCTCTGACGATACTCTGCATACCCTTCGCTCTTCTGCAACGCACGAGCCAGCTGAAGCATCGCTTCCTGCGGATGAAGTCTCACCGTCCGACCGTTGCCCTTTCCTGATCCCACACACCGCTCTCTAGGAGGGTGTGTGAGAAGTTCAAATTAGGTTGGTGCTAAGCGTCGGAGCATGAGATGAATCATAGCTATATGGGTCCACGCCTCGGTTGTATCGGACAGAGCTTCGTAGTCCTTGCTCATCCGACGGCACCTGCTGAGCCACGCGAATGTTCGTTCGACCACCCATCTTCGCGGCAGCACTTGAAAACGGTGGCTGTCCCTGGGGCGCTTGACAATCTCGAGTGCCCAGCCTGTCAGGGCCCAGACCCACTCGACCAGCTTTCCAGCATAGCCAGCATCGGCCCAGACCAACCTCATGCGGGGAAACCTCCCTATCAATTTATCGATGACCAGCTTCGCCCCATCCCTATCCTGGATATTGGCAGGATGCACCACCACCGCCAGCAGCAACCCCATGGTATCTACAATGATATGTCGCTTTCGACCGTTGACCTTCTTGCCAGCGTCATAGCCACGAGGCCCCCTTTTTCCGTAGTCTTGACCGACTGGCTGTCTATGATAGCAGCGCTAGGTGTCGGGTTCCTCCCCTCGGCCTGCCGGACCTTGACTCGGAGAGCGTCATTGGCTCGTTCCCATGTACCATCCTCTCTCCACTCCCGAAAATACCACCATACAGTACCCCAAGGCGGGAGGTCATGCGGCATCCTGTATGTGCTTCGGAGCGGATGCTCTTGGCGGATGGTCCCGCACGATCTGCCTCCCTGGCAAACCCTGTACAAATACTTCCGCAGTTGGAGTATGGATGGAACGTGGGAACGGATCAATAAGACGCTACGCCCCTGCGTCCGAGAGGCCGAAGGTAGAGATCCCACTCCCAGCGCAGCGATCATAGATAGCCAGAGTGTGAAGACGACTGAAAAAGGGGGCCTCGTGGCCATGATGCTGGTAAGAAGGTCAACGGTCGAAAGCGACACGTCATCGTAGATACGATGGGATTGCTGTTGGCGGTGGTGGTGCATCCTGCCAATATCCAAGACCGAGATGGGGCGAGGCTGGTCATCAACAAGTTGATAGGACGATTCCCACGCCTGCGACTCATCTGGGCTGACGCTGGCTACAGCGGCCAGTTGGTGGACTGGGTGATGTCCATGTCGGGCTGGGTCTTGGAGATCGTCAAGCGCCCTAGGGACAGCCATCACTTCGAGGTGCTGCCACGCAGGTGGGTGGTTGAGAGAACGCTGGCGTGGCTGGGACGTTGTCGCTGGTTGAGCAAGGACTACGAGGCCTTGACCGATACGACGGAAGCATGGCTGCACATAGCTGCGATTCATCTCATACTCCGACGCTTAGTTCCGTCCTGATGTACTTTGAAAACACCCTCTTAGGTTTCTGCCCATACGCGCCGATCTCATCAGCGAGAGACCGGCAGGAGAACACTCCACCGAGTATGTCGCTATGGGACGCTGCGGACCTGGCGACGTATTGGTAGTGGACATATCCGGCGTGCGAAAGGACGTGGCGGCCGGAGATGTCAAGCTGCTTCAGCTTGCGATGAACAAGGCCGACGGCATCGTGGTGGACGGCGCCATCCGAGACCTCGACGTGATGGTCGACGAGGGCTATGGACTGGCCGTGTACGCGAAGCACGGCAGCTTCCACGGCAATCCCGAGTACACCCCCGCGGAGGAGAACGTCCAGCTCCAGTGCGGCGGGGCGCTGGTGCGTCCAGGGGACGTGATGGTCGGGGACAACGACGGTGTGGTGGTGCCCTCCTGGATGGCGGAGGCGGCGCTCGAGTGGGCGATCGAGCATGAGGACGCGGAGAACTACGTCAAGGAGAAGATAAGGGCCGAAAGCGTTCCCCCGGGCAAGTATTACCCACCGACCGCTGAGACCATCGCGGAGATGCACAGGGTCCGAGGGGACAGCGGGTAGAGGCGCGGGACGCTGGCCCTGTAGCAAGCCTCAAACCACATCCCAAGGCCCTCCTTGCAGAATGGGGCCCACCCAAGACTGTGAGCCGCCCTTAAGCGTCATCTGAAGGCCTTGACTGGATCGAATGCTGATGTGATAGGTCGCAAGCGCCATTGGAGTATAGGAATATTAGTGGTAAGTAATGCAGCACAGTATTCGGGCGGCGGCCATTGTTATCGAAGATGACTCGGTGCTTCTCGTGCAACATCAGCACGATAGGGTAGGGGGACGGTCATGGTGGGTGCCTCCAGGAGGCGGTTTCGAGGGTGGGGAGTCGCTGATGGAGTGCGCGCGGCGGGAGACCCTCGGGGAGACTGGTCTGACGGTAGACCTCAGAAGGATCGTCTACATACGGGAGTTCGTCGAGCCAGGCCACCATCACTGCGATGTCTTCTTTCTCGCGGACTCTTACTCGGGCTCACTCAGAACTGACGCCGATCGGGGGACTGGCATCTTCGACCTCGACCATATGATAAAGGTCGTAATGATAAAGGTCGTAAGGTTCGTGTCGAGAGGCGACATGGGGGGGATGACAGTCTACCCAGTGGATGTGAAGACCACGCCCTGGGAGGACCTCGCCGCCGGCTTCCCGCATGTGAGGTACCTGGGAGTAGAGAGGTCGGAGAGCAAGACGTACGTCGATCCCCAGGATGGGCCGTAGCGCTGAAAGGCCATACTCCCTTTAGGACCTGCGCCTGAGGCGGAGGCTGCGGTGAGGCCAGCATTGCCGATGCACGCGCCGTCCCTTAACCTGACTCCCCGACCCAATGTGAGACCGCTCCGGGGTGCATCTTCGATCAGCATAGTCGTGACCTGGGTTGGGTGAAGGCATATGTACTCCGGGCCACAATGCGGTTAGAATGTGGAACAACATCCCGAGCCTGAAAATACGTCCCGACATGCGCCGAGGAGGGCTTCATGGTCTCCGAAAAGTCAAACAGGTCGCTGGTGGTCGTCGAGCTCACCGGCGGCAACGACTGCCTGAACACGGTCGTTCCGTACGACGACGAGCTCTACTACGACAACCGCCCCATCGTCCACCACAAACAGGACGGGGTACTGAAGCTCGACGACCGGCTGGGGCTGAGCCCACAGATGGGCCCCATCAAGAGGTTGTGGGACGATGGCAATGTCGCCGTTGTAAACGGCATTGGCTACCCGGAACCCAACCGCTCCCACTTCAGGGCCATGGACATCTGGCACACCGCCGAACCCACTAAGGTGATCGGGGAGGGTTGGCTCGGACGCGCGATCAGAGACCTCGACCCAAGATGTGAGAACGTACTCACAGGCCTAAACCTCGGCCGAGGGCTGCCCAGGGCGCTGTCGTGCGTGGGGGTGCCGGTGGCGTCCGTAGGAAACCTCGACACCTACGGGCTGTTCCCCGACATTCAGGACGAGCAGGCGCGGTTCGACACCCTCAACACCTTTTCACAGATGTACGGCGGGGCCGAGGGAAGGGACGTCGTGTCCGTGTTCATCGGACAGACCGGCGAGGCCGCCCTCAAGGGAGCGGACATCCTCAGGTCTGCACCTGAGAGCTATGTTTCGGAAGTGGAGTATGAGGCGAATCCGTTCGCTCAGAGGCTTCGCGACGCGGCCCAGGTGATCTGCGCCGACCTCGGGACCCGCATCTACTACGCCCAGCACGGCAGCTTCGATACCCATGGGGGCGAGCTTCCCGTTCACAACAAGCTATGGCACGAGGTCTCCACCGCGATTGGCGACTTCATGGACGACCTCAAGGACCATGGCCGAGACCGAGACACGTTGGTACTGGTCTTCTCGGAGTTCGGGCGCCGAATCAAGGACAACGGTTCCGGCACCGACCACGGCTCCGGCGGCGTCGCCTTTTGCATCGGCGGCTCCGTGGAGGGCGGCCTGTACGGGGAGTACCCCTCACTCAAGTCGGCCGACCAGCTCCAGGGCGACCTGTACTTCAACAACGACTTCCGCTCCACTTACTCGACTATACTGGAGAGGTGGCTTGGGCTGGACCCGGTACCGATTGTCAACGGCACCTTCGAACAGTTCGACTTAATTGGGCGGTGAAGAGATGGCCAGCAGGCAAGAGATAGAGGGAATGGCGCATCTGATGCGCCGCGCAGGGTTCGGCGCCTCCAGGGATGAGATCGAGGAGCGTCTGGCCAGGGGTTACGAGGAGACGGTGGAAGAGCTGCTCAACCCTGAGGACACACAGCGCCTCGACGACGACGTAATCCGAAGGTACCACGTCGACATTCACGAGTCCCGCATTCCCGACCCACCAGCCACGGAGTGGCTATACCGGATGGTCACCACCAGCAGTCCTCTCGAGGAGAAGATCGCCCTCTTCTGGCATGGCATCTTCGCCTCGAGCTTCAGCAAGACACAGCAGGCCCGGTCGCTGGCGGTCCAGATCGACATGTTCCGGCGATTCGGCCTGGGCAGGTTCGACACCCTTCTACTGGAGATATCCAGAGACCCGATAATGATCATGTGGCTGGACAACCAGGACAATCACAATGGGGCCATCAACGAGAACTTCGGCCGCGAGCTGCTCGAGCTGTTCTCCATGGGAATCGGAAACTACACAGAGGACGATATCAAACAGTGCGCCCGGGCATTCACGGGCTGGACTGTGGGCAACGCGGAGTACATGGCCGCGAGGGCCATGAAGGCCTCGATCTGGCCGTTCGGCGCAATCGCCTGGCACTTCGACTACCGGGACTACGACCACGACCACGGGGAAAAGGAGTTCCTGGGAGAGAGTGGGCCATTCAACGGAGAGGACGTAATCGCGATAATCGCTCGCCAGCCCGCGACCGCCAGTTTCATCGCTAGGCACATCTACGACTTCTTTGTGGCGGACGAGGCCCCGGTCCCACAGTGGCCCTACACTCCACCACTGGACCCAGACGCCATCGAGACGTTGGCGGGCGTATACGTGGACAGCGGTCGCGACATACGCTCCATGCTGCGAGTCCTGTTCAACTCCGATTTCTTCAAGGAGGCCCAGTTCGCCCGCGTGAAGTGCCCCGCCGAGTTCGTAGCGGGCATAATGCGGCTCGGAGGCGGCGTTACCGAGCCGACGCTGGATATGAAGGAGGCCAACGCGGTGGTTGGGTACATGGGGCAGAGCCTGTTGGCCCCGCCGTCAGTGGAGGGCTGGCATGAGGGCACGGAGTGGATCAACAGCGGAGCGCTAGTGGAGAGGGTGAACTTCGCGGCAAAGCAGTTCAACGACGTCGAAAAGCCCGGCGTACAGCAGATCATCGACCGGTTGGCCAACGAGATTGGAAGCACCTTCATTCCCGAGGAGCTGGTTGATAGCTGCCTGGACCTTATGGGCCCGCTGACAAAGGTGGAGGAGTCGACCCGCAACGCGCTGGTTTGTCATGTCAGCAAGAAGGGCGATGTATCCCTCCGACCTCGGACGGCAGGGGGAGAGTCCGACAGCCGCGTCGCAGAGCTGTTGGGCCTCATCGCGGCGACAAAGGAGTTCCATCGGGCGTAGCCTCACGGCGCGAAGCAGCGGGCCACGGCACCCATCCGGCAAGGAGCGACCACTGAGCGGCGTCAATCGAGCAAATGCCCCTGGTCTGAACTATCTCAAGACCATCGGCGTAATGAACAACAACCCGACCGGCAGAGGCTTCGGGCACCCTGTGGACCTCGCCATCGGCCAGGGCGGCCGCATCTACGTGCTAAATCGGCACGCAGCGCTCGCTCGAGTCGGTATGTGCACTCTCGACGAGGAGTACCTGGGTGAGTTTGGCTCCTACGGCCACGAAGACGGGCAGTTCTGGCTGCCGACGGCTATCGCTGTCGACAACCGGGAGAACGTCTATGTCGCCGACGAGTACCATCAAAGCGTCACCGTGTTTGACAGGTCCGGAGCGTTCAAGAACAAGTGGGGAGAGCACGGCAGCGGCGACGGACAACTGGACGGTCCCTCCGGTCTGGCCATCGACGCCGACGACAACGTGTACGTCGTGGACCAGAAGAACTGTCGCGTGCACAAGTTCACCGCCGACGGTCGGCACCTGCTGCAGTGGGGGCAAAGGGGTGAAGAGGAGGGACAGTTCAACCTCCCCTGGGGCATAACTCTAGATACGCAGGGCAACGTATACGTCGCTGACTGGCGCAATGACCGTATCCAGAAGTTCACAGCCGACGGCCGCTTTCTGGACGCTTTTGGAGAGCCGGGAGAGTGCGAGGGCCAGTTCCACAGGCCCGCCAAGCCGGCGGTGGACGCCGAAGGGTACATCTACGTCGCCGATTGGGGTAACGAGCGCGTGCAGTTGCTGGCGCCGGACGGCGCATTCCTGCAGAGTCTCCGGGGCGAGGCCACGGTCTCGAAGTGGGCGCAGGAGTTCCTCGACGTCAACCCGGACGAGAGCACCACGAGAGACCAGTCCAACCTGGTGCCCGACCTACCCTCCCACTTCAACACGCCCTACTTGGTATCGACGCAGACGGAGCCGTACTTCTGGGGTCCGGCCTCCGTTACGCTCGACGTTGATGGCAGGCTCTATGTCACGGAGTCCTCCAGGCACCGGGTCCAGGTGTACCAGAGGGTCAGAGGCTGACCGTTGGGCCACGCGGCGGACTAGCGTAGCCTGATCTCCACACCCGCCGCGACCTCCTGCAGCCGGTAAATGACGTGGGTGTCCAGGTCTCCCCAGCCGCGGTTACCGCACTGGATGGCGACCTGCTCCACAATGTTCGCAACCGGCATTGGAACGCTCAGCTCCCGGGCCAGCTCGTTCGCGAGTCCTATATCTTTTCTAGCCAGGGCCTGCCTGAAGGAGGGAGGCTCGAACTCCCCCCGGAACACGGTCCTCTCCAGGCCCTCTCTCTGAGTGCCCAGAATCATTCTGCTGCCAGCCTCCATGAGGGCCTCCAGGTCGAGCCCGGCCTTCAAACCCAGAGTTAGCCCCTCTGCAACCACCTGCCTCACGGCCAGGGTGATCATGTTGTTGACCAGCTTGCAGACGCTTCCCATGCCCAGCTCGCCCTGGTAGACGACCTTGTCTGCAAAGGCCTCGAACACCGGAAGAAGGCGCTCGAACACCTCCCTGTCTCCGCTGGGCATGACGATCACCTCCCTGTCCTCAGCGGCGGCTGGACCTGTCAGTACCGGGGCGTCGAGCACGTGGGCGCCCTTCCCTTCGAAGACGCCCGCGATCTCGCGTATGAGGGAAGGCCGACTGGTGGAGAGGTCCACGTAAACGTCCCCCTCACCAATGCCGCTGACGATCCCCTCGGGGCCGAGGGCGACCTGCTCCACCTCGGGAGGTCCCGGCACCGAGCTGAGAATCACTTCGCTGGCGGCCGCGACCTCTCCAGGGGAAGCCGCAAACCGAGCGCCACCCTCGAGAAGAGGCCTCGTCGCGCCCTCCGCCACGTCGAACACGACTATGGGGAAGCCAGCCCTCTGGATGTTTCGCGCCATTGGCGTTCCCAGGTTACCAAGCCCTATGAACCCTATCGTCTGCATGCTGGCCTCCTACCGTCTCGTAAAGCGACTCCGCAATCGATTGTACTGGTTCTCGTCATGCGGCCGGGGACTTAGAGCCTATCCGACAACTCCGGCAGCGCGATATGTTATCCAGGCACAGGCAAAGTGGAGCATAGCAAGATAGTTGTCCAAACGCTTCTCCCAACGGATGAGCAGGCGTCTGAACCGATTCAGCCAGCTATGGCTGCGCTCGACCACCCAACGGCGGGCGCGGTAACCGGGGAGGGTCTGTTGTTCCTCCCGCTCTTGGCCTCGGCTGCGGATGTGGGCTGTGTATCCGTACCGTGCCGCCAGCTGCTCAACCTCAGCAAAGTCATAGCCCTTGTCCAGACACAGATGCTGAGGTTGTCCGGGTCGGGGAACCGGACGTTCCGCCACCATAGATTCGAATGTCGGCTCAACCATCTTCATGTCGTGGCGGTTGGCTCCATCCACACACCCCTATGGGAATACCGTTCCCCTCTGTCAACAGGCTGCGTTTGGTACCCTTCTTACCCCGGTCTGTAGGGTTCGGGCCAGTGCCCTCACCCCCCGAGCGGAGCCTTTGTCATGGCTCCATCCATTGCCTGCCACTGCCAATCTATTCCATGCAGTTGGTCGTATTCAGACAACCCTCGCTCCCACAACTCCTCGAAGACTCCGGCGACTCGCCAACGCTGGAATCGGTCATGCACAGTGCTCGGAGCACCGAACGTGCGAGGCAACGCTTTCCACTGGCAGCCGGTCCGCAGCACGTAGAAGATTCCATCCATACACTCTCGAGCAGGTTTCCATGGCCTCCCGCCCTTCGGACTCGTCTCCTCTGCAGGCAATATCGGCTCAATCCTCTCCCACAGAGCATCGGGAATCCGCCAATCAGCGCCTACGCCTCCATGATCGATCTTCGACATGTCTTTCCTCCACTCAAGTAGAATGGAGAAAGTTTATCCAAAGTCTCTGATATCCAGCAAGGACAATTAAGGTTATCGGATAGGCTCTTAACCAGGGCACTGTCCCTTACGGTCCAGGTCACATGCCATGGCGGTGCGCAGCCTCGGTCCTTGAGCGGGGCGCCCATCACGCTCCAGCGATGAAACGGTGCGCTCCACGGCCCCCGCGTGACCCTATATGTCGAAATTCATTCTCTTGCCCGCCTTTCCAACGCACCAGTCGATACACTGGCGCGTAGATTCATGTGAGGACGGCCGCGATAGCGCCCACGCACTCGACGACTGGGCTGGCCCAGTTCGGCAAACAGTCCCGCAGCAGGGTCGATGCCCACACTGTGCGAGGTGGCTCTGAGTAGCAACTCACCCGGCATGCCTCCGACGCCGGCCAAGTAGTAACACAATGGCGGCCGCGCAGAATAGCAACAGAGCCCCCAAAGTGATGCTCCAAAGAGTACTTTGTCTCCATACGCCCGTGCCCTGTTCCGATGTTGGCGCAAACCCGTGGTCGCCAAGGGTCTTCTGCATCAGACTTCCCATCAGGTCCGACGCCTGGTACCACTCGCCGGAGGGGTTCCGCGAGTAGTCGTCGCCGGTGCCGATTCTGCCTATGTTGCGACTACACTCAGGATCACCCTGACCCGGAACATAGACGTAGCCCGGGCCACCAGACGGGTCGGTGGAGAAGCGCAGCGAGTATACGAAGCCGAGATCTTCGAGGAAAAAGGACACCTGGTACGTCTCCCCTACCCGTGGCACCTCCGCAATAGGGCCACGGCTCCATTCGATGAGGCCCACGGGCCAGGGTTCCAGTGGCGCCAGGGATTCCTCGTCGATAATCTCGATCGGTGCCGTCATCACTCGGCCCGAGACCGTAATCTTTTCAATCGATCCCTTGGCGAGCAACGGTACGGGGCGAACGGAGAGAGTCACAACGAGTGCCACCAAAGCGACGAAAACGGCGACGACGCCAATCGCCCGAATTTGGCCCTCGCTCCTCGAGGCTGTCATCTCATTACGACCCGTACGAGGGAATCGATTGGAGGAAACTGACCCACTCGATTCAAGCCCCCACCACTCGTGCTCCAACTGACCCTACACAAATGACGACTCCGAGCCGTACCGCGGTGCGGTACCCACACATAGATGCCGTAGTTTCTACAGAGTACATTATGATGGCATGGGGGGATATGCCTTGGTGCCGACTCTGTTGGGCGGTTCGACCGCATGGCCCGGTGGCACCCGCCGACGGGTCGTATGAGTGACCCCTTGAGTCGGCTTAGGTGATTCTGAGAGCTTAGACGCACATTTCGGCACTCGCGCACTTAGAGGGTGTGTGTAAAGGTGGTCACCCGGGTTCTAGCCGTCGGAGCATAAGATGGATCATCGCTATATTCACCTAAGCCTCCGACGTTTCAGGGAGAGCTTCGTAGTCCTTGCTCAGCCGACGGAACCGGCCCAACCACGCCAGCGTTCGCTCGACCACCCATCTTCGTGGCAGCACCTCGAATTGATGGCTGTCCCTCGGGCGCCTCACAATCTCCAGGACGTAGCCAGTGTAGGTCTGAACCCAATCAACCAACCGCCCAGCGTAACCAGCATCAGCCCAGATGAGCCGCAGCCTCGGAAACCGGCCCATCAATCTGTTGATAACCAACATCGCCCCATCCCTATCCTGCATGTTGGCAGGATGGACTACGACGGCCAACAGCAACCCTATGGTATCGACGACGATGTGTCGCTTGCGTCCTGTGACTTTCTTACCAGCATCATAGCCACGAGGCCCCCTTTTTCCGTCGTCTTGACCGACTGGCTGTCTATGATCGCTGCACTGGGTGTCCATTCTCTCCCTTCGGCCTGTCTCACCTTCGGTCGCAGCGCCTCGTGGACCTGTTCCCATGTGCCGTCGTTCTTCCACCTGCGGAAGTATTGGTACACTGTCTGCCAGGGCGGCAGGTCGTGGGGCATGGACCGCCATGCGCATCCGCTGCGAAGAACATACAAAATACCGTTCACCACCTCCTGCAGGTCAACGGTACGTGGCCTTCCTCCCGGCTTGGCGGCTGGGAGCAACGGCGCAAGTATCTTCCATTGGTCATTCGTCAGGTCGCTGGGATAAGGTTTCCTTTTCAGGGAGTCTGACATCGCGTATGATGCCAGCAGTCCACACGAACAGCCTGCCGCGAAAGGACAGGACGATGAGCAACATGGACACCCAGGCGGCCCTGGACTACCACCAGGGAACCAACCACCCAAATGGCAGCCTCATGGACATCAACCACGTCTGGGACCCAATGAATCCGCCGCTCCCTTTCAAGCTATACACCAACCTCGAGGCAGTGAGCTTGTCCCTCGACGGCCCACCCGCCGGGCAGCCGGCGCTGTCCGCGATTGCGTCAACCGTCAAGGCCGGCCCTGACGCGCGGATACCCAGCCTGAGCACGTTGAGCAGGGTTCTGCACTTCTCGGCGGGCATCACCAAGACGCTGCGGCGTCCAACCGGGGCGCTGCCGTTCCGGGCCGCCGCTTGCACAGGCGCGCTATTCCACGTCGAGCTCTACCTGGTCTGTGGTGACCTTCCGGGTCTGGAGGCCGGCGTCTATCACTACGACCCCAACGGGTCGTCGCTGGACCGGTTGCGCGCCGGCGACTTCCGGCAGGCCGTCGCGGATGTCGCCGGGGGCGAGCCGAGCGTTGCCGCCGCTCCCGCGACTATCATGTACACCGACGTCACCTGGCGGAACGCCTGCAAGTACCAGGCGCGGGAGTATCGCCACGCCTTCTGGGACTGCGGCACCATCCTGGCGAACACGTTGGCCTTAGCCTCCGCCGTCGATATTCCCGCGAGCGTCGTAGCCGGATTCGCGGACGACGCGCTTGGCGCGCTGCTGGGACTCGATCCACGGAGGGAGCTCCCCCTTGCCATGCTTCCCTTGGGATTCGCGCCCGATTGGTCAATCCCCGCGTCGCCCGCGGTCAGCCCGCTCGACCTCGAAACGCTCCCCATCTCAGCTCACGAGCGCGACTTTCCCGCAATCCGCGAGATGCACGCCGCTTCCTCACTGGCAGCCGGCGAAGAGGTCGCTTCCTGGAGAGTGAACGCCCCGGCGCACACCATGCCGCCGCCCACCGGACGGCTCACCCAACTTGCGCCGCACGCCGAGAGGGACACGCCGTCGGACTCCATTGAAAGGATAATCGTCCGTAGGGGTTCTACCCGACGCTTCTCCCACGAGCCCATAACCTTCAGCCAACTCTCCACCGCTCTGCACCGCGCCACGCAAGCGATACCCGCCGATTTCCTGAAGCCGACAGGAACCGCCCTCAACGACATCTACCTGTTGGTCAACGCGGTTGACGGCCTCACCTCCGGCTCATACGTGTTCCACCGGGGCAGCCGCTCTTTGGAACTTCTAAGGGAGGGCGACTTTCGCCGTGACGCGGGTTTCCTGGGTTTGAATCAGGCTCTTGCCGCCGACGCCGCAGTCAACATCTTCCTCATGGCAAAGCTCGATCCCCTGCTGGAGCGATTCGGCAACAGGGGCTATCGCGTGGGGCAGCTAGACGCCAGTATCACCGCCGGCAGATTGTACATCGCTGCGTACGCGCAGGGCTTCGGCGCAACCGGCCTCACCTTCTTCGACGACCCGGTAACCAACTTCTTCTCCCCCCACGCCGAAGGCAAAAGCGTAATGTTCCTGGTAGCCCTGGGCCACAGAGCGCGCTAAAACCAATCACCTCGTATCCCATTCCGACGCAAACGATGGCATCTGTGAGACCTTCCCCAGGGTCTTGATTCTGACACGCTATTTCCCATTTCGCCCCCACTTGGGGTATCATATGTTTGCAGCCGAGGAATCACGATCTTACCCGACCAGGAGGCCCAGCCGTGAAATTCACAGACATTCTCTATTCCAAGAGGGACGGCGTTTCGAGAATAACCATAAATCGTCCCGAGGTGTACAACGCCATCCGCGGCAAGACCACCGACGAGATGGTCGTCGCGTTGGAGGACTCCCGCGACGACGACAGCGTCCGAGTCGTTGTCATAGCCGGCTCCGGCCCCAACGCATTCTGCTCAGGGCGCGACCAGGGAGAAGACCGTTCCAGCCCCGAATACAGCGGCACGAGCGAAGGCAGCTTCACAGACCTCATCCGCGACCTGCCCAAGCCCGTCATCGCGATGGTGGATGGATTCGCCATCGGCTCGGGCAACATCCTGGCCT
The DNA here is from genome assembly GCA_965217565.1 of Dehalococcoidia bacterium. Classification (GTDB taxonomy): domain Bacteria; phylum Chloroflexota; class Dehalococcoidia; order Lucifugimonadales; family CATOSD01; genus CBDCIS01. The sequence goes on from CBDCIS010000001.1 coordinate 119,106, forward strand.
ACACCTGCGACTTCACGGTGGCATCGACCCGCTCGACGTTCGGCCAGACTGGCCCCAGGGTTGGCAGCCCCGCGTCCGGGTTCGGTGTCGGCTACCTGGCCCACGTCGTCGGTCAGAAGCGCGCCAGGGAGATTTGGATGCTCACCCAGCAATACTCCGCGCAGAGAGCCTACGAGATGGGCCTTGCCAACTCGGTCGTCCCCCACGACCAGCTCGATGCCGAGGTGGAACGCTATTGCAACCTTATCAAGAACAACAGCCCTGTGATTCTCGAACTGCAAAAGATCACCTTCAACCAGGTGACCGACTACATGGAGAGCATTCCTAGCCCAACCGAGACCTACGCGCCCGATTATATCAAGTCCGACGAAGCCGAGGAGCGCCGCCTGGCCTTCATCGAGCGCCGGCCCATCAATCCTGCCAAGAACCTGCCCTTCCTGCACGCCAGGCGCAATGCCCAGCCCGTCGGCGACTGAGGGAGAAAAGGCAGACCCTAGCTCCGTATGGCGAGAAAGCCAACCCATGCAAGACAACCGGAGGTAAGCCAATGGCCGCGACATCGGACGTGGAAATCAACGTAAATCTCGCATTCCCCAACGCGGGGGTCGTAGTCAAAATCGACGTCGGGCCGCCTGCCAGCAGCGACAACGGCAAGGGCCCGTCCTTCCATCTGAACGTGACCGACATCACGGACAACACCGCCATTCCCTTCAGAGTTGAGGCATCGCCACCGCTCGCCGACTGGGTTCGCGGCTACTCCCGCTGGCTCAGAAGGGCCAGGGTAACCGCCACACACGACCAGAACGCCATAACCGGCTCGTTTGACGCCAACCTCACTGCCGAACAGGTGCTCAGGGGCGTTAGCGACGCCTGCGACATGGCCCGCCAGCGCTTCGAACTCTACGAAGACAGCATCCTGGCCTGAGCGCGATAGCAACGCCATGTACGCCGCCGAAAAGATGGCCGACTTCGCCTTCTCGCTGGAATACGACGCCCTGCCGGAACCGGTCGCGGCAGCCGCCAGGCGTTACCTCGCGGACAGCGTCGCCTGCGCGCTCGCCGCCTATCACGCGCGGCCCGTGGAGTTGGCGCGCGGCTACGCTATAGCTCGCGGTGGCGGCGAAGAGGCCACGCTTATCGGCGCGAATCGCAAGACGCCCGCGGACGTCGCCGCCCTGGTCAACGGCACGATGGTGCGTTATCTCGACGCAAACGACATCTACGCCACCAGCGGCGGACGCGAGGGCGGCCACTTCAGCGACGTCATACCCGCGCTCATCGCTCTCGCGGAGCAGCATCGGCGAAGCGGCCGCGAACTGGTTGCCTGCGTCGTCGCCGCCTATGAGCTTCTGGGCGCGGTGGCCGAGTCCTACCACTTCTCCAGGCGCGGGTATCACGCGATAACCCAAGAGCCCTGGACGCTGCCCATCGTCGCGTCGCGTCTCATTGGCGCGACTCCCGCCGCCGCCGTCAACGCCTGCGGACTATCCGGCGCAACCGGAATGGTGCTCAACACCTGGCTCAGGCCCTCTCCAAGCATCCCAATGATAAAGGCCGTCGCCGTCGGTCTGGCCTCGCAGCGCGCCGTCCAATCGGCGCAGCTTGCCGCCCTGGGCGTCACCGCATCCGAGGACGCCCTCGAAACCGCCTTCGGACGCCTCGACGCCCTCCACGACATCCCAGCCGACACGGCGCGTTTCGACAAGCTGGGCCGCCACTGGACCACCACCCGCAACGTCATCAAGGCCTATCCGGCGCAGATCTCGACCCAGGCGGCCATCGAGGCGACGCTCGAGCTTCATCGCCGCGGCGTCCGCGCCCACAGCGTCGCGCAACTCACGCTGTACGGGCATGGCGGCGTTTGCGGCGGAGTGCAGGGTTCGCCCGAATCCTACGCGCCGGCGACCCGCGAGGCGGCCGATCACAGCACGCCCTATGTCACGGCGATGGCGCTGCTGCGTGGCAGGCTGACCGCGCGCGAATACGAGGGCGCTCCCTGGGACACCGAGGAGTACAAGGCCCTCGCCTCCAGGATAGAGCTGGTGAGGGAACCCCAAAGGGATGAGGCAATGAGGAACGAAGGCATTATGGGCGTGCGACTGGTCGCGCGGATGCGCGACGGCACAGTCGAAGAGGCGAACGTCCATCAGCCGAAAGGCCATCCCGACGCCCCGCTCAGCGATGCCGAGCTGCTCGATAAGATGACCTGGCTCCTGGAAGACGTAGCCCCCAAGCACACGCCCCAACGACTCTTCGACCTGTGCCAAACCATGTCAACCCCGGAGGACGTAACCAGCCTGCTGGCGGCCTGCAACCTCTAGTACCGTTTCCACTTGAAAGTGACAAACACTGAAATGTGACCGTCTCTCCCGCGAAAGCGGGAACCCATCGCAATGGCTCGCCGCTCGGCAATCCAGAGTGGAAGGCGGACCACATATTATCAAATACACCTGGAAACGGTACTAGCCCAACCCACTGATAAACTGACTACCGGCCTACCGACCGGCCTGCTTCCGCGCCGCCGAACCGGCGGCGATGCTCCCGCAGCGTTCAATTGTCCTGTATCACCGGGATGCCCGCCGCCCGCGCCCGCTCAGCCGCCTCCTCGTTCACAACCCCGTCCTGCATCCAGATGTACTTCACGCCAACCGCGATAGCCTCATCCACCACGGGCCCCACGAGCTCCGAGCGGCGGAACACGTCAACCATATCGATAGGCTCAGGCACCGACTGCAGGTCCGGATAGCTCTTCTCTCCGAGCGCCTCTTCGATCAGAGGATTCACCGGAATGATGCGGTAGCCCTGCTCCTGCATGTACTTGGACACGTAGTGACTCGGCCTCTCAGGATTGAGAGACATGCCGACAACCGCAATGGTCCGGCTGTTCCTAAGCTGCTCCTCTACAAGGTCAATCGAAGTCCTCCTTGCCAATTTTGCCTAAACCGCGCTCTTTGCACTGACAACTGAAATCTGCCCTACTGACAAACCGCCTACTCCCGCAGCGGACGAAAGAACGCGCGGATGTCCTCCACCAGCATCTCCGGCGTTTCCAGCGCGGCGAAGTGGCCGCCCCTCGGCATCTCGCTCCACTGGCGAAGGTCGCTGAAGATGCGCTCCGCCCACTCCCTCGGCGGGTAGGAAATCTCCTTGGGGAACAGTGCCACCGCCGCCGGTGGGCGAATGAACTCGCCTTCGCCAAGCACAAGCGAATCTCGCTGCGATTCGTAGTACAGCCGCACCGACGAGCTTATCGTCCGCGTCACCCAGTACAGCGTAACGTTAGTCAGAAGCTCGTCTTTCGTGTACACCCTCTCCAGGTCGCCGCCGCAGTCGCTCCAGGTGCGGAACTTCTCTACAATCCACGCCGCCAGACCTACCGGTGAGTCCGTAAGCCCATAGGACAGCGTCTGGGGTTTCGTTCCCTGGATGTGACCATACCCGCCCTCGGTTTGCCGCCAGTCGTCTCTGGCCTGGAGAAAGGCCCTCTCCCTCTCGGACAGCTCGCGGGAACCCGGCCCCAGGAACGGCGAGGCGGTCACCAGCGTAACGTGCGTCCCAATCACGTTCTCGGGGTTGGCATGGGCGACACTGGCCGTCACCCCGCCGCCCCAGTCGCCCCCTTGCGCGCCGAACCTGTCGTACCCAAGCTCCCCCATCATCAGCTTGCCAAACAGTTCGCTCACCCTGCGGTAACTCATGCCCCGCTGACTCGGACGGCCCGAGAAGCCGTAGCCGGGCATGGACGGCGCTACCACGTCGAAGGAGTCCGCCGCATCGCCGCCGAACGAGGCCGGGTCAGTGAGCATGGGAATTATCTTGTGCATCTCCCAGAAGGTGCTGGGCCAGCCGTGCGTGATGAGCAGCGGCAGGGGATTCGCGCCCCGACCGCGCTCGTGAACGAAGTGGAGGCTCTGCCCATCCACCTCTGTCGTGTACTGAGAGAGGCGGTTTAGCAGCCGCTCCTGCGAACGCCAGTCGAACTCCGTGCGCCAGTACTCCGCCAGCTCTCTGACGTAGGCCATGTTGGAGCCGTAGTCCCATCCTGAGTTCGACACCTCATCGGGCCAGCGAGTGTCGCCGATACGCCGGCGCAAGTCGCCCAGCGTCTCTTCATCCACCGCAATCTCAAAGCGTTCGGTAGCCAAAGCCAACCTCCTTGAGCCCCCTCACTACTCACTATCCACTCGCGACTCCGTCCACTCCGTACTCTTCCGCCAGCTCTCTCAACCGCTCCCACGTCGCGTCCTCCACCTCGATCCCATCACGGCTCTTCTGCCGCGAGCGCAGATGCTCCAACTCTCCCGGGTAATATACCTCGCCGAACCCCTCCGCTGGCGGCGTGTTCTTCAGGTAGGCCGCGAACTCCGTAACCTCGCTCTTGAACTCCTCCAAGGGGCGGAACGCATCCACGCTGAACGCCGCCATGAAGCAGCCGTCGTTGTGCCTGCCCGAAGGGTCTATGCCGAAGCCCAGGCCGGTAAGGATTCCTGAAAAAATCTCCACCATGGTCGAAAGCCCATACCCCTTGTGGCCCTCCGGCCCGCCCAGCGGCAGCATCACGCCGCCCTGGCGCAGCGCGCCGGGATCGGTCGTCCGATTGCCGTCCTTGTCCAGCAGCCACCCCTCTGGAATCGGCGCGTTCCTCGCCACCGCGACCGCCAGCTTGCCCGCCGCCACCGCGCTCGTCGCCATGTCAATGAACAGCGGCCCGTCGAGGTTGCTGGGCATAGCGATGCAGATAGGGTTCGTGCCGAGCCGAGCCTCGCGCCCTCCGAACGGCGCGACAGACTTTGCCGATCTTCCCGAGTCCGCCGTCATAATGCCTATCATTCCCGCGTTGGTCGCCATTATCGGGTAGTCGGCGACGCGTCCCACGTGGCTCTGGCGAAACACCGTAGCGGCGGCCACGCTGTTCTGTTGAGCCTTCTCGATCGTCATCCGCATCGCCCGCTCCGACACGACGTAGCCGAATCCCCAATGGCCGTCGATCACCGTCGTTGTGGGCGTCTCCCTCACTACCTCGAACGGCGCTCCCGGCACGATGTGCCCCTGCTTGACGCGCTCGATGTACGTGGGAATCTGGATGATGCCATGCGAGTCGTGCCCCGCCAGATTTGCCCCAATAGAATGTCGCGAGACGATGCCGGCCTCTTCCTCGCTCGCCCCCGCAGCCTGAAGCAGCCGCGAGGCAATCTCCTCGAGCCTATCCGCCTGTACCGTAGGCATAACGCCCTCCTAATATCCAAGTGCCTTACCACCGGCCAAATCTGCCCCACACCACTTTACCACATCGGACACGTTACTCCGCCCTGAATCACCGACCGCTGACTGCTGGCTACTGACTAACTACCCCGCTCCATGCTACGCTATCAGGCAGCCAACCCCAACCTTCAGGAGGCAACTCATGGGATTTTCAGACGAGCTAAGGCAGAAGGGCGCGCCTATCTGGGACAGGGAGAAGCGGCACCCCTTCGTGACGGGAATAGGCGACGGCTCCCTTTCACTGGACAGGTTCCAGTACTACATGAGGCAGGACTACATCTTTCTGATCGACTTCAGCCGCGCCATCTCCCTGGCGGTCGCCAAGGCCCACAGCCTGGAGGACATGGCGTGGTTCGCCCGTCTTCTGCACGAGACCCTGAACACCGAGATGGCGCTGCATGTCAGCTTCTGCGAAGACTTCGGCATCACGGAGGCGCAACTGAAGAGCACGGAGCACGCGCCGACCACCCTGGCGTACACCCGCCACCTGATACAGACCGCGTTTTCTGGCGGAGCGGGGGAGATAGCCGCCGCGATTCTGCCATGCTCATGGGGATATTGCGAGATTGGCCAGATGCTCTACGATAGGGGACTGCCCGCCAACCAGCCTCTCTACGCGCGCTGGATAGAGATGTACAACTCCCCGGAATTCGCCGAGCTTGCCGATTGGCTTCGCTCCTACATAGACCGCGTCGCCCTGGAAAGTGGGGAGCAGGAACTGAAGAGAATGGAATCCGCCTTCCTAATCGGCAGCCAGTACGAGTACATGTTCTGGGACGCCTCTTACCGCAAAGAAAGCTGGCCGATTTGACGCGATCGCTCATACGCGCGCGGCGACGCCGCACGCGCCATCCCGGTATCCTACCTGAACAGGTCCCGCGACCTCTCCCGCAGCAGCGAGCCCACGCCGTCCGGCGCACGCTCGTACTCGTACCCCCGCGCGATAGCCACTGGCACACCTATCGACTTGGCCGTAACCAGTTCCGACGCGGCCGCCAATTCGTCCGCGACGGCAATGGCCGTAACCTTGAGAATCTGGCCGTAGGCGTCGGGCGTTCCCTTGTAGTCCCTGATGGGGTTGATGCCCGCCGCACCAATCGCGAAGTTGGCGTGGCCCTCTCGCCAGGCTCTTCCGAACGTATCGGAGACGATTACCGCCACGTGGGAGACAGCGGCGCGTTGCCGGACCTCGCCGCCGATTCGCCGCGCGGATTCGTCGGAGTCCACCGGAAGCATCGCAACCATGTTGTCGCCGGGAATGTTGGAGGTGTCTATCCCGGAATTGGCGCAGATGAACCCGTGCCGCGTCTCTGTTATCAGGATGCCCCGCTCCACGTCCATCCGCACTATGGAGCGGCTCTCCCTCAGCACCAGTTCGATCAGCCGCGCGTCCTTGTCGCAGGCATCCGCCCACTCGCGGGCGAACGCCGACGGCTCCACGCCCGTAAGGTCAACCACCCTGCCTTCCGCCTTGGACACTATCTTCTGAGTGACGATCAACACGTCGCTGTCCTGTATCGGAGTGCCCTGCTCCCCGGCCGCGTCCGCAATCAGGTCGCCCAGCCGGTCGCCCGGCTTTACCTCCGGTATGCCCGTCACCCCGATAACTTCAACTCGCGGGTACAAAGTCCCCTCCAAATCTGAGCCGACTTACGCTGTGTCTGCTCGGTTTATAGCAAAAGCCCGGCAACCTGTCAACGCCATGGGATGCCAGTAACTGTTCACGTTTGACCGGAGGCCCGCCCATTTTCCCCCTCCTCGACGGGAGGCCCGTCCATCTTCCCCCTCCTCGACGCGAGGCTCGCCCATTGTCCCTCTCCCTCGACGGGAGGCCCGTCCATCTCCTCCCCTCCTCGACGGGAGGGGGTTAGGGGGTGGGTGACCGTAGCCTGTGGCAAATCCCTTCACTTCCCCTGAACCCTTACTTCTGACAGAACCTGTGTCAATCTAGTAGGCGTTTCCGTAGGGGCAGGTCTTGTGCCTGCCCTCTTTCCCATACTTGGGCGCCCACAAGGGAACGCCCCTACCGACTAAACTGATACAGCATCCTTCTGACACCCCTCATTGACATATGCGAACGCTCGTGCTATTATGCCTCTGTCCAGCATTAAACCAACCGCCAGCGGACCCTTGAACCAACCCAGACCGCCCGTCTGACCCGTGCTGCAAAATGTACGATTTGACAGGCAAACCAACCTGATTGAACGACTTTCTGTTGACAATCCAGACCCCCAGCCAGCTAGGAGATACAGCAAAATGCATGAAGATCAGACTCCTCAGAGCAGTTTGACCCTTTTCGCCACCAAGCTCACCGAGAGGCAGAAGGCCGCGCTGCCATACCTGCTCGAGCCCGGCCCCATCACCCAACGCGCCAGGCAGGCCGGCATCCACAGGGGCACCCTCTACAGGTGGATGCGCGACGACGCCTTCAAGGAAGCCATCGACTCCCTCAAACAGCAGGTCTTCCGCCTCGTCGAAACCGAGTTGCAGTCCATGGCCCACGAGGCCGCATCCGTCATCTACGAAGCCATGCAGAACGACAACACCCGCACAAGGCTCAGCGCGGCCCTAGCCACCCTCGAGTTTGCGCAGAAAGCCAGCTACGGACGCGAGCTCCCCAGGCGCCCCGAAAAGGCCATCGACGCCATGCAACTGTAACTGTTCACGTTTGATGGGAGGCCCGCCCGTCTTCCCCCTCACCTCGAAGCCGCATCCGCGGCCTAGAGAGGAAGTACGCCAGGGAGCTTGCCGAACTCAAAGTCCGCGAATTCTGCGAATCCCGGCTCTGACAACCGCGCCATCGTGATATACTAAGCAACCAGCCACTAAACAATCGAAACCAGGTGAGTTCAAAATGACAGCGCTGAGAAGTCTGCTCTTCGTGCCGGGCAACCGCGACAACATGCTCGAAAAGGCCATGGGCGTTATCCCGGACGCCTACATCCCCGACATGGAAGACTCCGTGCCCGTAGAAGAAAAGGAGAACGCCCGCAGCGTTATCGCGTCGTTCCTGGGCAGGCTCAGCCAGGTCGGCCCGCTCGTCATCCCGAGGGTGAACTCTCTCGACACGGGCCTCTTGCAGGACGACTTGGCCGCCGTCGTCGGCCCTCATATCTACGGGATTTCGGTCGGCAAGATTCAGTCGGGCAAAGACATAGACCACATCTGCGGCATCATAGAGGGTCTCGAGCGAAAAGCCGGGCTGGAAGTGGGCATCGTCAAGATAGTCCCCTGGATAGAGACGGCCATGGCCATAGTAAACGCCTACGAGATCTGCGCCTCCTCGCCCAGAATCGTCGGCGCGGCATTCGGAGCGGAGGACTTCACGAACGACATGGCTATCGAGAGAACGGCGGGCGAGTCAGAAGTGGATTATCCCAGAAAGGTCATCTGCGTCGCCGCCAGGGCCGCCGAGGTGCTCGCGCTCGACACCCCCTACTTCAGCTTCCGCGACCCGGACGGACTGCGCCAAAACTCCCTCGAAGCGAGAGGATACGGATTCAAGGGCAAGTTCGCCATACACCCCGCGCAGATCGACATCATCAACGAGTCCTTCTCCCCGTCACCCGAAGAGATAGAAAACGCAAGGCGCGTGGTAGCCGCGTTCGAAGAGGCCGAGCGAAATGGCAGGGGTTCGACCTCACTCGACGGCAAGGTCATCGACGTACCGGTCGTAAAGCGCGCCCGCCAACTCCTGGAACTGGCGCAGGGCATGAGGTAGGCAGGGAGAGCGGCCGCCGGCGCACGGCCAAGAGCCAGCTCCCAGCCATACCAATCGAGGAACGTCAAATCAACCCGGATTCCGCCCAACCGGCAAACTACCCCTAAGACGACTCCTCGTCCGCCGCGATCGTGTCCAGGTCAGCCCTTGTGTATGAGGCAAGGCTCCTGAAGTCCAACTCAGTGTAGTTCTTTATCCAGCGCATGGCGACCTTGACCGCCTTGCGGTATCTGACCTCCGCCTCGATGTAAGCCTGCTCCGGCATCTCTCCCCGTCGCCTGTCGAGAATGTCCTCCATCTCCTGTTGGAGCAGCCGCTTCACCATGTGGAAGCCGTGCGCTTCGCCCGTCTCCGTGTCCTTCGCCTTATGGATAATGCGCTGCGCTATCTGCGCCGCCGACATCCGGCCCGTCGCCAGGTCCTCCATGAGAGCGGGATGCACGCCGGGCCGTCCCTCGAGGCTGTCGATACCCTTTGCGCCCCGGCCGTTGAGCCAGCCCTCCACGTATTCGATGAGCATTCGGGCGTTGCGCCGTGTTCCATCAACCGTGATTGGCCCCTCTGGAACCTCTATCACGACAGGGTAGTTGTGCGGATCGCACATCTCAGGGCTTGGCTGCCAGCCGCTGGCCCACCAGCTCTTGAAGGGCGTGGCGGCGGTCTCCATGTGGTAGATGTGCGCCACCCACGCGCGAATGAAGCCCTGCCTGGCTTCCCATTCCTTGTCCGCGCGAACCGACGCGCCCGCCGATTCGTTCACCGCCTCTTCGCGGCTGGGCAGCGGCGTGGCCATGCCGCCGATGGCAACCGCGCCCCTCTTGAGGCAGATAGCCACCAGCCGCCTGAAGATGTTTGCCAGGAACTCGGTCGTCTTGACGTCCACCCCGAACCGGTCGGGCCAGACCGAATCCGGGTCGGCCATGATGAACTCGAAGATGCTCGCCTTGAGGTCCCAACGGGCCGCGTTAAGCCCACCCGCGTAAGGCCCCAGCGCGTGCAGTGCCTCCTCCATTTCATAGACGATGGGAAGCGATTCCACCAGGATGACCGCCCTCAGAACGGAGTCCTCCGGGTACTCCAGGTAGTCGCGGGAGGCGTCGAAGAAGTCCCGCCAGAATGACGCCTCCTCTGCCGACTCCAGTTTGGGAAGGTAGAAATAGACGCCCTGGCCGCGCTCGGTCTGCGCCCGTCCCGCGTTGAACAGCGTCAACGCCGTGCCCAGGACAGCCGCGCACACCGGTTCGCCGTCGATCTTCACCTCTGGCTCATCGAGGTGCAGTCCGCGCTCCCTGTGCATGAAGAACGGAATCTCGCCCTCCGCCACCCTATACTCCCTGCCGCGTTCCTCGTTGACAAAGCTCAGCGTGCCTTCGACCGCAGCCAGTCGGTTCCGGGCCGCCGCCAGCGTGTCGATCAACCTGTGACCCGCCGAGTCCTCATCGTCGTCCAGGTCGCCCTCGGCGCGCTCGCCCTCCGGCCCCGGGTTCAGCGCGTTTATGAACATCGACGTCAGGGAGGCGGGGCCTGAAATCTCGATGCCGGGCCTCTTCAGGTCCTCGGGCACGGGCGGAACCTTCCAATCGCCGGTGTTGACGCCGGTAACAGGTCCAAAGGTGGGCATGACACCCTCACGCAGCGCCCTGTCCAGCGCCGCGGCTCGCTTGGATAGCAGTTCTCGCACGCGCGGCGCGAACCTGTCGTGCAGGAAGACCAGGTACTCCATAAACGACGGAGTAAGCAGGTCGCCGGCGCCCTCCACCGGTGCGAACCTTACCCGTTCGGCTGAGACTGTTGACATCGAAAAACCCTCCCAGCGTCCCGCGCCCGTCCTGGCTGCTTCATTCGTAAACGCCGCCCCATCCACGTGCGCGATGACTTTCTCCCCAAAGCCCTTTGGCGAAGTGCTCCAGAGTACTCATTCAAGCCGATAAGACGGATAGCAATATAGCACACCCTATACACCAATGACCAGACGCGCCGCGGTGGGGAACCTGTATCAATCTGGTAGGTGCCCGATTCGTAGGGCCGTCCCTAGTGGGCGTCCTGGGTATGATGACCGTAGGGGCACCCACCCCCTAACCGCTTCCCGTCAAGGGAGAGGGACAATGGGCAGACCTCTCCTACGGATTAGCCTACCGATAGGCTGTCGGTGTGGTACATCAGCTGGCCGCCTACTATGGTCCCGGCGACCTGGATTTGGCTCAGCGTGTGACCCGCCTCTTTGAACGGGTCCTGGTCTAGGATTACCACATCTCCGAGCTTGCCCACCTCCAGCGATCCCTTCAGTTTCTCTTCGTATGCGCCGTAGGCGGCGTTGCTGCCTACGGCGCGCAGCGACTCCAGCACGGGCGCGCGCAGTTCCGGCATCAGCACATCGCCGGTATTGGTCATGCGGCTAACCGCGCTCTGTACGCACATCAGCGGGTTTACGGGCGTGACCGGCGTGTCGTTGTGCAGCAGTGGCCGCAGACCGGCCCTGATGGCGGCTCCGACGGGGCTGATGTGCGGCCCGCGGTCCGGGCCGAGAAAGATGTCGCGGTGGCGGTCTCCCCAGTAGAAGACGTGGCTGGCGAAGTAGTTTGGGATCACGTTGAGCCGCCGCATACGGTTGATGTGGTCGGGCCAGCACATCTGGCAGTGTTCGATGCGGAAGCGCTGGTTGGGATTGGGCAGCTTGGCAAGCGCGTTCTCATAGGAGTTCAGAATTGCGTCGATGGCGGCGTCGCCGTTGGCGTGGGTGATGACCTGGTAACCGCGCCGGTGCAGGTCCAGCACCATCTCGTCCAGCTCCTCCTGCGGATAGATGAGCCAGGCCTTCTCGTCCATGTCGCACCAGTAAGGCGAACGCAGCGCGCCGGTGAGGCCCTGGATCGAGCCGTCGGACACGATCTTGCAGCCTGCGACGCGAAGCCACTCGTCGCCGTCGCCCATCTTCACTGAGTAGTCCATCTCCTTGAGCGAATCGTAGAAGATGTACATGTTGACCCTGAGCTTCAGCAGTCCTTCGTCCTTGACGCGATTGTACAGGTCGTAGCCGTTCGAGCCTTGGAAGTTGGCCACCGCGGCATCGTGCAGCGAGGTCACGCCGACGCGAAGATTGTTGTGCTGCGCCTCCATGAAGGCTTCCACCAGCCGGTCTTGGGAGTAGGGCGGGATGTGCCGCATCACCGGCTGCTGAGCGGAAATCTCGCCGAGCACACCGTTGGGGTCGGCGGTTCCCTCGTAGCGGTAGATGCGGCCGCCCGGCGGGTCCGGCATCTCCGAGTGGAGGCCTGCCAACTCCATCGCCCTGCTGTTCACGTAGGCCAGGTGACCGGACACGTGCGACACCATGACGGGGTGGTCAGTGGTGGCGGCGTCGAGGTCGTCTTTGGTGATGTGGCGCATGTCGGCGATGAACGTCTGGTCGTAGCCCTGCCCCAGGACCCACTCGCCATGCGGAGTCTGCGCGGCGCGCGCCCTTATGCGCTGGAGCACGTCGCCGATGGTATCGCTGGGCGTGGTGCGAGCGTTCACTGCCAGCTTCCATGCGGGCTGAGCGGCGAGGTGGTCGTGAGGTTCGATGAACCCGGGCATGACGGTCTTGCCGGCGGCGTCGATAACGGTGAAGCCCGGCTTGCGGTACTCCTCCACGTCGCCGTTCGCGCCGACGGCAACGATTCGGCCGTCCTGAATGGCGACGGCCTGGGCGAGGGTGTCTCGGTAGTCCATGGTGTGAACGTTGCCGTTGATGATAACGATGTTCATGGCTATTGCCCCCGTCCTAACCTTCCCGCTTGGGGTGAAGGGACTTTGGATTGCCTTCCCTTGCGTTGGGAAGGGACATTTTGACTATCGGCCCGCGCTCAGCTTCTCGCGGTAGAAGTCCAGCCGCTGCGGAACGTCCTCCTTGCTCTCAAGGCCCTCCCTCAGACCGGCGAGCTTGCCGCTGGGCAGCGCGACCAGGAAGAGGTTCGGGAGTATTCGCGTGTACAGGCGCATCCCCAGGCAGCCCAGGGACATGGCAGGCATGGCACGCTCGTCTGCGATGGCGAGGACGCCGCATGCGGGGCGAGTGAAGGCCGCGCCCTGAGAGTTGTTGCGCCACAGGACGGTTCCGGTTATCTCTTGCAGCACGCCCATCTGTGGTAGGTTGGCCCACAGCAGGACGAGGTCGGGCTGCATTGACATGTTCCAGATGGGGCCATAGACCACTCCCACGCTGCCGCCGCCGAAACGAGGCGTCCTGGAAATCTCATCGGCTTCGCCCTGCCCCGCTTCGCACATGTCTTCGAGCAACGCGGTCAGCTCTTCCATTCGTCCGTCGGGCGAGAGGAATCCCGCCACCATGCCGCCGATGGCGCATCCCAGGTGCTGCTCGGCGGACGCGTAGAAGACGCGCTCCTCGGCCCAGCGCCACAGTGTGCAGAAAGACGGCGGGTCTTTGACGAGCCGTGGTACGTCATCCGGCTCGCGCGCCACGAACCTTAGGCCGACGGGTGGTAACTCTATCTCCAGTTTCTCGGCCAGCATCTCGCTGAGCCTGAGGGCGTCGGTCGAAACGCCCCGACCTTCGCGCGCGAACGTGGTGGGGCGTTCAGGAGTCGTTGTCACGCCGCTCCTCTCCGAGCAGGAGGCCGGCTTCCGGCGCCGCCTCGTTGCCGGCGGCCGCGGAGTGGCGGTCGGCCTCGTTGATAGCCTCGCGGATGGACTCCTCCCTCACTTTGTGCGGGTCGTAGGTGACAGAGGCCGTCCGGGTTGCCATGTCGAAGTCCACCTCTATGATTCCCGGCAGTTTGTTTACCTCACGGGTAACGAACTCGCCTCAACCCTGTCAAAAGGCGTTGGGCATCCTCTGCGACAGGTTTTCGTAGGTTGGCTGCATTGGTATCGCTCCTGGCGAAGGTTGCCCGCCCCTTAACCCCCTCCCTTGACGGGAGGGGGTTAAGGGGCGTCTTGTTAAGTGTTGAAACGTCCGAGTGTGTGCTATACAATCCAATTCAAGGGTACAATAATAGGTACAACAGGGAGGGCCATATGGCGAATTCCAAGCGTAACCAACTAAGCCCTTTGAAGGCTAAGAACCCGAGTGTACCAGGTACTTACGGAGACGGGCAAGGGCTAACCCTACGGATTCAGCCGAGCGGCGCAAAGAGTTGGGTTCTCCGGGTGACCATCGACGGCCGGCGTCGGAACATCGGGCTAGGGTCTGTTCACACTAATAGCCAAATTATGTTACAATCCGAGAATGGAAATCACCGAAGTTCAGTACCAACGAATTGCGGCGATCCTTCCCGTTCAGCGTGGCAACGTCAGCCTGTCGAACCTGCAAGTACTCAACGCTATCCTCTATGTCGCCGAGCAAGGCTGCAAATGGCGGGGATTGCCGCCTCGATTTGGCAACTGGCACACCGTCTACACCCGGATGAACCGGTGGTCCAAGAACGGTGTGCTCGACCGGGTTTTCGAGTATCTTCAACGAGAGCACATAGTGCGTATCAAGATAGAAGCGGTTTCCATGGACAGTACCATAGTCAAGGTCCATCCCGATGGAACCGGTGCGTTAAAAAAAACGGACCCCAGTCCATCGGCAAGTCCCGTGGCGGCTGGACCACCAAGATTCATATGGTTGCCGCGGATGCTAGAACAGCCGTGACGTTCTCCCTTTCTCCCGGACAGGCCCACGATGCGCCGGAGGGGCGAAAGCTGCTAAAGCGCCTCGGAACACAGGACCAGAACCCGTTCCTGTTAATGGACCGGGCATACGAGGGGAATGAGACCCGCCAACTGGCGTTGGCCCTGGGGTTCACCCCGATAGTTCCGCCCCTGAGCACGAGGGTTGACCCTTGGCAGTACGACCGGGAGATGTACAAGCGTCGGAACGAAATCGAGCGGTTGTTTCGACGGTTGAAGGGCTTTCGGCGTATCTTCTCTCGCTTTGAGAAGCTGGACGCTCTCTTCCTTGGGTTCATCCTGTTTGCGCTCATCTTCGATGCGTTGCGTTAGTGTGAACAGGCCCTAGGCGGCTACCCCGCCGTTAGCCTTGCAGAGGCCCGCCAGTTGGCAGGCGAAGCTCGCCAGCGAGTACGGCGCGGACTTGACCCCAAGGCAGCATCAATCGAAAAGACCATCGTCGAACCACCGAGGACCCCCACGCTGTCTGACCTGGCGGAGCGCGTCATTGCGCTGCGAGAACCCACATGGACGGGCGTGCAGGTTGCCGAACACTGGCGAAATTCCATCAAGCTACACGTCGTGCCAACCCTCGGAGACAAGCCCATCGGCGAAATCAGCACGCCGGACGTGCTCAACGTCCTGTTGCCAATCTGGACTAGCAAGCCCGTCATAGCAAACCGCGTCCGGCAACGGCTGTCCGCGATATTCGACTTTGCCATTGCATCGGGCTACCGCGAGGACAACCCTGCCAGTGCAGTCAAGGCCGTACTACCCCAGCGTCAACGTAACCTTCGCCATCAGCCGTCAATCCCATATGCTGAAGTTCCCGCCGCCCTCAGCGCCATACGCGACACAGAGGCGAGATCGGTGACACGCTGGGCGCTCGAATACTTAATCCTGACCACCTGCCGCTCAGTGGAAGTCCGGGGCGCAACGTGGGACGAAATAGACCTTGAGACGCGCGCCTGGACGATTCCTGCCGCGCGCATGAAGATGCGCTCAGAACACCGCGTGCCACTGAGCGATGGCGCGATGGCCGTCCTGAAAGCCGCGTGCAAGGGCGCACAGGGGCGCGGGCTGGTATTCCCCTCGAATCGGGCGGGCGGGATGTTGAGCGGGCAGGGGCTACGCAAGCTGCTTTGGCGCGCAGGATACCACGGCTTCAGCGTTCACGGATTCCGCGCATCGTTTAGGACCTGGGCGCTTGAGACGACCGATACGCCCTGGGCAGTCTGTGAGGCGGCGTTGGCCCACAACCTCGGCGGCGGAGAAGTCCAGGCGTACATCAGAGGCGACCTCTTCTTGAGGCGAGGGACGCTTATGGAAGATTGGAGCGAATATGTTCGGAAGGGTTGACACGGTCTAACGCAAGGCTATAGACTGATCTCACCAGTGCCCTTCATTGTAAAGGGCCCGAGTTGGAAGGCATTCCGAGAGGCGGGATTCCGAATCCCCGTCCGCGGTTCTAATCCGACGGAAGAGATCATGTGCCGGTACGCCGGTAGTCAAGCCTGGTTCCGCTAACGGCGGCGCGCGAGGCGAATCGGCTTAATGCCGTGCAGGAACGGAGCTTCCACGCGCGGCACTGTCACGTCTGAAAACTTCTGAAACCTAAAGGCCCTGGCACAAGTGGGATGTTCCCCATTTGAGCCAGGGCTTTTGTTTTGGAGGTGAGCAATGAACGCCACGGCCGACAATCATCTGATGACGCTCGAAGACATTCTCGTCAGGCTTCGTGTCAGCCGGTCAACAATCTACACGCTGATGGCGCACCGAGGCTTCCCTCGACCCTACAAAATCGGCTCCGGCAACCGATGGCCTTCGCACGAGGTTGAGGAATGGCTGTTGGCACAACGCCGCGCCGAGATTGGGCCACGCTGAACACAGCAGAATGAAAATGACGACAAGCAAAACCTTCGGCGGCAACTGTTCACGTTTGATGGGAGGCCCGCCCTTTGTCCGCCTCCCTTGACCGGAGGGGGTTAGGGGGTGCGTGCCAGTAGCTTGTGGCAAATCCCTTCACTTTCCCTGATTCCCTGAACAGTTACCTCCGCCACCAGTTGCTTGAGCTCTACCTTCTCCCGCTTGAGCTGATGGACCTCCTGCCTGGTGGCATCCCGCACCGTGTCGCGGGTAAGCCTCTCCCTGCCCGCCTCCATGAACTCCTTGCTCCAGGAGTAGTAGGAGTGAGGCTTGATTCCCTCCCGCCTGCACAGGTCACTCACAGTAACCTCGCGACGGAAGCCTTCCAGCACTATACGAATCTTCTCTTCCGGGGTGTACTTGCGCCGAGTAGCAGCCTTCACCACCGTGCAGACAAAAGACCTGGCCGCCTCTGTGCGCTCCTCAGCAGCCACTGCCTTACCTGTTTCTGTCTGGGACATCTCTGCTCCTCTATCTGAAGTACTCTACCTCATCCAGGGAGTTGACCTCACCTCAAATCTCTCGGGTTTTTCTACCCCCTCTGTTGTCCCATTATCGCTGACGGTCTAGACGCCAGGTCCACCAGTTTCATCGTCACCGCCGTGCGAACCCGTCCGCTCAAACAGCTTCCTCATGGCCTGCCTGTGTCCTTTGTAGAATCGCCACAGGGTGTTGTGGTCTGGATGTTGCCATCCGGTCAGCCACAGATACGGTATCTGGTCCCGGCAGGCCGTCTCCAGCTTCCGGCACGAGCGCACGCCGGTCATAAAGCCGTATAGCCACACGCTCAGCAGCGCACGAGGATGGTAGGCTGGCGCTCCCAGCGGGCCCCCTTCTATCTCCACGCCAAGCTCTGACCAGCCCTCCCTACCCAACGCGTCCACGAACTCAGCCACGAATCGCGCTGGGTGATCTAAAGGCAACAGCTCGTCAAGAGACGGCGGTAATAGCCACATCTGCTCGCGGTCCATGTCTCGAAGCGGCATCTGATTCGCTCCCATCTCAGGGTCGCCTCAAAAGGTACACCAAACACGGTTCCACCTACCACTTCCCTGACTTCTGAGACAGGCTCATACATGGACACGCGGTAGAGGCTGAAACGTAAAAGGGGCGCGCACATGGACAGGCAGGGGGAGACCGTCGCAACCACTACGACGGTTTCCCCCGGTCAGCGTCTCGCGCCGACCGGCTCCCTCCCCCGTTGCTTCCCAAGGCTAAGCGCCCACTCGAAGAGAATTATGCGGCCGCCGCCTCAGGTTGTGTCAACACGCCGGAATAGCCCCTCTCTACAACGTGAGTCACCGACACTCGGCCCCGGCCGTCGTACCCCGCACGGTACGCGTATTCCACACTCGCACCTCAGGGCAAACGACCGCCGATCCGAACGGCGCCGCCGCCAACCTTATACCATATGATGATAAGGAGACCTGGAAGTATCTGGCGATGTCCTAATAGTTCATCCATGCTCTAGCCAACACAGGGTGTTGGAGGGCATCATGATGATGGGTCGACCTCTTCGAATCGATTGGAGTCGGGAGGATACGCCGGAGGCGCTGAAGGCAGCCTACCGGTCAGAACGTGACACTGGCCTTCGTACTCGACTGCATGGACTGTGGCTGGTCCGGTCGGGATGGCAGCTCGGTAAGGCGGCAGGAGCGGTGGGAGTCCACTACCGGACGGTGCAGACATGGGTGGGTTGGTATAGAGAAGGTGGTGTGGAGGGAGTACTGTCGCACAAGATGGGAGGCAGGGGCAAACCGCGCTTTCTGAGCACAGATGAAGAACGGGAGTTGACCGAGGAGGTGTCGACAGGGCGATTCAAGACGGCGGGAGAGAGCAGGGACTGGATAGAGTCCGAGTATGGAGTGAGCTACAAGTTGGGCAGCGTCTATGGTCTGCTTGAGAGGTTGGGATGCAGCCCGAAGGTACCGAGGGGTCGTCATGAGAAGGCAGACATAGGTGCGCAGGAGTCGTGGAAAAAGGGGGCCTCAGTCGTTGCCTTGCCAGAGCGGGCGTGAGTTCTGAGACGGCCTTTGGCTTTGCCGATGAGATGCGAGTGGGATTGCGGGGGATGGTCCGTAGGGTATGGGGTCGTCGTGGAGTGAAGGTACATCAGCGAGTGCAGTTGGTGTACAAGTGGATGTACCTGTTCTTGGTGGTAGACGTTCGGAGGGGCAGGCTGCTGTGGAGTTGGATCGACTCGATGAAGTCTGCGGCTATAGCGGTGGCAGTCGATAGCTTGAAGCATCACTCGGATATCGAGGCCCTGGTGTGGGATGGGGCGCGTGGTCACCGTGGCGAGATGGTACGGAGTGTTGGACTCGCAACGATCGTCCAGCCGCCATACAGTCCTGAGTTGAATCCCGCTGAACGGGTCTTCCAAGAGGTCCGCAGATGGGTGGAGGGCAGAACATACTGGGGCATAGAGGAGAAGATGGAGGCGGTTGATGCCTACCTGGGTGAGCTTAAATCTGAGCCGGGCCGGGTGCGGTCGCTCATCGCATGGAGTTGGATCGAACGTACAACGCGAAGTCTTCCCGCACACTATGCGGCCTCGTCAACATGAAATGGTATTATTCCCACGCCCGCAGGCGCCGCCCACCATCATCCCGCTCCGCTCGCCCTTCCGCCAGCCCAACACCTTCACCTCGGCAGGCATGACCCGCTCCTCAGCGGCCACTGCTTACCTTCTTCTGCCTGGGACATCTCTGCTCCCCTCTCTGAAGTACTCTACCCCCTCTGTTGTCCCATTATCGCTGACGGTTTACACCGCCTGACCTTGCGATTAAACGGCTCTTTCTCATATGCTAGTGACGTAGGGGTAGTGAGTATCATCTTTGGTTCGAGAGGAGTGGCAGTGCCAGTTGAACTCCCTAGAGATGTGATCGCCAAGCTTCTTGAGCGTAAGACATTGCTATGGATTTGCCAGAGGGCTGAACTGACACCGGGTACCGAACTTCATAGTGGATCCACGCCACTTGAGGATGCCGCTGCTCGTTATAGGCCAGACCCGGACCAAGAAGATGTCGGCCTGGCTAGGTAGTGTTGACATTTGAGATACCGGGCATTTCATAACCGAGTAAGCCGTCCAAATTGTCATTCTGAGGAGCAAAGCGACGAAGAATCTAAAGCCTATGCCTGAAATGCCGCTACCGCTTTAGATTCCTCACTGCGTTCGGAATGACATGAAACCGGAATGTCAACACAACCTAGTAAGAGACGCCATCAGCAGATACGAATCGGAAGGACTAGATGCCACCGTCGCCTACTACAACACCAAGGAGAGTGTTGACGGCCAGTGGTACGTCTTCATCATCGACCCAGACGACTACACGATAGCCCACCATAACCCGCAGTTTCGAGGGCGTGATCCCAGCCTCCGTGTGGACGCCACGGGGTATTTCTATGGCGACGACTTACTGAGCGCCACTGAGGCGGGTCATTGGGTGGACTATGTGTTGCTCAACCCGGAATCGGGCGAGAACCGTCAGAAGCACACTTGGATTGTGCGGCATGACGGACTGCTATTTGGGTCGGGCTGGTATGAGTAGTAGCAACCCGCCTCGAAACTAGGTAGCGTTCTACGATCCGGCCTTCATATTGAGACGGCCCACCGAAAAGTTCGCAATCCAGTCCCTTTAGGCCCGCCGAGGGCAACCACAGGATGCCGTGTCCGAGGTCGTAGATCAGGCGCGGGGCGGCGTGGCCTTATATCGACAGAGGGTTCTCAACATGCGATACAGTCCTTATAATGGGAGAAGGACCCCAACGCGATGATCGACTGGGATGAGTGGACTGCACTTGTGGATGGGCCTGAATTCCAGGCAGTAATGGACGCGGCGGAAGACGCCCTGGACCCTGAGGTGCAGGCCATCGTGAACGCCGTTTGCAACTAGGTGGAGCGGGTAAGGGGTGGAACGGGAAGATTCCGCCGGAGTAGGAGGGCCTGGGAGTACTGTCCCTCCATGGCGAAGAATTAAGGAGGTGGCGCGATGGCCATGCAGAATAAACGGAGCATGATCGACGCTCGTTGGCGGGACTTGCAGCCGGTCTGGGGTCCCAAGGAGCATGGCGGAGAGCACGAGATGCTCTACGATGTGCTGGAGGATGACGAGAGCATTGAGTCCTTAGTGGGTTGCGTCTGGGGTCCCGGTAACGTGTTCCGCGCCAACGCTAACCGTTGGGACCGGATGAGGCAGTACGACGGCATAGTCGTGCTGACCGGAAGGCGGGTCGTTTTGCTCAAAAAGAAGGGCACGAACAAGCTCATCACGGAGATGCCGCTGCACAACATGGAATCGGTGGACGTTGATGCCACCGGCGAGGTGACCCTCACTGGGCGGAGCTACAGCGAGTGGCCTGGCAGCGGCGACTCGGAGGCTTTCAAGATGCGGGACGTACAAGACAGCTATGCCCGGAATTTCGCCGACCGGGTGCGGGAAGTAAAGGCCGCGCCGCCCCCTCGGACAACGCCCACCTCGTCTTCGGCTGGCGCTGCCGCCCCCACGGCGAACTACACTGCAATGAGCAAGGCGGAGCGGATCAACGCCCAGTGGCGGGAGCGCTCGACCATGTGGAGTCGGAACGACCCCAGCGTGCCGGAGCGCCTCATAGCGGGGCTGTTGAGTTCGTTCACCGGCGAGAACGTCACCACCTATCCGGGCGAACTCCGTATCCTCTACGAGGTCCTGGAAGGCGACGAGAATATCGAATACTGGATGGGCGGACGCTGGGGCGACGCCTCAGAGTTCAACACTCTCGGACATGCGATCGGTAGCGTGCTCAGCGGATTCAAGCGCCCTGAATTCGGGGTCCACAACGGAGTCGTGGTGGCCACCGACCGGCGCGTCCTCATGCTGAACTCGGGCATGGTGATGAAGGACGTCGTGGAGGTCCCCTATGAGGGCCTGCAGGTAGACTACAACGAAGGGATGACCTGCTCGGGCCTGAAGTTCTCCGGCAGCACCGGCGAGGACTACGCCTACTACCTGGACCACAACGGCAAGAGAAACATCAGGAGCCGGGCCAGGCCGTTGTTCGACTGCGTACAGCGACGCGCCGCCGCAGCGTCGGGCAACGCTTAAGTGGGGGGATTCCGCCAGAGCTGAGCAACCTCGCCAACCTGCCAAGGCTGTGGCTCGTAAGGGGCCAATTGGGTGGGGAGATTCCGCCGAACCTGGGCCACCAAACTGGATAAAATCAAGAACCTTCACCATTACTTTCGCTTTGGCGGTGTAATCGTCCATCTACCCTGCTTCGCCCGGTGGGGAGACCAGCCAGGCGCCACCGGGCAGCCCCTCGGGTACAGTACGAAATCGCCGAGCCCCTGCTGATACGGCAGGAGCTCTTCGTTTGTGCAGGCAAGTGGCTGGCGCTCGGCAGAGGCAAAACACCCTTCCAACGCGCCAGCCATTGCGCTCTCTTACGCGCTATTCGCGGCTGGCCCGTAGACAACGAAGGGGCTGCGCCCACACACTTTGCCCGCCCTGATCTTGCGACGGCCAGTACCACGGGCGGCTCGCAACGCCTCAATGGAGAGGGTCGCCGGCCTGGCGCAGGCAAGGTATTCGGCGGCGTAGCCATAAGCCTCTGCCAAAGTAACCTGGTCCCGACAATAACTGCGACCCGGCGAAGATAAGCCCGGTCCGTGCTCACCCCATCAGAACCCAATCCCTCGGTAGTGTCTCAGTTTGAATCTATCTCTTGGGACTGACAACCGCACGCGCCATAGCCACGGACGCCGGCACACGGCGGCGGCGTTTCGGCAAGACCATCCGCTTGGGCGGCGCGTCCTGTTGCGCGGCATGGTCGTGAGGGTTTTCGGAAGCCATGAATCTGCCACACGTGGGGCAACGAACCTGCGCCATGAGTCCATCTCCTGTCCGTGAGTTGTGGGGTTATTTCCACCAGACGAACTTCCACCATGCCCAGATGAGTACGGCAGTCAACGCGGCGGCGATAATCCAGGGAAGCCCCCGATGTGGTTGTCGCCAAGCCGTTCGGCGGAAGAGGCGAAGCGGGTCGGTGTGAAGGTCATTGGGAACAGCGCCCATCTCCAGGTGTAGCCCCAGGGCGAACGCTTGGCTTCGGTCTGGACGGACGGCGCGCTGTCCTCAAAGCCTGGCGGGATAGGAAGGTTACAGGCTGGGCAGATGGTTGTCGTTGTGGGCATGTTGTGCTCCAATTCTGGTATAAAAATCTGGTATAAATAGGTATAAATAGGTTCGTCGGGGTCTTGCCAAGTCGCGGTATAAACAGCGCATAAGGACGGGCGCGCTGGGCCGCCTGGAGCGGTTTCGGTGTCGGCCGGGGAGACGGGGCAGGTCGGGCAACACGCCGATGGCGGTTGCCATACACACGGCGCGCGATGGTAGATTCAGAGCGGCTAAAAGACTTCGCAAGCTTGCCAATTGAGTAGCCGGCCCTGTGCACAACTTCCGCAAGTCAAGGATTCCCCGACGCTTCAAACTGAGAGTCATCGAACAACCTCCCAAACAGACTACAAGACGATTGTTCAGCACAGGCGAAACCCACAGACACGGAGACGCCATATCCGTCCCTATATAAAAACCGATGGGCCTAGAATTATTTATTTATACAAGGGGTTTAGGTTCAGAAAACGCTCCATGCGGGAGCGCAAGAATCCCGCCCTAGCGTCGTCTGGGGAAGGCGCGCAACCCCCGGCGATAGCGACGGATGCGAGATAGCGCCGCTCAGTCTGGACGCTTACGCCGCCCGGCCCTGGCCCAGTTCGGCTTCCGAGACTTCACCATCGTCTTGCCCTCCGTCCACGCAGTCGCGCCGCCTCAGCAACACCCGAAAGCGGCCACCGCTGCCAAGCGTGCGTTAGGCACAGATGGGCGTTAAAGTATTGACTTAAAAAAACCGATGGGCCTACAAGTATTTCTTTTAGTAAGGGTTAAGGCCCATCTTCTCGCGCGAGAGCGCCAAGCCGCCGAGCCGCCTCGGCGGCGCATTCTTGCGCCCCACCACAGGCTCCGGCGGCCGGCCACCACGGTACGGGCGGCCGCGCCCAGGGCGTGGGCCCGTATGCGCCTACGCCGCGAAGGGCGCGTGACCTTCATTTGCGAGCATGCCCGCCGCTGCCTTACCCACTCGATGCGCGCGCCCTGCGTCTCTTGCGCGCGTGCCCAAAGCGCCGATTGCGACGTCAGCCTCGGCTGGGGCTCGCCCTTCGGCGTAAGGGGAAGATACTCCATCGCCACATTGCTCGCCTCGGCTAAGATGGTCCCACCATGTCGCAGGGCCGCGTCAAACGCCAGGAACTATAGGCCACTTCGCCAGGAGGTTGACCACCCTGGGGGCCGAATTGGCGACCATTGCCGCAGCTTGGATGTAAGGAGCAGCGATGGCGTACAGGGAGGTGTCGAGAGTGGAGATAGCAGAAGGGGTACGCCGCTGGCAGTCCGGCATGAGCCAGCGGCAGATAGCAACCGGTACGGGGCTGTCTCGCGCGACAGTCCGCAGGTACATCGATGCGGCCGTGGAGGCGGGCCTGGCCCGTGACGGTCCTGCTCCGAGCGAGGAGCAACTGACCCGCCTGGCGGGGCTGAGTCTTACGGGCCCCCGGAGGGTTGAGACGCCGACCGAGGAGATGCTCGACCCCTGGGCCGAGCAGATCTACGAGTGGCTGACCGCCGACCGGTTGCAGCTGACCCGCATCCACGAGTTGCTCGCGGACCGGGGTTGCCGGGTCTCGTACATGTCGTTGAGGCGGTTCATCGTGCGACGGGGCTGGCGGAGGCGAAGTCCGGCGACGGTCCGGATGGGAGAGAGCGCACCCGGCGAGGTGGCGGAGATGGACTTCGGTCGTCTGGGTCTGATGGAGGACCCGGAGACGGGTCGCCGCCGGGCGGTCTGGGCGCTGAGGAGCGTCCTGTCCTACTCGCGGCACGGCTTCGTCTGGCCTACCTTCAGCCAGAAGCTCGTGGACGTGATCGAGGGGTTGGAGGCAGCCTGGGCCTTCTTCGACGGCGTTCCCAACTGTAGACCGTCAGCGATAATGGGACAGAATTGAGGTATAGAAAATCCAAGAGCTTGGAGGAGTGGTTAGCTCCCTGGATGAGGCAGAGTACTTCAGAGAGAGGAGCAGAGATGTCCCAGGCAGAAACAGGTAAGGCAGTGGCCGCTGAGGAGCGCACAGAGGCGGCCTGTTCCAGGGTCATCCCTGCCATAGCCTGAGAGGCTTCGGGGAATCTATCCACGACCAGCGGCTTAGCTCTCGAGGGATCGCGGTCGACGACCAGGACGGGGCTGTCCTTCAGGTGGGGATGCCGTTTCATCTCCGCCTTTGCTCTCAGGTGAGTGACGAGCACGCAGGCGACCCTCATAGAGCCTCCTTGAGCGTCGGTTGCTGGGTATCAGGGTGAGGATGATACAGAATGCTACTTCTGTATGTTAACCCCCGAACACCGCTTTTGGGACGACTTCTCGGAAACCACAACGCCCCAGGATGGCTGTAGAGCGGCGTTTCTCGCCCCGGTGTGTCCCCTGATCCACCTTTCGCCCTCGAAACGCGCTCCCAGCCCCGCCCTGGCGCGCCCCTGCCACGTCCACGCGGGCGGATGACCCTGCCCCGGAGCGGTCAAGGTCGTCCAGACCCAAGACCTTGGGTGAAGACCGCTCAGACCGTGCAGGCCCGGGCCACGAGCGGGCCTGCCACCTCAAGGCATGGGACGAAACTAGGGGAAGCGGGACATTCCCCTGCGCTGAGGACTGCTCGCCAGCTTCGCGGCCAGGACCCGGCGCACAGAGAAGGCCGCCGAATGTCCCAAAGGTCTGGCGGAAACGGGACACCGGCGGCGCGGCCTGATCCATCTGGAAAAGCGGCGTTGAGGCTCGTTGTTCTACGACTCTTAAGACGCTCAGACCGCCGTACAGCCCCGCAAATCGCCTGGGTGGTGTTGGTCCGCCTGGAATCAACCGCGTTGCCCACGCCAGCCCCACCGGCGGACGATTGTGGCGCAGGGTCTAATCCCTCGAACTCCCCATCGACAATGAGGTCGTCGGTAACAGACTTAGCAGCTTGTTTCTCCCCATAAGGAAGTGCAACATTTCTCTCGGAAGTTTGTAGCATGGGTGCGCCCCTCTTGTACATGCCGTGACTGCGCCGCCTACTGGCAGCCACCGAGCGAACGGGCGTCAATGCAACATTTTCAGTCATTTCGTTGCAGGCCACCTGCGCACACTGTCCTCGGACTTTTCGCGCATCGTGCGCCCTTTGGGGTCGCGCGTCCCTTGCTGGACGCCAACGGCTTACGGGTGAAGTTGCGCGATTTGTCATTCTTTTCGCTCACCTGCCTCGGGCGGAGGCCAAGCTCATCAGCGCGCCGAGCGAACTGGTGAAGCCGCTTGCACCGCTTTTCCGACACCCGCCCCTGGCTGTCCGTCGTGATTGTGCGG
Source organism: Dehalococcoidia bacterium (assembly GCA_965217565.1). Lineage (GTDB taxonomy): Bacteria > Chloroflexota > Dehalococcoidia > Lucifugimonadales > CATOSD01 > CBDCIS01. The sequence goes on from CBDCIS010000001.1 coordinate 145,090, forward strand.
TTGCCCGACTGGACGGCGCGCTCGCGGTGAGATCGCGCGTAAGTCTGCGTTACCCGCAGGGGGCCGCCCTCGTGGACGATGATGTTCTCCTCGCCAGTTTTCAGGTCCATCATGCGCTCCACCAAGTCTGTGCGAACGACGACACGAGGATGGCGGCCTTTGGGGTCGCGCGCGCTCTCGCGGACGAACGCGCGGGAGACGCTGACAGTCTACAATCACCTACCTGCCCATGGCCCGGGGATTCCTCTACCTGGTGGCCGTCATGGACTGGCACAGCCGGTACGTGGTGTCCTGGCGCCTGTCCAACACTCTGGAGGCAGGCTTTTGCGCCGAGGCCCTGACGGAGGCGCTGGAGAGGGGAAGGCCGGAGGTGTTCAACACTGACCAGGGGAGCCAGTTCACCAGTCAGGAATTCACCCAGGTCCTTCAGGACCGCGGTGTGAAGATCAGCATGGACGGGAAGGGGAGGTACCAAGACAACATCTTCGTCGAGCGGCTGTGGCGCACGGTGAAGTACGAGGAGGTGTACCTGAAAGCCTACGCCAGCGCGGGGGAGGCCCGGAGGGAACTGGGAGCTTACTTCCGGTTCTACAATGACCAGAGGCCCCATCAGGCCTTGGGATACAAGACACCCGGGGAAGTGTTCTCTGAAGACACGGCGCCCCAAAATGAAGAGTCAACAACTGAGAGGTGGTCGCCAGAAGCAGACGTGGTATCTTAATGCGGGAGCTGCTGGACCCTCACTTAACTCCGTCTTAATTCTGTCCAACTAGGGCCTGTTCACACTAACGCAACGCATCGAAGATGAGCGCAAACAGGATGAACCCAAGGAAGAGAGCGTCCAGCTTCTCAAAGCGAGAGAAGATGCGCCGAAAGCCCTTCAACCGTCGAAACAACCGCTCGATTTCGTTCCGACGCTTGTACATCTCCCGGTCGTACTGCCAAGGGTCAACCCTCGTGCTCAGGGGCGGAACTATCGGGGTGAACCCCAGGGCCAACGCCAGTTGGCGGGTCTCATTCCCCTCGTATGCCCGGTCCATTAACAGGAACGGGTTCTGGTCCTGTGTTCCGAGGCGCTTTAGCAGCTTTCGCCCCTCCGGCGCATCGTGGGCCTGTCCGGGAGAAAGGGAGAACGTCACGGCTGTTCTAGCATCCGCGGCAACCATATGAATCTTGGTGGTCCAGCCGCCACGGGACTTGCCGATGGACTGGGGTCCGTTTTTTTTAACGCACCGGTTCCATCGGGATGGACCTTGACTATGGTACTGTCCATGGAAACCGCTTCTATCTTGATACGCACTATGTGCTCTCGTTGAAGATACTCGAAAACCCGGTCGAGCACACCGTTCTTGGACCACCGGTTCATCCGGGTGTAGACGGTGTGCCAGTTGCCAAATCGAGGCGGCAATCCCCGCCATTTGCAGCCTTGCTCGGCGACATAGAGGATAGCGTTGAGTACTTGCAGGTTCGACAGGCTGACGTTGCCACGCTGAACGGGAAGGATCGGCGCAATTCGTTGGTACTGAACTTCGGTGATTTCCATTCTCGGATTGTAACATAATTTGGCTATTAGTGTGAACAGACCCTAGTTGGACGGATCGAAATTGCTAGCCTTCAGTATCTGCCTCGGTTGTTTTCCAATGATACGGCGACTCAATTTTGCATAAGGACGCATCGCCGCTTGGTCATCGTCTTTGACGGACGAAATATCGTAGCCATCGGACTTCATTTGGTGGCGTATCGCATCCGCGAAATCCCTGTACAGATTCATTCTGATTTCCGCCATAAGTCTTCCTTACTGATCTGACAGGTTTACCCTGACAGTTACCATTCAGCTCTGAGTCTCGCACTCGGCCATGCGGTAGCCGACGCGGGGCTCGGCGAAGATGTACTTGGGGCTGGCAGCGTCCTCTCCCAGCTTGCGTCGTAGCCTCATCAGGTGGGTGCGGATCACCCGGGAGTCGCCGGTACGCGTCCGACCCCACACCCGCTGAAGAATTTGCTCGTGGGTCAGCACCCGTCCCGCGTTGGTTGAAAGCTCGTAGAGAAGGCCATACTCGATGGTCGTCAGCTGCACAGGAACGCCCGCAACCGTCACGCGGCGTTGGGCATAGTCTATGGTCAGATCGCCCTGAACGTAGGGTTCGGTCGGCTCGACCCGCGACGGGGCCTCCCGCTTGCGCAGCGCCGCCCGGATTCTCGCCACAAGCTCAGTCGGCGAGAATGGCTTGACGATGTAGTCGTCGGCCCCCATCTCGAATGCCCTGGCGATCACCTGATCCCTTCCGTACCCGGACAGGAAGATCACCGGCACGTCGGCGATATCGAGGATGTCCTGCATCAGCTCGATCCCGTCGGTGCCGAGCAGCATCAGGTCCACCAGCGCCAGGTGGGGCCTCTCCTGCTCCATGAGTTGGAGCGCCTCCTCAGCATCGCCGGTCGCGAGCACGGAGTAGCCCGCGTTCGAGAGCGCGTCCCGCACGTACCTGAGCGCCTGCGGATCGTCGTCCACCGCGAGGACGCGCGCCTGCGGATCTTCCACGTGCGCGGACCGTGCGGAGAGCCGGGCGGGAACGGTCGCGGCATCTTCGACCACAGGAACGGTGAAGGTGAACCGCGTCCCCAGGCCCGGCCCGTCGCTCTCTGCCCATATCCGGCCCCCGTGCGCCTCCACTATTCCATTGCAGATGGTAAGTCCCAAGCCGGACCCCACGATGCCATTACCCCGCTCCTCATCGTCGAGGCGGGAGAACTTCCGAAACAGGTGAGGCAGCCGCTCGGCCGATACCCCCACGCCGTCGTCGGCCACCGAGAACGACACGAGGACACCTTCCCGCGCCGCCGACACCCGGATGCTGGACGAGTCCGGCGAGTGGCGGGCCGCGTTGGACAGGAGATTGCCGAGCACCTGCACGATGCGCCGCCTGTCCGCCATCACCCTGGGCAGGTCCGGCGGGAGGTCGATGCTGATGTTATTCCTGCCGCCTCCGCTCAGGAAGGTGTTCCTGGCCCGGTCCACGATTATGGCAGCGTCGGTGGGCTCGGGAGAGACCGAGAGTGCGCCCGCCTCGATTCGGGCCACGTCGAGAAGGTCGCTTATCAGTTCGAGCATGTGATCGGCCTGTTCGTCGATGATGCGGAAGAACTGATGCATCTCGGAGGCGTCGAGCACCGACGAGGTGCCCAGCACGGCTGCGGCGGAGCCCTTGATGGAGGTCAGCGGCGCGCGCAGCTCGTGGCTCACCATCGCCAGAAACTCGGCCCGCAGCCTCTCCGTCTCCTCCAGGTCAGTCATGTCCTGTAGGGTGACGACGACCGACTGGACCTCCCCCTCATCCGAGAGGATGGGGCTGGCGTTGAGCAGCACGGTGACGCTCCGTCCGTCGGGGACGCTGATGACGATCTCCTCGGCCCGAACCGTTTCGCCCGTGCTCAGCGCCTGCGCCAGGGGGAACTCCACGTGGGACCGAAGGCCGCCAGTGCCGGGGGACAGCGAGGCGGCGAGTCGGTAGACAGAAGCCACCGCGTCCATCCTGCGGATGAGCAGCGTCAGCCACTCCCTGGACACGGGGTAGGCTCGCACGAAGTCTGAGGGCGTCCCAAAGCCGAGAATCCCGGCAGTCTCACCGATGCCCTTGGTCGTCGGGAAGTATCTCTGGCTCGACGGCAGATGGGCGGTGCCGTGGCTTACACGCCCGACAATACGGTCAGCCAGCAGGCCGGTCAGAGCTCGGTGAACCGTGGCGTGCGGCTCGCCGAGGATGCCTGCTAGCTCCGCCGAACCGACGAACGGCGTCCGGCTGAGGGAGTCGAGCATCTGTCGGTCTGAGAGGGCCATGTGTCGAGCGTAGCAAAAGAGGGGCGCGCTGTGCATCCGTCACATGGCAGCGCCGGTGTGTGGGAAGGCAGCGGACGCCGTTCTCCTAGGCCGAGTTCATGGCCGAGGAGCCGGTCAAGCCCCAGGTCCGCAGCCGGAAGCCCGCAGCCGTGTCCCTGTTCGAGTGAGCACTCGCCCTTGAGCAGGATCGGGAGCGCGGGAGGCGGAGCCAGTCGGCGCGGGGCGCTAGCCCCCCCTGCACGTCCATGTGTGCGGCCCTTTTCTGTTGCCCATTTTCCGGTGGGGCATTGATTCCTCTTCTTCCGCCCCCTTCTGCGTCAGATGGTCCATCTGGGGAAGAGGCAGGCATGGAAGCCAATAAGAGGAGACTCACTCTGGACCTAGCCTCCACCTTTCAACGTTGGCTGAAGGTCTGGCGGTCAAGGGCGTCAGCATGCGCCGGAGCGGTCAAACCGCCGTCGACCGGGAGGCCGACGAAAGGAGAGGCTGATACCCCGTTGCTCGGCAGCGCCATGCGCCATAGCCAACACGCGCTGAGGGCTCCTCCAAGACAATCTGCTGTCCGTCCCCGGCTGAGGGCTTGTGGCTTCAGCAGAAGGACAGGTCGCCAAGGACAAACGCTGTCAACCGGTCTTCCAGGCTGCTTGGCACACACCCGCTCAAGGCGGTGTAGCTGAGGTCCAGATGTTTCAGGTTGGAGAGGCTGCCCAGCTCCGCCGGTATCTCCCCGCTCAAGCCGTTGCCGTCGAGGCGCAGCGTTGCCAGGTTGGAGAGGCTGCCCAGCTCCGCCGGTATCTCCCCGCTCAACTCGTTCTTGAAGAGGAACAGCGTTCCCAAGCTGGAGAGGCTGCCCAGCTCCGGCGGTATCTCCCCGCTCAACTCGTTCTCGCTGAGGCCCAGAACTGTCAGGTTGGAGAGGTTGCCCAGCTCCGCCGGTATCTCCCCGCTCAACTCGTTCTCGCTGAGGCCCAGAATTATCAGGTTGGCGAGGTTGCCCAGCTCCGCCGGTATCTCCCCTCTCAAGTCGTTGACGTTGAGGAACAGGTACTCCAGGTTGGCGAGGTTGCCCAACTCCGCCGGTATCTCCCCGCTCAAGTCGCTCTTTTCGAGGGCCAGTTCGATGACGCGGCCGTTGTCGTCAGTGGTGACGCCTTTCCACTTGCCGAGGGGCGCGTCGCTCAGCCAGTTGTCGTTGTTCCTCCAGTTCTCACCGCCCGTTGCGTTGTAGAGGGCAACTAGGGCTTCCCGGTCCGTTTCGACGGAGCCGGAGGCCGCCGGCGGCACTGTCGCAGCCGCAACGGTGGCAGTGGGCGCGTCCCCTGATCCTGGGGTGGACGCTGTCCGGTCGGGGCCTGTCACGCCGGACGGCTCATCAGAGCCGCAGGCCGCGAGCGCCGCCGTAAGGGCCAGCGCAAGGACAACACTCAACAGGGTCACGTATCTTGTCGTGCGTGTACGGGTAATTTTCCTTCTCTCCCGGTCTTGACTAGCGCCATGTATCCACGGACTCGTACGGATAGTATAGCGGAGTCGCTATGGGTGTCAATGCTGAGACACCCGATTCGACCCGTTTCGCCACTCCCAAATATGTGTTGAAATGTCGGCTTCCGCCGGGATGAGCGGACGCCCCATGCGCCATACCCAACACACGTTAGGAACACCGCTCTTGGTATTCCCGGCGTGTGTTGGGTATGGCGCACGACACCGCCCATCCTGGGCCTGTCTGTTTCAATCCAGCAGAGGGTCGGGAAGTCGGTCTGGTGGAGGCCGGTCTGAACCAACCTGGGATAGCAGATAGGCATGTCGATGCCATCCTTAACCCCATGGGCCACCGACGCCTCTCGCCACTCCGGGACACCGCCTCGGCCATCATCACCGACACGGTTCCCGCGTGTCGGTGATGATGTCGTCTATCCTCTCGGTGATGTCCATGGTGCAGGCGTGGGTCGAGCAGGCCCGCGCCCGGCGTCTCTCCACCCGCTCGGTAGCCACCAAGTCGATGAGCGCCTGCTCATTGGGATAGACCCGCTCCTCTGAAGGAGCGGCACCTGGACGATGATGTCGCCGCTCCTGAGGAACTCTCCCAGTAGGGCAGCACTAGGGCCTGACTAAAAGTCCAGAACGAACCGCAGTGTGAAAGTTCTTGATTTCGTCAAGTCTGGTGGGGTAAAGTGGACTCGTTACCGATGCGACTGCAAGGCAAGGACTACGAAATTGCATTCGAACGAACCTGGCGTCCTGGTAACTCTGGCAATGAAATGAAATACGACAGGCTGGGTCGCGCGTCGTACACAAAGATAGCGGTGCGTTTCCCATATGCGACGACACGCGACAAATCCGAGGAATTAAGAAAGGTGAGTCATAAGGCCATAAACCGATTGCTGGACGTGTACCGGTGCGCTACCAAAGAGTCTCATATTGGACACATTCCTATTCAAGAACTTGGCCCCTCGAACACCTCGCATGGCGTGTATGATTTCAAGGATGACGGGAGTGTGTGGGAAGTCAACAGCTTTCGATTCGATATGGGCTCTGGCCTAACCTTAGCCCGGACACAAGAGATGGATGGCAACTCCATATTAGACTTGGCCTACGAGCGTCCCCTCCCCGTTGTGGACCTCTTGGTGCTCAATGCCAGGAGGTCGTTGCTCTTCGAGGAGTATCGCGTTGCTGTCATCGAGGCAGAGACAGCATTTGAAGTAGGAGTAGACCGAATCCTCGCGCGACACTACTTGTCTCGGACTACAAGATCTACAGAGGGCTATGTTGTGCCAGCTCATTCAAGAGACGACGTCCATCGGCTATTGGATGCTGGCCTGAAAAACCTAATCAACAGCCATATTCCGATGGCATTAGGAAGAGAATTCATTGGCACCGACGAGCATACACGGTGGGAGAAAGACCTCTATGATTTGCGGAATGCGGTTATTCACGAGGGCAAGGAAGTCAGAGAGAATGAAGCTGAGCGAGCATTGGAGGCAGCAGAGGACGCTCTCCTGTGGATCGGAGCGATAGTGCCACAGCAATGGCCTGCCGAAGATAGGTTAAGCCAAAGCAATGCTAAGGGCTAATAGGCGATGAAGATGGGGCAAATGTGAGACGGTCGGTTTATAGCCGAGCTATCCCCACAGGGAGGACCCGTCGGCAATAGCGCAGCCGTCGCTGACTTCGGATATGTATTCCATCGTATCGGCAGTTGGTGATAGAATGACTCTCGGGGGAATGACATGCCACCGCGCCGTAGAGGTAACCACCAAGCCAAGCGGCCTATCGAGTCCTATGACCACCGGGACAAGGGCAGGCTGAACAACCCGCCTGTCGGCCTCGTCACGCCGGAAACCGACCAGGACGCGGGTCGCAAGGCCTACGCCTACGATCCCCACCTAGACCCGCAGCTCCAGTGGGCAGGGAAGGCGGAGCACACCTCCTTCGAAGTGCCCACCGTCTCGCTCCACGTCCATGAGCGCATTGACCCCCGCACCATCATCGAGGCCACCCACAAGCGCAACGGCAGCGGCGGCCCTGTGCAGGGTAGCCTGTTCGAGTTGCCCGAGGAGAATCCCCCGGTCCGGAGCGCCATCGAGTTCTATCGGCACCGTCACAACTGGACCAACCGCCTGGTGGCCGGTGACAGCCTGCTGGTGATGAATAGCCTGCTGGAGAAGGAGGGCATGGCGGGGAAAGTGCAGATGGTCTACATCGACCCACCCTACGGCATCCGCTACGGATCCAACTTCCAGCCTTTTGTCAACCGGCGGGATGTGAGGGATGGCCGTGATGAGGATCTGACCCAGGAACCAGAGACTATCAAGGCATTTCGAGACACTTGGGAGCTAGGCGTCCACTCCTACCTGTCTTACCTGCGGGACCGTTTGCTGTTGGCTAGAGAACTGCTGACCGAGAGCGGTTCATGCTTCGTTCAGATAAGCGACGAGAATGTGCATCTCGTCCGAGCCCTGATGGACGAAGTGTTTGGGGTACATAACTTCATCGCCTTAATCCCCTATCGGACCAAGACCATGCCGTTTGGCACAAGCTTTGTCGAGCAAATGGCAGACTTCATAATCTGGTATTCCAAGAACAAATATGATGGGCAAGGCCGTCCATTGGCTAAGTATCGAAAGCTATTTCGGGAAATGAATTACGGACCAAGTTCTGGATATTATTGGTGCCGTATGGTGGATGGCAATGATAGGCGAGTATCGGATGTGATAAGGGACTTCGGCCAAATTCCTGAAGGCGCTAGGATTTTCACGTCAAAATCGCTAGAACCATCTGGCCCAATGCAGGCTGGGATGTTCAACTATACGTACCGAGGGGTCGAATACAGCCATCCCAGGAATGGATACGGAACAACCCGCGAGGGCATGGATAGGCTGGCACTAGCTGGGCGGCTGTTGCCGGCCGGCCGGCTTGTTCGGTACGCTCTATTCGCAGATGACAAAGGCTGGGCTGACCTCACTGTGCCTTGGGAGGACACGTCAGGGGCAGACGGTAAGGTCTACGCGGTTCAGACGAATACCAAAGTCATTACCCGATGTATGCTAATGACTACCGACCCCGGCGACTTGGTGTTCGACCCGACCTGCGGCTCTGGCACCACCGCCTACGTCGCCGAGCAGTGGGGCCGACGCTGGATCACTTGCGACACCTCACGCGTGGCCATGTCCCTGGCCAAGCAGCGACTGATGACCCCTCTCTTCGACTACTACGAGTTGGCGCATCCTAACGAGGGCGTAGGCAGCGGTTTCAACTACAAGACCGTTCCTCATGTAACCCTGGGGGCTATCGCTAACAACACTGACATCAAGGAAGGCATGACCCAGGCCGAGATTGACGCGGCCATCGCCCGAAATGCGCCACAAGAGACGCTGTACGACCAGCCTTTGGTGGACACAGGCAAGAAACGGGTGACCGGCCCCTTTAGCGTCGAGGGAGTGCCTGCCCCGGCCGTGAAGCCGATTAACGACGTTGACGACGCCGAGACTCTACCTGCCGATGAAACAGTGGCCCGCTCCGGCGAAACGCTGCGCCAAGCGGACTGGCGGGACGAGCTATTGCGGACCGGCATCCGGGGTAAAGGAGGGCAGTTTATCCGCTTTGCTCGTTTGGAGCCATTGGCGGGCTATCGCTATCTTCACGCCGACGGTGAGTCGCTGCCCAACAAGAACGGCGCTGAATCCATCCGGGAAGGCCCGGCGCAGGCATCCCATCGTGTTGTCGTGTCTTTCGGACCGGAGCACGCCCCGTTGGAGCAGAGGCAGGTGAATCAAGCTCTTCAGGAAGCCGAGACGTTGAGGCCAAGCCCCCGTGTCATCGTCTTCGCCGCCTTCCAGTTCGACCCCGAGGCGGCGAAGGACATCGACGAGACCAACTGGCCGAGTATCACGCTGCTGAAGGCGCAGATGAACGCCGACCTGCTCACCGAGGACTTGAAGCGAAAGCGGGCCAGCAACGAGAGTTTTTGGCTCATCGGGCAACCGGACGTGCAAGTAGAGACCATAGCGGACGGTACGGGCTCGGACAAAGTACAGGTATCGGTCCACGGGTTCGATTACTACAACACCAAGAGCGGCGACGTGGAATCGGGAGGCCGGGACAAGATAGCCATGTGGATGCTGGACCCAGACTACGACGGCCGGAGCCTGTACCCTCGGCAAGTGTTCTTTCCTATGGCTGGCTCCAACAATGGTTGGGCGCGTCTGGCGCGTAACCTCAAGGCTGAGATAGACGAGGGGCTTATCGACGCATATCGTGGTATTACCTCGTTGCCCTTCGAGCCCGGCGAGCACCGGCGCATCGCAGTGAAGATCGTGGACGACCGGGGAATCGAGAGTCTCAAAGTAATAGGACTGAGCCCCGCTGAAGGCAGTCCATTACCAGCTGAGCACCGCACCCTGGAAGCTCTAAGCCGTATCCGGGAGGGTTAAGTTGGTCGATTACACTCAGGATTTGACTTTCAGAGCAATGCAAGAGGCAACTGACGTCTTGATCAGGGTGACGGCTGGAGCAGGGATTCGAGATGCTAGGGCGATAGCGGATCGTGCCGCAGGTTGGCACAACCTACAAGGTCACGCCCGGGCTATCGTCCCTCTGGCTCTATGGTTGGTTTCACATAGGCCAGAATTGCTTTGTACTCTCCGTAGGGAGACAGACTTGCTGGTGGGGATGAGTGGCAGGTCTGGCGAATCCCGCGCACCATTCTGGGAAGAGGTTAGTGATGCCTTAGTATCATTGCTCAACCAGCATGGAGGAGACCGAGTAATCGTTGGAGCGCAGGCTAACTCTCCTGAGACCGCCGGTCAAATAGCCAACACCTATCTTTCTGCGGAGTATGGAGGTGGCCAAAGAAGTGGGGGAGGTGGAACAACAGTGCTGAAGCGCACTCTGAAGCTCTTGTCGCACACTTTGCCCTTGAATTGTCAATAGGGGTGCTCTTTGAAGCAGCGATCATCAATTGACAAGCTCATCATCAACAAGCCCTATGAAGAGCCAGCGGAGCATTGGAGTTACAGCCGGGAGAGGCGAACGTTTACACGGAGAGGGGGGCGTCGGCCCGCGGGTTACCTGATAGCATCGGGTGGATCCAAGATCTTCGAAGACCCGGGCGTCTTCGTCGAAATACCTCTGGTCAATCAGATCCGACTGCGGGTAAAGGGGTGGCGCAAGGCTGGGTATCCCGGGGTGTCCGCCATAACCAAGCGCCTATTGGAGTATTGGACGGACCCGGAGGAATTTGAAAGCCGTCGCTTCTTCTTCTGTCAACTAGAGGCTGCGGAGACGTTTATCTGGCTTGTCGAAGCTCCCGATAGCGAGAAAGTGGGGCTAAACATACCCGGTGACGGAGGGGAGTTCCGGCGCCTGTGTGCCAAGATGGCCACAGGGACAGGCAAAACCGTCGTCATGGCCATGCTCATCGCTTGGCACGTGCTCAATAAGGTCGCCTACCCCCAGGACACTCGATTCGCCAAGAATGTGCTGGTAGTCGCTCCCGGTCTCACCATCAGAAGCCGACTTGCGGTCCTAGAGCCGTCATACGAGGAGAACTACTACGAAGCCTTCCACATCGTGCCCTCATCCCTATTGGAACGTCTCCGTCAGGGGAATGTCTTAGTCCGTAACTGGCACGCCCTCAACTGGGAGACGGATGAACAGATTGGCAGGAAGCGGAGCGTGGACAAGCGGGGGGCCAAGAGCGACGAAGCCTATGTCCGCGACGTACTGGACGACATGGCCAGTGCCCGGAACCTGCTTGTAATCAACGACGAGGCACACCACGCCTGGAGAGTACCTGCCGAGTCAAAGGTGAAGGGGGTCGCCAAAGCCGACATCGAAGAAGCTACCAAGTGGGTTGGCGGCCTGGATCGGATTCACCGAGCGCGGGGCATCCTAACCTGTTATGACTTTTCGGCCACGCCCTTCGCACCGTCGGGTAAGAGAAGCTCAGAAGAAGCCCTGTTCGATTGGATTGTGAGCGACTTCGGACTCAACGACGCTATCGAGTCTGGACTAGTCAAGACACCACGGGTCGTGGTCCGTGACGACACGCCGGTCGATGCCAACACCTATAAGTCTCGCCTGTACCACATTTACAACGACCCGGAAGTGAAGGACGACCTGAATCGCCGTGCCCAGCCCCACGAACCGTTGCCTGACCTGGTAACCAATGGCTACTACCTACTTGGATATGACTGGAGAGAAGCAGCCAGAGAATGGCAGAAAGCCAAACTCAAGACACCGCCGGTGATGATTACCGTCGCCAACCGCACTGAGACGGCGGCCCGGGTCAAGCACGCATTTGACCGTAAGCGAATCCTCATTGACGAGCTTTGCGACTACGAGCGTACCTTACACATCGACTCCGGCGTACTGAACCGGGCCGAGGAGTTCGAAGAACCGTTAGCCGAGGTTGCGCCAGACGGCGAAGATGACTCTGACAACGGTGCCGTCAGTCCCAAGCGCACTAGGGACCAGATGGCCGAGCATCTGCGAAGGATGGTGGATACTGTGGGGCGGCCGGGGCAGCCGGGCGAGCAGATACAGAACGTCATATCAGTGGGGATGCTGTCTGAGGGCTGGGATGCCAAGACGGTGACGCACATCATGGGGCTGAGGGCGTTCACCAGCCAGTTGCTATGTGAGCAGGTGATCGGGCGTGGGCTTCGTCGCACTTCCTACGAGGTGAACCCCGGAACAGGCATGTTCGAGCCCGAGTACGTCAACATATTCGGCGTGCCGTTCACTTTCCTCCCCCATGAGTCAGACGAGGGTGAGGCCCCCAAGCCGCCTGCGCCCAAGACGGCCATTGAGCCCGTTGCCGAGAAGGCTGCGTTCGAAATCAGATGGCCCAACGTCATACGCATTGAGCACGTTTACCGCCCCCTCCTCTCTCTCGATTGGGAGCGAGTGGAGCGCCTGGAGCTCAATGCCAGCGAAACGGCGCAGATGGCGGAGCTTGCTCCGATAGTGGATGGCAAGCCCGACGTGTCCAAGCTGACCAGCATTGACCTAGAGTCGTTAGCTCGCGAATACCGAACTCAGAAGATCATCTTTGAGGCAGCGCGGGATGTCCACGACCAGATGCAGGCATCCTGGTCGGGAAGCCGCGAGTCGCTCATTGCCCAGTTGGTGAGGTTGGTAGAGCGGTTCCTCTTATCTGACCGACTCGTTATCACACCTCCGTTGTTCTATCAGGACGACACTGCTCGGCGGCTTATCGTTACGCTCAACATGACGAAGGTGGTACAGCACGTTTGGGATGCTGTTCGAGTCGAGAATACAGAAAGGCTTGAGCCTGTGTTTGACCGTGACCATCCTATTCGTTCGACTGCAAACATGGCGACCTGGTACACGGGCAAGCCGTGCCATTTCACGGAACGCAGCCACATCAACATGTGTGTCTACGACAGCACATGGGAAGCATTGGAAGCCTTCGAGTTAGATCACAACCCCTCAGTCGATGCCTGGGTCAAGAACGACCATCTGGGCTTTGATGTGCTCTACGTCTATCGGGGCGTGGTGCGGAAGTACCATCCCGATTTCATTGTCCGCTTGAAGTCGGGCAATCTGTTGGTACTAGAGACCAAGGGCCAACCGGACGAGCAAAGCTACTCCAAGCGCCGCGCCTTGGAGCAGTGGACTCAGGCGGTCAACCAACACGGGGGCTTCGGCAAGTGGTCTTCCGACGTTTCCGCTGCTCCGGGAGACATCAAGGACATTCTGGCGAAGCACGAGAACGTCGTTGTTAACCAAGCCTCGTGATCCGCTTGGCCGGAGGCACTGCTGACTTCACAAGCCTAGCCACAACTCGAAGATGGTTCTGCCTATCGTCAACTTAGGCCCAGCCGATGAGGCTCGAACTCTCTGCAAGGATTGCTGTGCCAAGGATCACAGAGACCCCAACCACATCTCGAAGACGGTTCTGTCTACCGTCCACTTTGGCCCACATCAGAGGATACGGAATCTCTGCGCTGAATACGGTAAATGGCATTCCATCTCCTTGCTCGTGAGTCTAGGATGTTAGCGGAGCATCTGCCTGCCCACTGTATCGACAGTCATGCCCGCAGGAATGAGTGCCACAGCTGTTGGTCCTCCAGAGGTAAAGTGAATTCGTTAGGCATTCAGGGATTCCAGCGTCTCCGCCTTCGCCATGCGGTAGCCGACGCGAGGCTCGTTGAGGATGTAGGTGGGGTTGTTGGCGTCGTCGCCCAGCTTGCGGCGGAGCTGCTTGGCGGCCGTGCGCACCCGCCGGGAGTCTCCGGAGCCCCGCAGGCCCCACACCCGTTGCAGCAGCCGGTCGTAGGTCATCACGCGGCCGGCGTTGGCCGATAGCTCGAAGAGCAGCCCGTACTCGATGGCCGTCAACTGCACGGGACGCCCGGCCAGCGTCACGCGGCGCTCGGCGTAGTCGATGGTCAGCTCTCCAAACACGTAGGGTTCCGACGGCTCGGCCCATTCGGGCGCTTCCCGCTTGCGCAGGGCCACCTGAAGAGGGTCGAACCACCCCGCATGCCATCGCGGTGTTAAGGATCACAGGTCCCCCAGCCAAATTCAATGAGGGCACCACCCTCCTATCCCTCCGCCCTCGAGGTGTCACACTACAGGAATTGAGAGGCCTTGGTGCGTCGAAAGGCTACCGAGCCACATCTCGAAGATAGTGGTATCTACCGTATGCGTTGGTGGGCCTGACTTGACGGTAGGCAGTACCGTCTTTGAATTGCTGATGCCCCTTCAGCCCATCAAGGAAGACAAGGTCGCCCCTCGCACAGTGGACCGAAACGTGCGCCATAATTCCCGAGGCAGCACGGAAGGGGTCACGTGGCGAACGCGAGTCGAGGCACGTAGTTGGACGGGAATTCTGGAACGCCCTGAGAAATACTGGCGGAGAGGAAGCTGGGGGCTCTCCGAAAGGAACCTGGGCGTCCCAGCCAGGCCGGTGGTGGCGTCTTACCCATTCCTGCCATCCAACGCCGTCTCGCCTCACTCGACCTTGGAAGCATAGGATACGGTATGGGAATCATCGGATGGTCACGGCCATCATTGGCTTGGTCTTGTTGTGAGCGAGGAGCCGCTGGTCGTCTCGTTGGGCCGTCATACGCCTGGAAGGCCATTGGCGACTGCAGCCGCTTGAGTCCACACAGAGATATTGGTCAGCGTTTCTGTGGAAATATTCTCGCAGAGCTCGATGAGTCGCGGGCGGTCGAATATTATTCCGGCGTAGGTAGATCTTTTATACCAACGGTCATCAGGTAAAGCGTCCGTTATGAAGAACATGCGAACTGGGTGAACTGCAGGCATGATGTCGAACCAATTTTGACAAAAAGCAACGGGCCGAAGCCTAGTGAAATGCTCCTCGTAGTGCGTTCCTGTCTTACATTGCCCGAATCCCATCAACTTACCGTTTCTGGCATCAGTGAACGGAGTCCAGACCACAACGTCAAGTCCATCGTCTTTGGCTTGAGGACTGCCCCCTGAATTGTTGCGGTAGGTGTTCCCTTCACCGGTCTGGGTACAAAGGTTCGCCACCCGGTCCGAAAAACTTCGAAGATCACTGGAAGTCCCGAAAACCAAGCTACGGGAAACATCTCCAAAGTATTGACGGACCACCTCGGCACAAAGTTGCTCGAAAAGATCAGTACCATCAATGCCTTGGTACGCCCTGTTCTGGTTCATGTCTAAACGAGTCGCTAGGAGCAAGTATTTGTACACGGTTTGACCAGGACCGTCGCTGTGGGCACGCAATCGAAGAGAACGGCCACTTTCGTCCAGTTCGAAGGGATACGCTGAACCGTATGACTCCATCCGGCCTTCAACCATACCAAAAGCGCATTGCACTTCTTCGTGCAATTCATCGATTTCTGGAACGCCGTTTGTGTGGTCGTTCTCTTCCACCTTCGCCAGTTGCCTAGAGACGTAGGTGTCAGATGCACGGCCCCCCTGCCAGGAAGCGAGCTCACTGAAATCTGCCAAGTCCATTTGCCATGCGAGTAGTTCGTCGAAATCGGCTTGTTCTACCTCAGTTGGGCGGGATGGAAGTACTCTGGGCCATTTAAACACTAGCTGTCACCTCTAGGGACGTGGGGCTGAGGCCTTGGGGTAGCAAATTGCTTGCGGATCATTTCTGCCTGTAGGTCCGTAGCTAGAGCGACCACCAGTTCCGCAGTCGCGAGCAACTCACCGGAACCGTCGTACCCGTCTGACAGCATCGCCCGCGCCTCGCGCAAACTCTCCATGGCTGCTACCAAAGATTCCTCGAATCGGTTAGTCGCAGGACGGCTCTCCGTAAATGACGCTTGAAGGTTTCGGGAATTACGCAAACTTGCTATAGCAGATCGATTCCCCAGAACTGCGTCCAGTTGCCGAAGATGCGGGTTCTGAGATCGGATAACGGGTTGGGCATCCTTACGCTTACTGCCGTATAACCATACGCATAACTCCCCAAGTTCCCCCTTTTTTTCTACGGGAACGGGATTCGGGTCCTCCGCTACCTCTGAGACAACGCCAATGAATGAACTGATACCAGGATAAGACAAGCCAGTGTACAGATGAGAGAATGAAAAGTGGCGATTCCACCGGTCTTCTCGGTGAAAGACGCCCCACGCCTCGGCTTGTTCGATCACCTTCAATCCACGAAAAAGCCTCTGAACCGTATTGTGGTTGTCACCAATCTGTCGTGCGATCTCCAACAACGGCTCGTCAAATGTCTGATAAACCCATGATATGTACTTGGCCTTGGCATAGCTGCCCCATTTCGCTGGGCCATTAACGTGCTTGAAACCCAGAAACCGCCAAGTGTCTTGCCGCGTGTCTATTAGACAAGGCAGACGGTTCAGGTCTTCTAGCAGGTCTGGGGACACTGGAGGAATATTGGCCCGCACTTGTCGGGCCACCTCGGGGTTCCGGATAGCCCTGACTGCTGCCAATCGACGGTTCCCTTCGATTACGACATATTCGCCGGACTCTTCCACAACGATCAGGGGTTCGTGACGAAAAAAGCCACTGGCAGTGATGGACAACACTAATTCCTGCACATCTTCGGTATCCCAAAGGATTTTCATGATGTCCATTTCGTTCTGAATTGGCGACTCTGAAAATTCTGCGAGCCTAGGATTTCTTACGTCAAACGTGAGCTGATCGACGTCGATCTCCGTAGCTATTCCGGTAGTCATGGTGTGTGCACGGCCTCTAAGTCGGGACTGGGCTGGGTACTGTAGGCGAAGTCCAATTCGAGTGGAGCTTCCAAATAGGGCGGCGTGATCAGCAGTTCGTAAGCTTTCTTCTTCTTCTGCAAACTGTACTGAAGCGGGATGTCAAAAACATTGCAATCTTCGTAGAGCCTCCGAATGAGCTGTGTGTCATCGTATGAAACCACCCAATTTACGGCTCGTTGCCGGCGTAGGTGATTAGCGAGCCTGCTGTGGTCCTTTGCTTGGTAATTGTTCAAATATAGGCGATTGCCATTTGAGACGTATGGTGGATCCAAGTAGACAAATACCTGCTCTCGGCTTTTGTCTTTGGGGAGGTTCTTCGCCAGAAATCGCCGGGCGTCATCGTTAGAAAGCCGAATATGTTCACGCTGGTCGGCAAGCTTGATGATTCGCTGGGCCAGAGTATGTCTGTAGAAGCGAGCATTGATGCGCCAAGTTCCCGTCTGAGAATATCCCCCTATTGGCGCCGAACCGAGCAGGATGCCAGATCGATTACATCGGTTAAGATAAAATGTAGCAAATCCGACATCAAACGTGCTGTGCCGGTTGGGTTTCAGGCAAATATTTCTTTGCTTCTGCCATTCCCCTAAGCTCAATTCAACAGACATGATCGCATCGACAAATCGCTCGTGTTCAGTCAGGACGGCGTGCCAAAAAGCGTATATCCTAGGGTCGAGATCGTTTAGCCGTAATTCGGAAACAACACCGTCCTGCAACAACTGCAGGGCTGCACCGGCCCCACCGGCGAAAGGTTCGAAATATGCGCACCCACGAAGCCCGTTGACTTCTACGAACCGAGCCAACAGGTCTGCTAACGACCCCTTACCACCCGGATAGCGTAAAGGGCTATACGCTCTCATCTTAAATTGCCCTTGCCTCTGCCACTGCGATTATTCTGCTCGAACTCCAGCAACAAAAGGTCAATCGAAGAAACCAGAGTTGATGCCACGCAGAGCGGTTAGGTGCTTTTTGTCTTGATCGCTGTTGCTAATCCGGGCCTAACCGTAGGGTAACGGGTTTATCGTCTCTGACTGTGAGCCATTTTACGATCAACAAGGCCGCCAATCAAGCACGTGAGCAAGCCTCCTCACGGCCCCTGCATCACCACAGGCTGTGAGTTCTTCGTCTCGTTTATCTCCCACACGACACCCGCATTGTAGACTCACGGAGCGCCCGTGTCGAGTCACCTGCGAGGTGGACGCGAGCAATCGGACAGGTAGCCAAGTGAGAGTCCATCTCCTAAACTAAGGGCGGCGGTAGCTGTCGGGTAGGAGTAGGATTGTCGAAAGCCGTTCAGTCTCGGCCCGCGCGTTTCCACCGCCGAAAGGCGGTGGCCCAGTTGAAGCACCAAATCGAGGCGCTGCCGCGCGTTATGCTCGAACCATGAGGGGCGCAGCCCTTTGAGGTTCTTCCCCGATTTCTCTTCTTGTGATGTTGACCGGAAACAAGGCCACAAGGATAATTGACGCCACACTCGATGTTGACACGCACTATGACGAATCGATTGGATGTACGGCTGCGCGACTATATACTCTGCACACCTGACTGGACGGTTTTGAGCGCAACCACGTAGGGATTTGACAGTGTCCGCGTATGCTGTGATAAAATGTGAGTGGGTAGGATGATGGAGACCAGTGCCTAGCCGCTCAACGCGAAACCATCATCCTACCCACTCATGCAGGGCATGGCAATCTTTGAAAGGAGGGTCAACGAACCCCGCAAGCCATGCCCCGCATTACTATTAGGTTAGCACACGTTTTTCTCTATGACAAACCCCAAGATATTTTACCTAGTCAAATCCCTATACGACAAGTGCTCTGAGTTAAGCATCCTCTCTAGGGTCAGCTCCCATAGACATGGCGTTCGATAGCTTATCCTCCACGCCAATTCGTTGAGATAGAGATGCAAGTGCTTTCTACTCACCGAATGGAACTGACCCATTATCGAACGCTTTAGCAACGACCACACCCCTTCTATCGTGTTCGTATGTATTATGTCTCTGGCGTACTCCCTGGACGAATGGGTGATGGTGTAGTGGTTGGGTAACCCTTTGTACCCGATCCAATCGTCCGTGAATATGCCGTTAATAAGAGCATCAACATTTTCGAGTACAAACCTATGAAGCGTCTTTCTTTTCCTGTTCCTCTTGACTTCGAGTACCGCCCTTCCCTTTCTCTCGGTTATCCCCACTACGATTGTCTTTCTTGAGTTACGCCCACCGACAAAGGTTTCGTCCACTTCTACTATGTCTCTCAGCACATCGGTTGTTTGGCTGACAGCGTAGCGTATGCGGTGATTCAAGAACCATGCGGTCTTGTAGGTTGTCTTCAGCATACGGCTAAGCTGGTTAGCTGACATGCCTTTCTTTGACTCACACATCAGATAGGTTGCAAGGAACCACTTTCTCAAGGGTAGGTAGGTCTTGTGTAGAGCGGTTCCAGAGGTTACCGAAAAGACATATGCACAACTGCTACAATCAAAAGTGTCTCGGGTGGTTATTCGACCTATATCTATGTTGCCGCATCTGGGGCAGTTGACCCCATTAGGCCATCGCAATTCTTCTAGCAATGACCTGCACTTATACTCATCATTGTAGTAGTCCAGTATGCCTATTAGGTCTATACAACCCTCCTTACCCTAGTTGGGCTTAACCTAATTGTACCAGTTTTTATTCCCCCTTACTTGCCGCTTAGAAGTGTTTCTGGTAGTCTGGTATTACTACCTTCCACAGTAGTTCCACACATATTGATGGGTCGCTAACCCATGCAGAATTGGACGAGGGACATTGTGTCCCCTTTCGGTTCTGTGTGGTATGGCAACTGTGGAAGGTAGCCTTGTCCAATTCCCGGAAGGGGGCTACCTTTGAGACTCGCACTATTTCTATTCACCTTAGTTCTGTTTGCCTGCGAAGCCGCCCCGCCAGCCGCATCTGCTCCTACGCCTACAAGCATCCCCACTGAGCAGTCTGTAGAGCCTCCTACGCCCACGATTACCCCAACACCTACCGAAGTACCGGAACCGACCTCTACGGCTGTCTCTACGCCTACTCCCGAACCAACCGCAACGCTCGCTCCAACACCAATCAGAACGCCTAGATCGCTGTTGCCTGAAGCCTTGATGACGCCAATACCAACACTTCCGGCTGTTATCAAGTATGTCATTGTGAAACAAGAACATACCCCGATAAGCTATATTCAACGGCTTTTTGAGGCCAGCTATCCAGAGTACTTTATCTTTCAACCCGTAGTGTTCGAAGACGACTCTGACGAAATACGACCCGGCGTTGTCTCACGAGTGAACATCGATGAAAACAATATAGACCTTATCTTATCAGGAAGGGACGACAATCTAATTGCCGCACTACTAATGTTTCCCGCAGACATAGAACCCATTCCAAAAGAAATTATTCACTTCATCGCATATCACATTGAAGGTGAGTCAAGGAAGGATTGGATACGTACTTGGTTGGGTGACGTTTTTCCTGACCAGGGAGGATACGTTATAGCTGATGAACGTAAACCAAGAATAGTTGAGTCTCTCATAGAAAGAGACTACATAAGCATTAAGGTCTGGATGCCAACAGCCGATGCTTGCCCAAAAAACTTAGAGTGTGAAGGGAAAGTTGCAATAGACTTTAGGACACTGAATCGGGAGTAAGGAGTTTCCAATGACCGTAATAATAGGGATAGAAGTGGGTGTTGTTCCAACGGGCATAAAGTTGATTGTTGATAACCAAGCGTATGACCTCGACAAAGAGGATGCCATATTCTTGCGCGACGCACTAGACAAGCTAATTGAGTTAGCCAATAATGTCGAAGAAGAGGAATAGAAGATTCGGACGGGCTTTTGATAAACCTGCCTACAAGAACCCCTATATCATTCATTTACTTTGGCGCAGCAGGGATAGCTGCCTATTTTTCTGATGACGTAGCACCTTTGCGTTGGCTCGCATATTCTGCTGCTATGCTGTTTGTTGTGCGCGGCCCCCTCCACTATTCCCAAGACTTACTCGCAGCTTGGTATGAAGACGCGGGCCGCGACCTCAGCACTTTACTTCGCACTATCGGAATCCTTAGTTTCGTCGGGGAGGTGGTGTGCTACGGGATTGTGGGATATTGGATGTATCGGTTCTTCCTTGCCATCTAGCAGAACACGAAAGGAGACATTATGCGCTACCAAAGACCAGGAGACGAAGCTAGGGTTTTAGATAATCACGAATTGATGGTAGATATTGAACTACTCTCGCTCGTTCGGGAGAACAGTGACAACATACTCGCTCATGCAATCCTTTTCGGTTTCCACGACTCGCTAGCCAGAGCAATCGCCAGTATGAGCCCGCCAATAAGAGAACAGATTCGGTCAGCCATCTCGCACGAAACCGAAAGATTCGCTCAACAATATCAAACTGATGGTCCAGACCCCGACCATCGGAGTCAAGTGCAGCGAATCGTGCAGGAGTGGGCAGAGGAGGTAAACAAGAAAGTAATTCATCACGCTCAAAAATCTTAGTCATGATTTTCTCCTTAAACTAATTGGCTCCCTTTTGTGGGGAGCCTGTTTGCTTCTTCTTTATGTAGGGCTTTCACTTTTCGCTAACTGCGTTGAGTATATAATCGCCAGAGTAGGATGTCATGTCCCTCTGAAGCCTCCAGGCCAGGATGAAGCGGGAGTAGTCGTCCATGACGGTGACCATGTAGTAGTAGCCCCAGCCCACTACCCTGAAGTAGGAGGCATCGGTGGCCCACATCTGGTGGGGACCGGTGGTCTTCCGATGGTACTCCTTACCCGCAGCAAGTCTCATCTCAGGCCTCTTCACCAGCCCCTCCCTGCGCAGGATGCGATAGACCGTAGACTCTGATACCGAGAACCCCATGTTGTCGGTGACCCACGAGGCCAGCTGTCGTGGACTCAGCTCCGGCATCTCCCTGGCTGCCGACAGAACGTGGTCGACTTCCCGGATGGTAAGTCTGTTCCATGGGGGCTTGCCTCCTCCCGCATGGTCCTCTAGTCCTCGCTGCTCCTTCCGCCTCAGCCACCAGTAGTATGTGCTCCTAGGGACTCCAAGCTCGCCCAGCGCCTTCCGCTTGGGCACGGAGGACGAGGCTACCCTGGCAAGTACCTCCGCCTTCTCCACAGCGCTCATCCGTTGGTACCTGTGGTGTCGTGAGGCATCGGGATGGCCGTTTTTTCAGACGGTACCCCTCCACGGACAGCTCTGCCACCAGCTGCTTGAGTTCTACGTTCTCTCTCCTGAGCGCCTGTACCTCCTGTTGCGTGGCGTCCCGCATCGCGTCCCGGGTCAACCGCTCGTTCCCCGCCTCCATGAACTCCTTGGTCCATGCATAGTAGGAGTGGGGCTTGATGCCCTCCCGCCTGCACAGGTCACTCACAGTGACTTCCCGGCGGAACCCCTCCAGCACGATACGGATCTTTTCCTCCGGCGTATACTTGCGCCGGGTTGCTGTCCTGACTCTTCGCACGAAGGACCTGGCCTCCTCCGTCCGCTCCTCTGCCTTAGCTGTTTCTGTCTGGGACATCTTTGCTCCTCTCTCTGAAGTACTCTACCTCATCCAGGGAGCTGACCCCACCTCCAACCTCTCGGCTTTTCCTACCTCATTTTGTGTCCCATTATCGCTGCCAATCTACAGTACAAGAGGGGCACGTCTATGCAACAAACTTCCGAGAGAAATGTTGCAATTCCCGATAGGGTGCTCGAGGAACTCGCCAACGCCGAAACCGGCGACCTCATGGTGAGGACGACCTCACCGACAAGACCGCGCCGTCATCGAGGATTCAGTCCAGGATGGCGGCGCCGGACTGCGCGGTCTGAGCGGTCTTCGCCCACGGTCCTGGGTCTGGACGACCTTGACCGCTCCGGGGCAGGGTCAGCCGCCCGCGTGGACGTGGCAGGGGCGCGCCAGGGCGGGGCAGGGAGCGCGTTTCGAGGGCGAAGGGTGTCCAGGACACACCGGGGCGAGAAACGCCGCTCTACAGCCATCCTGGGGCGTTGCGGTTTCCGAGAAGTCGTCCCAAAAGCGGCGTTCGGTGGTTGCGGCGCAAGGGGAGCGGGAACAACAGGCAGCGTGAAGGCGTCGTCCTCGAATCCGCCATCGTCGAAGCCATACGGCGCAGACGACGCGCTCGGCGCGTCGGGCCTAGTTTCCTCGTGGGGGCTGACAACCGCACGCGCCATAGCCACGGACGCCGGCACACGGCGGCGGCGTGGCGGCAAGACCATCCGCTTGGGCGGCGCGTCCTGTTGCGCGGCATGGTCGTGAGGGTTTTTGGAAGCCATGAATCTGCCACACGTGGGGCAACGAACCTGCGCCATGAGTCTATCTCCTGTCCGTGAGTTGTGGGGTTATTTCCACCAAACGAACTTCCACCATGCCCAGATGAGCACGGCGGTCATCGCGGCGGCGATAATCCAGGGAAGCCCCCGATGTGGTTGTCGCCAAGCCGTTCGGCGGAAGAGGCGAAGCGGACCGGTGTAAAGGTCATTGGGAACAGCGCCCATCTCTAGGTGTAGCCTCAGGGCGAACGCTTGGCTTCGGTCTGGGCGGGCGGCGCGCTGTCCTCAAAGTCTGGCGGGATAGGAAGGTTACAGGCTGGGCAGATGGTTGTCGTTGTGGGCATGTTGTGCTCCAATTCTGGTATAAATAGGTATAAATAGGTTCGTCGGGGTCTTGCCAAGTCGCGGTATAAACAGCGCACAAGGACGGGCGCGCTGGGCCGCCTGGAGCGGTCTCGGTGTCGGCTGGGGAGACGGGGCAGGTCGGGCAACACGCCGATGGCGTTGCCATACACACGGCGCGCGATGGTAGATTCCGAGCGGTTAAAAGACTTCGCAAGCTTGCCAATTGAGTAGCCGGCCCTGTGCACAACTTCCGCAAGTCAAGGATTCCCCGACGCTTCAAACTGAGAGTCATCGAACAACCTCCCAAACAGACTACAAGACAATTGTTCAGCACAGGCGAAACGCACAGACACAGAGACGCCATATCCGTCTGTATATAAAAACCGATGGGCCTAGAATTATTTATATATACTAGGGGTTTAGGTTCGGAAAACGCTCCATGCGGGAGCGCAAGAATCCCGCCCTAGCGTCGTCTGGGGAAGGCGCGCAACCCCCAGGGATAGCGACGGATGCGAGATAGCGCCGCTCGGTCTGGACGACGCTTACGTCGTCGAATCTTGGCCTTTGGCGACCGAAACTTCCTCATCGCCAAATCCTCCCTCAAAGATGCCGTTATGTTGGCACCTAAAATAACCGACGGGCCTAGAAGTTATTTCTTTATATAAGGGGTTAAGGCTCATCTTCTCGCGCGAGAGCGCCAAGCCGCCTCGGCGCCACATTCTTGCGCCCCACCACAGGCTGGCCGGCCAGCCACCACGCTACAGGCGGCCGCGCCCAGGGCGTGGGCCCGTATGCGCCTACGCCGCGAAGGGCGCGTGACCTTCATTTGCGAGCATGCCCGCCGCCGCTTTACCCACTCGATGCGCGCGCCCTGCGTCTCTTGCGCGCGTGCCCAAAGCACCGATTGCGACGTCAGCCTCGGCTAGGGCTCGCCCTTCGGCGTAAGAGGAAGATACTCCATCGCCACATTGCTCGCCTCGGCCAAGATGGCCCCACCATGTGCGCCGGATTGGCGACCATTGCTGCATCTTGGATGTAATACCATTTCATGTTGACGAGGCCGCATAGTGTGCCGGAAGACTTCGCGTTGTGTGTTCGATCCAACTCCACGCCGTGAGCGACCGCACCCGACCCGGATCAGATTCAAGCTCACTCAGGTAGGCGTCAACCGCCTTCATCTTCTCCTCTATGCTCCCGTATATCCTGCCCTCCACCCACCTGCGGACCTCTTGGAAGACCCGCTCAGCGGGATTCAGCTCAGGACTATATGCAGGCTGCACGATCGTTGCCACTCCAACAGTCCGTACTATCTCACCCCGGTGACCACGCGCTCCATCCCACACCAGGGCCTCGATGTCCGAGTGATGCTTCAGGCCATCGACTGCCACCGCTATAGCCGCAGACTTCATCGAATCGATCCAACCCCACAACAGCTTGCCCCTCCGAACGTCTACCACCAGGAACAGGTACATCCACTTGTAGACCATCTGCACTCGCTGATGCACCTTCACTCCACGACGACCCCACACCCTACGCACCATCCCCCGCAGGCCCACTCGCATCTCATCGGCAAAGCCAAAGGCCGTCTCAGAACTCACGCCCGCTTCGGCAAGGCAACAACCAAGCCCCCCTTTTTCCACGACTCCTGCGCAGCTACGTCTGCCTTCTCATGACGGCCCCTCGGGACCTTCGGGCTGCATCCCAACCTCTCAAGCAGACCATAGACGCTGCCCGACTTGTAGCTCACCCCATACTCGGACTCTATCCAGTCCCTGATCTCTCCCGCCGTTCTGAACCGTCCCGTCGACACCTCCTCGGTCAACTCCTGCTCTTCATCTGTGCTCAGAAAGCGCGGTTTGCCCATGCCTCCCATCTTGTGGGACAACACTCCTTCCACACCTCCCTCTCTATACCAGCCCACCCACGTCTGTACCGTCCGGTAGTGGACTCCCACCGCTCTTGCCGCCTCACCGAACTGCCATCCCGACCGCACCAGCCACAGTCCATGGAGTCGAGTACGAAGGCTAGTGTCACGTTCTGCCCGGTAGGCCGCCTTCAGCGCCTCCGGTGTATCCTCCCCATGCCAATCTATTCGAAGCGGTCGTCCGATCATCTGATACCCTCCAACACTGTATGTCGGCTAGAGCATGGATGAACTATTAGGACATCGCTAGATACTTCCAGGTCTTGTTATCATCAAATGGTATAAGGAGCAGCGATGGCGTACAGGGAGGTGTCGAGAGTGGAGATAGCAGAAGGGGTACGCCGCTGGCAGTCGGGCATGAGCCAGCAGCAGATAGCAACCGGTACGGGGCTGTCTCGCGCGACAGTCCGCAGGTACATCGATGCGGCCGTGGAGGCGGGCCTGGCCCGTGACGGTCCTGCTCCGAGCGAGGAGCAACTGACCCGCCTGGCGGGGCTGAGTCTTACGGGCCCCCGGAGGGTTGAGACGCCGACCGAGGAGATGCTCGACCCCTGGGCCGAGCAGATCTACGAGTGGCTGACCGCCGACCGGTTGCAGCTGACCCACATCCACGAGTTGCTCGCGGACCGGGGTTGCCGGGTCTCGTACATGTCGTTGAGGCGGTTCATCGTGCGACGGGGCTGGCGGAGGCGAAGTCCGGCGACGGTCCGGATGGGAGAGAGCGCACCCGGCGAGGTGGCGGAGATGGACTTCGGTCGTCTGGGTCTGATGGAGGACCCGGAGACGGGTCGCCGCCGGGCGGTCTGGGCGCTGAGGAGCGTCCTGTCCTACTCGCGGCACGGCTTCGTCTGGCCTACCTTCAGCCAGAAGCTCGTGGACGTGATCGAGGGGTTGGAGGCGGCCTGGGCCTTCTTCGACGGCGTTCCCAACTGTAGACCGTCAGCGATAAAGGGACAGAATTGAGGTATAGAAAATCCAAGAGCTTGGAGGAGTGGTTAGCTCCCTGAATGAGGTAGAGTACTTCAGAGAGAGGAGCAGAGATGTCCCAGGCAGAAACAGGTAAGGCAGTGGCCGCTGAGGAGCGCACAGAGGCGGCCTGTTCCAGGGTCATCCCTACCATCGCCTGAGAGGCTTCGGGGAATCTATCCACGACCAGCGGCCCAGCTCTCGAGGGACCGCGGTCGACGACCAGGACGGGGCTGTCCTTCAGGTGGGGATGCCGTTTCATCCCCGCCTTTGCTCTCAGGTGAGTGACGAGCACGCAGGCGACCCTCATAGAGCCTCCTTGAGCGTCGGTTGCCGGGTATCAGTGTGAGGATGATACAGAACGCTACTTCTGTATGTTAACCCCCGAACACCGCTTTTGGGACGACTTCTCAGAAACCACAACGCCCCAGGATGGCCGTAGAGCGGCGTTTCTCGCCCCGGTGTGTCCCCTGATCCACCTTTCGCCCTCGAAACGCGCTCCCTGCCCCGCCCTAGCGCGCCCCTGCCACGTCCACGCGGGCGGATGACCCTGCCCCGGAGCGGTCAAGGTCGTCCAGACCCAAGACCTTGGGCGAAGACCGCTCAGACCGTGCAGGCCCGGGCCACGAGCGGGGCTGCCATCTCAAGGCATGGGACAAAACTAGGGGAAGCGGAACATTCCCCTACGCTGAGGACTGCTCGCCAGCTCCGCGGCCAGGACCCGGCGCACAGAGAAGGCCGCCGAATGTCCCAAAGGTCTGGCGGAAACGGGACACCGGCGGCGCGGCCTGATCCATCTGGAAAAGCGGCGTTGAGGCTCGTTGTTCTACGACTCTTAAGACGCTCAGACCGCCGTACAGCCCCGCAAATCGCCTGGGTGGTGTTGGTCTGCCTGGAATCAACCGCGTTGCCCACGCCAGCCCCACCGGCGGACGATTGTGGCGCAGGGTCTAATCCCTCGAACTCCCCATCGACAATGAGGTCGTCGGTAACAGACTTAGAGCCTATCCGATAACCTTAATTGTCCTTGCTGGATATCAGAGACTTTGGATAAACTTTCTCCATTCTACTTGAGTGGAGGAAAGACATGTCGAAGATCGATCATGGAGGCGTAGGCGCTGATTGGCGGATTCCCGATGCTCTGTGGGAGAGGATTGAGCCGATATTGCCTGCAGAGGAGACGAGTCCGAAGGGCGGGAGGCCATGGAAACCTGCTCGAGAGTGTATGGATGGAATCTTCTACGTGCTGCGGACCGGCTGCCAGTGGAAAGCGTTGCCTCGCACGTTCGGTGCTCCGAGCACTGTGCATGACCGATTCCAGCGTTGGCGAGCCGCCGGAGTCTTCGAGGAGTTGTGGGAGCGAGGGTTGTCTGAATACGACCAACTGCATGGAATAGATTGGCAGTGGCAGGCAATGGATGGAGCCATGACAAAGGCTCCGCTCGGGGGGTGAGGGCACTGGGCCAAACCCTACAGACCGGGGCAAGAAGGGGACCAAACGCAGTCTGTTGACAGAGGGGAACGGTATTCCCATAGGGGTGTGTGTGGATGGAGCCAACCGCCACGACATGAAGATGGTTGAGCCGACATTCGAATCTATGGTGGCGGAACGTCCGGTTCCCCGACCCGGACAACCTCAGCATCTGTGTCTGGACAAGGGCTATGACTTTGCTGAGGTTGAGCAGCTGGCGGCACGGTACGGATACACAGCCCACATCCGCAGCCGAGGCCAAGAGCGGGAGGAACAACAGACCCTCCCCGGTTACCGCGCCCGCCGTTGGGTGGTCGAGCGCAGCCATAGCTGGCTGAATCGGTTCAGACGCCTGCTCATCCGTTGGGAGAAGCGTTTGGACAACTATCTTGCTATGCTCCACTTTGCCTGTGCCTGGATAACATATCGCGCTGCCGGAGTTGTCGGATAGGCTCTAAGATGAAATGTCAACACTACCTAGTTGGATCAGATGAGATAACCCCGCACCCCAACCTCCTGTAATGCGCTACTGGCACTGCACCTCCAGCCCTGCCACTACCTTCAACGCGCGCTCGGACTCAGGCTTCAACATGTGAATGCGCGGCGTGTTCGCCACTAGCGTAGGCCCCACCCTACGATACTTCGCCACGAACTCCTGCGCCGCCTCCAGCGGAGTCCGCCACTACTCTGCCTTGAAGCACAAGTCCCGGGACTCCGCCTGGTCAATTACTCTGTCAGCCATCACCGCCTCCACACTCTCCCTCAGTGCGTCAATGTTAGCCCAGTGCACCTCGGCCTCACGCCACCTTTCCAGCCTCTCCTTCTCTACAACAGGCAACTTATCCTTTGGCACAGTCAACATTGCGTCTCGCCTGTCCTGCACCCCTGCGGACAGTGAGGCCAGTATAGCCCCCAACGCTGACGCCGCCCACTTCCACGTACTCATGATAAGTACCCCTCCGTGACTCGGAATGCAGATACCTGCCAGTCGCCCGCCGTCCGGCGTGAGTCACTCGCAATTCCATTGTACGACGCTGATGGCTACTCGCTGTCGTCAATCCCAAAGGCGCACCCAAAGGTACAACTCCGCGACGCTCGCTTTCAAAACCCCTCATTTCTTACTTGAAACCGTGTTAGCATCTTTACCTCACGGGTAACGAACTCGCCTCAACCCTGTCAAAAGGCGTTAGGCATCCTCTGCGAGAGGTTTTCGTAGGTTGGCTGCATTGGTATCGCTCCTGGCGACGGTCACCCATCCCCTAACCCCCTCCCGTCAAGGGCGGGAGAATCTCGTGGCTCCGCCGCCTACGTTTCGTAACCCTTCTTCCCTAGAAGGGATCGCCCCTACGTGGGTCGCTCAATCGAGCGGCTTGCCGAAGAGCACCACCAGCCGGAGGGGGCCGCTGCCGGTGTTGCGGAAGCCGTGATCGACTCCCGGGGGGACGAGGATGGCGTCGCCGGCCGTCACCGGCACATCCTCGCCCTCTATCCACATCACTCCCTCACCCTGCATGAAGTAGTAGGTCTCCTCCAGATCACGCTGGCCCTCGTGAACGTGGTTGCCCTCGCTGACGCCCGGGTCCAGCTCCCAGACGTGGAAGTTGACGCCCACCTTGCTCGCGCCCTGGAAGAAGCGCCGCATCTTTATCGTGCCGTCTCCGCCGTGCATGGCTTCGTAAGGTTCGACGTTGGTTGAGTCGGTCTCTTTCCAGTACATTTTTGTCCTATCTTTTCTTTGTACAGGCTTCTATTTGTCGGGGGCAGGCGCATCCATCCCCTGTCACCCACCCCACCACCTGGATTCCCACTTTCGCGGGAATGACGGATCGGTGTTGACAGTGGCCCACTTCCATCACAATTACCTGGACACTGCGCTAGAAGTAGGCCTCGGCGTTACGTGGGTCGCGGGAGTTGCGCTCGTCCTTGCGGGAGCCGCCGTCCGCCGCGCGGTCGTATTCGACATTCCCGCCGATGATGGTCATATCAACCTCTATGTCGTCTATCCTGGTTGGGTCAACGCCGAGGGGATCGTCCGAGAGGACCACCACGTCGCCGAGCTTGCCCGGTTCGACGCTTCCCTTCAGGTTTTCCTCGAAGGCGAGGTAGGCGGCGTCGATAGTCATCGAGCGCAGCGCCTGCTCCGGCGTGATGCAGAACTCCGAGCCGAGCACGTTGCCTTCACGCGTGAGTCGGTTGACCGCGGTATGGACGTTCAGCAGCGGGTCCACGGGCGTCACGAACCAGTCGGAATGGCCCCCGAACTTGATGCCCCTGTCCAGCGCGCTCTTCAAGGGGCTGATGCGCGGGCCGCGGTCCGGCCCAAGGAAGAGGTCGCGGTGGCGGTCGCCCCAGTAATAGACGTGCAGGTTGAAGAACGAGGCGAGCACGCCCATCTCCGCCATGCGGTCGAGCTGGTCCTCGCGCACGGCCTGGCAGTGCTCGATGCGGAAGCGGTGGTCGCTCTTCGGATTGCGGGAGAGCGCGTACTCGAATGCGTCGAGGATGGCGTCGATGGCGGCGTCGCCGTTTCCATGGATGCCCACCTGGAAGTCGGCCTGCAGGCCCTGGTCAACGAGCACGTTGAGTTGCTCCTGGGGCATGATGAGGATGCCGCTCTCGTCGTGGCGGTCGTGGTAGGGCCTGGTGAGGGCGCCGGAGTGGCCCTGGATGGAGCCGTCCGCGCCTATCTTGAGTATGCCCACCTTGATGTCGTCTCCGCCGAGTCCGCTGCGTATTTCGGCTTCGGCCAACTGGGGCACGACGTCGAGGGCGGGCACGTTCTCCGCGCGGGACATGAAGGAGCGCGCAACGTATGCGCGTATGGGGAAGCGTCCCTGTCGAGCGGCTTCCTGGTAGGCGCGGAAGCCGTTTACGGGGTTGCCGGTGTCGTGTATAGAGGTCACTCCCGTCTTGAGCATCTCCTTGCCCGACCACTCCAGGCCATCGACCATCTGAGTAAGGTTGGGCTGCGGTATCAGCGGCCTGATGAGGGTTGCGGCGCGCTCGTAGAGAAGCCCTGTGGCATTGCCGCTCGCGTCCCGGTCGATACGCCCTCCTATTGGGTCGGGCGTCGATCTGGTGATGCCCGCAAGCTCCAGCGCGCGGCTGTTGGCGTAGCTCAGGTGGCCGGCGACGTAGCTGATGTACACGGGGTTGTCGGGAACCCCGGCGTCTATGTCCTGCCTGGTGATGTGGCGCATGTCCTCGATGAGGGAGTCGTCAAAGCCCTTGCCGAGGATCCACTCTCCCCTGCCCGCCTGCTTCGCCGCCTCGCGCAGCTTCTCAACGATGTCCGCGATGGTGTGATTCGGGGGAGTCCCACAGTTCACCATGTCGAGCTTGTAGTGAGCGGTCATCACGGGGTGAATGTGGGACTCGACGAAGCCGGGCGCGACTGTCTTGCCCTTCAGGTCCAGCACCGTGGAGGGTTCCACGGCCATGCGCATGACCTCTTCGTTGGTTCCGACTCGGGCGATTCGGCCGCCGAGGATGGCCACGGCCTCTGCGCGTGAGTTTCGCGGGTCGAGCGTAAGGACGTTGGCGTTGGTCAGCAGCAGGTTCATGCTTGTTCCTCCGTCTGTTCACCATCCAGGGAATGGGAGCGAGGCGAGTCCAGATTATATCTCCGAAAGCGCGGAGTCAAGAGCGGGCGAATCTTGGAGCATGTATCAGTTTAGTCAGTGATGTAGCCGATAGGAGGCGATGCCTTCCAGTCGTCGTCATTCCCGCGAAAGCGGGAACTCATCGCAATGGTTCGCCGCTCGGCAATCCACAAGGTGGGCGTGGACATTGTACCGACTCAGTTGCCAGACCGACCAAACTGATACATGCTCGGAATGGGAGTAACTCCTCAGACTCAATGCCAAACTCTGTATGGACAGGCTCCTTGTGGTTGCCCCGCTCGAAGGCCCTTTTGATACCATGCGACCTCTTGACATACACGAACACCCGTGCTATCCTCGTTTTACTAAGTCCGGCGGCAATCCGGCGCGACGCCATGCCGCCCAGCCATGAAAGCGGGTTACACCTCTTGCCAACGGCAACCATTCAAAAACAACCTTTAGCCCAGGGAATCCTGAAGGTGACACAACGGGACAAATCCTCTGAGGCCACAGCTACGAAATGTCACGAAATGTCGCAGTTTGAGATCACTCTTCCAGGCTCACAGCCAACTCGCCACGAACTCTGAACAGTGACCGTCATTCCCCCGAAAGCGGGAACCCACCGCAATGGCTCGCCGCTCGGCAATCCAGTGTGCAAAGCGACTGCGATATTATCAGATACACCTGGAAATGGTGCTAGCTCGAGAGTAGCTCGGTGCAGGCAAGGTCGGATATGGCGGCGTCGAAACGCTCCAAGGAGTTGCGCAAATATACTCCGGCGCGTTCACCATCGAAATCGCAGTAGCCTCCCGTGACTATCCAGAAAACAAAGACCTCCAGCATTGAAAGCCGGTAATCCGACAAGCACTCCTCAAACGGGTAGTCACCTGCGCCGTTACTCACGAGGATGGAGTGATACTCGCGTAGGAGACCCAACTCCTCATTCCTTCGTTGCTGCGGTGGGAACGCCTCGCTGATGAAGGTGGCGACATCGTAGGTACCCCTGCTGCGTGCGCAGAACTCCCAGTCAAAAACGACTAGCGAACGCGACCCGGCAGGTGTAGGGAAAAAGCAATTGTCGAGGCGATAGTCTCCATGAATAATCGTTCGTGGAGGGTTAGTGAGCCTGGCCTTTATGTTGGGGACTTCAAGGCTCAGGCGGTCTCCGAGCAGTCGCAGGCCTTGGGGCATTCCATCCCCAGCCTTCTTTATGAGGGACTCCCACGCACCGGCGTATATCTCCTGGTAGGCGCCGGTTTCGGCGTCCTTCAAAGGCATCCAGTCCAACCCGTCCAAGCGGGGGCTATCCCACCAAGAGGCCTGGAATTTAGCCAATTGGGCTATGCAGCGTTGGGCCTCGGACAGGGAGCATCCGACCACACTATCACCCTGGCGGGCGCCGCTCACATCCTCCAACAGCAGAACGGTGTTCCCTGTTGCCGGGTCTATTCCACAGTAGTAACTATGAGGGGTTTGCAGGTGACCACTGGTTGTTATCTCCTGATAGAACCTGACCTCGCGCCGGTCCTTTCCAAGTATGTTGGAGACCATCCTCAATGCAGGGTCTGTGGAGGGGAGCTTGACTACTACCGTACGCGGCAGGTCCAGGGGATTATCGTCGTAGTGGAGCCGCAGGCGAACCACCTGGTTCATAAACCCCTTTCCCTCGGCTACGGTCTCAGCCGAGAACCCGGTCACGGAAGCGCCGCTCGATGTCTCCTTGCTGTGGAGCGCCTCGGTCAACCAGGACGGGGTAATCTCCCGGAGGTCTTTGGGAACTGTCGAACTACTCATCGCCGCGCTATGAGCGGCATATCCTGCACCCGACACAACAGGCCTGACCATTCATCTGACCTTGCGCGCGAACAGGACACAGTGAGCCATTGGCTTGGGATCGGTGAAATACATAACTCCTCCCAGTTTCTCGCCCTCCGCCGGAATCACGCTCAAGCCATGGTCTGATAGGACAGCGGCCACCTCATTTACGCCGTAGAGTTGGAAGGTTCTATCCGAGCCGTAGTCCTTATCGTAGATTGTCGCGATTCCTCTTCCGACCTTGAACATAAGCTGGAGAACACCCCCGGCCTTGAGGAGCCTGGCGAACTCCGGCAGGGTAACGCCCAAGACCATGTCCTGGGGGATGTGCTGGATGACCGCGTTGCACAGGATGAAGTCGAAGGAGGCGTCCGGATAGCTGAGAGGCTCGCGGAGGTCGGTGACGGCCACCCGCTGAGCGATCTCCACATGAAGCCTGCGAGCTTCCCGGATGTTCTCCTCTATGGAGTCAATCCCATATATGTCGTACCCTTTCTGCCAGTAGAAGAAGACGTCGCGAGCGCCCGCTCCGCAGCCGGCATCCAGCCCCCGGGACCCAGTGGGGACCAGTTCCTGGAGGCGGTCCATCAAGTCTGTATCGCCTTTGAGCCCCGGATGGGAGGCGTCGATATATGAGGACTGAACGAAGGCGTGGCTTACCTCGGCGTAACGCTGTGCGTTACGCCTGTAGAAGGTCTCGGAAAAATCTGGTCTTTGACTCATTGCTGAAAGGTCGCTCAATGGGTTGGAGGCTCAGACGCTAAAGGTGTCGATGCGCCGGTATTGAATAGGGCTCGATCTTCAACGGATCTAAAGACGCAGTTCCAATCGAGGTCTCAGTAGACGGTCCGGTACTCCGGTTTCATGCATGAACTCGACCAGGAACCGATGGAGTTCTCCGGCTTCGTCCGTGTGTGTTCCTATCACGTTCTTCAACTGGTTCGGGTCGGAGTTCAGATTGTACAGTTCCGATCGACCCTCTTGAGGGCTGTAAAGCAAACTCCATTCGCCCGCAGTGATGGTGGTGACGGGATGGTCTGAAAGGGGGCGGAGCAGATTATCCACAGAATGAACCGGATCGCCGGGGTTGGCGAAGGGAATGCTGCTGACTACGTACTCCCGCCCTGGGAAGGACGTATCCCGCATACCCGGCACAAGAGACTCGCCTTGAACGAAGGCGGGAATCTCAATCTCCATTAAATCAAGCACAGTCGGCATGACATCGACCGCGGAACTCAGGCCATTGTACACCCCCGGAGATAATCCAGGAACGTGAATCAGAAGTGGGATGTGGATGAGTTCCTCGTAAAGGGGAGAGTGAGTCCATTTTGATCCTGGCTCGCCATAGGGTCGAAGCGTTCCGTCCGCATACCTATCTGAGTTCATCTTGCCGAAGAGGCCGCCATGTTCCCCAAAGTAGAAACCGTGGTCTGTGGTGAAGATGAGCGCGGTCTTGTCCATCAGGCCCATGTTCTCGACGGACTTCAGCAAGAAACCCAACCACGTATCCACCATGGTAATCTCGCCGCAGTAGGTAGCATGACCTTTCTGGAGCTTCTTTTCTTCGTATCCCGGCACGTCATGCCAGTTTCCATACACCGGGAGCACCACCTCTCCGTCGTATTCCGGCCAGTATAGCTCGGTGTAGTGGGCCGGGGCGTCCCAGGGTTCGTGGGGGTCCCAGGTGTCTATGTAAAGGAACAGGTCCTCTTTGTAGTGATGTTCCAACCAATGCATAGCAGTCATGAAGGTTCTCGGGGCATTCCGGTCCGATTCGTAGCGCCAAGCCGCTCGAACGTCCAGGGATTCGTGATGGTAGCCGGGCGTGGGAATTAGGGACCACAGAGTATCCTGGCCCCGGTTCATGAAAAAGGTCTGAAACCCCCTGTCGTAATTCATTCCGTCCCGCAGATAGTAGGGAGTGTCCACAGACGCCGCCGTGTGATGGCCGTGATGAGCCAATATCTCCGCCAGGGTGGTCACCCCGGGAGGTAGGGGCTCCCACCCCATAAAGGACATCGTCCAACGCCCCGTCTGATGGTCTGCCCGGGTGGGCATGGTCGGGAATCCGGCAGAATAGTGCCCGTCGAATCTGATCGACCTGGCTGCTAGCGCGTCGAGAGAAGGCGTTCGAATCGTCGGATTGCCGTAGGCGCCTATGTGATCCCTGCGGAAGGTGTCAGCAACTATCCAGATGACATTCATCTTGGACGCTCCTATGCTATGCTCCCGGCAAATGTACCACAAGTTGCCCTCCCTCTCTCAAGGACTGGTCAACTCGCATGCGGCCTCCCTTTGACTGCCAGCGCCTTTGTGCCTTGTCAGTCCACCACCTTGAGGAAGGCGGCGCGAAGGCGTGGGCCTACCTCGGCGAGTTGCTCCAGGGGAGCGGCGCTGAATGCCATCCTGAAGTGGCTGTCGGCGGCGTTTTCGCGGTCGCTGAAGAAGTTAGAGCCGACGGGAAAGACCAACCCCTCCTCGGCGGCGGCCTGAACCACGTCACGCGCACTCGCTCCGAGGCACTCCACCCAGAGGAAGAAGCCGCCGTCGGGCTTGTGGAAGCGGACGTAGGGCTCGCAGTATTGCAGCAGGGACTCGGCGAGGATTTCGCACTTTTCGGCGTATATGGGACGCATCCGCCGCACGTGGTCGTCGAGCTTGCCGGAGCCAACGTAGTCGGCGAGAGCCCATTGGAAGAGCGGGTTGTTACCCATATCGAAGCGCACCCTCGACATCGCATCGACGTAGTCCTGTCGCGCCTGCACCCAGCCGACGCGGAGGCCCGTCGCGATGGTCTTGCTGAGGCTGCACAACCTGAGCACACCCTGGCCCTCGGCCATGCCGTAGAGCGATGTGGGCGGCTCCCCCTCGAAGCCCAGCTCTGAGTAGGCCGCGTCTTCCAATATCAGGACCCTGTGGCGGGCGCAGAGGTCCAGGACGGCGGCGCGCCGCTCTTTCGAGAGGGTTACGCCGGTGGGGTTGTGGTAGTCGGCGATGGTGTAGAACAGCTTGGCGCGCCGGCCGGCAGACTCTATTCTGAGGAGGGTCTCCTCCAGCGCTTCGACGGAGACGCCGTCCGCTTCCATTGGGACCTCGGTGACCTCGACCATGTAGCCGCGCATCGACCTGACGGTTCCAGAAAAGCTGGGGGCCTCGGTGATCACCACGTCGCCGGGCTGGAGAAACGCCTTGGAAACATTGTCTATCGCGCCCGAACTGCCGTTGTGAATGATGAGGTTCCCGGCCTCGATGGGAACGCCCTCGATGCGGCTCTGTCGTCCGGCGAGTGCCTCGCGCAGGCCGTCGAACCCGAGCCAGCCGCCATAACGCAGCGTCTCCGACGGCTCGGCGTCCAGGGCCTGGTTGAGTGCCTCTCGAAGATGCTCGACGGGCAGAGTGGGGGCGTCGGGAATGCCGGCGGCCACGACAATCGGATCGGGGTGATCGGTGGGCAGCCGCCACGACCTTCCTGCGTCGGTCGCGCTTCCCGCCCCGATAGATCTGGCCGACTCCGAGAGCATCTCGTTGACGTTCACGCCTTCCCAGCGGCGCTTGGCCGAGGACTCGCCTGCGCCGTCAGCGGTGTTTGCCATTGCGTTTGGACCTCCTTGTGCTGATGCTATCAACAACGTTGTTACAAGTCAATTTCATCTTGTGGCTCGAACCTGTATCGGTCTAGGCAGCCATGCCAATTTTTGCTACCATCCGAGCGATGCGGAAGTTCAATCCATCTGACCCGGAGGCACTTTGATGAGCAAGCACTATGACGAAGCGATAATTCCGGACGAATTGCGGCGCAACTTCGACGTGTACGATAGAATCGTGAGCCTTGGTATTGACCTCGGCGGCTTCGAGGAGAACGTACTCTCGATAGCCAATGCGGGCATCGCGGCTGCCGTGATTCACGAGAGCGGGTTAGTCTATATGTCCGGCAGCCCGGGCGGCGCCCGACCCATGAGTGATGACGAGGAGCGAATCAAGCACGGACAGGCGGGGGCGCAGGATGCCGCCGATCTGATCATAAGGCGTTTGCACTGGGCGCTAAGCTGCGGCGGCGAGGGCGACCTGAATGACGTGCTGTACACGGTAAAGGCGCTGGGAATGGTGGTGTCGCCCGGAGGAGGCGTTTCCGGCGCCGCTCCTGCTGTTACCAACGGCTTTTCGTTCAGGTGGCATTCGGTCTTCGGCGGACCAAGAAGTGACTACGCCACCGATGGCATAGACCCCGGCGGGTTTGGCGGGATTCACGCAAGGAGCGCAATTGGCGGGTTTGACGGCCGATTCTCTATTGAGCCGGAGATAATCGTAGCGGTTCCGCCCACGCTGGCCCAAGACATAATACGGAATCGCGGGTGGCTCTTTCCGCTGCCGCCGTCGGTGCTCGACAGGCTCGCGGCCAACCGGAGCGGTTGAGTGGATACAGGCCCGGCGGGCGATGGCCCCACCCCAAGCTTGCCTCAGCGGGCAAGGAGAGGAGGGATCCCTAGCCTCCCTCCAGCCGCTCCAGCAACTCGCTCGAGGACGGCCGGTCGCCGATAGAACGACCAACGTACTTGAACGTGATTACTCCCTCCGCGTCAATGATGAAGGTGGAGGGTGCGGCCAATCCATCACCAAGCAGGTTGAACACGCCGTAATCGCGGACCACGTTCTTGTCCGGGTTGTAGAGCACCGGGAAGGGTATGCCGACACTCTGCGCGATGGTTCGCGCGTTGGAGAGGTCGTCGATACTGATGGCCACCACCTCGGCGTTGAGCTTTTGAATCTTGTCGTACTCTTTTGTCAACTCGACGAGTTGAGCGCGGCAGAAGGTTCACCAGAAGGCGCGGTAGAAGACGAGGACGACTTTCTTCTCCCCTCGCTGAGCCTCCAGCGAGAACTCCGAACCCGACACGCTCGGCAGAGTGAACAAGTGCGCGAGGTCGTTCACCTGGTTGCCGAACTGCGCTTGAGGCGGCGGCGTAGGGCTAGCCGACGGGAGTGGAGTCGCGGGCGTCGGCGATGGTCGCACGCTGGCGGCGGTGGGAGTAGAGGCCGCCTGTGCTGGAGCGGCGGTCGGCTGGGGCGTGGGACTGCTGGCGGCGGCGGTCGGTACGGCTTGGGTTGGAGTCGCGGACGACGGCGACGGCCGCACGCTGGCGGCGGTGGGAGTCGAGGCCGCCTGTGATGGAGCGGCGGCCGGCTGGGGCGTGGACGCGACGGCGGCGGCCACAGTGGTGGCATTTCCGCTCGAACCTCCCAGCTGCCGCAGCTGTTCCAGCACTTGACTGGAGGACGCGCGGTCGCCGCTAGAACTGCCAACGTGCTTGAAGGTTATCGCTCCATTCAGGTCTATTATGAAGGTTGCGGGGGCAGCCAGTCCGTCTCCTAGCAGGTTGAACACTCCATAGTCGCGCACTACGTCCTTGTCCGGGTTGTACAGCACCGGGAAGGGTATGTTCACACGCTGCGCCATGGTGCGCGCGTTGGAGAGATCATCTACGCTAATCGCCACCACCTCTGCGTTGAGCTTTTGAATCTTGTCGTACTCTTTAGTCAACTCGACGAGTTGAGCGCGGCAGAACGTTCACCAGTAGGCGCGATAGAAGACGAGGACAACGCTCTTCCTGCCCCGCTCAGCCTCCAGCGAGAATGACGGCCCATCGACGCTCCGCAGCGTGAACGGATGCGCCAGGTCGTTCACCTCGTTCCCGAATTTGGCCGCGGGGTCCGCGGCGCTTGGCGGTTGGCTTGTCGCCTGAGGCTGGGGTGCGGGACTGCTGGCAGCTGCAATCGGGGCGGCTTGGGTTGGAGTTGCGGCCGCCAACGATGGGCGCGCACTGGCGGCGGCGGGCGAAGCGGCGGCTTGTGGCTGAGCCTGGGTTGGCGCGGGCGTGGGCGCGGGTTGGTCGGCGCGCACCGCGCCGCCGGCGGCCGGCGAATCGCTGTCGGATGCGCAGGCGGACAACGGCAGGGCAAGGACAACGAGTATCAGCAACAGGGTATATCTATACAACCGAAATCCCTTCTCATCAGCTGTCAGCGCAGATAGCTCCTCTTCCGGTTGCAGAGGCAGAGGCGAGGACACTTGACCGCCCTGGCAAAGTGTCCGTAAACTGTCCCAAATCTTGGCGGAGGCTCTAGCCAATACCATGCCGCGCGGGAAACTCTCGCTGTCGCTCTTCACTGACCTCTACGAGCTCACGATGGCGCAGGCCTTCTGGCAGAGCGGCATGAGCGGCGAGGCCACTTTCAGCCTGTTCTTTCGACACTATCCCCCTGACAGAGCCTACTTCGTCTTCGCCGGCCTCCAGGACATCCTCGACTACCTTCAGCAACTGCGCTTTACGAGCGACGACATCGCGTTCCTGCGTTCGTCGAACCTGTTCGACGAGGGGTTCCTAGGCTATCTCGCGGAGCTGCAGTTCACCGGCAGCGTCCGCGCCATGCCCGAAGGCGCGATAGCCTTCGCCGACGAACCGGTCATCGAGGTGACCGCCCCAATCGTCGAGGCGCAGATACCGGAGACCTTCCTCGTGAACCAGGCAAACGTCCAGAGCCTGCTCGCCACCAAGACCTCCCGCGTCGTGCACGCCTCGCGCGGCAGAAGCGTGGTGGACTTCGCGGCGCGCCGGACTCATGGCCCTGACACGGCGGGCAGGCTCGCCCGCGTAAGCTACATGACGGGGTTCACGGGCACGAGCAACGTCCTCGCGGGCGGCCATCACCACATTCCGACTTTCGGCACGATGGCCCATTCATTCATTACCGCTTTCCACGACGAGACGGACGCCTTCCGCCAGTATGCCGAGTCCTTTCCTAATTCTAGCACATTCCTCGTCGATACCTATGATACCCTTAGTGGCACGCACAAGGCCATAGAAGTGGCGCGGGAGATGCGGCAAAAGGGCCACGAATTGAGAGCTATACGGCTGGACAGCGGCGACTTGCTCGACCTGTCGCGCAGGTGCCGCGCGCTCCTGGACGAGGCCGGCTTTGGCGGCACGCAGGTATTCGCCAGCGGCGGGCTGGACGAGTTCGGTGTCGATGAGCTGTTGAGGGCGGGATCGCCAATCGACGGCTTTGGCGTTGGGACGAAGGTCGGGGTGTCCGCCGACGCTCCCTGGACCGACTGCGTTTACAAGCTGGTGAGGTACGATGGCAGGCCGACACTAAAGTTGAGTTCCGAGAAGGAGACGCTTCCCGGCCCCAAGCAGGTGTACCGTATCCGCGACGAAGCCGGGGGTTACCGGCGCGACGTTATCGCCCGCGCGGATGAACATCCTCCGGACGATGAAGCGCAGCCGCTTCTGCGAGAGGTGATGCGGGACGGCAAATTGGTCGCCCCCCTACCCTCTCTCGATGAGTTGCGAGAGCGGTTCCGCAAGGAGTTCGCCCGCCTTCACGACCGTCACAAGGCCCTCAGACGCCCCGAACGGTATGACGTCACCATCAGCGAGGCGCTTGCGGCGCTGCGTTCGAGGGTGTCAGAAGAGGTCATGAGGCGGCAGAAGGCAGACCATCGCCTCGAGCGATGAGTCTCGCGACGACGATAGATAGAAGGTTGTACGAACAGCACGACGGAGAGGAAATCATGTCACGACTGCCCTATGTCTCCAGAGAAGAGCTTCCCCCAGACAGGCGCCACGTCTTCGACCGCATTGCGGAGGGGCGCGTCAGCGCAGAGTCGGGCGGCGGGATGCCGCACTCGTTTGGGGCGCTGCTCAACAGTCCGGACGCGGCTGAGGCAGTGGGCAGACTCGGGGAGTACCTACGCTTCAATTCCCCTCTGGACCCGGTGATACGTGAGATCGCGATTCTGAGCGCGGCGCGGCAGTTGGGCAGCCAGTACGAATGGGCGCACCATGAGCCTGTGGCTCGACGAGTCGGAGTGCGCGACGAGGTCATAGAGTCCATAAGGTCGGGTAGAGCCCCGATGGGCCTGCCGGCCAAGGAGGGGGTGTTCGCCCAGGCCGCGAAAGAACTGGTGAGCAAGGGTACTCTCACTGACAGGACGTTCCAGGCAGTGCTGCACCTGCTCGGCCCAAGGCTTACGGTGGACCTGGTGGCGCTGGTTGGCTACTATGCCATGCTCGGCGCGGCGCTGAACGCGCTCGGGGTAGAGCTGGAGCCGGGGCTGAGTCCGGGGCTTGACGTTGCGCCCTCATCATAGCCCTGCCATACAGGGGAAGGAACATAAAGAGGAGGCTGTCATGGCCGAGGGCGCGCTCTCGGACGTAAGGGTTCTCGACTTCACTCACTACATCGCGGGGGCGTACTGCACGAAGTTGCT
Source organism: Dehalococcoidia bacterium (assembly GCA_965217565.1). Taxonomy (GTDB): domain Bacteria; phylum Chloroflexota; class Dehalococcoidia; order Lucifugimonadales; family CATOSD01; genus CBDCIS01. The sequence goes on from CBDCIS010000001.1 coordinate 186,322, forward strand.
GGCCGACTACGGCGCGGACGTTCTCAAGGTAGAACGGCCCGACGGTGGAGATGGCGCAAGGCATCTTGGGCCGTTTCCGAATGACGAGCCACACCCGGAGAGGAGCGGTTTGTTCCTGCACCTGAACACGAACAAACGCGGCATTACGCTCAACCTCAAGACTGAGGCTGCCAGGAGGATAGTTCGAGAGTTGGTCAGGAGCGTTGACATCGTGGTGGAGAGCTTCCGGCCTGGTGAGATGGAGGGTTTCAGGCTGGGTTACGACGCTCTGAGGGCCATCACCCCCAACCTGGTCATGACGTCTGTATCGAACTTCGGCCAGAGCGGGCCATATCGGAACTTGCGGGCTTCTGAGATCATCTTCTACGGAATGGGCGGCGAAATGTACTCCACCGGCCTCGAAGACAGGGAACCGATCAAGATGGGCGGGACCGTCGTCCAGTACCAGGCGGGAGCCGCCGCCGCGGTGGTCACTATGGGCGCGCTGTTCACCGCCCGGCTCCAGGACGCGGGCCAGCACGTGGACGTGTCCATCATGGAAACGCAGGTCGGCTCCATAGACCGCCGCATGTCGATGCTGCTGGCCTACCAGTACACGGGCGAGGTCAGCCGACGCACGCCATTCGGCTCTATGGGCTATCCCATCGGGGTTTATCCCTGCGCGGACGGCTACGTGGAATTGACCGGTGGAATCGTTTACTTCCCCAGAGTCGTTCGGATGCTTGGAGAACCGGAGACATTCGAGGATCCCAAGTGGCGCACTCCGACCGCTCAGAGCGACCCCGAGTTGAAGCAGGAGTTCGAGGAATACTTCATCCCCTGGTGCCTGGAGCGGACGAAATACGAAATCTGGTATGCGGCGCAGGAGGCCGGCGTGCTCAGCGGCCCCATAAACTCGATGGAAGACCTCGCCGACGACCCAAACTTCAACCAACGTAACGCCTTCGCAGAGATGGAACATCCGGTGGCGGGCCGGCTCAGATATCCGGGGCGGCCCTTCGTTATGAACGAATCGCCATGGTCGATTCGGAGGCCCGCGCCTACATTGGGGCAGCACAACGATGAGACGCTCACGGGGCTGGGGTACACCAGGGAGGACATCGCGCGTCTGAGAGAGCAGAACGCGATTTAGGAGGTTACACATGCCAGGGCTGCCGCTGGAGGGAGTCAGGGTCCTAGACATGAGCGTGGTGTGGGCCGGCACGTACTGCGCGACGCTGCTGGCCGACATGGGCGCGGAGGTCATCCGCGTCGAATCGACGACGCATCCCGCCCCGCTCACACGCGGCGTTATGGCGCATCCTCCCGAGTCGCTCATCCAGAACTCGCCGCCCCTGTTCGGCGGGATGCCCGGCCGGGTTCCCGGCGCGCGTCCCTGGAACCGCTCCCCGGTGTTCAACGCGCACGGGCGCAACAAGCTTAGCATGACAGTTGACTTGCTGCGTCCCGAAGGCATGAACATCTTCGCGCGCCTCGTAGAAATCAGTGACGTCTTCGTGGAGAACAACGTAACGGAGACGATGGACAAGCTGGGCATCTCCTACGACATGCTGAGGGAGCGCCGGCAGGACATCGTGATGCTGCGAATGCCCGCCTACGGCAGCACGGGCCGGTACAGCAACTTTCGCTCCCTTGGCATTCACATGGAGGGGACGATAGGCCATTCACTGCTTCGAGGTTACACGGACATGGACCCGTCGGCGAATACGCAGGTTTACGTCGCGGACGCCGCCGCCGGTGCGCAGGGGGCGTTCTCTGTCATGGCCGCGCTGCACTACCGCAGGCGCACGGGCAAGGGGCAGCTCATAGAGCTCGCGCAAGCGGAGAACGCCATGCCATTCTTGGGCCAGTTCTTCATGGACTACTCCATGAACGGGCGCAGCGCATCGACCATCGGCAATCGCCATCCCACCGCCATCCAGGGCTGCTACCCCTGCAAGGGCGACGACCGCTGGGTCAACATCACCATCTTCAACGACCACGACTGGGAGGCGTTCCGCGGCGCGCTGGGACAACCGGAGTGGGCGGCTGACCCGCGCTTCGCCACGCACGTCAGCCGTCACCGGAGCCACGACGAGATCGACGACCACATCAGCGAGTGGACTCGGCAGCGAGACCACTACGAGGTGATGCGCGTATTGCAGGATGCGGGCGTCGCGGCGGGCGCGGTCATGGACCAGCGCGACGCCTACGCCGACCCCCATCTACGGGAGCGCGGCGCGTTCGAGGAGGTTACCCAGGAGGACACCGGCACACACCTGTACCCGGGCGCGCCCTTCAAGATGTCCGAGCCTCCCCTCAGAATCCGACGCGGGCCCGTCCGCCTCGGCGAGGATAACGACTACGTCTATAAGACGCTGCTACAGGTCTCCGATGAGGAGTACGCGGAACTGGAGCGTGGGGGGCACATAGGGATGGACTACGAGTGATGGCTTGCCGATGGTTCACTTGGCCATTAGTCGGGTCGGTATGGGATTGGGTGCGATTGCGGCGTCTGGCCTATGAACGGCTAAACGGAAGCTAACCGGAGCATGTTCACGGGGTGGGGATTGTGGTATATTGCCCACGAGGTACGAGAGCATGGCATTGGAACAGAGAGTCAGCAAGCTCGAGGGCGCTTACGAGCAGGTCGATGGGAGGCTGAGCGACCTAAGCAGTTCCATGGATTCACTACGGGTTGGGATGAACAACCTGCGGGTTGAGATGAACACACGGTTCGACCAATTTGAAAGACGGCTCAACAATCTATATCTGCTTATGGGTGGAGCCTGGGTTACTATCATTGCCGCGATTATCGGGGTAGCCCTGACCAGCTAAGGCCTAGTCCATCCTCCATCTAGCGTATCTTGGGTAACCATGTTGAAAGTCGAGCAATGCGTACTCACTAGCCGCCACCCTGTTGGCGAGCCTCCGCCTCTCTCTACACCACCGGCCACCTCGACGCGAACGACACGCCCGCGCGCGCCATCATCTCCTCGCCTATGCGCTGCACCTTTTGGATCAACTCCCACTCGTCCACGAATACCGGCGCGTGGTTCTCTACCACCACCCGGCCGTCCACGATGACCGTGTGGACACTTCTGCCATCCGCGTTATAGACCAGGTTGTTGACCGGGTTGAAGAGGGTTCGCCACTCCGCGCGTCTGGTGTCGAACAGCACGAGGTCGGCCTTCTTGCCCACTTCTATCGAGCCCGTGTCATCGCCGAGACCCAGGGCGCGAGCGGTTCCGAGCGTCGCCAGTTCCAGCGCGGCCTCGGCGGGAATCATGGACACATCCTCGCGCCCGTCCTTGTACAGCACGGCGACCAGGTACATGGAGCGCATCGTTTCGAGCAGGTTGGAATTGTTGCCCGCGTCCGTGCCGAGTCCAACGCAGATTCTCCTTTCGAGCATTTCGGGCAGCTTGGCAGTCCTGGTCATGCCGGAGCCGCCCTTGATGGCAGCTGTGGGACACATCACTACGTTCGCGCCGCTTCGCGCTATGCTGTCGAGTTCCGCGTCGCTCAGCCCCAGCCCGTGCGCCAGAACCACATTGGGGCCCAGCACGCCCAGGTCTTCCAGCCGCTCGGTGGGAGTCTTGCCGTGCGCTTTCATGGACGTTTCGATAGCCGCCGTGCCGGTGCTGTGATGGAGCGTCAAACCCGTACCGTGCCGGTCGGCGAGTTGCTTGGCGGCGAGTAGCAGCTCTTCCGACGCGAACTCCGCGGAGAAGGGCATAGCCCACGCGCGAACGCGGTCGTCGAGGCGGTGGTCGAAGCCGGCGATGGTCTTCTCCATCAGCTCCACGGCCTCGGAGGTGGCATAGACGGGCAGGTTCAGAGGATTGGGGCGGTCGGTCACCTGCGCTCCCACGATGACGCGGCAACCGGAGTCCTCGTATGCCTTCATACAGGCGTCGATATGCTTGGTGCTGCCGGGGTCGAGGAAGCTGGTGGTTCCGTACTTGAGAAGCTCGGTGATAGCGAGGAGCGAGGTGTAGTACTCTTCCTCCTTGGTCATCACCGATTGCAGCTTGAAGACGTTGGGAAGGTACGCTGGGCCGAGGTCATCCGGGAAGATGCCCCTGGTGGCGTGGGCATAGCTGATGTGCATGTGCCCGTTGCCGAATCCGGGCGTGATCACCATCTCGCTCGCGTCGATTAGCCTGTCGGCAGGTATCTCGCGCAGTTCGGTGGTTTTGCCGACGCGCGTGATGCGATCGCCCTCGACTACCACCGCTCCGTCCCGGATGATTCGCCTGTCGTCGTCCAGTGTGACGATGAAGCGCGCGTTCTGGATTTTGAGGATTCGGTGTGGCATTGCTTCTACCTCAGGGTTCCAACAGCTTGCCCTGGTCACCCTTATCCCAACCTTCCGCAGTCAAGGAGGAAGGAACAGGAGACGCTACGGCAGTACGCGGGCGAGGCGCGTGCTGCCCATAAGGAACTCGTCGATGCCGCGGGCAGCCTCGCGACCCTCCGCGAGCGCCCATACCACCAGCGATTGACCGCGCGACATGTCTCCGGCAGCGAACACGCCCGGAACGCTCGTCATCTTATTCCTGTCCGTCTTGACGTTACCGCGCCCGTCCAACTCCATGCCTAGGTCGGACAACATGCTGCCGTGCTCGGGGTGGACGAAACCCATCGCCAACAGCACCAGGTCGGCCTCTATGACGAACTCGCTTCCTGCAACCTCGTTCATGGCGGGCCGGCCGGTTTGGTCCGGCGGCCCCCACTCAAGGCGAACGGCGTGTAGCCGTTCCATTCTGCCTTCACTGCCCGAAAAGCGCTTGGTGAGAATGTTGTAGTCGCGGATGCCGCCCTCCTCGTGGGAAGAGGACGTTCTGAGAATCGTGGACCACTGCGGCCATGGGTTGTCGTCGCGTCTCTCCAGAGGCGGTTCGGGCAGCAACTCGAGCTGATAGACGACCTCGGCTCCCTGGCGATGCGCGGTTCCAAGACAGTCCGAGCCTGTGTCTCCGCCGCCCATGATGACCACGCGCTTGCCCTCGGCGGTGATGCGCTCGGCGGGGTCGATTCGCTCGCCGGCGAGCAACCTGTTCTGCTGGGTCAGGTAGTCCATCGCGAAGTGCACGCCGTCGAGCTCGCGCCCCGGCACCGGCAGGTCGCGCGGAATCGTGGAGCCGCCCGCGAGCAGGATTACGTCGTAGCCCTCTCGCAACTCTTCCGCCGGGTAGTTTTGGCCCACGTAAACGCCCGTTCTGAACTCGACGCCTTCCTGCGCCATCTGATCGACGCGGCGTTGAACGACGTGCTTTTCCAGCTTGAAGTCGGGAATGCCGAGCCGCAGCAGGCCGCCGATTTGGGCATCCCTCTCGAACACGGTGACCCGGTGACCGCAGTGGTTGAGTTGCTGGGCAGCCGCGAGACCGGCGGGGCCGGAGCCGACTATCGCCACGCTCTTGCCGGTGCGTTCCTTGGGAATCCGCGGCGTGATCCAACCCTCTTTCCAGCCCCTGTCGGCAATCGACTTCTCGATATACTCGATTGAGACGGGGTCCTGGTTGATGGCCAGCACGCAGGACACCTCGCAGGGAGCGGGGCATATCCTTCCGGTAAACTCGGGGAAGTTGTTGGTGGAGTGAAGCGACTCCAGCGCCTCCCTCCAATGACCTCGATAGACGAGGTCGTTCCAGTCGGGGATTCGGTTGCCGAGCGGGCAGCCCATATGGCAGAAGGGAACGGAGCAGTTCATGCAGCGCGACCCCTGCTCTCGTGCCTGCTCCTCGGTCCAATCGCCGTAAATCTCGCCAAAGCCTTTGGTTCGCTCGGCGACGGGCGCGCGCGGAAGGGGCAGACGCTGGCTTTCCTTGAACCCTGTGGGCTTGCCCATTACGCGATGCTTCCCTGCTTGCGTTCTTCGAGCGCGCGCTTGTAATCGTGCGGCATGACCTTCACAAACATAGGCAGCATGGCGTCCCAGTTCTCAAGTACTCTCCTAGCATTGGCGCTTCCTGTGTGGCGGTGATGCTCTTCTATCAGCCCTCGAAGCTCGCGCTCATCGTCTTCCGCTTCCACGCCCTCCAGGCCAACCATCTCGGTGTTGCACAAACTCTTGAAGTCGCCGAATTCGTCTAGGACGAACGCCTCGCCGCCGCTCATACCCGCCGCGAAGTTGCGGCCCGTGGGGCCTAGCACGACGACCTTGCCACGCGTCATGTACTCGCAGCCGTGGTCTCCTACGCCCTCGACTACTGCCTCGGAGCCGCTGTTGCGCACAGCGAAACGCTCTCCGGCGACGCCCCTGATGAACGCCTTGCCGCCGGTCGCGCCGTAGAGGGCGACGTTGCCGATGATGACGGTTTTCTCCGGCTCGAATTTCGCACGCGGCGGCGGCTTGATTGTGACCTTGCCGCCGGATAGCCCCTTGCAGAAGTAATCGTTGGCGTCGCCTTCCACGTTCATGGTAATTCCCTTTGCCAGGAACGCCGAGAAACTCTGCCCGGCCGAGCCTTCGAATGAGATCTGCAACAGGTCATCGGGCAGCCCATCCTCGCCGTAACGCTTGGCCACCTCATGGCTCAGCATCGCGCCAACGCTGCGGTTGTGGTTGTGAATCGGCATGTTCAACCGCAGCGGCTCTTTGCGCTCGATGGCGTCCCTGCTCTGCTCTATCAGGTCGTTGTCGAGCGCCTTCCAGAGGGCATGGTCCTGCTCCTCGCGACAGTAGGTGGCGACATGGTCCGGCACGTCGGGCTTTTCGAGCAAGGCGGAAAAGTCCAGTCCGCCCGCCTTCCAGTGCTCCACCGCCTTGCGGCTGTCCAGCCTATCCACTCGCCCGACCATTTCGTTCACCGTGCGGAACCCCAGCTCAGCCATGATCTGCCGCAGGTGCTCGGCGACAAAGAAGAAGTAGTTGATGACGTGCTCCGGCTTTCCTCGAAACAGCCGCCGCAACTCCGGGTCCTGTGTGGCTATTCCCACCGAGCACGTGTTCAGGTGGCACTTGCGGAGCATGATGCAGCCCAGCGTGATGAGGGGCGCGGTCGCGAATCCGAACTCCTCCGCTCCCAGCAGACAGGCGATGGCAACGTCGCGGCCCGTCTTGAGTTGCCCATCGGTTTGGACGACGATCCGCCCTCGAAGGTCGTTCAGGACGAGCACCTGCTGCGTTTCCGCCAAGCCGAGCTCCCAGGGCAGACCGGCGTGCTTGATCGAGGACTCCGGCGACGCTCCCGTGCCGCCGCTGTCACCACTGATGAGCACGACGTCGCCATGCCCCTTGGACACGCCCGCGGCAATGGTTCCCACGCCGGCCTCGGCCACCAACTTGACGTGCACGCGAGAAGCGGGGTTCGCGTTCTTCAGGTCGTAGATGAGCTGAGCGAGGTCTTCGATAGAGTAGATGTCGTGGTGCGGCGGCGGCGAGATAAGTTCCACGCCAGGCGTGGAGTTTCGCACCCAGCCGATGTAGTCGTCCACCTTGTAGCCGGGAAGCTGTCCGCCCTCGCCGGGCTTGGAACCTTGCGCCATCTTTATCTGGAGGTCGCTGGCATTGCACAGGTAGTTGATAGTTACGCCGAATCGCCCTGAAGCCACCTGCTTCATCGCACTGCTGCGGGAGTCGCCGTTGGAGTCGGGAGTAAAGCGATGGTAGTCCTCGCCTCCCTCGCCCGTGTTGCTCCTCGCGCCGACGCGATTCATGGCGATGGCCATGGTTTCGTGCGCCTCGCGGCCGATCGAGCCGAGCGAGATGGCTCCCGTCGCAAAGCGCTTGACTATCTCCGCGGCCGGTTCGACCTCATCGAGGGAAATCGGCTCGTCAAGCCTCTTGAAGTCCAGCAGCCCCCTTATCGTGCAGAGTTCCTCGCTCCGGCCGTCCGCGAAATCGGCGAACTCCTGGTAGCTCTTGAAGTCGTTGGCCTCGGCGGCGTATTGCAGCTTGGCAATCGTGTCCGGGTTCCACATGTGGTACTCGCCCTCGCGCCGCCACTGGTAGCGTCCGCCGGGGCTGAGGTCGAGAGCGTCGCCGATTTTCCGGTCATGGTATGCGCCGGAGTGCCGACGGCGGCTCTCCTCTTCGATTTCGTCCAGTCCCACGCCGCCGATGCGGGACGGCGTCCAGGTAAAGTAGCGGTCTATCACGGCCTGGTTTAGACCCACCGCCTCGAAGATCTGCGCCCCGCGATAGCCTTGCAGCGTCGAAACGCCCATCTTGGAGATAACCTTGAGTACGCCCTTGTGCGCCGCTTTGACGTAGTTGTACTCGGCCGTCTCGTAGTTCAGCGGCTCGGCGAAGTCACCCCCGCCAGCCATCTCTTCGAGGGTCTCGAAGGCCAGGTATGGGTTGATCGCGCCAGCGCCGTATCCCGACAGCAGCGCGAAGTGGGACACCTCTCTGGGTTCGCCCGATTCGACGACGATACCCACCCTGGCGCGCTTACCCTCGCGTATCAGGTGATGGTGAACGCCCGCCGTCGCCAACAGGCTGGGGATGGGCGCGCGCGTCCGGTCCACGCCGCGGTCCGACAGTATCAGTATGGTATAACCCTCCGCTATCGCCCGCGACGCCTCCTTCCGCAATCCGTCCATCGCTCGTTCGAGGGCGCCCTTGCCATCCTCGACACTGAACAGCGTGGAGAGGGTCCTGGCGCGCAGGCCGGGCAGGTCGATGTCGCGAATCTTCGCCAACTCGCGGTTGGTCAGCACGAGCCCTTTCAGGCGGAGTTGGCGGCAGTGCTCCGGCGATTCGTCGAAAAGGTTCCTCTCGGAGCCGATGGTGGTTTCGAGCGAGGTGACCAACTCCTCCCTGATGGCGTCGAGTGGAGGATTGCTCACCTGCGCGAACATCTGCTTGAAGTACTCGAACAGCGAAGGTAGGTGGTCGGACAGCACCGCGAGCGGCGTGTCGTCGCCCATCGAACCAACCGGCTCCGACCCGCTCATCGCCATTGGCTCCATGATCATGCGCATATCCTCGAGCGTGTAGCCGAAAGCGTTCTGCCTCTCACGCAGCGTTTCGAACTCCTCAGAGTGCGTGTGAGAAGGTTCCGGCAAGGACTCCAGGTCAATGCTGTTCTCTCTGAGCCACCTGCCATACGGGCGGCGATTGGACAACTCGGCCTTCACCTCGGCATCCTCAATGATACGCCCCTCATCGGTATCCAACTCGAACATGCGGCCCGGGTATATGCGGTCCTTGTACAGCACCTTTTCGAGCGGCACGTCGAGCACGCCAGTCTCGGATGCCATGATCAGCAAGTCGTCCGTGGTGACCAGATAGCGGCAGGGACGCAGGCCGTTCCTGTCAAGCACACCGCACACGCGATGGCCGTCAGCGCCGATGATGAGGGCGGGACCATCCCAGGGTTCCATAATCCTGGAATGATAGTCGTAAAAGTCCCTCTTGGCCTGCTCCATAGGGATGTGATCGCCCCACGCCTCCGGTATCATCATCATGAGCGCGTGGGGCAGCGACCTACCCGTGGCCAGCAGCAACTCTAGGGCATTGTCGAAGCTGGCGGTGTCGCTCTGATCCGTCGTGACTATCGGGAAGAGCTTATCGATGTCGTCGCCGAAAGCGGGCGAGGAGAACATACCCTGCCTGGCAGTCATCCAGTTGACGTTGCCGCGCAGGGTGTTGATCTCCCCGTTGTGGATGATGAAGCGGTACGGATGGGCCAACTTCCACGAACCCAGTGTGTTGGTGCTGAAGCGCGAGTGCACCATGACGTAGGAACTGGTGGTGTCCTCGTCGGTAAGGTCGTGATAGAAGCCCTCGAGCTGGTGGGCCATGATCAGGCCCTTATAGACAATCTGATCGGCAGACAGGCTGCACACATAGAAGTCTCGTCTTTCCGACATATCGGTGGCGGCAGCCTCGCTCTCGATGCGGCGTCTGACAAGGTAGAGCCTCAAGGCAAAGGCGTCGCGGTCCTTCCCGCCGCCCCCACGCGCGACAAAGAACTGCCTGATGACGGGCATGACCTCGGCGGCCATCCAGCCAATGGCGTCCGGGGAGACAGGCACGTCGCGCCAGCCGAGAAAACTCTGGCCCTCCTCCTCGACGACGCGCTCCACGATGCGCTGGCAGCGTTCCCGCTGCTCGGTGTCCCTCGGCAGAAACACCATGCCCACGCCGTAGTCGCCCGGCGTGGGCAGCGAGAAGCCCAGCCGCTCGGCCTCTCGGAGGAAGAAGTCGTGGGGCATCTGCATGAGGACCCCGGCGCCGTCTCCCGTTTCGGGGTCAGCGCCACAAGCGCCGCGATGCCCCAGGTTCTTCAGAACCTCGAGTCCCTGGGTTATTATCTCGTGGGACTTGCGCCCTTTGATGTTCGCTACAAGACCCACGCCGCATGCCTCGTGCTCGAACTGAGGGTCGTACAGTCCCTGCTTGACCAGGTTTGGCACGTAGGAGTGTTTCATAACGGTTGCCGCTCTTACCGCTAACGCCGGAACAATACCGGGCAGACGGGGCCAGGCCGGGATTCTACCATGAGGGTTGCCACTCCCACGATGAAGATTCTAGAACCAACCAAGACAAAGGAAAGCGCCCAGTATGCCGGCGCCAACCGGACGCCATGCGCCTGCCCGACCAGGGACCGAGTAAGGGTCGCCTGGGATGCCCTTGGCGCCTTGCCCTATAACGAGCGCCGCCCACGAAACAAACCAAGAGGGTCAGGGCGACGCATCACCACGCAGCACGATGTTCCTACATCGTCGCACTGCCTGCGTTGGTGAAGTCGCAGTGCAATATAGCAGTTTGTGAAATTTGTGTCAATTTCTTGATTGGTGGAATTTGGGACGATTGTGACAATCAGGATCGACTTGACGCGACCAATTCCGCACACGTAAGCTATATCCGCACCAATACTGGGGAGAGGAGCCACCTATGACCATCAATGCTTATCTCAACTTCAACGGCAACTGCCGCGAGGCGTTCGAGTTCTACCGCTCCGTCTTTGGTGGCGAGTACCAAGCGCTGGAAACGTTCGCCAATGGACCCGCCGACATGGAGATCGACGACGCCGACAAGGATAAGATAATGCACGTGTCGCTGCCCGTTGGCAGCAGCATCCTGATGGGCAGCGACATGCCGGCACAGTTCGGGCCGCCGCGGGTTGTGGGCGACAACTTTTCGCTTTCGTACTCCGCGGAGAGCAGGGAGGCGGCGGACTCGCTGTTCGCCAGAACATCAGACGGCGGGAAGGTGACCATGCCGATGCAGGAGACGTTCTGGGGAGCCTACTTTGGCGCCTGCACCGACAGGTTTGGCGTCAACTGGCAGTTCATCTACGAGATGGCCAATAGCCAGTAGCCAGTGGCGCAGGACGGCCACGGTCAGGCTGGCCCCGTAGAGTGATACTCGGGTTAGTCGTTGCCTCGCCGTGCGCCTTTCCAAAGTGCGATTGTGTACGTCACGTGGGCGATGGAGACGCCTTCTTATGCTCCCTCCCTTGGCGGGAGGGGGTTAGGGGGTGGGTGAAGGTGGGGCGGATGGGGACGTCTGCCTTCGACTTTGGAAAGGCCCTGTCGCTGTGCGCCTTTCCCTTCCTTTCCTGTTAACGTCCGGCTTCGCGGGTTTAGAGGATTTGGGACAGGAATAGCTTGGTCCTGTCGTTCTGGGGATTCTCGAATATCTGCTCGGGCGGGCCCTCTTCTACTATGACGCCCTCATCGAACATCATCAGGCGGCCGGCGACCTCCCTGGCGAATCCCATCTCGTGAGAGACGACGATCATCGTCATGCCGGAGGTGGCGAGCTCTCGCATCACGTCCAGCACCTCTTTGATCATCTCCGGGTCCAGCGCGGAGGTGGGCTCGTCGAACAGCATGATGTTGGGTTGCATGGCAAGCGCGCGGGCTATCGCCACCCGCTGCTGTTGGCCGCCGGACAGCTCGCTGGGGTGTTTGTCGGCTTGCTCAGGGATGCCTACGCGCCGCAGCAGTTCCATGGCAACATCCTCGGCCTCCCTGGACGTCATGTGACGCACCTTCCTGGGTGCCAGCGTAATGTTGTCCATCACCGTGAGATGTGGAAAGAGGTTGAAGGACTGGAAAACCATGCCCACGTCTCGGCGTATGGCGTCGATGTTGCGGACGTCGTTCGTAAGCTCGATGCCGCTCACGATGATGTCGCCGCGCTGGTGCTCCTCCAGACGGTTGATGGTGCGAATGAACGTGGACTTGCCCGAGCCGGACGGCCCAAAGACGACCACCACCTCGCCCCTCTTGATTGTCGTAGTGATGCCACGTAGAACGTGGAAGTCGCCGAACCACTTGTGCACGTCCCGGCAGATTATCATGTCCTCAACTGCCGCCTGGGTTTCTTCCTCCACCGCTTTCTTGTCTGTAGTCATAACGGTCCTCGTGTGTACTGATTTCCTCATCGGCATGGTGCGGCGGTTACCGCTCGCCCACTCTCAGGTGTCGCTCTATCCGCCGGCTCACGTATGACATCGTATATGTGAATACCCAGAAGACCAGTGCCAGGAAGATGAACAGCTCGGGCGCATGAGACAGGTACTGCGTGTTGCCCTGAATGAACGCCCGGCTGATTTCCACCACATCGAGCATACCAATTATGTAAACCAGGCTAGTGTCCTTGAACAGCGAGATGAACTGCCCCACAATGGTGGGGATTACGTTGCGGATGGCCTGGGGCAGGGAGATGAGCAGGGTGGTCTGCCAACTGGGCAGCCCCAGGGCGCGCGCCGCCTCCACCTGGCCTGGGTGTAGCGCCTGGAGCCCGCCGCGTATGTTTTCCGCCATGTAGGCCGAGCTGAACAAGGTAATCACCACCGCCGCTCGGAACAGGGAGTTTTGCGGGAAGTCCTCCGGAAAGGCCAGCGGCACCAGCACCTGGGACATGAACAGCAGCGTTATCAGCGGCACCCCGCGGAACACCTCGATGAAGACGACGCACAGCAGCTTTACAACGGGCAGGTGGCTGCGCCGCCCCAAGGCGAGCGCTATACCAATGGGCAGGCTGAGCACAATCCCGGCCACCGCCAGCAGCAGGTTCAGCATAAGGCCGCCCCAGTAGATGACCAACACCGGTTGGAGTCCGGGAACGGACTCAGCGCCCCTCAGCAGGACCAGGGTCAGCACGAACGTCGCTGCGCCCAGAATGATTACCCAGCGCACGCTGCCCAGCAGCGTGTACCTCGCCAGGACCCATCCCGCAGCCAGCGCAGGCAGGTTCGCCAGCAGCAGCAGTCGAACGTCCAGCCCCATCCTCTCCAGGCTGTACGGCAGAAAGGCGAACGCTGCCGCCACCACCGCCACCAGAATGGCAACTCGCTTGGCAACGCCGCCACCGGCCACTCCCCATACCATTCCGAGCAGCATAGTCACCAGTAGGAGCGAAACCTGTGGTCTCCAGAAGCAGTTGTTACCCGGACAGGCAGCGTCAGTATTGTACGGGCCTATTGCCATCAGGCCGCCCAGCGTGGCTACAACGCTCCAGTCGGCCTCCAGGATGGCCCATTGGAGTCCGAACCAGAGAGCCAGCGCCGCCACGACAACGCCCACGACGGTAAGCGTCCCGTCGAACCGGCTGCTGAAAAGGTTGGCCGACGCCCACCCCAGCGCTCCCGTCTCGGAGCGTGGCGGCCCTATTTGATGCGCTGCGTTAGTGTTGGGATTCATCCCCTAGGCTCCGGTGAACCGGATGTGGCGGTTGTACAGATTTCCAATCAGCGAGTAGGTCAGGCTCATGGCGAGGTAGGCCAGCATAATTATGATGTAGATAGACACCGCCGGAGCGGTCTGGGTCATCGTCTTGGCAACGTTGGTCAGGTCGGCATAGCCGATGGCCCCCGCCAGGCTGCTGTTCTTGGTCAGGTTCAGGTACTGGCTTATCAGAGGCGGCACTATGACCCGCAGCGCTTGGGGAAAGGTCACGTGGCGCAGGGCCTTCATCGGCGACAGCCCCAGGCCCCGGGCCGCCTCCACCTGCCCGCGATTCACTGACTGGATACCCGCTCTCACGATTTCGGCAATGAAGGCCGAGGTGTAGATAACCAGTCCCGCCAGCAGCGCGATTAGCGCCCCCGGCATAGTGCCCCCTCCCGCGATGCGTCCGAAGTCGCCCTGGGCCGCAGGGTAAGATATGACCAAAGGCGCCTCACCGGATACCGCGCTGACTCCCAGCCAGCCCGATGCGCCTATCACCACGACTATGGCGAAGCTCAAGAGAAGGGGATACGAGGACGCCCCGGTCATAGCCTCCCTGCGCGTCAGCCACCGGTGCGCCACCCCCCCCACGATGACGGCCCCTGCCATCAACCCCAGCCACGCGCTCGCTGCGCCCGTCCCGGAGGGGGACGGCCACGGCATCGATACGCCGGCGTTACTTATGTACAACCGCTGCCCGATCACGAACGCCTCGCGGACGGGAGGCAGCGCCAGAACGATGTAGAACCAGAAGAACAGCTGCACCAGCAGAGGCACGTTTCGGAAGAACTCGACGTAGGCCAACGATATTCTGGAAACAAGCCAGTTGCCGGATATGCGCGCCACGCCCACCACGACCCCCAGGGCCGTCGCCAGGATGACGCCGATGATGGAGACTACCAGGGTGTTGCTGATTGCCACCACAACCGCGTAGCGGAAGGTTTTCGACGGCGAGTAGCTTAGAAAGTGATGGCCGATGGACGTCTGGTACGCCCTGTCCAGAAAGCCAAAGCCGTAGGGAATGTCCCGTGCCTGTATTGCGTTGCTGATGTTGGCGAAGAACCAGACTACAAGCGCGACCACCAGGACTCCGGACACAATCTGCAAAGCCCATTGGATAATTTTGGCGTGCCGCCAGACCGGAATGCCCTGGTAGGTCAAGTGTCGTGATACAGTTCGCATCTGTCACCACGCAGTTTTAACGAATAAAGGGGCGACCAGCGGACTGCCGGCCGCCCCCCTCAGTTACCCGCTTCCATTCATCCAGCTCTCAGGTGAGGGTGGAGTTATCGCAGGGGCGCGGAGTATATCTGTCCGCCCTTGGGGCAGTCCTTGCAAGGAGCGTCTGCCCACAGAGCGTTCCGGCCGTTTTCCCTGGGCAGGTTAATGCCGCCAGGGCCCAGATTGCGGTTGTAGATTTCGCCGTAGTTGCCCACGGAGCGGATTACGTTCTGAGCCGCTGTCTGGCTGATGCCCAGGCTCTCCTGGCCGAAGGATCCCTCCAGTCCAAAGAGCCGGTCAACCTTTGCGTTGCCGGTGACTGCGCCGGGCACGTTGCCGGAGCTTACGCCGTAGGCCTCGGCATAGATGAGGATTCCCATGACCGTCTTCACTATGTCAAACCACTGGTCGTCGCCGTGGGGCACCACTGGGCCAAGAGGCTCTTCCGATATCGTTTCGGGCAGTATCACATGAGCGTCGGGGTTGTCGAAGCCGCTGCCTATTGCTGCCAGCTGTGACCGGTCGTTGGTGAAGGCGTCGCACTGGCCGCTCTGGTAGGCCGCCGACACCGCGTCGGTATCCTCGAAAGTCAGAGCTCTGATAGTCAGGTTATTCTGGGCCGAGAAGTCCACCAGGTTCAACTCCGTGGTGGTCCCCTGGGTCACGCAGACCGTTGTTCCATCCAGGTCGAGCGCGCTGGTTACGTTCGGGTTCGTTTCCTTATTGACCATGAATCCCTGGCCGTCGAAGAACATCGTCTGGGCGTAGTTGCCCCACTGAGAGTCCCGGGAGGTTGTCCAGGTCACGGTGCGCACCAACATGTCAACCTCACCGGATTGGATCGTCGGTCCACGCTCCGCCGCGGTAATCAGCCGGATCTCAATCTTGTTAGGGTCGCCCAGCACCGCTGCGGCCAGGGCGCGGCAGAGGTCGATGTCAAAGCCCACGTTGTTGCCAGCCGGGTCCAGATGCCCGTAGCCCGGCACGTCGTTGCGGCTGGCGCATATCACCTTGTCCCGGTCCTTTACTTCCTGAAGCCTATCACCCGTCGCGTCGTCCTCTTCCTGCGTACAGGCAGCCAGAGCAACCACGCCAAGAACTAGAGCCAGCACCGCCCAGACAGCGAATACTTTGCCTTTCAAGTTAAGCCTCCCTTTCAACGAAAATTGTCGGGTAAATTATATTGAGCTAGGAAACGGTAGTCAACAGAACGGGAGCCCCTAACAGGGCCTTTTCGTTGTCGAAGGCAGGTGTTTCCCACCACCCCACCGTCACCCACACCCTAACCCCCTCCCATCAAGGGATCTGACAAAGGTATGTAACACACGAATTGCAAGTACGCCTGTGTACATGTCATTCCGAGCGTAGCCGAAGAACCCACGAAGTGGCTAGCCGCTCTGCAATCCAGAGTCTTCCGATTGCAACCACAGCCCTGCTTGTAACAAGCCTCCCAGTGCGGCAACGCCATGGCGTTGTCTGCGATGCGCCATTCTGGATTCCTCGGTTCGCTACGCTCACTCGGAATGACATACATTGGCCTGGATTGCGATGCCACATCTATGGCTTGCAGCTACGAAACGACAGATACCTACCCTCGCCACCATCTAGGGAGGAGGACATAAGGAAGCGGACCCACCTCCTATATGATAAGCGCAATCGCACTTTGAAAAGACCCTGGACATTGCACCACCCGGCGGGCGTCATTGCTCAGGGATGTGATAGCATGAGGCCGGGTTCGCGGCAGAACCCTTCGATTTTGAGGTCTCGCGCTGCTTTCAGCGCAGGCTCCCAGTTTGCGATTTAGGAGAAGCACATGCCTTCATCGGCCCACTTCACACCGGCTCTTTTCGAGTTCCTGGCGGAGCTCGGGATGAACAACACCCGCGAGTGGTTCCAGGAGAACAAGGGGCGCTACGAGAGGGATGTTCGGGATGCGCTGGTGGGTTTTGTCGCCGACTTTGGCGAGAGGCTCGCGGAGATAAGCCCGCACATGGTTGCCGACGCTCGTCCGTCCGGCGGGTCTGTGTTCCGGATATACAGGGACGTGCGCTTCTCGAAGGACAAGAGCCCGTACAAGACCAACGCGGGCGTACACTTCCGGCACGAGGTGGGCCGCGAGGTTCACGGGCCGGGGTTCTATCTACACCTGGAGCCGGGCAACGTGTTCGCGGGGGCGGGCATATGGAGGCCCAACTCGGCGACGCTAGGGAAGATTCGCGGCGCGATAGCGGCGAATCCCGGCAGATGGGAGAGCATCGTCAACGACGAGGGCTTCAGGACGACGTTCAATTTGGAGGGCGATTCGCTGAAGCGCGCGCCAAAAGGCATCGACCCGGAGCACCCCCTAATCGAGTATCTGAAGCTGAAGTCGTTTGTGGCGATGACGACTTTCGTGGAAGACGACGCCTGCTCACCGGGGTTCATCGACGCCTACGCGGACACTTGCAGGGCGGCCACGCCGTTCTCGCGGTTTCTGACCGGCACGCTTGGGCTGAAGTGGTGAGTGTTCAGAGTTCAGGGTAGCCAAATGAATTGGCTCGCCACGGCCCCCACCCCATAACCCCCTCTCTTGACGGGAGCTGACAAGGGTAGGTATTTGGCGTCTCATAGCTACGAGCCATAGCCAAGACATCACAATTCAGCCCAATGTATGTCATTCCGAGTGAGCGTAGCGAACCGAGGAATCCCAAGTTCTTGTAGTGCAGATGGCTCTGGATTGCCGAGCGGCTAGCCACTTCGTGGGTTCCTCGGCTGCGCTCGGAATGACATGGGCTAAGCGTACTTGCAATTCGCATTTTATCTACTCCTGTCAGCTTGACGGGATGGGGAAACACAGCCCATCCCATCGAGTCTGGGCAGTTGGCCGCAATGGTGCGGCGGTCTAGCGAGACCTAGCCTGCGGAGTGAATGGCTTTGACGAGGCGTTGGGTCGTCGCCTCGGGGTCGTCGGCGAACGTTACGGCGCTTACTACGCAGACGCAGTCGACGCCGGCGCTTACTACGCTGGCGATGTTGGATTCGTTGATGCCACCGATCGCGACTATGGGCCGCGAGAGCATACTCTTCACCCTGACGAGGGTTTCAACGCCTACGGAGGTTCTGCCACTCTTTCCCATCGTGGTGGTGGCGAACACGGCGCCGACGGCCAGGTAGTCGGCACCATCGGACTGGGATTGGGCAGCCTCGTCGAGTCCGTTGTTGGAACTGCCAACTATCTGACGGGGTTCGAGCACACCGCGGGCGTCGGCTATGGGCAGGTCGGTCTGGCCTACGTGGAGGCCGTGAGCGCCCACCGCGCGGGCTACGTCGGCGTCGTCGTTCATGATGAAGAGCGCGTCATGTTCGTCGCAAAGCGACTTCAGCCGTCGGGCCACCGGCAGCACGTCCCCCTTGTCACGGGTCTTGTCCCGGAGTTGCAGCACGCTTGCGCCGCCCTTCAGCGTAGCCTCGGCCACGTCGAGGACGGGCCTTCCCCCGGTAGCCTCCGGGTCAACGATTACGTAGAGTCCCCTTATCTTTGCCGCGACGCCGGCCCGGTACTCGTCGCCGGCCTTCTGCTCCGCGCGCGCCAGTACCTTGCGCGCCCTGCCCGTCCACTCCGGCTCCAGAGGCGGCGGGCCGTCCGCTTTGGAGCGTTCAAGCGCCTCGATCGACGCGAAGGTAGAGGAGATCGCTTTGAGGGCAAACTCCGACGGGTCGCCGGTGAGCGTGGCGTATGAGGCGCGGCGTTCGCGGTTCTCCTCGCGCGACAGTTCGGCGGCGGCGGGAAACGGCAGCGCCTCCCTGAGCATCTTGATGTCGGAGTACAGTCCCAGGGGCGCGGTGATGGTGGACTCCAGGAGGCGGATGTTTTCGACGATGGCGTGCACGTGGGCGTTTACGAATGGGATCATGGTTATGACCCTCCTGAATGCACTGGGCGGGCAGATTGCCCCAATGAAGGGTTGTTAGAATCGGGATTTGAGATTGTTGTGTAGTCTTCCTGGGCCGCCTGTGGTGAGGGAGATACTGAGTTTGGGTGAACTCACATCCCAACGCCGCCGATGCCGGTGTTGCGAACAGTGCAGTGGAGCAGGCCCTTTGTGGGGTCGTACTGCACGTACCACTCGTTGATGATGTTCCGGCCGAGCAGGGACGGTGTCTCCATGCTGCCGCCTTGCGGGTTTGCGATTAACAAGTCGAATGGATAGGACCTCACAATGGAATTGTCGTCGAAGTAGAGAACGGCGGGTTCCAGGTAATAGAGAATGTTACCATCAATACCATCGACGCTGATTTGGTTCCAAAGTAAATCCATGGGTAAGCCAATTTGTCCAGCGTCTCTGGAATGCAGACAGGTCATATCGGCTCCTGTGTCTAACAGGAAATGCATCGTCACTCGAACACCAAATCGAGGGATGAGAAGACGGCCTTCAACAAAGGGTTGTCCTACGCTGTCGAAAGCGCCGATTATCATTCGTCACGTTTGACGCTTACGAATGCGGAAGCCATCATGTACCACTTGGATGGGTTCGGAGTAAGGTATCCGACCACGACCTGCCATTCCCTCAGACCTGCAGCTACAGCCTTGTCGCGAGCTTCATACATAGTGTCGCCCAGCGCGACAACCCCGGCCTCCCCTACTGCAACCCACTTGCAAGGGTACTTCTCCCGGATTTCATCTTCATCTTTGTGCCAGCGCATGGATGCCCTGCAGAACTCCATGAACGGCTCGTGCATGTGGCTTATTTCCTCGCTCGACTCGAAGAATTCCTTTATGACAGCCTCATCTTTAGCTTGCTGCTCTTTGCTGGGCATCCGAGGTTTGCCTTGCTCGTTGAGAGTTGCCATCTTGCCGCCTCCGCGCGCCTACTATTCCTGTTGCCGGCACTCAGGCGTTTTCGCCACGATTCGCGTTGATTGTATCACGTAGCGCGGCGCGCGGTGGGAGGGTTCACGTATGGCGCGGTCAGGGGTATTATAGGGTTTGGACGGATGAGCGATGGGGCATTGTCAATGAAGCTTGGCAAGGGGGACTATCGATGTCGGCAGATGCTTTGAAGACGAGATTGTGCGAGGACTTTGGGATAGAGTATCCCATTATCGCTTTCAGTTCTTGCAGGGAGGTGGTTCGGGCAGTGGTGAACGTTGGGGGGCTTGGCGTGCTGGGTGTCGGCGGCATGACGCCGGAGGAGATCGAACGAGCTATCAGGTGGCTGCGGGAGCAGGTCGGGAGCAAGCCATTCGGCCTGGACGTGCTCATCCCTGCGTCGGTTCCGCCCAGCGGGAGCAAGGCCGAGCTAAGGGAGCAGATTCCCCCGGAGTACTGGGAGTTCGTGGAGGGCATCAAGCGGGACAATGCGATTCCGCCTCCCAAGCCCAAAACGGGGGCGGCATTGACCGACCGGCCTGCGCAAACGCAGCAGGCGGCTAGGCAGCAGTTGGACGTCATCCTGGAGGAGCGAGTGCCGATATTGGCGTCGGGGCTGGGCAGCCCCGCGTTCATTCTGGACGCGGCGCACCAGCGCGGGATGAAGGTGTTTGGGCTGATCGGGAACGTGCGGCAGGCGCGGCGAGAAGCGGAGGCGGGAGTCGATTATATCGTGGCGCAGGGAACGGACTCCGGCGGCCATACGGGCGAGATCGGCACGTTCTCGCTGGTGCCCCAGGTGGTGAACGCGGTGAACCCGACGCCCGTGATTTGCGCGGGGGGCGTGGGCAGCGGGCGGCAGCTCGCGGCGGCGATCTGCCTGGGAGCGGTTGGCGTCTGGACCGGAACGATATGGCTGACGGCGAAAGAGTCGGACACGGACATCATCGTCAAGGAGAAGATAGTGGCGGCGACCGAGCGGGACACGACGCGCTCGCGTTCGTCCAGCGGCAAGCCGATTCGCCAGCTTCAGACGAAGTGGACCGAGGTTTGGGGCTCGCCGGACGCTCCCTCGCCGCTGCCGATGCCACTCCAGGGAATCCTGGTCAACGACGTTCTGACGTCGGTGCGCGACCATCGAATCGCTGACTTCATGGGTTCGCCAGCCGGCCAGGTGGTGGGCATGATCGACGAGCTGAGGCCCGCCGCGCAAATTGTTTCGGACATCATGGACGAGGCGCGCGAAGCGTTGAACGCGCTCTCCCCTGTCTCGGCGGGCGACTGAGCGCAAGCTCTTTGCTGGGTGGGCTATGGAGCGCAGGTACGGATTCAACGCGGACTACGCCGGGAGGATCGCGGAGTGCGACGGCGGCGCTCCCATCGAGGGCGGCCCGGCGGGATGGCTGGGTTCGCGTGACTTCTTCCGTGGCCGCCTGACGGGGCTGTACTATGAAGTGGGCGACCCCGCATGGCGTTGGTACGAACTTGCTGAACTCACCGACAAGCCCGAGGAGCACCTGGGAGACGTCGTCTGGTGCGAGGAGGGGTTCATCTTCCTGATGGACCCGGACTCGTAGAGGCATCCTTGCTGATAGACCTGCACACCCATACCGCGCCTCTATCCATGGACAGTGCCCTGTCCGTTAGCGAGTTGGTGTCGCTTGCCAGAGAGCGGGGGCTCGATGGCCTCTGCCTTACGGAGCATAACGCGGTCTGGGAGCCCGCGGAACTTCGGCGGCTCAGAGATACACACTCGTTTCCCATGTTCAGCGGCATGGAGGTGGGAACGGATAAGGGCCATGTGCTGGTCTTCGGGCTGAAGCGATTTACGCTGGAATTGATGTCTTTGAGGAAGCTGCGGGCAGCGGTGGAAGAGGCGGGAGCGGCGATGATCCTGGCTCACCCGCGCCGGGAGGGCAGTCCGTCGATGGAGTGGCAGGAGATGCGCTCGCTGTTCCACGGGGTCGAGACGCTGAACGGGAGCGACGCCAACGCCGCGAACGCCTACGTGGCGTCTATGGCTATGGGCGTCGGGCTGGCTGGGAGCGGTGGCAGCGACGCCCATAGCGAGGGCGCGGTGGGCACGTGCGCCACGCTGTTCGACACGCACATTCGCAGCGACGAAGAGCTTGTGAGGGAGATTCTGGCAGGTCGGTTCTCAGCCGTGCGTCTGTAGCTGGTGGTTCAACACGTTTGTATTGACTGGCAGAGCGGCGCGTGATTTGCGCCGGTCAAGATTGGGAGGACTGGCGATGGGGATTCCGGCTGAAGAACAGAAGGTTCGGCTTAGAGGGTTCGCGGACCTGGCGCAGGCGAGTTTCGCGAGGACACACGAGGCCAGGGAGCAGGCGTTCAAGCTGTCGCGAGACGTGATACGACACTCGGCCAACTGCATAAGGGCGACGCACCGGGGGGAGTTGGCGCAGGCGCAGGAACGTCTGGACTCGGTGGTGAGCCTGGTTCGCCAAATGGAGAGCGTGGCGAAGGATTACCCGGCGGTGTATTACGCCGGTTTCATCGAGGACGCCCAGAAGGAGTACGTGGAGGCGAGCGCGACACTGGCGTTGGTGCGGGGCGCCGAACTTCCAGGGAATGCGGACCTCAACGTGGGGCCGGCGCCGTATCTCAACGGGCTGTCTGAGGTTGTCGGTGAGCTACGGCGGTTCATTCTGGACTCGCTGCGCAAGGACGACTTCTCTCGCTGCGAGGAACTTCTGGGTCTGATGGACGAGATATACACGGCGCTGGTTTCGATGGACTTTCCCGAGGCCGTTACAAGGGGTCTGCGCCGCAGCACGGACGCGGCGCGGGGCATCCTGGAGCGCACGCGAGGAGACCTGACCGTTGCTCTTCGGCAACGCCGGCTGGAGCGGAGCATGGCGGCGTTCTACGAGCGGGCGGAAGCGGCCGACTGCGGTGGCGCGGAGGGCTGAGGGTGGCTTAGAGGAGGTGTTGCCGGAGCAGCGGATGGTCTTGACTGGTTTTGCTTGCTATGGTAGGTTTTCGCCATTGTACTGGCGTGATGCCATCGATTCACACCTTCCCATTTGAGGGGAGGCTTTTTTGTGGAGGCGGACTTTGATAATCCTTTACCTGGCAATTGCCGCGGGTGTGGTGGCGTTGGTGTTCGCGCTGCTGCTGACGCTCAATATCCTGCGACAGGATCAGGGAGATGAGACCATACGCTTCATAGGCAAGGCGATTCAGGAGGGCGCGAACGCTTTTCTGACCAGGGAGTACCGCTTGCTCGCCCTGTTTGTCGTGGTGATGTTCGTTGTGCTGGCAGTGTTCATCGACTTCGACGTTCTGGACAAGGTTGCCGGTGACGTGCGCTCCGTGCCATCGACGGCGATCGCCTACCTCGCCGGCGCGGTAGGCTCCGCGCTCGCCGGATACATCGGCATGAGCATCGCCGTGCGAGCGAACACGCGCACGACGGTGAAGGCGATGCAAGGGCTCAACCCCGCGCTGCGCGTGGCCTTTAACAGCGGCTCCGTCATGGGCATCTCAGTGGTTGGCATAGGGCTGATTGGCATCACCGCCGTCTATTGGATATTCAGGGAGCCCAACATCATCGCAGGTTTTGGCTTCGGCGCGTCCTCCATCGCGCTGTTCGCCAGGGTTGGCGGCGGGATATACACCAAGGCCGCCGACGTTGGCGCGGACCTCGTTGGCAAGATCGAACAGGGCATACCGGAGGACGACCCGCGCAACCCGGCGACTGTCGCGGACAATGTTGGCGACAACGTTGGCGACGTCGCCGGGATGGGAGCCGACCTGTTCGAGTCCTACGTTGGCTCGATTATAGCGACCATCACCCTGGCGGCCGTCGGGGCCGCCGCGCTGAGTATGGCCGGCCCGTCCGGGTTCGACTCGGAGCTGTTCTTGCTGCCCGTGCTCATCGCGGCGATAGGAATCTTCGCCTCCATACTGGGCACCTTTCTCGTGAGAACCGGAGAGGGCGCGAGCATGGGCCGTCTGCTGTGGGCGCTGCGAACCGGCATCTTCACGTCGGGCGCGCTGGTTCTGATTGGAACGGGCGTAGCGTTGGTCGTCATGGACATGAGCTTCGATCTCTTCTGGGTAGTGCTCGTCGGGCTCGTCGCCGGGCAGATTATCGGGACCTCATCGGAGGTCTTCACCTCATACGAGTTCGGGTTTACAAAAGGAATAGCAAAACAGGCGGAGACGGGACCGGCCACCGTCATCATCGGCGGGCTTGGGCTGGGAATGTTGAGCACACTGATCCCGGGCGTCGTGGTGGTAATCGCGATGTGGCTGGCGTACTCGCTGGCGGACACCTACGGGGTCGCTCTCGCCGCCGTCGGGATGCTCTCGACCCTGGGAATCACGCTGGCTACGGACGCTTATGGCCCGGTCGCGGACAACGCCGGGGGAATCGCTGAGCAGGCGCATCTGGACCCGAGCGTGCGGGAGAGGACGGACGCGCTCGATTCGCTGGGCAACACCACGGCGGCCACCGGCAAGGGGTTCGCCATCGGTTCCGCGGTGCTGACCGCTCTCGCGCTGATGGCGGCCTACTCGCAGGTGACCAACATCGAGGTGTTCGACCTGCTAGACATCAACGTGCTCATGGGACTAATCGTTGGCGCCCTGATGCCGTTCCTGTTCGCCGCGCTCACGATGCAGGCGGTTGGTCGCGCGGCGAACGCCATGGTCCAGGAGGTGCGGCGGCAGTTCCGCGAGATAGCGGGCCTGATGGAGGGCACCGCGAACGCCGACTACGCGCGAGCGGTTGACATCAGCACCAGGGGCGCCATGCGTGAGATGGTTTTGCCGGGACTCCTGGCGGTAATCGCGCCGGTGGTGGTTGGCGCGATTCTTGGCGCGGAGGCGCTCGGAGGGCTGCTCATCGGGGCAATTGCCACCGGGTTTCTGTTGGCTATCATGATGGCGAACGCGGGCGGCGCGTGGGACAACGCCAAGAAGTACATCGAGGCGGGCAATCTGGGCGGCAAGGGTTCGGACGCTCACGCGGCGGCGGTCGTCGGCGACACCGTGGGTGACCCGTTCAAGGACACGTCCGGGCCGGCGCTGAACATTCTCATCAAGCTGATGTCGATAGTGGCGTTGGTGTTCGCGCCGTTATTCCTGTAGGCAGGGGCTCACCCCCATCCCCCGTTTTCACGGGGGCAGGCTCTAACCTTACTCCTGGAGAGGTAAGGGGCAAGAGGCAGGCCCAGGTGGCGGAATGGCAGACGCGGCGGACTTAAAATCCGCTTCCATCAATTGGAGTGGGGGTTCGAGTCCCTTCCTGGGCACCAAACAAGAGGGCAGTGAGGCCAGCGGTCGGCAGCACGTGGTCGGTCATGGCGGGGTGCTGAGGGCCACGGCGCACAGGGCAGCCACAAGGGATTTGCCCCTACGCGGTGGGTTGGCGTCGTGTGGACAGCAGGGTTAGCCTACCACTGGACGAACATGGGCATCACGACGTGCACGTAGCTGTCGTTGTCCACCGGTCGTAGGACGCCGGGGCTTGATGGCGTGGTCGTCTCGAGCGCGACCTCTCCCCTGCCCAGCACGTCCAGGACTTCGACGAGGTACTTGCTGTTGAAAGCGATTTTCGCCTCGTCACCCTCGACCCTCACGTCGATTTCACCCTGGTTATCGCCGAGCTCTTCGGCCCTGGAGGAGATGGATAGGCGTCCCTCGCCATCATTCGGCTCCGAAACTTGAAGGCGCACGATGCCGCTGCCGTCCCTGGCGAAGATAGCGGTGGACCTGGTAGCTCGGGCGAATTCCTGCAGGTCCACCACGACGCGCGTTCCGTAGCTTTCGGGAATCAGTTGAGAGTAGTTGGGGAAAGTTCCCTGGATAAGCTGGGAAACGAGCTCGACGTTTTCGAGGCGAAAGAGGGCCTGGCTCTTGGTGTTCGTGACCATAAACTCAACCGGGCTATCCTGAGAACCGAGCAGCCGGTTGAGTTCCTGAAACGCCCTGCTCGGAATTATGAAGTCAATGTCTTCGGAGATAGGCTCGGCAAGGCTGCCTTTGTACACCGCGAGCCTGAAGCCGTCAGCGGCGGCGAATGTGAAGTCCTGTCCCGATGCTTCCACCTTGATGCCAGTCAACACCGGTCGAGAGTCCTCCGTGGCGGCGGCGAATTCAACGTGATTGATCGCGTCCCTGAGCGCCTGTGGCTCGATCTTGCCCACGATGCCGTCTTCGACAGTCGGAATGGGGGGGAAGTCCTCCGCGTCCGTGCCGTTGATATGGGCCTCGAACCTGGCGCACTTGAAGTTCAACCCCTTGGGCTGCGGCATGGAATCAACATCGATTCGCTCGTTAGGAAGAGAATTGACAAAATCTGTTAGGAGCCGCGCTGGAATGGTAATCGAGCCTTCCTCTTCCACCTGCGCGCCGACCCATGTACTGATGGCGATTTCCAGATTGGTGGCAGCAAGCTTGAGTCTGGACTGGTCGGTAGTAATCAGAACATGTTGAGTTATCGGCAGTGTCGTGCGCGTGGCAACGGCTCTCCCCACAACGCCAAGCCCTCGACCGAGATTTTCTTGCAGGCAAGATAGCCGCATGTCTTGACCCTCCGTACTCATTTAGAGCTAGACGTAAGTATAGAATGGCGAGCTTGCACCGTCAACAATTCGGGCAGGCCAATTCGCGCTCATCGTGGACGAGGCCCTCTGGCCCCGGTTTTGCGGGGGAGGAGGCTTGTGCCGCTCATCTGGCGCGCTGGCAGACGACGGGCTTACTGGACAGTTATGGTCCCTACCATGTCGAGCGCTTCGTGGGGTATGCAGATCAGGTTATAGCTGCCTGGCTCATCGAAGGTGAAAGTCACGGTTTCGGTAACGCCGATGTCCACGTCCACGTCGATGGGCGTTCCCTCCACGGTGAACGTGTGGAAGGCGGCTTCCGAGGTGAGGGTGAAGGTGACCTTCTCACCCGCCGAGAAGGTGAAGTTGGCGGGCGAATAGCTAAAGGGGCCGCGCCCGTCGTTGTCCAACATATCGACGAATACGGGCGTTCCTCCGCCCCCATTGACCGTCGTGTTCCCGGCAGTCCCGTTCGCGTCCGCCGCGACCGTTGGCGCGGCCGGGGGAGGGGGAGGCGAGAATCGCATAGGCGTCGCGGTCGGCTCAGCCTGGCCGCCACAGGCCGCCGAAAACAGCAAGACCAAGCCTATCATCGCTACGATCGGAACAGATCTGTTGAGCACGTCATCTCCTCTTTTGATACGCAGCCAAGCTGGGGAGTAAGCTGAAGACGCCCTCTCCAAGGAATTGGTGAACTATTTCACACAGGGTAGCATTTCAACATTTTCAAGTCAATGGCTCGGGGGCCACATTCCGCATGGCGGGGATGGTCAACGTGTAGGGGCAGGCTCCTTGTGGTTGCCCCGGTCGGTCGTCCCATTGCCTGGGCGCCCACTCACCAAATTGAAACGGATTCCGCGCCAACCGCCTCTTGACACCCACCGAACACCCGTGCTACCATCGCCTTACCCAGTCCGGCGACAACCCGGCGCGGCGCCATGCCGCTCAGCCACGAAAACAGGTCGAACGTCCTTGCCAACGCCAAACTCTCGAATAGAACCCTCACCCTCCAGAGTCCTGGAGGTGACAAGATGGCACAAACCTTCTGAGCGCTCAGCTACGAAATGTCACAAAATGTCATATATTGTCGCCCTTGGAAAACCTCTTTTGGCGACTAGCCCTGCCTTCACAATGAAAAGGCCCTGTCCAAGCGCACAAAAGGGTTGACACCCATGTTCGTCTTTGGTAAACTTCATACGAACATTAGTCCATTAGGCGGGCGGGCAATCACCAGAATGGAGGTAGGCTGCGAAATGAAAGAGAAGCTCTCGGCAAGGCAGCAGAGGATTCTTGAGTTCATACATGATTTTCTGGACGAGCACCAGTACCCCCCCACGGTGCGGGACATCCAGGCGGGCTGCGAGGTCAGTTCTACGTCGGTGGTGGATTACAATCTGAAGATATTGCAGCGCAACGGGTTCCTTCGCCGGTTCCCCGACGTGTCGAGGGGAATCGAGTTGCTGGACGGCTGGCGCGGCAACTTCAGGCGAGACATCGTGCGGGTGCCTCTACTTGGGAACATCGCGGCTGGCGAGCCGCTGCCCACGCTATCTTCGGATACGCGGCAGGACGATGAGTATGAGAGCATAGACCTGCCCCCCTTCCTCACCAACGGGAAGTCGGACGTTTACGCCTTGCGAGTGAAGGGCACTTCCATGATCGACGCGCTCGTCGCCGACGGCGACCTAGTGCTGCTGGAGCCGATAGTGCACCCTGAGAACGGCGACATGGTCGCCGCGTGGCTGATCGAGCAAGAAGAGGTAACGCTAAAGAGGTTCTATCAACAGGGCAACACCGTGCGGCTCCAACCCGCGAACGAGAGCATGGAGCCGATTACGGTTGCCGCGGATAACGTCGCGGTGCGCGGCCGCGTGGTTGGGGTGTTCCGTACGCTTTAGGCCATAGCCCTCAATTCCGCCGCGCGCGACGGGATGGCTGTCCCAAAATGTCGTAATATGTAGCAGTTTTGCTCAACGCTTCGCGTAAGGGTATGGCCGTGGATTTGGACTTGTCGTCAGCAAGAAGCCGGGTCTTTGACCCGGCTTCTTGCTGACGACGTGCGCGCCACGGTTTCCGACATCGACTTAACAAGAAAAGCCCCGGATTATGACATGGAGCGGTTGGACACATGGACAGTTGTGTAGTAGCTTGGGGGAGTCGCGGATACGCTGGGGATGTACGCGGTTGATTCTGTGGCATGAGTAAGGGGTACGAGATTGGCTAAACTGGTCAGCTTTGACATCGATGGCACCCTGGAAGTGGGCGAACCTCCAGGCCGCATTACCATGGATATGGTGAGGATGGTCAAGGAGCAGGGCCACATCGTGGGCAGCTGCTCGGACCGTCCCGTTGGCACTCAGAAGATGATGTGGCAGTCACACGATATACACGTGGACTTCACGGTGTTGAAACACCGGCTGGATGACGTTAAGGCAAGGTTCGACGCGGAGGTCTACTACCATATCGGCGACA
The DNA here is from genome assembly GCA_965217565.1 of Dehalococcoidia bacterium. Lineage (GTDB taxonomy): Bacteria > Chloroflexota > Dehalococcoidia > Lucifugimonadales > CATOSD01 > CBDCIS01. The sequence continues at coordinate 215,059 of CBDCIS010000001.1, forward strand.
CAGACATGGACCGCTTCTTCGCCGGCAAGGCAGGCTTCGAGTTCATTCTAGTAGATGACGCCGGCGCATGTGGGCTGTGGCTGCCTGGTACGAGTGGATAGTGGGGTCAGTGACCGGTAGCCGATAGCGGGTAAGCAAAGTCAGGGATTTACAGTGGCGCTAGATTGTGCCTGACTCCGCCAGGAAGATTAGCCTCTCTTTGGTCATGCCGAGCTCCCCGCATAGCACCTCTTCGTTGTGTTCGCCGATGAGCGGAGCGCGTCGCGAGATGCGCCAGGGCGAGCCGTTGTATATGGCAGCCGGGCCGGGGTAGGTGAAGCTCCTTCCTAGTTCCGGGTGCTCGACTTCGGTGAAAAAGCCCCTGTCTTGCAGGTGAGGGTCCTCCATGATGTCGTCCAGAGTGCGAACCGCGCCCCAGGGGTAGCCGCGCTGCTGCCCTCCGCGCCAGGCCTCTTCCTGGGGCATGTTGGAGATGAAGTCGTTCAGCACGTCGCTGACGTGCGCCTCGCTCGCCCGGAATACGCCCCAGTCCAGGTACTTGTCGTCGAGCAGGTCGCCGGCCAGCCCGTAGCCGTCCATCCACTCGGCAAGACTTCTGAGACGGGCCGGCGTGGGGTTCCCTCCTCGTCCGGTGGTCTGCACCCATGCGCCGTCCCGCGTGGGAATCTGCGTCCTTGCAGACGGGCCGGGCGATGCGTGGCGGCCGGTGTGACGCTGAACCACTTGCTCCAGGTAGATGTAGGTGGGAACCGCGCTCTCGGTGGTCAGCGCACAGGCCTCGTGGATGGAGGCGTCTATGTGCTGACCCTCGCCGCTCAGGTAACGCATGTGCAGCGCGGCCATGATAGCTATGTAGGCGTAGTGGCTTCCGATGTGCCAGGCATTGCCCCCTCCGGGCGCAATTGGCGGCGCGCCCGGCACGTCCTCCTCGTCGTAGCCGCAGGACGCCATCTGGCCTCCCGCCGCCATTTGCAGCAGGTCCGAGCTTCGGTAGTCGCGCCAGGGGCCGGTCTGCCCGAATGGCGTCAGCGAGCACACGATGACGTTGGGATTGAGAGACGTCAGCGTGTCGTAGCCGAGGCCGATGGATGGCAGATAGCCGGGCGCGAATGTCTCCAGGACGACGTCGGCGTCGGACGCAAGCTGCCGGAAGATGGTCTTGCCTGTAGGATGCTCGACGTCGAGAGTAATGCCACGCTTGGAGGTGTTGTAGTGCCAGAAGTAGAGGCTGCGCTCGCGGTGGGGAACGTCGTCCAGAAACGGGCCGACCGCGCGCGTACGGTGACCGCCGGGCGGCTCTATCTTGATAACGTCCGCACCGAGGTCTGCCATCAGCTTGCCACAGAACTGGCCCTTCTCGTCGGCCAGTTCCAACACCCTGATGCCGGCCAGCGGGCCATGGCTCACGCTCATGTCAACGCCTCCTCGACGTAATCGAATTTCGGCATGTCCGCGGGCCAGAAGATGCCGTCCTCATAGCCCTGGGCCAACTCCGCGCGGCTCAGGCCAAGCAGCCCCTCCACTACGTGGGTGTTGTGCTGGCCGATGAGCGGAGCGGGCATACGCACCTCTACCTCGGAATTGGACAGCTTGAAGGGCGGGTTCTGGTACTTGCGGCGTCCCAGCAGCGGATGCTCCATCTCCCTGTACAAACCCCTGGCGCGCAACTGCGGGTCGTTTTCGACGCGGTCTTGCGAGCTCTGCACGGGCATGGCGAGAACGCCCGCGTCCTGGCACCTCTCCATCAGCTCGTACTTGTCCAGCTTGAGAGTCCACTCCTGGATGCCGCTGTCCATCTCTACCTGGCGTTCGATTCTGCCCTCGAGAGTGTCTAGCTTCTGGTCGCAGGCCCATGCGGGACTGCCCATGAGGGCCGCGAGGCTCCGCCACTCCTGGTCCGAAAAGCAGGCAATGACGCACCAGTCGTTGTGGCCGCCGCCCCTGGTGCGATAGGAGTTGTGGGGCGCGGCAATTGGGCCGCGATAGTTGTTGAGCGCGGGCGCGCCCGGCCAGACGGCGCGGTTGCCGGGCGGGTAGCCATTGCGCCGGGACGGGCGGCCGTTGACCGTCCTGTCCAGGAACGCGGAGCCTGTCAGCGTGATGCCGACGGTCACCTGCGAGAGGTCCACGTGCTGGCCCTGCCCGGTGGCGTCGCGGTGGCGGAGCGCGGTGAGAACACACATCGCGCCATACAGCCCGCCGGTGTCGTCCATGTACGACCAGCCCCAGCCTGCGGGCGGCTCGCCGGGCAGGCCGGAGGAGTAGGTCATGCCGGACAGCGCCTGCGCCGACGGCCCCATTGTGGTGTAGCCGTGGTCTCTGCCGGTCTGGCCAAGTCCCGCCATCGACACGTAGATAATGTCGGGCTTGAGCTTCCTTAGCTCGTCGTAGCCGAGACCGCGCCGCTGCATCACGCGGGAGCTGAAGTTTTCGATAACGACGTCCGATATGGAGATTAGCTCCCTCAGAAGCTCCATCCCGCGCTCGCTGCGCATGTTCAGGGTTACGCTCACCTTGTTGGCGTTGGTGTCGGCGAACATGCCGGAGGAGTTGGGACCGGGTTCGATGCCAGGCGGCTGGTTGCCGCGCACCTGGCGGAACATGTCCAGATTCTGGGGCCACTCCACCTTGATGACCTCCGCGCCGAACGCGCCGAGCCAGCGCGTGGCCCAAGGCCCGGCGCGCACCCAGGTGAAGTCCACGACTCTGAGTCCATTTAGCGGACGGGGCAATGGCATGTCGGTGGCCTCCTAAACCAACACTTAGAAACTATCTCAAAAGCGCCGTCTTTCCCGCGAAAGCGGGAACCCATCGCAATGGCTCGCCGCTCGGCAATCCACGTGCGTTAAGATGCGAAACTTTGACGCTCCAGAGTAGTTTTGAGATAGTCACTTAATCCTCAGCGGAGCAGTCCATAAACTCGCTCAGGGCTTACGAGCACGACGACGGCCTGCTGCGCCACCATTGCGCGGTCGTACTCCTCCCAATCGGGGTGGTCCTTGTCGCCGCAGGCGCGATACACCTCGCGCAGCAGAACGCGGAGCTCCTCAGCCGGCGTGTTGGAGGCGTCGAAGAGCGACGCGCTGCCCTCCACGACGGAGAAGCTGCGCCAGTCCTCAGTGACGGCGAGCACGGTGCAACTCGGTTCGCGCCGCAGGTTGCGCACCTTTGCGGAGCTTCCGCGGACAGCGACGAACGCGGCGTTGCCCTTGTATGCGCCGCAAACGACGATGCTGGCCTGCGTCGCTCCATTGGCGCGTCGGGTTGTGACGACGCCGCGGTGGTTCGTCTCAAGAAAGAGTCGAACATCCTCAAATTGCATGGGCCACCTCCGGACGTGGTTTGCGATAGCGGGCGACCGGCCGGTCGCCCCTACGGGTCTGGGCTTTGGCGGGCGTCCAGCCGAACGTCACTACTTCAGATAGCGGTCGAACCAGCGGAGAATGTGCTCCAGGCGAACGATGCGCCGGTCGGTGCGCCCGCCGCGGGACAGGCCGTGCGACTCGTCCGGGAAGCGCACCATCTCGGTATCGACTCCGAGCCGTTTGAGGGCGACGAACAGTTGCTCGCCCTGCTCTATGGGGCAGCGCATGTCGTTCTCGCTGTGCATGACTAGCGTTGGCGTCCTGGCGTTGCCGATGGCCTTCAGCGGCGACTGCTTGAGGTAGTTTTCGGGATTGTCCCAGGGCGGCTCGTCGCCGAGCCCCTCCTCGCGCATCCAGTTCATGTCGCTGGTTCCGTAGCTGCTGAACCTGTTGAGGATGCTGCGTTGCGTTACGGCCGCCTTGAAGCGATGGGTCTGACCGATAATCCAGTTGGTCATAAAGCCGCCGTAGCTGCCGCCGGTAACGCCCATCCTCTCGCTATCGACGTAGGGATGCCTTTCTACGAAATCGGTCCATGCCATGACGTCGTCGTAATCCGCGGTGCCGGCGGCGTTCCAGATGGACGCCCCGTGCTCCTCGCCATAGCCCGTGCCGCCGCGCGGGTTGGAGAAGGTTACCACGTAGCCGTTGGCGGCCAGGTAGTAGAACTCGAACATGAAGAAGTTGCCGTATTGCCCCTGCGGGCCGCCGTGGATTTCGACGAGCGTAGGGTACTTTGCGTTGGGATCGAAGCCGGGCGGCGTCAGAATCCAGCCCTGAAGGTCGTTGCCGGCTGCGCCCTCGAACCACACGGACTCTATCTCGCCAAGCTCCACCCGGCGCAGGATGTTCTCGTTGAAGCGGGTGAGCTTTCGCGCCCGCCCGTTGGAGAGGTCGCGCACCCAGACCTGGCCGATGTCTTTCGTGTCGGCATGGAAGTAGGCGAGCCGCGACCCGCCGCGGTCAAAGCTGTACGCGCCAACGACGCCGTCGTCGTCGATAACGGGGCGCATGTCACCGCCGGAGACGGGGATGTTCCTCAACTGGGTGTTCCCATGCTCGCTGACCTGGAAGTAGATGGATGCGCTGTCCTCAGACCAGGTGGGCGGCATCATGTCAGCGCCGCCGAGGTCGTTCATGGTGGAGTTGGACACTGAGATGTCGAACCGTTTGGTGAGGTTCTTTGGCGGCCCGCTCCCGTCGAACGGGACGACCCACAGGTTGTCGTGCTGCCACCAGTCGGCGCGGCGGTCTCGGCCAGTGTAGGCGATCCAACTGCCGTCGGGGGATACGCTGGGAAGGCCCTTCCTGCCGATCTGCGTTTCGATCTTGCGCGGCTCTCCACCCGTTGAGGGCATGACGAATACGTCAGCGGAGTCGGGATTGAAGTCGGGGTCGTCGGCTCGGTTGGAGGTGAAGACGATGGACTCGCCGCCGGGAGACCAGCGCGGCTCGCGCTCGTCATGGACGTCGCCGTCGGTAATCTGCGTAGCCCTGCCGGTGCGGGAGCTGACCGTCCAGAGGTGCCAGCGCTCCTTGGGCAGGAAGCCGATGCCGTCCCACTTGTAGTGCACACGGGTTATGTGCCTGGAAACGATGCCGAGCTTCTTCTTGCGCTCGTCCTCGTCCCGCTCTATCGCTTCCTGGTCTGTCTTCTGGAACTCGCAGGCGATGCTCGCGCCGTCCGGCGACCACTCGAAGCTGCCGAACTTGCCCTTCAGGTTGGTGAGCGGCCTGGCCTCTCCGCCCTGGAATGGGATGACGAAAATCTGGGGCTGAGCTTCGTCGCTCCGGTTGGAGAGGAAGGCTATCCGTTTGCCGTCGGGAGACCAGCGCGACTGGGTATCGGACTGGTCGCCGTAGGTGAACTGTTGCGCGCCGCCGCCCCGCGTGGGCGCGACCCAGAGGTTCGTGTACTTGCGCTCGGAGGCGCGGTCCACCCGCTGGAGGCTGAAGACGACGTGCCTGCCGTCGGGCGAGATCGAGGGGCTGGAGATTAGCTGAATCCGGTAGAGGTCATCGGCGGTGATTCGACGCTTTGGTTGTGCCACCATGATTGTTCACTCCATCAAGCTTTGCGGAAGGCGTTGCCGCCCTGCCCTCTTTGGGCAGGCTTGTTGTTGTTTTGCGATTTCACAATTGCGCCGAGCGAGCACCGGTCTTCACAGAAGGGTTCCCCGCAACACCGTGACGGCCTGGCCGCTGACGCGCACGCGGTCGCCGACCACACGGACTTTCAGCACGCCGCCGCGGGAGGACGCCTGGTAGGCGAGAAACTCGGACTTGCCGAGACGCGATTGCCAGAATGGGCCGAGCGTGCAGTGCGCCGAGCCTGTCACGGGGTCTTCATCGACTCCCGACGCGGGCGCGAAGAAGCGGGAAACGAAGTCGAACCGCTCGGAATCGGCAAGGCTGGTGACGATGACTCCCCTAACCGAGAGGCCGGCGAGCAGTCCCATGTCTGGGGATGCCCCGCGCACGACGTCCTCCGACTCCACCTCTACCAGGTAGTCGAACCTGCTCTTACCGACGTAGATAGGCCTCACGCCAACCGCGGATACGAGCTCGGTGGGAGCATCGACCTGCAACACAGGCAGGGCGGGAAAGTCGAGCTCGATCCATTCCCCATCGCGGCTGGCATTGAGCGGGCCGCTCCTGGTGTTGAATCGGACGCTCTCCCCCTGCGGGACCTCGCCCGACTCCCACAGAACGTGCGCACTGGCGAGGGTGGCGTGCCCGCACAGGTCCACCTCGACCGTGGGAGTGAACCAGCGGAGACCGTAGCCGTCGCCCTGTTTGCAGAGGAAGGCCGTCTCGGAGAGGTTCATCTCGCTGGCAACGCTCTGCATCCACGCATCGGCGGCGGGCGCGGGCATGAGGCAGACTCCGGCGGGATTGCCGGCGAAGGGTCTGTCCGTAAAGGCATCGACCTGGAAGACCTCCTGTCCGATGGCTAAGCCTCCTCGGGGTGGTCGATCAGCCGCAGCCGACGCTCGTGGCGTCCGCCCTCGAAGGGCGTGGTGAGCCAGACGTCCACTATGGCTAGGGCGGTTTCGAGCGGAATCATCCTCTGCCCGATAGAGAGCACGTTGGAGTCGTTATGCTCGCGGGCGAGAGCGGCGGTGCGTGTGTCCCAGCAGAGGGCGCAGCGCACGCCGCGGACGCGGTTGGCGGCCATGGCCTCGCCGTTGCCGGAGCCGCCGAGCACGATGCCGCGCTCGAACTGGGCATCGGCGACGGCCTGCGCGACGGGCCGGATGAACAGCGGGTAGTCACACGCCTCTTCCGAGTCGGTTCCCATGTCCTCGACGTCGTGCCCAAGCTCGATCAAGCGGCTGATGATGCGCTGCTTGTACAGGAAGCCGGCATGGTCTGAACCGATGGCTATCTTCATATTGCCTGGAAAAGCCTCTCTGGAAGTATTCGCGGGGTCACCACCCACGCATCACTGGCGTTGCCATGGCGACCCTGCATTCGCCAGCGAGTGTAGCAGCGAGGGTTAGGGGCGTCAACCGCTGGCGAGTGGCGCGGGAGTTACGGATTGAACTTAGTAAAGATTTGCATATTGACAAGCGACGATTGACGACGTAGCTTTATGAAGTGATACTGTCATTCAAACATAGAGGACTCAGGGAGCTGTACAATGGTCGCAGCGGGAGGAGAGTAGCTCCTGAGCATGTTCAAAAGTTGAGGCGCATTCTTGCACTGCTCGATCAGAGCAGTGCACCGAGAGACATGGACTTGCCGGGGTTACAACGCCATTCACTGGTTGGCGAACTCAGGGGCCACTATGCGGTCTCTGTATCGGGTAACTGGAGAGTAACCTTCAGGTTCGACGGTGGTCATGTCGTTGACGTGAATTACGTTGACTATCACTGAGGAGTTGAATAATGCCTATGAAAAATCCGCCCCATCCTGGCGTAATCGTGAAGTGGGAGTGCCTGGAGCCGCTGGGTCTGACGGTGACGCGAGCGGCGCAGGGACTGGGCGTGACGCGGCAAGCGCTGTCCGATGTCGTGAACGCGCGGGCGGGCGTTTCGGTCGAGATGGCGTTTCGCCTGTCCAAGGCATTCGGTTCCACACCGGAGGCTTGGCTCGGAATGCAGATGGCATACGACCTGTGGCAGGCAAGGGAGCGAGCGAATGAGTTGGCTGTGGAACGGTTCGTGGCGGAAGGGGTATTGTAACGATGATAGAGTATCCCATTCATTTGGAAGAAGACGATAACGACGCCCTATTGGTAACCTCTCCGGACTTTCCTGAACTTACGACGTTCGGTGAAGACAGGGACGAGACGTGCACTCGCGCTGTCGATGCAATGCGAGAGGCTATCGCCGCACGAATGTACTATCGCGAGGACATCCCTCACCCGTCAGACGCGCCAAGCACTGAGCGCGTTGTTCTGCCGACGCTCACGGCAGTCAAGGTGATCCTCTACCAGGACATGCGGGAGCAGGGCATCGGCAAGGCGGAACTGGCGCGCCGGCTGGGCTGGCATCTGCCGCAGGTTGACCGCGTGCTGGAGATCAACCACAAGTCTCGGCTGGACCGGTTGGACGCCGCACTGAACGCCATAGGACGGCAACTGCAAGTCACGGCAGCGGCGCGGTGAGCGGCCGAAGCAACCGGAAGTGGGGCGATTCGCCAAGTCATCAGGGCAATCGAGATGCTGGAGAGCTTGCATTGAAGGATCATTACACCTACCGCGTTACGTGGTCGGCAGAGGGTGGGGAGTACGTTGGCCTGTGCGCCGAGTTTCCATCTCTGAGTTGGCTGTCGGACACCCCGGACGACGCATTTTCGGGCATCAGGCTGCTCGTGTTCGATACCGTCTCCGACATGCGCGGGACGGGTGAAACGCCGCCGGAGCCGATGGCCAACCGGGCTTATAGCGGCAAGTTCATGGTGCGCGTTCCGCCGGAAACGCACCGCGCCCTCGCCATAAGAGCGGAGGAGGAGGGCGTGAGCCTGGACCGGCTGGTGAGCGCAAGGCTCCGGGAAGAGTGCCCGTAAGCGGCAAAATGAAAGCGGTTCTGGGTTCACCGAGGCCGCTTTGTCGCCGTATGGTTGCGAGGACAGGACTTGAACCTGCGACCTTTGGATTATGAGCCCAACGAGTTGCCGCTAGGAGAATAGGACTTTCTTTGTAGCGTCCCTAACTTTGTTACCGTCTCTGCTCCAATGTTGAAACATTGGATGCGTACACTCCAGCACTTCAACCTTTGGTGGCGGACTCCAATTGGCTTTGGATACCGCCTTGTGCACTGCACCGCCACATAACAGGATGAGCTGAGGTTGGCAAAGGTTTACCATGAAATCAAGCAAGCCACTTTTGACTGCACGCAGATTGACTGCCGCATCTACTTCACCAGTATGTGCGGGGCTCGTGGTGAGGCATGTCGTCATCACCTGACTCCACGGATTCTTGAGTGTAGCAAAAGCTGGCTTTAGATAACTGTGCAGGGACCGGTAAGTCTGACTCTTGCTATACCTTGGATACCAGAACGCGTTATGGGCATGAGGAATGCCTCCAAGAATCGGCAAGCCAGGAGAGATGAACATATCCATGACCTTGTTCGCATCAGTACCGCCGGGCCTGTGCATTACGACAAGGCATGAAGCGTTTGCCGTGCCGAACGAATACTCCGGCCACCTTCGTCTTCTCATCAGCTTCAACAGGTTGGGCGGCCAAGCCAAACCGTTGTTCACATCTCTCTTACACAGTAATTCATTCCAATCCTCTCTCCACTTGGACGGAATCTTGACGTTTTTATGAAAAACTCGGTACTTCGCAGCCTCCTTTTCTCTCACGATTGGGTTACGTGAATACAGCCTGTCCATGTTCACCGCCTCCTGAGAAATTGAAGCGCCCCGCGAATTGCGGGGCGCTCTGTTGTTTGATTCTGGTTGCGGGGGCAGGACTCGAACCTGCGACCTTTGGGTTATGAGCCCAACGAGCTGCCGCTGCTCCACCCCGCGCCGTTAGGAGTCAAGGCACCAGTCCGGCGTATCCGTAGCCTACCGAGATACATCAAATTCAGTCACCACCGGAGAGCTTCTCAATGGCGCCGCCGATCTTGTACACCAAGAAGAAAACACCGATAGACACCAGCAATGCGCCAACGGCGACGACCAGCCCTGAAACCGCAGTCAATAGTGTTGCCATGTCGCTCATTAGATGTACCTCCTTTGACTACATGGGGATTTTGATGAATCTATACGCGCGGATCTGGCCTCCTTTCTCTATGCCATTTGTTACTGAACCTGTCAATGGCTGGGGTTGTAGCCATGCTTGAAATAAACGAGCCTTAATGTGGGTCAAGTCCTCGGTCTATTAGTACCGCTCAGCTGAAGCAGTTACCTGCCTTACACCTGCGGCCTATCAACCCCGTAGTCTACGGGGGACCTTACTCCCTTGCCTAGGCGAGGGATGGGAGATCTAATCTTGGAGTTGGCTTCGCGCTTAGATGCTTTCAGCGCTTATCGCATCCAGACGTAGCTACCCGGCAGTGCCCCTGGCGGGACAACCGGTACACTAGAGGTCCGTCCTTCCCGGTCCTCTCGTACTAGGGAAAGCTCTCCTCAAATCTCCTGCGCCCACGACGGATAGAGACCGAACTGTCTCACGACGTTCTGAACCCAGCTCGCGTGCCGCTTTCACCGGCGAACAGACGGACCCTTGGGACCTTCTTCAGCCCCAGGATGCGGCGAGCCGACATCGAGGTGCCAAACCTCGCCGTCGATGTGAACTCTTGGGCGAGATTAGCCTGTTATCCCCGGGGTAGCTTTTATCCGATAAGCCACGGCCCTTCCACTCGGAACCGTAGGATCACTTTGCCCGACTTTCGTCTCTGCTCGACTTGTAGGTCTCACAGTCAAGCTCCCTTATGCCAATGCACTCTATAGGTGATTTCCATCCACCCTGAGGGAACCTTTGGGCGCCTCCGTTACCTTTTAGGAGGCGACCGCCCCAGTCAAACTGCCCACCAGGCAGGGTCCCCGCCTTAGGACGGGTTAGGGCCAAGATCACAGAAGAGCGGTATTTCAAGGGCGACTCCGCCACCACTGGCGTGGTAGTTTCACAGTCTCCCGCCTATCCTACACAACTGAAACCCCAGTCCACTGCCAAGTTACAGTAAAGCTCCACGGGGTCTTTTTGTCCTGTCGCGGGTAGCCCGCATCTTCACGGGCCTTGCAATTTCACCGAGCCCCTCGTTGAGACAACGCCCAGGTCGTTACGCCATTCGTGCGGGTCGGAACTTACCCGACAAGGGATTTCGCTACCTTAGGACCGTTATAGTTACGGCCGCCGTTCACCGGGGCTTCGGTTCCGAGCTTTGTCCTCGCGGACGAACCCGTCCCCTTAACCTTCCGGCACTGGGCAGGCGTCAGCCCCTATACATCGCCTTTCGGCTTAGCAGAGACCTGTGTTTTTGGTAAACAGTCGCCTGGGCCTCTTCACTGCGACCCGCAAGGGCATCCGGCCAGCTAGTGGCCTTCACCCCACGGGTACCCTTTCTCCCAAAGTTACAGGGCCAAGTTGTCGAATTCCTTAACGAGGGTTCTCTCGCACACCTTGGGACTTTTACCCCAGCCCACCAGTGTCGGTTTGCGGTACGGACGCCAACGAATCTAGCAACGAGGCTTTTCTTGACGGCATAGGTTCAACGGAGTCCCCCAGGGCGTAAGCCCTAAAGTTCTCTCCCCCCTCAGCTCGTAGCGCCAGAACGGATTTGCCTATCCTGGCATGGCCTACAGGGGAAAACGCGCCATGTCCAATGGGCGCGCTCCGCCTACCTTCCCGTGTCCCCCCTTTGCGTTATAACGAAACATCAGCGGTGCAGGAATCTTAACCTGCTGTCCATCGCCTTCGCTTGCTCGCTACGGCTTAGGCCCGACTTACCCTACGTCGATCAGCGTTGCGTAGGAAACCTTGGGCTTTCGGTGTCCTGGATTCTCACCAGAATTAACGCTACTCATGCCGGCATTCTCACTTCCCAGCGCTCCACCGGACCTTACGATCCGGCTTCTCCGCCCTGGCAACGCTCCCCTACCGATCCCCCGATAAATCGGAGAATCCCGCGGCTTCGGTGGTGGACTTAGCCCCGTTACATTTTCGGCGCAGGGCCCCTCGACTAGTGAGCTGTTACGCACTCTTCAAAGGATGGCTGCTTCTAAGCCAACCTCCTAGCTGTTTTAGGAATCCCACTTCCTTTCACACTTAGTCCACACTCCGGGACCTTAGCCTGCGGTCTGGGCTGTTTCCCTCTCGACAATGAAGCTTATCCCCCACTGTCTCACTCCCAAGGATCATCTTGAGGCATTCGTGGTTTGGTTGGGGTTGGTAAGCTCACGCCCCCTAGCCCATCCAGTGCCCTACCTCCCCAAGACTGCCTTGAGGCTGTACCTAAATACATTTCGGGGAGAACCAGCTATCTCCGGGTTCGATTGGCATTTCACCCCTACCCACAGCTCATCCCAGCACTTTGCACCGTACACGGGTTCGGTCCTTCACTCGGAGACTATCCGAGCTTCAACCTGTCCATGGGTAGCTCACCCGGTTTCGGGTCTAATCCAAGCAACACACCAGGCACAATGGAAACTCCGTCTTGGCCTTCCTCCCAATGACGCGCGCACGGGCTTTCGCCACCGAAATGGCTATTCCCCAAAAGCGCGCTGTCCCGAGTCTCCGGCTTCAACATCGTCTCCGCCCGATTCGCGCCCTGTTCGGACTCGCTTTCGCTTCGGCTCCGGAACTGCTGTTCCTTAACCAAGCTGCCCAGATTAACTCGCCGGCTCATTCTTCAATAGGCACGCAGTCATCCCTCCTTGGAGGAACTTCCACGGCTTGTAGGTCTACGGTTTCAGGTCTATTTCACTCCCCTCCCGGGGTTCTTTTCACCTTTCCCTCACGGTACTGGTTCACTATCGGTGGCCAAGGGTATTTAGCCTTGGAGGGTGGTCCCCCCAGCTTCCCACAAGATTTCACGTGTCCCGTGGTACTCAACAGCACATCAGAAGCCTTCGTCTTTTCGCCTACAGGACTGTCACCTTCTATGGTCGTCCTTTCCAGGTTCGTTCGGCTAAGCCGAAGGTTTTTTACTTCTCGCTCCTTTCTGAGGTTGGAGCAGACATGTGTTACAACCCCCGCCGGACATAGGGCCTCAGCCCACTAAGCCCGCCAGGTTTGGGCTATTCCCCGTTCGTTCGCCACTACTTGGGGAATCTCGGTTGATTTATTTTCCTCAGGATACTTAGATGTTTCAGTTCTCCCACTTACCCTCCGCCTGAGACGGATAACCCGGTATGACCCGGGATGGGTTTCCCCATTCGGGAACCCCCGGCTAAGCTTGCTAGACAGCTCACCGAGGCTTTTCGCAGTCTTGCCGCGCCCTTCTTCGGCCCTTGGCCCCAAGGCATCCACCGTAGACCCTTAATAACTTGACCCACATTAAGGCTCGATTATTTCTGACAGGATTCAGTTTTTAAGGTGCAAAAAAAGACGGCTAGGCAACCCCAGCCGCCGCCAGGAGTTACATTTTGGCTATATTTGTCTGAAGAAACTCTTCATAGTCGATTCTCTCGGCAGACATAGATTATATGTTATGCAATTTTGCGCGTCAAGTGTTTTTTTGCGGAATCCAGGACAATCGCGTCTTCTTTATCCCGATTCCATGGCCTGCGTCGGGACATGTAGGTTTTCGTTTCTTGCCCGCAACGGTTACCATTAAGGGAATGGCAAGGAGGATTAGCATTGACAGAACTTCGTGGGGCGGCTGCGCCCTCTGCCGTGTGGTTCCTTTACTCCGAGAGTGGCGAAGCGCTTGGGCGGGTCTATCGCGAGGAAGAGGGAGAAGCCCTACCATACGCGGGCGCACGGCTCGAAAATGGAGCGAGGTGGAAAAGCATTGAGGTGATAGGGTTCGAGGAGCTTTCGAGCGCGTGCATTCTGAGGCGATTCAGGGTGATTATCCGGATAATCAATTGAGGCGCGCCTACCGAATGGCTGGTACGACTCTCTCCGCGAATCGCTCCATCGTCCTGACACACTCGTCGGTGTCGGACGTTCGGAAGTCGTAGGTTAGCTGGTGAATGCCCAGCTCACGGCAGCGCAGCGCGTCATCTATCACCTGCTGCGTCGTGGCTATGAGCGCGCCGCCTGTGCGAACGCCTCCGCTCTCGCTCATCCCCGCATCGGTGAAGAAGAGGCTGCGCTTGAGCGAAATGGTGATCTCGCCCGGGTCGCGCTCCGCCGCCTCCGCCTGCCGGCGCAGATATGGCAGCATGGATGCGACGTGCTCCGGCGTCTGCCGCGTCGGATGCCAGGCGTCGCCATATTTCACCGTCCGGCGCACGGCGCGGCGCGTGTGCCCGCCGACCCATATCGGAATATGCGGCTTCTGGATGGGCTTCGGGTTCATCTGGATTCCGTCGAAGTCGAAGAACCTGCCGTGGTACTCGGGTTCGTCCTGCGTCCACAGGCACTTGAAGACCTCGAGGCATTCGTCGCTCATGGGCCCCCGCTCCGCGTAGGGGACGCGGAGGGTGTCGAACTCCTTTTCCAGCCATCCCACGCCCACGCCGCAGATGACCCTGCCGTTGGTCAGCACGTCCAGAGAGGCGAACATCTTGGCCTGGACGATGGGATCGCGGTACGGGAGGATGATGACGGTGGAGCCGATTCGCACGCGCTCCGTAACGGCGGCGACGTAGGACAACACCGTCATCATCTCCAGGTATGGCGAGCTTGCCGGCCTGGAGAACGAGCCGTCGGCGGTATAGGGATACTGGCTCGTGCCGTCCGTGGGCAGCACGATGTGGTCTCCCGACCATATCGACTCGAACCCGAGCTCGTCCGCGCTCCGGGCGAAGCCGCGTAGGGCTTCGCCGTCAAGAGTTCCCGGCAGGTTGAATCCAAACTTCATGGCGTTTCCTATCTAGCCGCAGACCATCGGGTAGACGTGCAGGCTGCGCGACATCTCGACGGGCAGTTGGCTCTTGCTCCAGGTATCGCCGCCGTCGCGGCTGGCATAGAACTGGCCGTAGCCCGCGCAGCAATAGACGTTCGACGGCGCGGCGCGGTCTATGGCGATCTGGAACATGCGGCTTGGCGGAGCGTCGCCGATGTCAACGCGCTCCCAGGTCTCGCCAACGTCGCGGCTGCGGAAGAGCGCGCCGGCTTCCTGCGTGCCCTGGGGCGCGCCGCCACCGCCTGCGCCGGCGGCGAGGTACATCGTGCGGGGGTCGTTGGGCGCGACCAGCAGGCCGCGGCAGTAGGAGCCGCCCGGGAACATCTCCCCGAATCGCACGTGCTCCCAGCGATGGCCGCGGTCTCGACTTCTGAACATGGCTACCTGGGTGATGATATAGACCACGCCGGGAGCGGCGGCGCTAACTTGGACGCCGTGCAGGTCCACCGTGTTGTTGCGGACATAGAGGCCATCCGTAATCGAGTCCCAACTTTCGCCGCCGTCCCTGCTGGCAAGCAGGCCGCCGACCTCGACCGCGGCGTACACGTCGTTGGCGTCGGACGGATCGGCGGCGATGCCAATGACGCGCTTGGCGAGTGGCTGCATGTAGGTGGTGACGTTGGGATAGGCCACCCTGTCGGTGTTCATCTTCTGCCAGCTTTCGCCGCCGTTCTCGGAGCGGTAGATGGCGCAGGGCTCGTAGCCGGCGTAGATGACGTTGGGATCGCCTGGCTGAAACGCGAGCGACCAGACGTCGTGTCCATCTCGGGGCGATTCGAGGGCCTCCCAGTGCTCACCGCGGTCGTCGCTGCGATACGGCCCGTGCTGTGTGCCGGCGTAGATGACGGCAGGGTTCTCCGGATGCACAAGCAGCGCGCGCACCTGCGGCCGCGCCGGCAGCCCCCTGGCGATGCTCTGCCAATCGTCGTCGCCCTCAGCGAGGCGGTACATCCCGCCCTCTGCGATGTTATCACCCTCACCGGCGAGGCCGACGTACACGTGGGTTTTGTGGTTGGTGTTAGTCATGTTTGCCTCCTTCCGTATGCCTATCGCCCGCCTGGTGCTCGGATGCCGCAACCGATTGAGGCCGGTTTGCCGCGTCTCTAGTGAGTTGATTCCGCAAGCGGGTCAATTAACCTTAAGCTGCTTATCCAACGAAAATCCTGAACATCATGCGTAACCAGTATGAGCTTGTATGTCATAGCCGTAGCCGCGATGATGGCATCCCCCAAGCTCATCCTACGCTGTCGGCGTAAACTTGCTGCCGTGAACGCGACCACGCTAGTGAGCGGCAGTACTTCGACTGACCGGAAGAAGCTTTCACAGAAGCGCTTTTCACTTTCGTCCAACTGGTGAAAGCCAAGAACTTCGATATAGCTCACAATTGAGACGGCCAGCTCTGGCTCTTCGAACAGTTGGAGCAGGTCTCCACCCTGAGACTTTGCGGCGTAAATCACGATGTTGCTATCCAGCAACATCGACTAATCGCGCCCCGGCAGTAGGCGATCTTTCCGAATCTCACGCTGCCATTCGACAGGGTTCTCTATCTCCGCGAACGCACCTGACTCCGCAAGCGCGCGGAGGGCGGCGACCGCTTTCTTGCTGTCAACTTTGGACCTCGCCTGATCTTCCGAAATGACAACGCTCACTTCTATCTGTTTTCCTGTGTCTATCTCAGGCTGCGTTCCCATCCACTCCAGCCGGTCGTCGCACAGGACAGCCTTGTATGTTCGTTCCATGTTTGCACCTCTGGGAATAGCCCCTAATCCGCTGGCACCGCCTCCGCTACTCTGCCCTTGAACGCGGGCATGACCTCCTCGGCGAAGCGCTGGAGCTGCTCCAGGATGACCGACTGGGGCGTGCCTACGGGATGGCTGACGCTGATTCTGTCCATACCGGGGTACCTGGCTTGCACGCTTTCGAGCTGCTCGATTATCAGGTCGGGAGGGCCGCACAGGAAGCCGCCGGACTCGACCGCCGCCTCAAGAGTGGGAAGGCCTGCGGTGGGAGCCTTCGCCGGGTCGCTCATGTCCTCGATCTGCTGGTCGGTCAGGGCGCGGACGAGGCGCAGCGGGCCGAACATCTTCAGGTTCTCTTCATAGAGCCCGGCGGCCTCCTGGATACCCTGCTCCTGGCTTTCCGCTATGTAGAAGTGGAAGCCGAAGCTGAGGCCCTCGCCAAGCTCGGCGTCGCGTCCGGCACGATGCCGGGCGGCCTGGAAGTTCTCCACGACCTGGTGCATCCCGCCGCCCTCCGCGACGCCGCCGCCGATGACCCCGTTGATGCCGTGCTTCGCCATAAAGTCCAGCCCGCGCTGCGTCGCGCTCTGGACCGGCTGCCAGCACTCCACTGGCAGACGGA
Organism: Dehalococcoidia bacterium; assembly: GCA_965217565.1. GTDB lineage: Bacteria > Chloroflexota > Dehalococcoidia > Lucifugimonadales > CATOSD01 > CBDCIS01. Next base: position 231,755 of record CBDCIS010000001.1, read on the forward strand.
GCGGGCGGGGCACCAGGGTTATCTCCTTGAGGTCGTAGCCTCGGTAGGGCACCTCTGGCGGGATGTCGTAGTTAGCGCCGTGGTGGGAGAAGGAGGGCTCGTTGAACGCCTTGAACACGATGTCAACCTGCTCCTCGAACAGGTCTCGGTTGCCGGGCTGGTCGAGCAGCGGCGAGCCGAATGTCTCCACCTCTCGCGTGTGATAGCCGCGCCCCACGCCGAAGGTAACGCGCCCGCCCGTTAGGATGTCCGCCGTGGCGAAGTCCTCCGCGAGCCTCAGCGGGTGCCACATTGGCGTGATGTTGAAGCCGCAGCCGAGCTTGATGTTCCGCGTGAGGTGGGCGAGATGGACGGCGAGCATCAGGATGTTCGGGATACACTCGTATCCCTCCGGCTGGAAGTGGTGCTCCGCCAGCCAGAAGGTGTCGTAGCCCGTGCGGTCCATCAACTGGGCGATGGCCTGCGCCTTGTCGTAAACGGTAGCGAGATGCTCGTTGGGGAAGAGCCGGTCGTTGACGGCGGCCCCGGCGTACCCCACGTTGTCCATGTCAACGTGTCCGGCGTAGAGACTGTCGAACTTGGTAATCATGCGCGCTACTCCTTTAGGGGTGACTTTGGTTGAAGAGTCAGGTTTCTGTAATCAATTGCGGTCAAGCGTACTCCGCTCCCATGAGACACGCGACCGGACGCCTGGTTCGCTCCGCTTCCTCGAACGATAGCGACAGGCGGCCTATGTCGTCGTCTGTTTCGACGAGGAAGTAGTTGATGCCCCAGGCGTTCAGGGTTGGCTCCGTAAGGCGGCCGGCGGAGTCGGGCGTCGGGCCGTGTCGGGTCCAGCCGCGGTAGCCGACCATGAGGACGATCGGGAAGTTGATGTCCAGCCCCAGCCCGCGCACCGAGTCGCCCGACTCGAACAGCCCGGTGTTCTGTATCAGCACGACGGGCCTCTTGCCGCCAACCCAGAGGCCCGCGGCGATCGCCAGGGTCTCCCCTTCCCTGCAGACCGGCACCAATTGGAGAGACTCCTCGGCTTGCATCTGCTCGTAGAGGTAGTTCGTCTCGCTGTCCGGCAGGCAGACGACGTGGGAGACGCCGTTCTTGTTCAGCTCGTCTATAATGGGGCGCGGCGTCAAGGCAGGTTCTAGCATCCGGGGTTCCTCACTTTCGCGCGGGGTCTTGACCATTCTCCGCACACCGCGATTATATTGGCAGCGCGGGAGTGGGTCAACTCAGCTTGAGATACTGCCAGATTTGCAGCTATCTCGAGAAAACCCCGGAGAATGGAAATCGGGTGTCCCAAACCCGCTGGATTGCCGCTTTCGGGGGAATGGAAGGTAGCTTTGAGATAACCTTTTAGTACAAGATCGGCCCTAAGTGGGTTGAAATGGGGTTGTCCGCTAGTGAGCTTAGCTTTATAATGGATTGGCTATTCCGCCTGGTCGGCGCCGCTTTCCGCGATTCTTGCCATGCGCCTGACTGAGTTATAACACGATTCAGGCCGACCAAGCGATACTCTTCTACTTCAGCGTGAGAGGTCCTCAGCCACTCGCCAACGGAGGTTTTTGATGCAGGCCTATTGTCTCAAGTGCCGCGATCACCGCGACATCAACGAAGCGGAGCAGGTTACGCTAAAGAACGGCCGACCGGCCACAAGGGGTAAGTGTTCGGTCTGTTCGGCGACCGTTTTCAGGATCGGCAAAGCCAGCTAACGGATCGCCCCGCTTATTCGCGGTCGCGACTGAGACCAACCCGGGGCGCTCCTGGCGGGTAGCCCCGGGTTCGTGCTGTTGAAAAGCGGATTCTCTTGGGGCCGTGGCTGCTAGGCCTCCGTAATGGCGCCGCTTGCGAGGTCTATCACGTGTTCGCGTCCGCCATCGCCTCCCATGAGTATCACAACGCAAGACGGCTCTCCACCCTCTGCCCACTGCCGATGGATGTTTCTTGGCGCGTCGTACCAGAATCCGAGGTCGCCGCGCTCGATGTGATGGTCGGAGAACACCTCCAACGTTGCATTACCAGGGCTGTTGCCGTCATCTACCCTGTTCCACACGGTGAATCGCTCTCTTCCCGATATGCCGCACTCCAATCCCCACCGGAAATGGGCGTGCACCGGCGTCGGTTCCCCTGAGGCAAATCGAGCGACCACCAGGCGAAATCGCTTGTCGGGGTCCGTGTGGAGTATCCTGCCTCCGAGCCCGGAGCTGCCGCTGCTCGGTTCGCCCTGAAGCGTGAGGTCTCCCCCCTCGGCGACCAGTCTTTGCAGATTGGCCCCGAGCGACCAGACCATTTCCATGGTCTCTCCCTTGTCCGTCAGCGCGCAATCTACATCCGAAACGAATTCTGCTACTGAGTATGCCATGAGAGTCCTCCTCCTGCTGATGGTTATTCGGCGCTAGACGGCCCTGGCTGCTGCGATCTTTGCTCCGTTCGGTCTTGGTATTTGAACTGGGCGTCGTATGCTGATACGCCTCCTATGATACACCAAGTGAGCGCTCGTGGTATGTAGCCTTCTCCTTCGAACCTGTATCAATCCAGTAGGTGCCCAATTCGTAGGGGCGTCCCTCGCGGGCGCCCTGAGTATGATGACCGGCGCAGGCAACCACAAGGGATTGCCCCTACGGCCATCTGAGCGACTAGGTTGATACAGCCTCAACGGCTTTTTCAAACTTGACACTCCTTCTGCGCCATAGTAACATACCCCCAAATCGAATATGCGTAGCTCTTATCATGAGAGGCTGAGGGACCGGCCCAGTGATGCCCGGCAACCGGTTGTGACGGCTGAACCAGCCAAATGACGCGGTGCCAAATCCGTCGAGCGCGACGCGCTCGAAAGATGAGAGTTTCCTGACAGGAAAAGAGCTTCCCTCACCATGGAGAAGCTCTTTTTGGAGTAACGGCTAATTCTCCGGCCGGAACGCCGGCCCCTTACCCTCGCTGAGGTATGTCTCCCGCGGCTGCTGTTGCGCGCCTCCATGCGGGACAGCGTTCGCTTCCACAAGAGAACACCCGACTCCGGCCGCAATCGTCGCTTCACGCAAGAGTTCATACAGGACGCCCTGGGGTATTTCCTTGACATCTGCCAACACGAAGAACTTCCGACCCATCGCCTGGCAAGGGGATGGCAAGGTCAGGCTGATAGACCAGACGCGCCTTCCGCTGGAAGAAGTCTGGCTCGAATTCGAGGACTACAACGGCATAATAGGCGCAATCAAGGAGATGCGAATCCGGGGCGCGCCCGCGATCGGCGTCGCGGGAGCCTATGCCGTGGCGCTGGCCGCGTTGGAGATCGAAAGGGATAGCGTTGGCGGGCTAATGCCGCGGTTGGAAGAGCCCGCGCGAGCGATAAAGGACGCGCGTCCAACCGCGGTCAACCTGGGGTGGGCCGTCGGGCGAATGCTCGACACGGCTCGGAAGGCGAACTCGACGGCCGAGCTGGTAGCGGAGGCCAGGAGAATACAGGACGAGGACGAAGAGGCCAACCACAGGATTGGCCGACATGGGGCAGACCTGATTCCCCACGATAGCGTCGTGCTGACCCATTGCAATGCCGGCGCCCTCGCGACCGGGGGCTTTGGGACTGCCTTGGGAGTGATTCACACCGCTTGGGCGGACGGCAGGCTCAGGAGCGTGTTCGCTACCGAAACGCGGCCCTTTCTCCAGGGCGCGCGGCTGACGGCCTGGGAGCTAAAGCAGGCGAACATACAATCAACCCTGATTCCCGACTCCGCCGCCGGACAGCTAATGCGCCGCGGCAAGGCGCAGGCTGTCATAGTGGGAGCGGATCGGATAGCGGCCAACGGAGACGTGGCGAACAAGATTGGCACGTACAGCCTCGCCGTGCTCGCCAGGGAGAACGGCCTGCCCTTCTACGTGGCTGCCCCGGTAAGCACGATAGACCTGAGCCTCGATTCGGGCGACTCTATTCCGATAGAGGAGCGTCCCCCGGAAGAGGTGACACACATTGCGGGCGTGCGCATCGTCCCAGAGGGCGTCGAGGCGCTGAACACCGCCTTCGACGTTACGCCGCACGGCTACGTGACTGCCATCATAACCGAGAGGGGCGTTGTAAGAGAGCCGTACAGTGAAGGCCTGAAAGGTATTCTGGAGGATTCGAATGACTAGGGCGAGCCTCGCCTTCATCGGAGGCTCGGGGCTGTACGACATAGAAGGCATTTCGGACAGGCAGGAAGTAGATGTCGAGACCCCCTTTGGCTCTCCGAGCGATTCCATCGTCACAGGCGCTCTCGGCGAGATCAAGGTCGCGTTCCTGCCCAGGCACGGGAGGGGCCATCGCATCTCGCCTTCTGAGTTGCCGTTCAGGGCGAACATCTACGCTCTCAAGTCCCTGGGCGTAGAGCGAATCGTATCTATCAGCGCCGTGGGCAGCCTTAGAGAGGATATTGAGCCACTGGACATGGTAATTCCAGACCAGCTAATCGACCGCACCAAGAGCCGCGTTAGCACCTTCTTCGAGGGCGGCGTCGTCGGCCACGTGGCCTTCGCGGACCCCTTCTGTCCTGCGTTGAGTGACACCCTCACCACGGCGGCGCGGACCCTGGGTGTCGAAACTCACGCCGGCGGTACCTGCGTGGTTATCGAGGGACCTCAGTTTTCGACACGGGCAGAGTCGAAGTTGTACCAGTCGTGGGGAGCGGACATCATAGGCATGACGGCTCTGCCCGAAGCCAAGCTCGCGCGGGAGGCCGAGATGTGCTACTCGACGCTGGCATGTGTCACCGACTACGACACCTGGCACGAAAGCGAGGAAGACGTCACCGTCGAGGTTGTAGTGGCAAACCTCCTCAAGAACGTGACGGTCTCCCAATCAATAGTCAAGGAGCTTGCTCGCAACGTGCCCGCGGCGCCGCCGTGCTCATGCTCGTCAGCCATCGAGGACGCCATCATCACTAGCAGGGAGCGCATACCGGACAGCGCAAGGCAACGGCTTGGCGTGATTGTGCAAAAATATCTCTAACGCAACGACTTGGCGTGGTTGTACAAAAATATCTCTAGCGCGGCGGTGCGCTGGGCTGGGAAGTCTCACCCTTACCTGAGCACTCTCCCTTGATGGGCGAGGGGAATCGGAACAATACGCAGGAGGATGCGGCAGATGCCTAGACAAGAACCGGGAGAACCTTACTATCGTGTTGACTCGGACGAGGCGGCTGCGATGCACGGAAACGACGACGCCGTGTTCGTGGACGTGCGCCGTCCCGACGAGTACGTGGAGGGACACATCAAGGGCGCGCTCTTCATTACAGTGGACGATGTGTTGGCCCGCATCGACGAACTTCCGCGCGACAAGAAGCTCCTCTTCATTTGCGCCGTGGGTGTGCGGAGCGGCCTGGCGTGCGAGATGGCCGCGGCGATGGGCTACGATTCCGAGTTGCTTTACAACATCGACGACGGCACGCCCGCGTGGATCGAGAAGGGGCATCCAACGAGCTATGGTTCCGATGAGTAGGACGAACGCCGCGCCATCGCGAAGGATGAAGACATGTCGCTGCTCGTAGTCGGCTCGGTCGCCTACGACTCCGTCACGACCCCTGCGGGCAGCCGGGAGGACTCGCTGGGCGGCTCAGCAACCTATTTCTCCATCGCGGGCAGCTACTTCGCGCCCGTGAGCGTCGTTGCGGTTGTGGGGGAGGACTTCCGGCAAGAGCACGTTGGCCTGCTGGAGTCCCGGCGTGTGGACACGTCGGGCCTCGAGCGCAGCTCCGGCAAGACCTTCAGGTGGGCCGGCGTCTATGGCACGGAGGACGTGAACACCCGCGACACCCTGGATACCCAGCTAAACGTCTTCGCCGACTTCTCGCCCTCCCTGGCCCGCGAACACAGGAGGCAACCCCATCTCTTCCTCGCCAACATCCACCCTGAGCTTCAACTGGACGTGCTGCGGCAGATGGATTCCAGGCCCAAGGTGGTCGCCCTGGATACGATGAACTTCTGGATAGAGGGAAGCCGGGACAGCCTGGCCCGGGTTGTCGAGGAGATCGACATCCTCTTCATGGACATTGGGGAGATACGCTCTTTCGCCCGTGAACCCAACCTCGTAAAAGCCGTCAGGCGTATCCTGGGCATGGGGCCGAGCACGGTGGTAGCCAAGCGCGGGGAACATGGAGTGTTGCTGTTTAGCGGAGACTCCGTTTTCGCCGCGCCTGCGTTCCCGTTAGAGAGCGTGATCGACCCCACGGGCGCGGGCGATTCGTTCGCGGGCGGGTTCATGGGCTACCTGGCATCGTCAGGAGACACCAGCCTCGACGGCCTGAGAAGGGCGACGGTGCTAGGCTCCGTAATGGGTTCGTTCGCCGTGGAGAGCTTCAGCGCGGACCGGCTGGCGTCCCTCGGCCAGGATGACATAGACGGCCGCTTCAGGACTATCACGCGGATGTCCCAGTTCGCGCCGCTGGCGGATGACGAGAGTTTGCCGTGGCGAGAATGAGCCAGGGATCGGGTACATGAAGTAACTTGCGTTAACGCAAACCAGGATTGAAACGGAAATGGAGCTTTACACTTAGGAGGATGATTTGACGACTGGAACGACCAGAGGAGACGTGCGAGACATTTCGCTCGCCGGACAGGGCGTCCACCGCGTCGAGTGGGCGGCCAGAGAGATGCCCGTCGTACTGCAAATACGCGAGAGGTTCGCCAGGGAGCAGCCGCTGAAGGGGATACGTGTCGCGGCGTGTCTGCACGTTACCGCTGAGACGGCGAACCTCGCTCTCACGCTGAGGGACGGCGGCGCCGAGGTGACGCTGTGCGCCAGCAATCCGCTCAGCACCCAGGACGAGGTTGCGGCGGCGCTGGTCGCGGAGCACGGAATACCCACGTATGCCATCAAGGGAGAGGACACCGACACCTATTACAGGCACCTCACCGCGGCGCTCGAGGCGAAGCCCCACCTGACGCTCGACGACGGCGCGGACCTGGTAGCAATGCTCCACTCCACGAGAACCGACCTGCTGGAAGACGTCGTTGGCGGCGCGGAGGAGACGACCACTGGCGTAATCCGCCTCAAGAGCCTCGCCGATGCGGGCAAGCTGCGCTATCCCATCGTCGCCGTGAACGACGCTGACACCAAGCATTTCTTCGACAACCGATACGGCACCGGCCAGAGCACGCTCGACGGCATCACGCGGGCGACGAACATCCTGTGGGCCGGCAAGAGGGTCGTGATCGCGGGCTACGGATGGTGCGGCAAGGGCGTCGCCCTGCGAGCCCGCGGCATGGGCGCGCACACCATCGTTACCGAGGTGGACCCCATCCGGGCGCTGGAAGCGGTCATGGACGGTCACCAGGTCATGTCGATGCGGGAGGCAGCCGAGGTCGGAGACGTGTTCATCACTCTCACGGGCGGCATGGCGGCGGTGGGCCGCTCGCATATCGAGACGATGAAGGACGGCGCGATTATCGCCAACAGCGGTCACTTCAACGTCGAAATAGACATCGAGGCGCTGGAGGAACTCTCAGACGGCAAGCAGGAGGCCAGGCCCTTCGTGGACGAGTACCTGATGGGCGACGGCAGACGGCTTTACCTGCTGGGAGAGGGACGCCTCATCAATCTCGCGGCGGCCGAGGGACACCCCTCGGCGGTCATGGACATGAGCTTCGCGAACCAGGCGCTGTGCGTAGAATACATGGCGCAGAGGGGGCACACGCTGGAGCCGCGCGTCTATGAGGTGCCGCGGGACATCGACGAAGAGGTTGGAAGGCTCAAGCTGCTTTCGATGGGCATAACCATAGACTCGCTCACCGACGCGCAGGAGAAGTACCTGGCAAGCTGGGAAGTGGGGACGTAAGGAGCGCCTATGACAGGCTTGCCGGCAAAGGAGTACCCCTACTGCTTCGGCTGTGGCGCCTCCAACCCCATAGGCCTGCGGTTGGCGCTTCGAGCGGGCGCTGATTGCCTGGTAGCCGAGTTCGCGCCTCGCGAGGAGCACCAGGGATGGCCTGGCATAGTGCACGGCGGCATCATCTCTTCCCTGTTGTATGAGGTGATGGAGAACTTCGCTTACCATAATGGTGAGGTTGTCATGATGAAGAGCATGTCAACCAGATTCCGCAAGCCCGCGAACGTGGGTGAGAGGATAATCGCCAGGTCGTGGCTCGTGGAACGGTCAGGGCGCGAAATCGAGGTCTCGGCGTCCCTTACCACTGAACAGGATGAAGTGTTAGCGGAGGGCAACGCCGTGCTCGTCGTGCTGAGTGGGAGCGCGACGGAACGGCTGGGGATTGCCGGTTGAGCGGCCTCGCCTCCGCGCGTTAAAGAGACCATTTCGTAAGACCCGCGCGACGCCGGCGGCGGGTCGCAAGACACAAGGAGAGAAGATAAATGTCCGATAGCTTCAACAACTCAGCATCGTATCTGTTTACGTCCGAGTCCGTCACGGAGGGACACCCGGACAAGCTCTGCGACCAGATCTCGGATGCGGTGCTGGACGACATCATCGCCAGCGACCCCATGGCGCGGGTCGCGTGCGAGGTGTGTGTAACGACCGGCCTGGTCGTGGTAATGGGCGAGATTACCACGGAGACCTACGTTGACATTCCAACGCTGGTCCGTAATACGATCCGCGACGCGGGATACACCGACTCCTCTTACGGGTTCGATTACCAGTCCTGCGGCGTCGTGGTGTCCGTCCATGACCAGTCCCAGGACATATCGAAGGGCGTAACGACGGCTCTCGAAGCCAGGGGAGACGACGGCAGCAGCGAAGACGAGGCGGCCGTGGGCGCGGGCGACCAGGGGATGATGGTGGGATTCGCCTCCAGGGAAACGGAAGAGTTGATGCCTCTGCCCATCGCGCTGTCCCATCGCCTCTGCCGCAAGATGACCGAGGTCAGGCGAGAGGAGCTGCTTCCCTACCTGCGCCCCGACGGCAAATCGCAGGTCACGGTGGAGTACGCCTATGGCGTCCCCAAGAGGGTCGATACCGTCGTTATGAGTTCTCAGCACAGCCCGGACGTTAGCCAGGAGACCATAGCGAAAGACCTCGTGGAAAATGTGGCGAAAGTGATTATTCCCGCGTCGCTGCTGGATGAGGACACCAAGTACGTGGTCAACCCCTCCGGACGCTTCGTGGTTGGCGGCCCTGTTGGAGACACGGGGCTCACCGGCCGCAAGATACTGGTGGACACCTATGGCGGGTTCGCGCGGCACGGCGGAGGTGCGTTCTCCGGCAAAGACCCGACGAAGGTTGACCGCTCCGCCGCCTATGCCGCCCGTTACGTCGCCAAGAACGTGGTGGCGGCGGGACTGGCCGACCGGCTGGAGATACAGGTGTCCTACGCCATCGGCGTCGCAACGCCAACGTCCGTATCGGTCGAGGCGTTCGGCACCAACAAGGTATCGGACGAGAGGATCGTCGAGCTTATCAACAAGCACTTCGATCTCAGACCCGGCGCGATTATCCGCGACCTGGACCTTCGCCGGCCCATCTACAAGCAGACCGCGTCCTACGGCCACTTCGGCCGAGACGACATCGACCTGCCCTGGGAGCGCACTGACAAGGCCGAGGTACTGCGGCGCGAAGCGTTCATGGGAGCCTCCGCAAGTGCCGAGGCAGCGAACTCATAGAGGGATGAGATGACAATCAGGTTCGGGACGGACGGCTGGCGCGCCATAATAGCCGAAGACTTCACTTTCGACAATGTTCGGCTTTGCGCGCAGGGTACCGCGGCGTACCTGAAGCGCGGAGGGATTGCCTCTCGCGGTCTGGTGATAGGCTACGATACTCGATTCGCCTCCGAGGACTTCGCCGCCGTCGTCGCCGGGGTCGCTGCAGCCAACGGTGTGCCGGCGTTCCTGTGCGACAGGCCCGCGCCGACACCCGTCGTCGCCTACAACCTCGTCACCCTCAACGCCGCCGGCGGAGTGGTCATCACCGCCAGTCACAACCCGGCTAGATGGAACGGCTTCAAGTACAAAACCGACTCCGGGGGCAGCGCGTCGCCCGACGTCGCGGAGGAGTTGGAGGGTCTGATAGCGGAGGCAGGCGACGCGGGCGGCCCTACTGCGGGCCTCTCCCTCGCGGCGGCGCAGTCGCACGGTCTGCTGGAATACATCGACCCGGAACCTACCTATCTCGGGCACGTCGCCTCCCTGGTGGACGTCAAGAGCATCAGGGACGCGGGCTTGGAGGTGGTTGTGGACTCCATGTACGGAGCGGGAGCCGGGTACTTCAGCAAGCTGCTGTCCGGCGGCGCGACGAGGGTCGTGGAGATTCGCGGAGAGCGCAACCCGGCGTTCCCGGGCGTCTCCCAGCCTGAGCCGCTGGCCCACAACCTGGAGCAGCTGATGTCGCTCGTTCCCGGCCAATCGGCGGACATCGGGCTCGCCACCGACGGCGACGCCGACCGCCTGGGCGTGGTTGACGAGAACGGCCGGTTCGTCACCACGCTGGAGACCTTCGCCCTTCTGTGCCTGCACCATCTCGAAGTCCTCCAGAGGCGCGGGCCAATCGTCCGCTCCATAACGATGTCCAGCATGGTTGACCGCCTGGGCGAAATCTACGACGTGCCCGTGTTCGATACGCCCGTGGGCTTCAAGCACCTGGGACCGGTCATGGTACGGGAGAACGCCCTGCTGGCCGGCGAAGAGAGCGGAGGCTATGCCATCCAGGGCAGCATCCCGGAGAGGGACGGCATTCTCAGCGGACTGCTGATTCTCGACATGATGGTGAAGACCGGCAAGAGCGTCTCAGAGTTGCTCGAAATGCTCACCGAGAAGGTCGGCGCGCACCACTACCACCGCTGGGACCTGGAGTTCGACCCGGACGAGCGGACCGAGATACACTCGCGATTCAGGACGGCCAACCTCTCCACCCTCGCGGGGCGGCAGATCGACAAGATAGACACAAGGGATGGCTATCTGTTTGGTCTCGAAGGCGGCTACTGGGCGCTCGTCCGCTTCTCTGGAACCGAGCCCCTGCTTCGCATCTACGCCGAGGCAGAGTCGCCCGATGGCGTGGAGGCGCTTTTGGAAGAGGTGCGCGACATCGCCGGGGTGTAGTCCGCAAACGCTCGGACGACGCAAACGCGACGCCTTACAATGTACCCCGATGGGTTCCGCTGAACGCGAGAGCCCACCCTTCCCTGGCCTAGTAAATTTCCGCTGCAGGTGAAACATGGCCCTCTTCTCGGCGCCCACCGCGCCGTCCGCGTCCAAACTCCAGATGGTGCGGGCACTTCGCCATCGAAGCTTCCGTTGGTTCTGGTTTGGCGCGATAGGCCAGGCGACCGCGCACGGAATGCAGTTCCTGATTCTGGGCTGGCTGGTGCTCGACCTGACCGACTCCGCCTCTCAGTTGGGGCTGGTGTTCTTCCTATACGGCATCCCCAACTTGTGCCTGATACTCCTCAGTGGCATCGTCGCGGACCGCGTTGACAGGCGACTGCTCCTCATACTCACGCAAACCGCCGTAGGCCTCGTGGTTCTGGTCGCAGCCGCTCTGACGTTCGCCAACCTGATTTCGATGACACACGTGTACGGGGCCGCGATAGCGTTGGGAACGCTGCAAAGCCTCAGTATGCCGGCGCGAATGGCGATTGTCGCCAACCTCGTGGAACAAGACGACCTTATGAACGCCGTGTCGCTCAATTCGGCGGTGATGAACGCGGGGCGCATCATAGGCCCCGCAATTGCCGGGTGGATGATCGAGCTGCTTGGCATAGGCCACGCGCAGTATCTCAACGCGGGCTGCTACCTCATCGGAGTAGCCTTCCTTCTGATGATAAGGCTGACAAAGACGCCAACGCCCCAGGCTGATACTCGCGTCCTGCAAAACCTGTCGGAGGGCCTGCGCCACTACTGGAGAACGCCCGCGGTCTTTGGCGTGATAAGCATGGGATTCGCATTCGGACTCTTCGGGGCCTCCTATATGCAGGTGCTGCCCGCTTTCGCGAAGGAGGTTCTGGACTCGAACGCGGGCGAGGTGGGCCTGCTGATTGCCGCGAGCGGCGTCGGCTCCCTGTTGGGCAGTCTCGTCCTGGCGTCCCTCGGAAACTCTCCACACAAAATCTGGCTGTTCATGGGATCGAGCGTGGTATTCAGCGTCTGCCTATTCATGCTCGCGTGGTCCCCGTGGTACTGGGTGTCCTGCGGCATCATGCTTGGCGTGGGGGTAGGATTCACGGGCTTTGTTTCGCTGGGAACCACCGTAGTTCAACTCTCGTCGCCTCCTGAGCTTCATGGACGAGTAATGAGCCTGTTGCTATTGGCTCCCGCGTTGCATTTCGTTGGCGCGCTCCCAATGGGAGTCGTCGCCGACACCTGGAACTGGCCAATAGCCTTCGCGGGGGGAGCGGCGCTATTCATGCTCGCCCTCCTGGGACTGGGCTTGCTGCGTCCCTCCTTCCGCAGCCTGAAGATTTAGCAGGTAACGCCCGCACCCGTAGGGCAATCCCTTGTGGTTGCCCTCGTCGGCTCCGCCTCTCCTGTGACTTCACGTGGGGCAGCGTGTATAATCTCAGTACCACCCTACCCTGCCGAGGGAGAGCGTCATGACTTCTGAAGGCACAATGCCCATGTTGGCGGAGAAGCCTCTGCTGATTCTCATCGACGGTCATGCCCTGGTGCACCGGGCCTGGCACGCCTTCAAGGAGCCGCTGAACGTGAGAAGCACGGGCGAAGAGGTTACGGCCGTCTTTGGCTTCCTCAACACCTTCCTCCGCGCTCTGTCCGATTGGCAGCCAACCCACTGCGCGATAGCCTTCGACCTGCCCGCGCCCACTTTCAGGCATCTTGAATTCAAGGACTACAAGGCGCACCGTCCCCCGACGCCGCCGGAACTGCGCAGCCAGTTCGTTCGCGTGCGGCAACTGGTTGAGGCGTTCAGCATCCCGGTTTACGAGATGGAGGGCTTCGAGGCGGATGACGTTCTGGGAACGCTGTGCCTCCAGGCGGAGCGGCAGCAGATGGAGACGCTCATCCTCACGGGCGACAGCGACCTGCTTCAACTGGTCTCGCCCTGGGTGCGCGTCGCGCTCACGTATGGCGCGCAAAGGCAGAACGTCTATGACGAGGCCGGGGTCAAGGAGCGGTACGGCGGCCTCGGCCCCGCGCTGGTTCCCGACATCAAGGCCATCCAGGGCGACTCGTCCGACAACATCCCCGGGGTGCCGGGTATAGGCCCAAAGAACGCGATTCGACTGCTGACTCAGTTCGGCGCGCTGGAGGGGATTTACGAACGCCTGGGCGAGGTTACTCCCGACAGGTTCAAGAAGGCGCTCGAGGACAACAGGGAGACGGCGGCGCGGGGGAAGAGGCTCACCACTATCTCCAGAGATGTCTCCATTACGCTCGACCTCGCTTCCTCCCGCGTTTCGGACTACGACCGTTCAAAGGTTACCGAACTGCTCAGGGAGCTCGAGTTCTACAGCATGATCTCTCGAATCCCGCAGGGCGACCAGGATGATGGGACGGCCGACGCCGAGCCGGTCGTCGAGGACAGGGTTGACACCCAGTACACGGTGGTGGATAGCGAGGAGGCGCTGGATGAGTTGTTAGGCGAGTTGAACACGCCCGCCGGGTTTTCATTCGACACGGAGACCACGTCGAAGAACGCCATGTCTGCCAGGCTCGTCGGCTTGTCCTTCTCGAACGCGCCCGGACGCGGATGGTACGTTCCCGTCGGTCACCGAGAGGGCCGGCAGCTTCCACTGGCCCACGTCCTGGAGCGGATAGGTCCGCTGTTCCAGGACGAGGAGATTCCCAAGGCGGCCCACAACGCCAATTACGACTTGTCCGTGCTGGCGAATCACGGAGTCGAGGTTCGGAATCTCCAGTTCGACACGATGCTCGCGGCGCACCTCAGCGGCAGGAAGTCCATAGGGCTGAAGGCGCTGGCCCTGGACTCCTTCAACGAGGAGATGACGCCGATTTCGGAGCTTATCGGCACCGGCAGAAAGCAGGTCTCGATGGACCAGGTGGAGATCGAGCGCTGCGCGCCCTACGCGACGGCGGACGCCGACTTCACCGAGCGGCTCCGTGGGGTGTTCGAGGCGGAGCTAGAAGAGAATGGCCTCCGAGGTGCCTTCGACAAGGTCGAGATGCCGCTGGCTCCCGTGCTCGTGCGTATGCAGCACAACGGAGTGGCGCTCGACTCGGAGTCGCTGAAGGCGATGTCGGTGGAGCTTGGAGAGCGACTGTCCGGCATCGCCTCCGACATGTACGCGCTTGTTGGTCACGAATTCAACATCAACTCGTCGCAGCAACTGGGCGGGGTGCTCTTCACAGAGCTTCGACTGCCGCCGACCAAGCGAACGCAGAAGGGCTATTCCACCGATGCCGCTTCCCTGGACAGCCTCAAGGAGTTTCTCGACCAGGGGAAGGCCGACGACGTTGACCCCAGGGCCTACGATTTGCTGGACCAGATTCTCGACTACCGCCAGCTATCCAAGCTGAAATCCACCTACGTGGACGCGCTGCCCTCGCTGGTGAACCCAACGACCGGGCGAATCCACACCAGCTACAACCAGACAGGCTCCGCGACGGGCAGGATTTCGAGCAACGACCCGAACGTGCAGAACATCCCGGTCAGGACCGAGCGTGGGCGACAGGTTCGCAACGCCTTTATCGCCGAGAAGGCCCCGGACTGGATGCTGCTGGGCGCGGACTACTCCCAGATCGAGCTGCGCATTCTGGCGCACCTGTCCAAAGACGACAATCTTCTCGAGGCGTTCGAGAACAAGGAGGACATCCACTCAGCGACGGCAGCGTCGGTGTACGACGTTCCCATAGGCGACGTCACCTCGGAGATGAGACGCGTCGCCAAGATAATGAACTTCGGCGTAATCTACGGCCTAAGCCCCTTTGGAATTCGACAGCAGACCGGTCTATCGGCCGAAGAGGGCGCCAGTTTCATCGACACCTACTTCGGCAAGTATCCGGGCATTCGCAAGTACATCGACAGCGTCAAGGGGGAGGTCAGGGAAAAGGGCTACGTGGAGACTCTGCTGGGAAGACGCCGCTACATCCACGAGATCCGCTCCAGCAACCGCAACGTGCGGGCGGCCGGCGAGCGCATGGCCATCAACATGCCGATTCAGGGCACGGCCGCGGACATAATCAAGATTGCCATGATACGCATACAAGAGCGGCTGGACGCCCTGAAGCTGCGCTCTATGATGATAATCCAGGTGCACGACGAGCTCATTTTCGAGTCCCCCAACGATGAGTTGGAGCAGATGAAGGCGCTCGTCACGGAACTCATGCCATCAGCGATGTCGCTTGCCGTGCCGCTTGACGTGGAGCTAAAGAGCGGCTACAAGTGGGGCAAGATGGAGTGAACGCGCCCATTCCGACTACCGTCATTCCCGCGCACGCGGGAACCCATCGCAATGGCTCGCCGCTCGGCAACCCAGACCAATGATGCCCGTGAAATAGCGATAACCCCGACTTTGGAAAGGCCCTACGAACAGCCTTTTAGAGGGTGTGTGAGAAGTCTTGGATATGTATTAGAATGGAGGCATGAAACGCAAAGCATACCCCAGTGACCTGACTGATGAACAGTGGAAGATGCTCGCTCCGCTACTCCCGGCAGCCAAAACTGGGGGAAGGCCACGTACTGTAGACCTGCGGGAAGTCGTCAACGGCATTCTATACGTTCTGCGCAACGGTTGCACGTGGCGAGCCATGCCGCATGACCTCCCGCCTTGGGGTACTGTATGGTGGTATTTTCGGGAGTGGAGAGAGGATGGTACATGGGAACGAGCCAATGACGCTCTCCGAGTCAAGGTCCGGCAGGCCGAGGGGAGGAACCCGACACCTAGCGCTGCTATCATAGACAGCCAGTCGGTCAAGACTACGGAAAAAGGGGGCCTCGTGGCTATGACGCTGGCAAGAAGGTCAACGGTCGAAAGCGACATATCATTGTAGATACCATGGGGTTGCTGCTGGCGGTGGTGGTGCATCCTGCCAATATCCAGGATAGGGATGGGGCGAAGCTGGTCATCGATAAATTGATAGGGAGGTTTCCCCGCATGAGGTTGGTCTGGGCCGATGCTGGCTATGCTGGAAAGCTGGTCGAGTGGGTCTGGGCCCTGACAGGCTGGGCACTCGAGATTGTCAAGCGCCCCAGGGACAGCCACCGTTTTCAAGTGCTGCCGCGAAGATGGGTGGTCGAACGAACATTCGCGTGGCTCAGCAGGTGCCGTCGGATGAGCAAGGACTACGAAGCTCTGTCCGATACAACCGAGGCGTGGACCCATATAGCTATGATTCATCTCATGCTCCGACGCTTAGCACCAACCTAATTTGAACTTCTCACACACCCTCTAAGACCTGGGTCCACTCGTCGAAGGGCAGGTTGGTGGTGACTGGGACCGAGTCTCTCTCGTATCTCTGGCTGAAGACCTCGAAGGGGAGCTAGGCGCCGGCCTCGGAGAGTCGGACGAAGCCTAGCTCGTCGATGATTAGCGGGTTGAGCCGCGACAACTGCCACTGGAGGTTAGGCAGCCTTCTCTAGTGGTTCAACTTTTTTGTATTGATGGGTAGAGTGACTTTAGCTTGATGCGCGCATCCTCGGTAGTGAAGCGCCAATCCACTCGTATAACATCCCGGTTGCGTTGATTCTGCCAAGCATTGACCTCGCCGCGCAGGATGTCTTGATTGGCAATCCGTCGGTCCAGGCACTGTCGAGCCAGCACACCGATCTCTATCTCCGCCATATTCAACCAACTCCCGTGTTTGGGAGTGTAGTGTATCTCCAGTCGCTCAGCTATACGCCTCGCCTCAGCAGGCTCGAATGCCTCGTATAGCGAGGACAGCTTGTGAGTGTTGAGATTGTCCATTACCAGCACGATCCGGTCTCTGTCAGGGTAGTCCTCGTCGACCAGTTTCTTTATCACATGCGCCCAGTCCACCTTCGTGCGGCGCTCTCTGAGCTCGACTCGGCGCCATCCGTCCAACGGTGCAAACAGCATGAACAGGCTGCTCACTCCATTGCGCTCGTATTCGTAGTCGTATGCCGCCGATAAGCCGGGCGCTGTGGGACGCGGCACTCGCGTCTCCTTGACTTGCTGTTTGCTCGTCTCATCCATGCACACCAGAACCTCATTCCCATCGTACGGCCGTTGGTAGACCTCCAGTACGTCTTCCATCGCGCACACAAACTCCGCGCTCTGACCGGGCGGGATGCACCAACTCTGCTTCAGCCACGGCTTCAGCTCGTTTTTTTAAGCGCCTGGCGAACCGTCTCGGCGCTAATGGTCTCGACTATCTCACACTCGACCAACTCGTCAGCCAACAGCTTCAGGGTCCAACTGGCACGCCCCTCCGGCGGTTCCCTGC
The DNA here is from genome assembly GCA_965217565.1 of Dehalococcoidia bacterium. Classification (GTDB taxonomy): domain Bacteria; phylum Chloroflexota; class Dehalococcoidia; order Lucifugimonadales; family CATOSD01; genus CBDCIS01. Next base: position 249,045 of record CBDCIS010000001.1, read on the forward strand.
AGGCCATCGCTATCAACCGTGCTTCACCTTCGCCGTCCAGTCTCTTTTGACGCCGACGCAGTTGCTTTTTGCGATTCAGCGCAGACTCGACCCCCTCCTCCACACAGCGCTTGCGTATTCGCTCGACCGTTGACTGTCCCACACCGAGCGCGCTGGTGATGTCCGCGTCCTTCATTCCCCCGTCCGAGCGTGACTCATCGCTCATCAGCAGAATGCGCGCATGGGTCTGTTTGTACGCCGCAGACCGACCGCGTGAGACCAAGCCGTTGAGTTCCTGTTGTTCGTCGGTAGTCAGTCTGATACGGTACTTCTTGGTAGACATCATGGTTCCTCCTCGGTTCAACGTTACGATTGAACCCCCAAGAGCAACAATGACTATCATGGTCTTCATTTCAATGATGTTGGACCACTAGTCCTTGGCCTCCATGAGTTCTCGGACGACGGCGGCGCTTGTGGGGCATCCAACAGACTTTCCCCGTGACAGGCGACCAGGGCCAATCCCAGGGCAACGTGGATCTGCCGGTGCCGCTGGCGATGATGTTTACCCACCGCTGGATGTTTTCGTTCCTGGTCAGTTGCTTATTCAACGAAGGTATGGACAGGAAGTCGAAGGTGTCCAGACTCTTAACGGCGGGGAATCCGGCCACCCTGATCCGGCACTGAACCACGCACTGGTGCCGGTCAATAAGTTCCAGTTCTGCGAGGCGGAGCAGGTAGTCGGGATGGTCCGCGCACTGGGCGACCGGCTTGCGGTACCGCCTTTCAGCGGGCGGGTTTCGCGGGTTGATGCGCCAAAAGGAAGTCGCGCACCTGGTTTATCGTCTTGGCGAACATGTCCTCTGACTCCTTCCATGGATATGCCGTCACCTGGGCTTTAGGTGCCAACGCCACCAGGTCCATGGCGGCCTCGTAAGAGTGCGCCGGAGTGTCATCAGGCATGACCAGCATCGGTGTCTGGCACGAACGCGCGAAGTCCCGCGACACGCTGTACATGAAGTCCGGCTGGACGCGGTAAAGGTTGTGCAGGTACTCTTCGACGACCTCCATGGTCACGTCAGGCCGCCGGGTGCATAGCTCGAGGCCCCAACTATCGTGGCCAGAGTCATACATGGCGTCCGGTGTTTCTCGGTTGTGTCCAACCGGCTGGCAGAGCACACTGGCTACGACGCGCTCGGGTGCCCGTTCCATGAGCTTGAGTGCGAAAGGGCCACCGATGCAATAGCCCATGAAGAAGAACTCCTGAATGCCCAGGTGGTCCATCAACCCCAGTTGGTCGTCAGCGAAGGCTCCCCACGGGCCGTCGACCTGGACCGGCCCGCTGGACTCTCCGCCATTCGCGTTGCGTTGGTCCATCGTGATGCAACGGAAGTCGTTCTTGAACTCCTCCATCGCGTTGAACACCTGTGCAGGCCAATTTTTGACCACGGAGTTCAGGCCTCCGCCGGGGGTCACTAGAAGCGGGAAACCGGAACCAACCTCCTCATAGTGGATGCGGACATCGCCCTTGGTATAAAACGGCATTGCAGTGTCTCCTTCTTGACCCCAGCATAACGCCCGCAGACAATTGTAGCTTGGGAGACCGGGTTGTCAAGGCAGAAAACGCCGGTTGAAACTGCGCAAGAAGCGGGTTTTAACCAGGGTCGCGACGAAGGCCACATCATCGATGTGCTAACCATTGGTGCTAGTTTAATACAAAGTTGAAAAAAGTTATGAGGTTCCCTCATCCTGTGAGTTGACACGCTCGCAAAGAAGGGAACCCATGACCATTGTAGATCTTACCACCGAGCTCTTTTGCAGGATAGACGACGCGATGAAGGACGAACCAAGCCATAGGCAAGCATCGCTGTGCCCCAGTGAGTTGGTCGCCACGGGACTGCGACACCGCAAACGTCTACGACACCAAGTTCCAACCCTCACCGAGCGGTTCGACGAACAGATGGTGGTACTGGGCGACACCGGATTCCACAGCGCCGAAGGCGGCCCTCCCAACCTCAAGCTCTGCCCTAGACGTGAGTGGAACGAGCGCATGATGGTGGAGACTGTTCTGTCCATTCTCACGGTAGTGTGTCATATCAAAAAGATGCGTCATAGAGTCTGCGACTACTTCAAGTGTCGACTAGGGCCTGTTCACACTAACGCAACGCATCGAAGATGAGCGCAAACAGGATGAACCCAAGGAAGAGAGCGTCCAGCTTCTCAAAGCGAGAGAAGATGCGCCGAAAGCCCTTCAACCGTCGAAACAACCGCTCGATTTCGTTCCGACGCTTGTACATCTCCCGGTCGTACTGCCAAGGGTCAACCCTCGTGCTCAGGGGCGGAACTATCGGGGTGAACCCCAGGGCCAACGCCAGTTGGCGGGTCTCATTCCCCTCGTATGCCCGGTCCATTAACAGGAACGGGTTCTGGTCCTGTGTTCCGAGGCGCTTTAGCAGCTTTCGCCCCTCCGGCGCATCGTGGGCCTGTCCGGGAGAAAGGGAGAACGTCACGGCTGTTCTAGCATCCGCGGCAACCATATGAATCTTGGTGGTCCAGCCGCCACGGGACTTGCCGATGGACTGGGGTCCGTTTTTTTTAACGCACCGGTTCCATCGGGATGGACCTTGACTATGGTACTGTCCATGGAAACCGCTTCTATCTTGATACGCACTATGTGCTCTCGTTGAAGATACTCGAAAACCCGGTCGAGCACACCGTTCTTGGACCACCGGTTCATCCGGGTGTAGACGGTGTGCCAGTTGCCAAATCGAGGCGGCAATCCCCGCCATTTGCAGCCTTGCTCGGCGACATAGAGGATAGCGTTGAGTACTTGCAGGTTCGACAGGCTGACGTTGCCACGCTGAACGGGAAGGATCGGCGCAATTCGTTGGTACTGAACTTCGGTGATTTCCATTCTCGGATTGTAACATAATTTGGCTATCAGTGTGAACAGACCCTAGCGTATATAATGGCTGCCTTCAATATCTTGGTGCAGTGGAATCGAATCAAGCCCGATGAACAGAGTGTCGTCAGACTTTCTATCGCACAGTTCGCGCTCTGACTTTCAACTAGCACCAATGGTTAATAAACTGAAGCCAAGTTGAAACCTGCGGGGGCATGGTTCTGTCTCCCTATCTCGCAGGAGCTTCGAAGACTTGCCAAGATCGAATGGGAGGGCCGTTGATTAGGTGGTCGACCACCCTATATCACACCACGACATGTGAGGCGAGGTCCTCCGCAGGCTTGCAGGTCCACCCACATCTGGAAGGTGGTATTGTCTACCGTCAAGTCAGGCCCACCAAACTGGACAAAATCGAGAACCTTCACGTTGAGGTTCAGGCTGGCACTGTAGCGCCATGCCCAGCTCCACCACCCCCCGCCTCGGCGCCACGCTCATGGACTGGACCTCTCCACAAAGAAATCCCGCTCAACCTTCAGTTGGCCTATCTCCCGATACAGCCGGGTGACCAATGCCGCCTCCAGCGCCACCCTGGCCTTGAAGGCCGGGCTGTACTTCCAACGTCATTGTGTCATCTCCCCCTCCTTTCTATCGCCATCTGCCGCACTTAGCTTAGGAGCAGGACTCTCACTTATCCACCTGTCCAGTTTCCTGGGTCCACCTCAATTGCCTATCGTGGAATCCAATCTCACCCCGCCCACGAGTACCTCAGTTTTGGTGCCTATTGGATAACAGAGAAGTTTTAATTTGCGGCACAACTATCGAGAGCAAGTCATTTGTTGCATCAGACGCCTCAAAGTGATAGTCTTGCCCGATTCCACGCATCTTTATCAGTTCTGTAATCTGTCAGGCATATGAATGCTCGGGATGGCGCGTGTTTCGGAACCTTGACCGTTCGTATGGGAGCTGCTAAACTCTGATGGAGTCGAGTGGGAAGAGGTTGACGTGGCGGGGATCTTGCGGGGCCATCGCGCCTAATCTATCGGACGTGTACCATGCAGGTATGCTCTAACAGCTCCCCAGTGGGGCATCTTCACCGCAGGGTGGCGCGTTACCGCAGCCGCCAGCATTATAGCCTCCCCTGCGAACCTTAACTTCCCCACCCAATCCACCGGGGTTCTCCTACCCCTGTCCTTGAGCCCTCGGGTCATGGTTTAGCCATCTCGTCCGCGCCCTCCTTCATTTAGCAGCAACTGTCGTTTTGCGTTTTGGCTTGTGGCCAGCCCAGCCGCCGAGCAACGTCGGCCAAGTCCAAATCATCCCATCCATCCGGGGCATTAGCTTGGCAAGCGTTTTTGGGCTTGTCTTGCGGGGAGACCCCGAAACACTTTACAAAAATTACGCCCTAACACTGTATGCAACGCTTTGCAAAACGAAAGAAATTTAGGCGGTTGATAATGCGAGAGATGTTGAGGTCTAGCATTCACAGAGCATGGGTTACTGACGCCAATCGGACCTACGTTGGGAGCATTCTCATTGGCGAGGACTTGATGGATCAAGGTAGACCTGTGGGACTTCGAAAAAGCGCTGGTCCGCGACGTCACCAACGTCAACCGCTTTGAGACCTACGCATCGTCGGCGAGCCGGGATCGGGCGTCACTGCCATGCAAGGAGAGGCCGCCCGTCTCAGCGCAACCGGCAACTGCGTAATCATTGTGTCCTTCGACACTACCGACGACCGGCCGTGCCCGCAGACGGTCCTGGTGGACCAGGACAACCGGTTCGTGGAATACCTGGAGGGAGCCAAACATGGTCAGCAGATTTTCTGAACAAGAGACCGAGTCCTATTACGACTCCGAAGACGTCATATACCGATCAGTTTGGGACGAGGACGGAAGCGTCCACTGGGGCCTCTTCGACGAGAGCGCCGACAAGGACTTCCTCAAGGCCTGTGACAACCTGAACCGGACGATGGTCGATAAGGGCCGCATTGACCAAGACTCAAGAGTCCTGGACTTGGGCTGCGGCAACGGCACGACCGCAATCTGGCTGGCCGGAGCGAGCGGAGGGCGGGTGATAGGCGTCGATCTTAGCGGCGTCCGCGTGGACAACGCATTGCAGAAACGGGCCATGCTAAGCCCCAGATTAAAGGACCGGCTGGCCTTTGAGAAGGCCTCGGCCACCGAGCTTCCCTTTCCGGATGGCTCCTTCACTCACGTGTGGAGCCAAGCCGTCATCTACCATGTGCCGGATAAACGCAAGGCGCTGAACGAGGCCTACCGGGTCTTGGCCGACGGTGGGACCATGGTGTTCGACGACCTCTTCAGACCACAGCGGGAGATTGCGCCCGCAACCCAAACCTACGTGTACGACAGGCTGTTGTTCGACACCGAGTTCTCCTTCGAGTCCTACCAGCAGGCCCTGAAGGACCAGGGCTTCGACGTATTGGAAGCCTTGGACCTTTCCCCGCACCTGAAACAGAGCTACCTGTGCTTGTCCGAGCGCACGCCGAAGGACGATGCTTTGGATGACTCCGAACACTACCAGTGGTTGACCACCGCCTATATTGAGACTGCCGCCGCCGTGGACAGGAACGAACTGGGATGGGGTCTATTCACCTGCCGGAAGTGATATGAAAGACAGTCACAACAGGGTCCAGTGGGTTTATTCCTCCAGCTCCAACCAGGAGTTGGAGGAGCGCTACGACCAGTGGGCCACCGAATACGACAAAGACTTGGCCGAGGAATTCGCCTGGAACGCCCCGCAGACCGCAGTCGACCTGTTTGCCAAGCACGTCCCCACCGGGGCGAGGGTCCTCGACGCGGGAGCCGGCACCGGCCTGGTGGGTGAGCGATTGGTGCAGTCGGGGTACCAAGACCTCTACGCCATGGACCTTTCTTTGGGAATGCTGGAGGAGGCCCGCCGGAAGGACCTCTACAAAGAGTTCCACCAGATGACCCTTGGGGAGGAGTTGGGTTTCGAGACCGACTCCTTCGACGCGGTTATTAGCGTGGGAGTGTTCACCACCGGCCACGCCCCGGCCCACGCCTTCGACGAGTTGGCGCGCATCACCAAGCCTGGCGGGTTCATAGTGTTCAGCCTACGAGTGGACCTGTATGAGGGAAGCGGTTTCAAAGAATACCAGACGGGCTTGGAGGAAGCTGGTAAGTGGAAGATGGCCGAGCTTTCGGAACCCTACTATCCACTGCCCAAGGGAGAGCCCGACGTGGTCCATCGAATTTGGGCCTACGAGGTCACTTCGTAAAGGCTTCCCCATTTCCCAAGGCTCCAGTCCTCTACAGGGGCGATTTGCAAATCTCCCTGCGGTTTCCCCGCCTCGTTCTTTGGGGGCGCGTCGGCGTGCGCGGTCTGTATGCAAGGGTGAAGATGAGCGAGGTGCAGTTTCTGGGTCCGTCCTGCGAGAGCCTGGAGACGCCTCCCTGGAACGGCCTCTGGGCAAGTAAGCGAAAAAGAGAGTTACGACTAGGCGGACAGGTCTCCTGAGGCTCATAACAGCGCCTCCAACTCGAAGATGGCGCTGCATACCGTCCCATTAGGCCCACCTAACTTGACGATAGACAGAGCCATCTTCGAGATGTGGCTCGTTCTGGCAGGCTGACCAAAGTCCGCTACTGCGCGATCATGACAGGACAAGGCGTGCAGACGCAACACCACAAACCGCGCCACAGCCTACACTCCCCTCGATGGTAATCGCCGTATTCGCCGGGTGCTGTCCCGGTCCGGGATGGGGAGCTTATCCGAAGCCAAGCCTTCGCCATCATTGATCCCTCCAACCGACAGCGGTCCCACCATGACCGCAGAGAGACGTCGGGAGCCGAAAGGAGGCACACTTCATTCTGGAGTTGCCAAGGGTGGCGGCAGATGATCTGATCAGCCTACAATAGCAAGAAGTAACAGAAGTACCTCTGTCGCTTCTGGGCGAGGGTTATTCCACCTAGACAACGGCAAGGTCACTAGCTGTATGCAAAGGGAAGGACCCACGCTATGAAACGTTTCAAATTCAAGAGGCTCGAAAGGCATCGTATAGGTGGCACGGGCGACAGTTTCGAACTCTCTTACCAATTGCCTCGTTCGCCTTCAGGAAAGCTATACATGTACTCGCCTAATCCGGATGCGGTTCCGCGCCTATTCCTGATCGGTGACGCACCCGAAGTTCGCACAATCGCTGCCAATCACCAAGCACATATCCGGCTGAACCCCGGGTCTGGTGAGGTAGTTTGTCCTTATTCTGGCTATACCGGCCGCAAGAGGATTTCATACATCCTAAAGACAAGGATGACGTACAAAAGCAGGCTGGGCACGATGCCATCGCTGACATTCAGGATAATTTGAAAAACTGGGCCCGAGATTTCAATCGCAAACAGCCAAAGGGCGGGCTAATCTCTATGCAAATGCAGTACAAGAAGGGGCCCAACCCCACGCCGGTCGCTATTCGTGAGGATTTGCTTCGTAATCTTGTGTGTGACGTATGCAGCCGCATCTATGGTGTCTATGCAATTGGATTGTTCTGCCCTAACTGTGGAGCACCCAACGTCCAACTGCACTTTCGTCGTGAAGTTGAGCTGATTCACAAACAGATCGAGATAGCTGAGAGACAAAACGCTGTAGGTGACGTGGAATTCGGCTATCGTTTAATGGGCAATGCTCATGAAGACGTCCTCACGGCATTCGAGGCTACACTCAAAGCCGTCTATATTCATTTGACCAGGCTGTCCGAGCCTATGGATGTAAGACCAGATGTCGGCAATGAGTTCCAAAACCTGGAGCGGGCACGACAGCGCTTTCTTGAGTTCGGCATAAATCCTTTTGACGCCGTATCTGAGTCTGACCTGACTCTTCTAATGGATTGCATCCAGAAACGACATGTCATTGGACATAATCTAGGCATAACCGACGACCGTTATCTAAGAGGGTGTGTGAGAAGTCTTGGATATGTATTAGAATGGAGGCATGAAACGCAAAGCATACCCCAGTGACCTGACTGATGAACAGTGGAAGATGCTCGCTCCGCTACTCCCGGCAGCCAAAACTGGGGGAAGGCCACGTACTGTAGACCTGCGGGAAGTCGTCAACGGCATTCTATACGTTCTGCGCAACGGTTGCACGTGGCGAGCCATGCCGCATGACCTCCCGCCTTGGGGTACTGTATGGTGGTATTTTCGGGAGTGGAGAGAGGATGGTACATGGGAACGAGCCAATGACGCTCTCCGAGTCAAGGTCCGGCAGGCCGAGGGGAGGAACCCGACACCTAGCGCTGCTATCATAGACAGCCAGTCGGTCAAGACTACGGAAAAAGGGGGCCTCGTGGCTATGACGCTGGCAAGAAGGTCAACGGTCGAAAGCGACATATCATTGTAGATACCATGGGGTTGCTGCTGGCGGTGGTGGTGCATCCTGCCAATATCCAGGATAGGGATGGGGCGAAGCTGGTCATCGATAAATTGATAGGGAGGTTTCCCCGCATGAGGTTGGTCTGGGCCGATGCTGGCTATGCTGGAAAGCTGGTCGAGTGGGTCTGGGCCCTGACAGGCTGGGCACTCGAGATTGTCAAGCGCCCCAGGGACAGCCACCGTTTTCAAGTGCTGCCGCGAAGATGGGTGGTCGAACGAACATTCGCGTGGCTCAGCAGGTGCCGTCGGATGAGCAAGGACTACGAAGCTCTGTCCGATACAACCGAGGCGTGGACCCATATAGCTATGATTCATCTCATGCTCCGACGCTTAGCACCAACCTAATTTGAACTTCTCACACACCCTCTTAGACCAAGCCGCTGGGCCTTCAGCAAGGAATCACCGCCCCGGCGTATTCTTGCGCTGAGCCAGCGCGCCCTCGATGAGAGTGTGTACAGCCGGGCGGTTTGCGTCATCGAGCGAGCGAATCTTGACGTGCCTCAGCTTTGCGCCGGTTCCCTCCAGCAGTCCCTCCGGGTCTACCAACTCGACGCCCTGGTAGAACCCGAGGTTGATCCAATTCTTGTGCGGCATAATATAGGCGTAGCCATCGAGCATCTTCCTCGGCCCAACGCCATAGGTCGCCGCGCGGTCGCCGAGCCGCACCACCTTACACGTGTCAGGATCGACCTCGAAGACAGTCTCCCGCAAAGCGTTCATGATAGGACGCAGAGACTCCTCGGTAATCTGCAGCAGGTCGTCGAAGGTTCCGAGCTTTGCTTTGGGCATGTGGCGCTGTCCTATACGAGCGATTCAATGGAATTGGTATCGGTTATGGCGGCGGTAACGTCAGTCCTTGGTAGTGTCTCAGTTTGGAATGGGGTGGTAAAGTTATGGAGAAAAAGTTGGACCGAGATGGTATTAGGTACTCAGGTATATGCGTACCTTGTGAGCCAGGGCCCCCTGGAGCTCCTGAATGTACTCTATATCAGTATGAGTCAGACGAGCAGCTAAAAGCCGAGATTGCACCTGAGCGTTTAGCCGAAATACGAACACCTCTGGGTATCGATCTTGCTGTGTTGGATCTGCATTGGCGGATGCCATGTCGGAAATGGCGTTTGCAACAGATTCAAGCAGAAGGTCTAGGGCCTCTCGGCTAAGTGTTATCTGGTTGCTCATGGTCTTCCTTCCTGGACACTTAGGGCTCCTGTTAGTGATATTCTCAGGCTACCCTCTGTGGGTGAGACAAGTCAATATCGCTTGACGCTGCACATAGAAGTATCATACCATGAGAATCGTCACAGCAGTTCTCATGGCAGGGCAAGGCACATCGAGGATCGGCCAATGGCGTGGGGCGCATCGTGCCCCCTCGTCGGTGTGCTGATAAAGCGTAAGGATGACTGCTGTGACACGTAGCCTCAACCTTGGTCGTCGAGGGGGTTTCCGTGTCACAGCAAGCATGTCGGAAATGCCAGAAGGACTTAGAGCCTATCCGACAACTCCGGCAGCGCGATATGTTATCCAGGCACAGGCAAAGTGGAGCATAGCAAGATAGTTGTCCAAACGCTTCTCCCAACGGATGAGCAGGCGTCTGAACCGATTCAGCCAGCTATGGCTGCGCTCGACCACCCAACGGCGGGCGCGGTAACCGGGGAGGGTCTGTTGTTCCTCCCGCTCTTGGCCTCGGCTGCGGATGTGGGCTGTGTATCCGTACCGTGCCGCCAGCTGCTCAACCTCAGCAAAGTCATAGCCCTTGTCCAGACACAGATGCTGAGGTTGTCCGGGTCGGGGAACCGGACGTTCCGCCACCATAGATTCGAATGTCGGCTCAACCATCTTCATGTCGTGGCGGTTGGCTCCATCCACACACACCCCTATGGGAATACCGTTCCCCTCTGTCAACAGACTGCGTTTGGTCCCCTTCTTGCCCCGGTCTGTAGGGTTTGGCCCAGTGCCCTCACCCCCCGAGCGGAGCCTTTGTCATGGCTCCATCCATTGCCTGCCACTGCCAATCTATTCCATGCAGTTGGTCGTATTCAGACAACCCTCGCTCCCACAACTCCTCGAAGACTCCGGCGGCTCGCCAACGCTGGAATCGGTCATGCACAGTGCTCGGAGCACCGAACGTGCGAGGCAACGCTTTCCACTGGCAGCCGGTCCGCAGCACGTAGAAGATTCCATCCATACACTCTCGAGCAGGTTTCCATGGCCTCCCGCCCTTCGGACTCGTCTCCTCTGCAGGCAATATCGGCTCAATCCTCTCCCACAGAGCATCGGGAATCCGCCAATCAGCGCCTACGCCTCCATGATCGATCTTCGACATGTCTTTCCTCCACTCAAGTAGAATGGAGAAAGTTTATCCAAAGTCTCTGATATCCAGCAAGGACAATTAAGGTTATCGGATAGGCTCTTAGTACCGGGTTCCAAGTATTGTATCCACTGCGGAGCGCAGCTCGACAAGAGCAAAAAGGTTCTTGGTGGGACATTGATACTGGCTGTGATAGCCGCTCTCATCATCGGCCTCGTCTTGTGGGCGACCCCCGCTCCCAGCCCGATACCTCAGACACAGTCCGCTCCTGTTCCTAGGCCGACACTCCGGCCACTGTTTTTCCCTTCGCCCACAAGCCAGTCGGCGCCGGTGCCCGACCCTGGTCTTATTGCCGATGTCCGCGAGGCCAGGATTCTCTACGAGGAGCTACAAGAGTTCAAGCACGACCCGGAGTTCGTACTGCGCGGGTTCGCGGTATGCTGCCGGTTCAACAAGTGGCTGAAGCGGGTCGAGGCATTGCGTGATAGGACGGGGATGGAGTTCCTCACGGAGTACGACTTCGTCCCTGGCGACATAATGATACTCGGCATGAATTACGTGATGGGTGACTACGACACGCAGGGCACGAAGTGGCTAGAGGCCAAGATAGAGCGAGGTCTCTCAAATCCCTAACTACCGGTTCGAGGGATACCTAGGAGCTAGACATTGAACTTCGAGCGAGCCAGATATACCCAGGCCATCGGTGCTTTTCACGACGCCTGCGATGGCCGCTGGCCTAGCATCGTACCCCAGGGACATGCGCTGGCTGGTGAACCTGATGGACGAGATGGCTCCGGGTCCCAGGAGGTCGGGTTCCTAGATCGGCAGCCCGAAAAAGAGAACAAACACTCTACCTATCCCCTTGACAAAGGTAGGTCGTTACGCAGATACTAGAACTAAGACTCAGATAGGCTAAGGGAGGATTATACCATTTCTTAGATTAGTCCACAAATACACAGGCCTGCGCAGTTTCAGTGTATGAGTGATGAACTCTAAGCGCGCCCTTGTGGCGAAAGGGGCCATAAAATGAAAACACAGAATAATTACAACGAACCCAAATTCAAAGAGCTTGTCCTATACATATCGAGGAGATGCGAGGGAGATCAGACATTTGGAGCAGTGAAGCTAAATAAGCTACTGCTATTCGCAGACTTCTACGCATATGCCGTGACTGGTAAGTCCATAACGGGGGCCGAGTACATGAAACTCGAACGCGGCCCAGCACCTAGGTACATGTCTGCTGTGCGTGAGGAGATGGAGAAGGCGGGTGATCTGGTGGTTATTCATCGAGAATACTTCGGATATTCTCAAACACGTACCATAGCGCGTCGAGAGCCAGACCTATCCGAGTTCTCTGGACGCGAAATTGCGTTCGTGGACGCCGCGTTAGAGCAGTATGCGGATGAAAACGCGACAGGCCTGAGTGAACTCTCTCATCAGCTCCCGGGCTGGCAGATGGCAACTCTTAAAGAGACGATCCCCTACGAGACGATCTTCATCTCCCCTCGTCGTGCATCGGCAGAAGACGAACAGTGGGCACTTGGGATAGCTAGCCGGCACGGATGGTGAATGAGTAATGCAGAATCCAATGATGCGGGACCTCAAACAGGGGGACCGCTTCTTATGCCAAGCTAAGCTCCTGTTAGGTTCCATTAGTCGTTTGGATGAGGTACTTAAAGGAATTGAGTGGGCACTTATTCGCAATCCTGAAAGATTCGCTCTCAAAAGCCGACCAGATATGGGAGTTATACATACAAGGCGTGTTGGCGACCTTCCGTCATATCGCATCCTGTTCCTTTTCGATGAGAACGTAGTTGAGCAACTCTGGATTGAGGAGAGTCCAGCCAGTGAATTGGGCTACGAGTGATCGTAGCTGTTCAACTAGCTAGAGAGATCACACAGGATGACCCAAAGAGCCGTGATGAACGGCTCTTTTTTGTCTATCTCTTGCCTTGAATAAGGCGCGGCAACGCCCCCCCAACTCAGTCAAACTGAGACACTACCCAGTCCTTTCATAGATTGACATTTTCATTGAACATCTACACAGATTTGAGTAACTGTTCAGACTTGAGGGGATCTCTCGGAAGATTGATCAACGTGGACAGTCTTTTCATAGCTAAATCGGCACTTCGGAAGTAGAGGACTCTACTCAGATCTCACGAAGATTGAACAGTTTCACATTTGAAAAAGACTTGACATGTGCGTCAACCCTCGTGTAGGATAGTAGCACTTGCTCCCCGTCCGCTGGGTTTTGGTTTCGGCCTTGACCCCCGGGCGGGTGTTTTTGTTATGCGCACAATCGTGTTCTTTGACGGCCAGAACCTATACCATCTGGCAAAATACGCTTGGGCCCCCAGACGTCTTGGCGAGTCCCACGCATACTCTTGGCCCAGCTACGACGTCAAGAAACTCGCCCAAGCCCTAGTCGACAGGAGACCAGGACGCACCTTAGTAGAGACTCGCTTCTACACGGGCGTCCCTGATCCCAAGGGTGGTCCGTCGCAGAAGTTTTGGCACGGCTTTTGGTCGAACAAACTCAGGCGTCTGCGGAACTCAGGGACTTACGTTTACCGCGGTAGAGTAAGCCCCGCAGGACAGGAGAAAGGCGTGGACGTAAGCCTCGCCCTAGATCTGGTTATGGCGACCTATGAGCAGCAATACGATGTCGCCATTATCGTGAGCCAAGACTCTGACTTCGGCCCAGCGGTGAGAGCAGCCAAGCAAATCGCGCGAGGGCAGGATCGCTTACTTGTTTTTGAATCCGCATTCCCCGTCGTCCCTGGCAGCTTTTCGAGACGAGGTGTTCCAGGCACGGACTGGGTTCACATAGACAAGGCAACCTACGATTCCTGCCTCGATCCTACGGACTATCGTCCAAAGAACCAGTAAGCTCTCCAACGCCCAGTCAGCGCCACCAACCTCCTAGTAGCTGCGGAAGAGCGCGCCCCACTCCGTCTCGAGCGCCTCTCTCACGCGCCGGCGTCCCCTCACGGGAAGCCAGTAGCCGTTGTGATAGACGTTGGAACCCGCTATCGCCAGATTCACCAGCGGCGACCTCAGCAGGAAGCTCTCCAACCGCTTCAGCGGGCCCCAATAGACCAGCTTCTGAAAGCGGCTGGCGAAGGTGTTCTCGGAGCCGGTGAAGCGCCAGTCCACCTCCGAGATGTCCTCACCCACGACGTCGATCTCGCCGACTTCGCCGCATCCCAAGCCCGCTTCGTGCGCGAGCCTGATGAAGCCGATAGACATGGGGTCGAAGCCCATGATCTTCGCCGCGATCGCGTCAATAGCGACCTGGTCCGCGCCCGCGAGGATGACGTTCTTCATGTGCCAGCGCATCGCACGAGGGCCGGGACCGTCGCCGGCGAACGTGCCGTCGGTGACCGCGAAGATGCCCGGATGTATCTCCTGCTGTATCCTCAGCAAGTCAACCAGGGTCTCGTGGATAACCGAGTGCGTCCAGTGCCGATTGTGGTTCAGCAGGCCGCCGAAGGCGTTCTTCATCGCGCCCGTGATGGTGGTGAACACGTGCGTCTTGAGGGTGGGCAGGTGAACGATGTTCTTGCCGGGCAGCGCCTCGGGAATCCTGAAGCCCCGCGGATACACCTTGTCCAGCGCCAGCAGAGGAACGCTCGGCTCGTAGTCGATCCACTTCGCCTCCTCGAGATGCAGGCTTTGCAGGGCGTACTTCTCTTCAACCGCCTTGTGCTTGTTGTTCAGCGCGCCCTCGTGGGCGTCAACCACCACGGTGCCGTTGTGAGTGGGGACCAGGTCTCGGTAGCCGTCCGACTGGAGCGCCCTGATGACCCCTTCGAGCTGCCAGGGCGTCGTCGAGCAGGCGGGATAGTAGTGCTGCCAGGATATGTTGATCTTGAGCAGCGTCGCCGCGTCCTTTGGGAGGCTGTCCTGGTAGTCGGCCATACGCATAGCGCGGCCAACGTCGTCCAGAACCGTCTCCGGCGACGTATAGACCACCGCCACCTTTGGCCTGGCGGACACGCCGGCATCGGCGCGGACTCGATATTCGGACTTCGTGGTGGTTGCCATTACTCATCCCCGCGCAGCCTGGTTGAGCGATGCTGCCACTCGATTATAGGCTTTTGCCGCCCAAATAGTCCACTACAATCTCGCGTATTTGGCGCGACCGGACAACATAAGAAACCGAGAAATCGGCGGATATGTTACGGGCGGGGAATTGTTGCATTCGGTGAGATCGTATGCTAGAATATCACCATCGGTCGCATAGCTGTTCCCATGGAAACTTGCAACGCTCGTGGACCTTGGTGATCAGATGTCGCCCAGAACAAATTAATCGTAAGGAGATCACCGATGGTTTACGAAGATAGGACATTGTCTTGTGTGGAGTGCGGCGCATCATTCATCTTTAGCGTGGATGATCAGCAGTACCATGCAGAAAAGGGTTATACCAACGAGCCCAAGCGTTGCACCCCCTGCAGGCAGGCACGACGCTCGGAGCGCCGGTACGGCGACAGCGTGGGCGGCGGCGGGTTTGGCGGTGGAAGCATGGCGCCGCGCCAGATGTATCCCGTTACATGCGCCCAGTGCGGTTCGGATGCTGAGGTGCCGTTCCGCCCGCGGGGCGACCGTCCCGTTTACTGCAACGACTGCTACAGGCAGCAGCGCGATACGCAGCGAAGCGGCTCGTATCGCTAATCACCCGGTTAGGCTCCTCCTAACTCAGGAGTGAATCACAAAGCGCATTCGTCCCGCCGACGCCAAATCGGGGTCGGCGGGCTTTTCTTTGTCGTCGCGAGTGTCTCGGCCCTGCGGCAGTGCCGCTTTTCGGCTCCCCCTTTGCTGAAACTCCGGTCGATGTTATACTGCCGGCAGAGAAGCCCCATTAGCTGGCCCACCAGGTGTATGCGCGCGGTCTGGCGGATGCGGACAAGATAAGCGTGTTCCAACTCACGCGGGCCGCGGAGTCAAAGACTGAAGGAGTCATATGGCCAAGAAGGAAGCTATCGAAGTGGAAGGCACGGTAACGGAGGCATTGCCCAATGCCAACTTCAGGGTTGAGCTGCCGAATGAGCACAAGGTGCTGGCGTACGCTTCGGGCAAGATGCGGCGCTACTTCATTCGCATCCTGCCGGGTGACCGTGTGCTGGTAGAGCTTTCGCCCTACGACCTCTCTCGAGGCAGAATAACCTACCGCTTCAAATAAGGCCCGCGTTCGGAAGTCTGACTTGATGAGCGGCCTGCCACGCTACGCCGTTGGGGTGTCGCGTGACGCCTACGTTGCGGGCGGCAGTTCGATGATTCCTATGCCATCCTCCAGCCTTATCCGTGTTCCATACGGCTTGCTTAACTTCCCCAACGCTTTGAGAATCCTCTCCCCAGCTTCTTCGCTTGCCAGGATAGGGCGCCCGCGATTGGAGCGAGGCGTACCGAACCCCAGCTCGATGGGGTGCAGGCGCACCTCGCCAGGGCCGTTTCGATTGAGGCGTATGACCGCCACCACGCTCTCCCAGAAGATGGCGTTCGCGGAAAAGCCGCGCGTGTCGTCATGGCTGCGGTAATCGTAGAAATCCGCGGGCGTCGCCGCGCTGTCGAGACCGGAGCTGGTGTACAGGTCGGACGGGAGACGCGACACCACCTCGTTCTGAAAGATGAAGTTGCCCAGGCTGTAGAAGATTGGCCTGTTGTTGTAAACCTCTATGCCGCGAAGAAAGTGCGGCCCATGCCCCAGGACGGCATCAACGCCCTCGTCCACGCATCCGCGAGCGAAGGCCTGGAGAAACTCGGCGGGCTTCTCCAGGGAGTCACCGGTCTCATGGCTGTGGACGCTCAGAAACACCCAATCCGCCTGCCGCCGCGCCTCTCTCACCCATCGGAATATGTCGCTAACGTCCCTCTCGCTGGGCGACGTGCGGATGGCGTACTCTTCGCCCAGCATGAAATTCTGGCCCAGCAAATGAAACTCCTCGCTGGTATCGCGCGGGCCGCCAAAGCCCATTTCGCGCCGCTGTTCCTTCTCCCTCTCCATCCCCAGTCCCTCGCTCATGCGCCGCAGTTCCTGGAAGGACTGCGAGTCAACCACGTGCCTCGTGACCGAGCCAAGCGCGCTCACGCCGGGCCGCCCCTGAAGATCGTGCCGCTGTTCGCCGGCTGGTGAGGATGGGTCGAACGTGGTCGTGCACGACAGCAGCGCGACTCGGCCCCTGGGGCTTTCGAGGTAAGTGGGCGACCTGGCCTCGCTGAGGTTGCGGCCTATTCCCGAGAAAACCAGCTCCGAGTCCTCCACGTTCTCCAGCGTCGTCAGCAGGCCGCCCTCGCCGTAGTCATAGCAGTGGTTGTTGGCGCACGACACCATTGTTATGCCCGCCCACTTCAGATCGTCGAGCAACTCCGGGTCGGCGGCTGTCCAGATGCCGCCGGACGTGGCCGCAGGCGCGGGCTCGAAGCGGTGAACCTGCATTTCGAGGTTGGTGAACGCGGCGTCCGCGTCGTGCAGCAGGTTCACCAAGTCCATGTAGCGTTCCTCCCTGAAGGGTGATAGGGGCCTGGCGATCATACTGTCCCCAGTCGCGGCAAGAACGAACTCTCCGTCCTGGGATTCGTACATCTTTGGGCTTTCGCTCACGTCATCGGCTCCCAATGTAATATCGGCTGTCCAAATAGTGTCCAGCCTCGGCTGGCATGATACCATACGTGCAGAGGCAATTGCCCGCCCCACGCCTTGCTGGAAAGCGTCGGCTGGGCTAACCTGTCAGGGGTATCCACAAGCAAAATCAGGAGGAAAGCAGATGAAGGGCGCAGACGCGATCGCAGAGATATTGAAGAGGGAGGGCACGGAATTTCTGGCGTGCTTTCCCGCGCAGCCGCTCATCGAGGCCTGCGCGCAAGCCGGGATTCGGCCCTTGTTGTGCCGTCAGGAGCGCATCGGCATGGCAATCGCCGACGGCTTCAGCCGCACGAGCAGCGGTAAGCGGTTGGGGGTGTTCGCTATGCAGCAGGGCCCCGGCTCGGAAAACGCCTTCCCCGGCGCGGCTCAAGCCTACGCCGACAACGTGCCGGTGCTGCTCATCCCAGGGGGAGAACCTACGAGCAGGTCTTTCGTCGAGCCCGGTTTCAGCGCGACCGACAACTACCGTCACGTCACGAAGTGGCTTGCCGAGATAAATCACGTGGAGCGCGTCCCGGAACTGATGCGCCGCGCCTACCACAACCTGCGGTCTGGCAAGCCCGGCCCCGTGCTCCTGGAGGTGGCCCGCGACGTTTGGGACGAGGAATTGGGAGCCGAGCTCGACTACACGCCGGTCAAGGGCAGTAGGTCGGCCCCGGACCCGCAGGATGTGGCAGAAGTCGCGCGCGTCCTGCTAAACGCCCGCAACCTTGTCGTTCACGCGGGACAGGGCGTGATGTACTCGGAGGCCACCGCAGAGCTGGAGCAGCTTGCGGAACTGCTGCAAGCGCCGGTGATGACCACAATGCCGGGCAAGAGCGGCTTTCCCGAGAACCACCCTCTGGCCCTGGGAGCGTCCGCGGTTTCGACCACCAAACCCATCTCACATTTCCTGCAAAAGGCCGACGTCGTCTTTGGAATCGGGTGCAGTTTCACGCAGACCGGCTACGGCAAGGCCATTCCGCCCGGCAAGGTGATCGTCCACTCCACCAACGACTCCGGCGACGTGAACAAGGACATCAGGGCCGACTACGCGCTCATCGGAGACTCCAAGCTCGTCCTCAGGGCATTGATAGACGAGATCGAGAGCCGGACAAATGGCGTGGGCAATCGCAACGAGCGCGGCACAGCCGCGGAGGCGCAGGCCGTCAAGAGGGAGTGGCTCGACGAGTGGATGCCGCAACTCACATCGGACGAGGAGCCTATAAACCAGTACCGCATCATCTGGGACCTGATGCACAACGTTGACCGCGCCAACACCATCATCACACACGACGCGGGCAGCCCCAGGGACCAGCTAACGCCGTTCTGGGAGAGCGTCGCGCCGCGCACCTACATGGGCTGGGGCAAGAGTACGCAGCTTGGCTACGGGCTGGGCATCACCATGGGCGCGAAGCTTGCGGAGCCGGAAAAGCTGTGCGTCAACGTCATGGGCGACGCCGCCATCGGCATGGTGGGAATGGACATCGAGACCGCGGCCAGGAGTGGGCTGGGCATCCTCACCATTGTGTGGAACAACGGCGCGATGGCTATCGAGCGCGCGGGAATGCCGTTCGCCATCGAGACTTACGGCTCCCACACGCTGGGCGGCAACTACGGAGACGTGGCCAAGGCGCTCGGCGGCTGGGGCGTTCGCGTCACGAAGCCGGCGGAGTTCGTGCCCGCGCTGAAAGACGCAATTGCGGTTACGAAGACCGGACAGCCCGCGCTCATAGAGTGCATCGTGAAAGAGGGCTTCGACTTCTCCCGCTATCCGTAGGCTCGACGGGGCCGGGCGTTCAATTGAACTGGCGGAATCCTTTGAGGTTCTGGCCCTCGGTTTCGCCCGATGGCGGGCGGTCTGCCACCAACTCCTCCACCCAGGGCAGCAGCTGTGACTCTGTGATTGCGCCGACCCAACGACGTTGGACTATGCCGTCGCTGCCAATGAAGAAGGTGACGGGCAGGCCGATGACTCCGTAGTCGATAGTAATCTCCCCCGCGGCATCTATGCCGTTGGGGAAGGTGATGTCGAATTCATTCAAGTAGGCCCTGGCCTCTTCCTCGGTGTCCTGGATGTCGATGCCTATGAACAGGATTCCCTCATCTTCGAACTGCCGCCACGTCCTTTCTAGCAACGGCGACTCCTGCCGGCAGGGGGGGCACCATGATGCCCAGAAGTTGATCACCGCCGGACGACCACTGCTCCGCGCAAACTCGAGATCCTCACCGCTGAAGAGGAGGAGAGTAAACTGCGGGGCGGGCTTGCCGACCCGCGTGATGCCGCTGCGGCCCGTGACGGGCGACCTGTTTGCCAGCCCAAAGGCCAGTATCGCGACGAATCCGACGATGACCGCGCCAATGACGAACAGCCCAACCAGCCGTGGCAGCGCTGCCATCGGGCGGCCCTGAGCCTCTCCAGCGTCTTCCCGCGCCGTGTTGTGCTGATGGCCCGTGCCCATGTCAGTTCGCGGTGGCCTCTCCGGTGATTAACTCGCGCTCCTCTGTTTTGGCCCCCGCTTCCGCTAGCTCCAGGGGACGGAAAACGCGCCAGTAGATCATCGTAGAGATGAGGTAGAAGGTCGCCATGATGACAAACGGCGTGGCGAAGTCTCCCGAATCCAACAGTCTCGAACCAACGAAAACGGCGATAGCAGAGACCGCGCCGCCCACGGCAATCTCGATGCCCGTGCCGGTGGCGCGCTCGCGCGCGTCCAACACCTCCATGTTGAATGCGTCGTCGAGGGGGCTGCTCATCCGGAAAGTCGAAACCCGCCCAACGTGCGACGCGCCAACCAGAAGTATCAGCAGCGCCCCTTCACCGAGCGCGAGCGGCAGCAGGCCCATGGCCAGTATGAACGGAAGGGCGAGAACCCGCATCAACGCGATGGCGTCAACCTTGAGCATCCGCGCGGCAACCAGCGGAACCAACAGCGTCGCCGCGGCCAGCGACAACTCACCGGCCGCGAACACGACTCCTATCTCTCCCTCGCCCGCGTGCATGTGGCCTTCGTGGAAGACGACGTTGAGCAGCGGCGCGACGGCGGCCGTGCCCACCGCGAGAAGCGCGCTCGTCATCACGAAGTAGGTGATTCGTCGCGGGTGCTGGATGTCGGCGAACAGCCCCGCAAACCTGCTCTTCGCCCGCTCCACGCGCGCGGTCTGGGTTTCGGGCTGCTCCTCAGCTTCCAGTGAGCGCAGCATCAGCGCGGGGATGAGCGAGATGAACCAGAGCGACAAGCCGGCATAGGAGGCGTAACGGTAGGCCGCGATCTGCCCGATGTCGTCGATGAACAGCGCGGGCACGATGCCCGCAATCAGCGCGCCCGTCATGGCCGACAGCGTGCGGAAGCTGCCCGAAACGGAAAACAGGTGCACGCGCTCCCTGGCCCTGCTGTTCTCCATCATAAACGCGGCCTCTGAGGTGTGGTGCAGATTGTTGAAGAAGGCCACGAGAGCCGGCCCGGCGAGCAGGATGAGCTCGTTCTGCGTGCTTATCATGATGAGGCCTATGACCGCGCCGATGCCATCGCCAAGTATGAACGACGCCTTGCGGCCGATCCTGTCCGATACCAGACCGGCGGGCATCGCGGTAATCGCGCTGGCTATGAACCCGATCATCAGGCGCAGGCCGATAAAGCGAATGTCGAATCCGATGGCGAGCAGGTAGAGGTTGAACAGCACCGTGAAGGAGCCGTGAATCATGTCCATGCCAATGACGTGCAGCACATAGAGGTTCGCGTTTCGGCTGAATTCGCGGGTTCTGGCGAGGTAGTCGTTCACGAATGACCGAGCGCCGCCTGTACCGAGTAGAGATGTTCTGTTTTCCATAGGAAAGCCTCTTGCTGTGCTATAGGCGATGGCTTTAAGGATTGGGCTTCAGAGCGGACGGGCAGGGCTGGAGCGGGAGATGGGAATCGAACCCACGTGGCGTGCTTGGAAGGCACGGGCTCTACCATTGAGCTACTCCCGCCTCTATCAAGAATAATCGCGCGCGGTTGGTTAGTCAACTATTAGCGGCGATACCCCGTCTCTCCCGCTTGCCCGGCTCCGTCTCTCCCGCGAAAGGGGGAGTCCACTATGCGGATGGGTGGATTGCCGAGCGGTGAGCCACTGCGTGGGTTCCCGCGTGCGCAGGAATGACGGTTGGAGGCCGAGAGTCGTAACCTCGAAAAGGCCCTGGTTGCTCTCGAGGCTGGGTTCGTTTTGAAACTGTGACATTTTGTAGCTGGGCCTCAGAGGATTTGTCACACCTTGTCACCTTCAGGATTCTCTGGGCTAAGGGTTCTTTTTCAATGTTTGGCGTTGGCAAGGAGGTGTAACCTGTAGCCGATGGCTAGTGGCCCGCGCGCGCCGGATTGCCGCCATACTAAGAAGATGTGTGAGAAGTTCAAATTAGGTTGGTGCTAAGCGTCGGAGCATGAGATGAATCATAGCTATATGGGTCCACGCCTCGGTTGTATCGGACAGAGCTTCGTAGTCCTTGCTCATCCGACGGCACCTGCTGAGCCACGCGAATGTTCGTTCGACCACCCATCTTCGCGGCAGCACTTGAAAACGGTGGCTGTCCCTGGGGCGCTTGACAATCTCGAGTGCCCAGCCTGTCAGGGCCCAGACCCACTCGACCAGCTTTCCAGCATAGCCAGCATCGGCCCAGACCAACCTCATGCGGGGAAACCTCCCTATCAATTTATCGATGACCAGCTTCGCCCCATCCCTATCCTGGATATTGGCAGGATGCACCACCACCGCCAGCAGCAACCCCATGGTATCTACAATGATATGTCGCTTTCGACCGTTGACCTTCTTGCCAGCGTCATAGCCACGAGGCCCCCTTTTTCCGTAGTCTTGACCGACTGGCTGTCTATGATAGCAGCGCTAGGTGTCGGGTTCCTCCCCTCGGCCTGCCGGACCTTGACTCGGAGAGCGTCATTGGCTCGTTCCCATGTACCATCCTCTCTCCACTCCCGAAAATACCACCATACAGTACCCCAAGGCGGGAGGTCATGCGGCATGGCTCGCCACGTGCAACCGTTGCGCAGAACGTATAGAATGCCGTTGACGACTTCCCGCAGGTCTACAGTACGTGGCCTTCCCCCAGTTTTGGCTGCCGGGAGTAGCGGAGCGAGCATCTTCCACTGTTCATCAGTCAGGTCACTGGGGTATGCTTTGCGTTTCATGCCTCCATTCTAATACATATCCAAGACTTCTCACACACCCTCTTAGCAAGACTTGATGGGAGTCATAAATAGGGGGAGAGCATGAGCGGGATATGGACGAACACGGGCGCGGGGTGGGAGTTGGGTTCGCCCCAGCCGTTCCCGGACGAAGCCACTTTGCATGATCTCATACAGGCCAACCCTCAAATGCTGCCACTGGCAGGTTCTCCTCATCTCACGGTGTTGGGTTCCGAAGTTCAGTTGGGCAACGGGTATGCCGACATCCTGGCAGTCGAATCCTCCGGGCGTCCCGCAATCATCGAAGTCAAACTCGAACGAAATGCCGAGGCGCGCAGGGCGGTAGTATCGCAGGTTATCGCATACGCAGCGTTCCTGCGTGGTCACACCATCGACGGTCTTGAGCAAGGGCCGCTTCGCAGGCAACTTGCGGGTGCGGGACTCGGCTCCATCTTCGAAGCGGTCGAATCCCAGTACCAAGCTGACCAGCTCGATTCAGATTCGTTCATGGCTTCACTGAGCGAACACCTGGGTTTTGGCAGTTCCAGATTGGTTCTCGTGTTGGACGAGGTGTTGACAGAGTTGGAGAGGGTTGTGGCCTACCTCGACTCGGTTACTGTGCAGGCGCTTACCATCGACCTGATAACGGTCAAGACGTATGAGGTAAACGGAGCGAAGATAGCTCTACCCCAGCGGGTCTCGCCTGATATTGGAGCCGCTATCGTGGGCGCGTCACCAGTCAGAACCGCGAGACGCGCTGCATCCAGTGTAGATCTGTCGGACGGCCCCGATTCGTTTCGAGCGTCGATAGCGGACATCACGGGAGAGACTCGCACCGAATTCGAGCGGCTGATAGAATGGGCCGAACGTGTCGCTGAACTGCCCAACGTGCGCCTGTTCACCAATTCCGGCCAGAGACATGTCACGCTGTTACCCATACTGGCGCCGGACAACGCCGGGTTGGTTACCATATGGAACGACAATCAGACGCCTTACATGACTCTCTATCGATCGGTGTTCGAGCGACGCGCCCCCGGAACTATCGAGAGCGTTGAGCGGGCAATAGCGCCGTACACACTCGGACAAGGAGCCACCGTTCACAATATATCCGACGAGGCCCTAGCAGCACTGACGGCAGCCTACGAAGAAGCAAGCCGGCGCTGATTGGTTTGGCGGACCTGATTGGACGGTAGGCAGTACCATCTTCGAGAGGTGGTTGGGGGCTCTGTGAGCCTACCGAGACCCTCGGCTCAGGTAACCTAGCACGCCTTGGATCTCGAACGCTAAAGGTAAGGGATCCCAGTCAAGTCAAGGACCGACTCGAGTTCCTGCCTTACCCTCATTTCCGGCATAATCAACTTAGCGAGCACATCTGCCGAAAACTGGGAGACGTTTTCTCCCAGCCCTTCGGTGTTCCCCAGAACGTTCTTCGCAACCTCAAACACTACACCCAGGGCTCCTTTCGCGGACCCGTCTGGATGGGTCGCTTCATCACGAGCTGCCTTTAGTTCATCGACTGCGTTCTCCACGCTAGTGCCGCGATCACTCACAAGTGCTGCCAGCACCTCATCGTCTAGAAGGTACGATTCCAAGGAGTGGCGATCGAGCACTCTCAAGATTGGGTCACTTGTGAGAAGGCGGGTACGATTCTCTGGAGTAAGGTGGTCTCGGTCGCGTAGTTTCAGAACAGCCGCCCCAGGTGCGATCACCGAAGCTATCGCAGCCGCCCGATCGAGCTCACCCTTGCCCCCGCTGGACTTGAACTCCACTCGTGAGTGTAGATCACGGAAGATCTGCCGGTATATTCGTTCGTCCCACACAGGGACTCGGTCGCTGACTTGACTCCCCTCGCAAATCACCAGAACCTCGGGAGCTATAAGCCTAGCCAGATCGTCCAGCGCAACTGACATCGCCTCGCGCAGAAGTTGGCTTGAAGGCTTGGACGGCTCAAGGCGAACATCTGGGGCGGGCCCCTCAACCTGTCCGAAGTCCAAGAAGGCAACCCGGCCGGGGGCGTCGGCGGCGATGTCGAAAGCTCTACGGATCATCCCGACAGAGTGAGTGGCGATCCACCTGGGAGAAGCCGCATGAGCTCAGTGAGTACAGAGGCCTGCACGGACGGATTGAGGTGGAGCTCAGGTTCATCCAGGCAGATTAATGGGGTGACGAGCTCTGTCGCTGCTATGTGGACATCCAGCAGGAGGTCGAAGACGGCCTTCTCGCCGCCGGAGAGATTCTCGTAGCGGAATCCTCGGGTTTCGTCCCTAGTAAAGTAGAAGGAACCTTCCGATGTAGGGTCCCCCATCCCCGCAAAACCTAAGTGCGGCAACACGCGCGTGAGGGAGTCTTGTACTGGCGCCAGCATGGCCCTAACGGTTTCAAGGTCTCGAACTGCATCGCCGCTCTCCAAGTTCGATAGTATCGGAAGGAATCTCGCGACGAGTCGCTGGTAGTGCTCACTGAGAGCAGCGTCCGTCTCGACCATGCGGTCGAGGGGATTGCGGCGGCGAAATTCTTCTTGCTTTTGGATGGAATTGGCCAAAACGTCTGGAGTGTTCCTGTGGGCAGTACGCACGTGAACTAACGGACCTAACGGTTCTGAGCGTCCAGAAGCATCACTGTCGTGCAGGATGACCTCCGGCCGTCCAAAGGTGCGCGTCTCAGAATCGAAGTAGTCATTGGAAACGCTCCTTCTAGCAGGCCTTCCATGGGCCCGAGCCCATTGAAGAAACGCGTCAAAGACTGAGGACTTGCCCGAGCCGTTCGGGCCGAGCATCACGACGAGTTCGACGTCGACGCCTAGCGCCTGGATTTCCAAGGAACCGAAACGCTTGAACTTGCCAGGAATCCTCACTTCCGATACACGCATGAGAGTACTCGACCTAAATCCTCATTAGTCTGATTTGTGGGCGATTGAGGACTCGAACCTCAGACCTTCTGTGTGTAAAACAGACGCTCTAACCACCTGAGCTAATCGCCCCCGCCGCGATAGCGTTCCGATGTCGTTTGTGTTGACCACACCCAACCCGCATCGCCCCTGGCACACCGCGATTGCCGATCGGCAGGTCTGGGCCTGAACTTGCGTAAGAACCGGCCGGGCGGCTTACCCGGGAAAAGCGCGCTTGGCGGGACTCGAACCCACGGCCTCAGCCTCCGCAGGGCTGCGCTCTATCCAACTGAGCTACAAGCGCTCGAAATCGATTCCGTTCTTTGTATTGTGGTGCCGAAGGAGGGATTTGAACCCACACACCCTTGCGGGTACTACGCCCTGAACGTAGCGCGTCTGCCGTTCCGCCACTTCGGCGCATCCTAACATTCGCCACAGCCACGGCTTGCTCAGAGTCTCTCCGAATGGGACGGCTGTCGCTCGTGTGCGGTGATTATATCAAATGTTGCATGGTGGTTTCTAGTAGGGGCGTCCCTTTGTGGGCACCCAGGTATGAGAAAGAGGGCAGGCACTAAACCTGCCCTACCGCTGGGAGCTAGGCGATTTTGGCGTCTAGCTTGCTTAGGATGTGTTGGAGGGCCGCGCCTGTGCGGTCCCGGCCCGCGCTGCAATGGACCAGCACCGGCTTTTCGAGCGCTTGGAAGGCTTGCCAGACCGCGCTCAGCTCCTCTTCGGACAGCGGCGGCATCTTGTGGTCCTCGGCGTGAACGTGTCTTACGGCGAATCCCAGTGCGCGGTAGTAGCCGAGCAGCCCACCGCCTTCCAGGTCCAGGCAGTCGTAGTGCGAAATCTGCGCGTCGTCGAGCACGCAGAGGATGCCGCGCACGCCCATCTCCCGCACCGCCTCGGCCCACTCGCGAACCCTGCGCGCGGAAGGCCTGTCCACGGGGTAACCGGGCCGCTGGGAGCGGGCCAACACTCCCTGGACGACCCACTCCGCGTTGTAAATCTCTTCTCTCGAGCTGTTCCAGAGCATGGATGCGTTGCCCATCATTGGCGGATCAGGGCCAGAAGCTCAGAGATGTCGTCCAGTTCCTCCAGGCGTTCCAGCAGGCCGATTAGCCGCTCCGTGTCCTGCTCGCCCAGGACGCGGCGGGCGCAATCCCGCGCCTTTGCCATCCGCTCCTCCCTGCTCATCGGGTTGGCGATCGATCCTCTGAAGTCCCGGCACACCTCGCTGACAGTCCTGCCGTCCTTCAGCGCGGCAACCGCGTTTACGCTCATCTGCTCCTGCGACGGCGCGACTCCCACCCTGGGCAGCATCTCCTCCATGTCCGCGCTGAAGCGCCGCTCGTCGGTGAAGGTCTCAATGCCCACGCCGCCATCCAGCAGGGCCGCGGCGGCGCAATACTCTATGCTGAACTTGCCATCCAGCCCGCTCCTGGGCACGGACGCCGAGTGGCCCCTGTCGCGCACCTCCAGCGTGAGCGATTCGACCATGTCGGCCCGGATGCCGGTGCGCTCGCGCAGGTTGAGAACGGCCTCGATGCCGCGCTGCATGTGCAGTTGCGCGGGGAACCGCTTCACGTCGAAGCCAGGGGTGACCAGCCGAAAGCTCTCCCCCAAACCTTCCGTAACGACGTCCCAGGCAACGTTGCCCTGGAACAGCGCGTCCGCGTAGCCGTTGGGCGTCTCCAGGATGCCTTCGCTGCTGACAAAGCCGGCCCTGGCGAGCATAGCGGACTCGACGCCCATCCTCGCGGCGTTGCCGGGATGGGTTGACTTGACCATAGTGCCCGTGTTCGCCGTCAATCCGCCGGTTCGGGACGCGGCGATTCCCAGGGCCATGTGAGTGTGGTGAGCGTCGAGTCCGAGCGTCTTTGCGCTGGCGGCCGCGCTGCCCAGCGGGCCAACCAGTCCCGGGGGGTGATATGCGGGGTTTGAGGCGCGCGCAGTCGCCGCTCGTATGCGGCCCTGCACCTCCCAGCCGAGCACGTAGCTCTCGATTATGGCCTTGCCGGACGCGCCTTCCCTCTCGCAGAGGGCAAGGGCGGCCGGAAGGCAGGAGGACGTGCCGTGAGTGGGAGGGACGCCCTGTATCTCGAAGTCCAGGCAGTGGCCGAGTACGCCGTTGGCGAACGCGGCTGACGGGGCATTGGTCTTGAAGCCGAAGCCCGCTACGCTCGAATGGGGCGCGCCGCCAAGCTCTCGCACGTAGTAGCTGACGATGGCGGCCAGGGGCTGTTCGGCGCCGGCAAGCATGACCGTTACGCCGTCGGTGATGGCTATCTTGGCCGCATCGACGACGTGGGCGGGGATGTCGTCGTAGCGAAGGTTGGCGATGAACTTCGCCAGCGCCTCTGTCGCGCCCATCTATCTCTCCCTGATCCCGTCTGTGGTGAGCGCGCTACCGGGCCGGGGCCATCGCGCACAGAGCGACAAGCGTTTAGCTCCCCGCCTGTTCCACGTAGGTGTTGGGATTCAGGATGAACTTGCTGCTGCAGTTGAGCGTGCAGAAGTAGTACCACACGCCGTCGTAGAACCTTCGCGTGCCCTTATCGGGGTCAACCTCGGAAGCGCCGTGGGCAGTAAGGCCCGTCTGGGCGCGCGCGGCATCCTCATCGACATCTGTCTGGCACACCGGACACTTTGCCATGATTTGATTCTCCTCTTTGTTTTGCTGGTCTTTTGGAAGGGGCGTCGTCACACGGCCACTACCGGCCTGCCTAGCTCGACCTTGCCGGGGTGTTCGAGCAGCGCGTTGGCTACCCTGGCGCGGTGCTCGTAGGTGGTGCCGAGTCTCATAGTCCAGGCCGACACGCGCCTGAACCATAGGTGGAGGTCGAACTCCATCATGAAGCCTATGCCGCCGTGAATCATCTGCCCGTAGCGCACCACGTTCTCGCACTTCTCGTTGCAGAACGCCTTGGCCTGCGATATTTCCACGCGGGCGGACAGGCCCTGGTCGAGCTTCCAGAGGGCCTCGTAGGTGAGCAGTTGGCCGCCGTCAACCCACATCACCATGTCCGCGCACATGTGCGAAATGGACTGGAAGGCGGCGATGGGCCGGCCGAACGCGGTCCTGTTCTTTGCGTACTCGATCGCCATGTCCGTATCCATGCGCGCGGCGCCAACCATTTGGGCGCAGAGGAGGACGGTGGCGAGGTCCAGCATGTTCTGGACGGTGGGCCATCCCTTGTTCAGTTCGCCGATCAGGTTCGCCTTGGGGACGCGAACGTTGTCGAAGGTGACCTCGCTCTGCTTGTCCTTCGCCATGGTGAGCAGCGAAATCTGGGAGATGCCTGGGCTGTTGGTATCGACCACGAACAGCGAGATGCCCTCGTAGGCGTCGGACGCGGGCGCAGTGCGGCATACCACCAGGCACTTGTCCGCGACGACGAAGTTGTCCACGAACATCTTGGTTCCGCTGATAACGAAGTCGTCACCGTCAGGGGTGGCCTGAACGTTAATCGCCTCCGGCGTGTACCGGGGCGTCTGCTCGGTGAAGGCCCACGTCAGAATCGAGTCGCCGTTGGCGACGGAGGGCAGCGTCTCCCGGCATTGCGCCTCGGTGCCGTCGCTGGCGATGGTGAGCGCGGCCACGGAGGTGCTGTGGATGGGCAGCGGCGCGAGGGCGCGCCCCATCTCCTCCAGGACGATTCCCAGATAGGTTAGCGGCAAGCCCTGGCCGCCGTACTTTTCGGGGAGCGCGAGTCCCGGCCAGCCGAGCGCCACGACCTTACTCCACAACTCGGCGGGATAGCCGCGCTCGTCCCTCTCCATGTCGCGCACCAGGGCGGGTGGACATTCCAGCTCGAGGAACTCCCTCGCGCTGGTCTTGACCATCCGCTCCTCTTCGTTTAGCAGGGTGTCCATTTCTATACCTCTTGCGGTTTAGTTTTCTTTGACTTTCGTAGAGGCAGCCGGCCAGCCCTATACACGAGGATTGACCGCCCATCTAAGCAGGCGCCCTATCCCCTGGGCATACCGAACCCGCGCCGGGAGACCTGGTCACGCATGACCTGGACACTGCCGTGGTTTATGCCCGACTGGAACGCGCCCATCAGCTGGTGGGCGTAGATACCGTCGTCGATCGCCCCGTGCGAGCCATTGAGCAACTGGGTGTAAGGGCCCAGCATCTGGGTGATGGCCTCGGCGGTCTTCACGCCGTGCTCGGGCGCCCACACCTTCTCAGCGGAGCCTTCATAGGTGAAGGTCTCGTCGTGCTCCACGATGGACATGCTGCGCATCGTCATCAGGCGGCACACCTGCGCGTCGATCCACAGGTCGGCCAGCTTGTCCCTTATCGCCGGGTCGTCGGCCGGGGAGAACTCGCCCAGCTTGTTCTCCTTTACCCAGTTGATGATGTCTTCGTCCCTGCGGACGGAGATTAGGTACCTGCTCGCGCCAACCCTGTCTAGGTTCAGGCCCATCGCGCCGACGTACCAGCCCATGTTCTCCTCGCCGAGGAGCGCGGACTGCGGCACACGAACGTTTTCGAGGAAGGTCTCGTTTGTCCTGGTCGTGCCGTAGGTGGTGCCCGGTGGCGCGGCGGGGTCGCTCTGGATTGTCCAGAGCGGACGCACGGTTATGCCCGGCGTATCCATAGGGAACAGGAAGATGGAGATGCCCCTGTGCTTGGGTGCGTTCGGGTCTGTGCGCGCCATGAGGTAGAAGTGGGTGGCGGTGTGCGCGCCGGAGGTGTACATCTTCTGGCCGTTGATGACCCACTCGTCGCCGTCCTTGACCGCCCTGCACTGCAGCGACGCGAGGTCGGCGCCCGCCTGCGGCTCGGTGAAGCCGAACGCGAGCGAGATGTCGCCCCTGATGAGCCGGGGGATGTAGTAGTCCTTCTGCTCGTCGCTACCTGCCGCCATGATGGTGGGCGCGCCGCTTCCGCCGCCGCCGACGCCAATGCCGACGCGGGTGAACTCCTCCTCCACGATGTACTGGCTCATGCGATCGCCGTCCTGGCCACCGTACTGCTTCGGCCAGCTTATGCCGAGCCATCCCTGGTCGCCAATCTTCTTGAAGAGTTCGCTAACGAGGGGGCCGCGTCCACGGCGTCCGGTCTCGCGACCCTCTTCCCTACCCTCCAACTCATCGACAACCTCCTGGGTCACGTGCTCGGCGATGAATTCCTTGACCTCTTGCCGAAGGGCTTCCTGCTCCGGTGTGTATCCAAAGTCCATGTTGCGCCTCCCTAGATTCCCGCCAGATAAACCGCGTAATGCCGGATAGGCTCCTGCGCGAGCCTATACTACAAAGTATTGCTGCCAAGCGCCAGCGTGTGCCGCAAACCCCATCCGTCTCACGCAGGGCCAATCCCTTGTGGTTGCCCTATTTGGTCATCCCGCACCCTGGGCGCCCACAAGGAGCATGTCTCACAAGAGGGTTGTGGTGATAAGAGTGAAGCGCCGACTCCGGTCGCATTTGTGCAATGATCGGTCCGGGTGTCTCAGGCCAGAGCGCCGGATGCGCCGATGAGGGATCTGTGCGCAAACGATGGGCTGAGATTGCGGCGCCATATGCGGGTTGCCCGGCCACGCCACCCGCGCCACAGGGTGCGCAGATTGAAGGCCGTGGCCAACAGGCCCCACTCAGCGGCCACGTTGTCTATGCCACGCAGCAGGACTCTACGCGCCGCCTGCTGCTCTTTGATGATCCCAAAGACCGGCTCGACCAGACCCTTCCTGCGATCGTAGGACTGTCTGGCTTCGTCGGTGCGCATCCAGCGCCGATGACGACGCAGCGCTGTGTCGTGCGGCCCTATCTCAAGCGCTCGCCCATTTCGGCCATCCCTCGTACACACCCCAAAGACCGGACACGCTCGGCAGACAGCGCCGGAGGCCCGGTAGAGCCTCACCGCTATCCCACGTCTGCGCTTCATACGGGTGAAGCGCAGCCACTGTCCTTTTGGACAGATGTAGCTGTCGGTCTCCTCGTCATAGGTGAATCGGTCCTTGTGATACGGGTGGCCCAGCGCCCGACGCTGTGCCTCGGGCATCACAACCTGCTGGTCTCTGAGCGCGCACTCCTCCAGATTGCTCCCTGAGTGATAACCTGCGTCTGCCAACGTCATCTCAGACCTGACACCCGTCGTCTCCTCTGCCTTCTGAAGCATTGGGGCCAGTTGAGAATGGTCGTCGGGGTCATCGGTAACCTCCACCGCAGTGATCAACATGCCTCTCTTCCCTGCCTCGGTCTGCGTCGGCGAGACCATCGCCTGTGCGTTGTAGCAGGGCGTTATCCCCTGGCGAGTCCTCATCAGACGTGCGTCCGTATCGGTGAGGTTGATGTGATTGATGTCTCCACGCTCCGAAAGCCCCTCCATAGCTCGGCGCACCTGCTCTCTCAGCGCCGTCTTCTCGGCCAACTCCTGAGGCAGATGGACGGGCGCAGCGTCCTCTCCCGCCTCGCTCTGAGCTTCCAGATCCCTCACCGCATCCTCCAGACGTCTCAACAGACGCTGCAGTCCTTCCGCATCGAGCGTCCTGTCTCCGCTCGCATTCGCTCCCACCTTCGTACCATCCACAGCCTGCAACGCCAACTCCACAAGGTCCATCCTGACCGCCGTTTGCACTGTGCGCTTCAGCAACTTGCGCATCGACTGGCGGTGGCTCTTGTAGAACCTCCACAAGGTGTTGTGGTCTGGACGCTGCCATCCGGTCAGCCACAGGTACGATATCTGGTCTCCGCAGGCCGCCTCCAGCTTGCGGCACGACCGAACGCCTGTCATGAATCCATACAGCCACACGCCCAACAGCGCCCTGGGATGGTACGCCGGGGCTCCCATCCAACATCCCTCGATATCGACGCCGAGCTCCGCCCAGTCGTCTCGGTTCAGCCCATCGACGAACTCGGCCACGAACCGCGCAGGATGGTCCTCCGGGATCATCTCATCCAGGGTCGGCGGCAACATCCACATCTGCTCTCGACCCATCGGACGCAGTGGCATCTCTATCACCTCCAGAGATGGGCTGTCGCTTCCCAAGTATACCCCGAGCCATATCCCCCCGCTCGACTTTTGAGACAGACTCCAAGGGACGCCCCTACCCATTGGCTCACCTACCAGTTTGATACAGCCTCCAGAACGCCCGCCGCTAGCCCCTGGGCAATCCCAGGCCGCGGCGGGATACCTGGTCACGCATGACCTGGACGCTGCCGTGGTTGATGCCGGATTGGAACGCGCCCATTAACTGGTGGGCGTAGAGTCCGTCTTCGAGGGCTGCGTGGGAACCGCTGAGCAGTTGGGCATAGGGGCCCAGCATCTGGGAGATGGCCTCCGCGGTGCGCACGCCGTGCTCGGGCGCCCACACCTTTTCGGCGGAGCCTTCGTAGGTGAAGTTGCCGCCCTGCTCGACAATGGACATGCTACGCATCGTCATCAGCCGGCAAACCTGCGCCTCTATCCATAGCTCGGCCAGCTTGTCCTTTACAGTAGGATCCTCTGCCAGGGAGAGCTCGCCCAGCTTGTTTTCCTTTACCCAATTGATGATGTCTTCGTCCCTGCGGACGGACATCAGGTATCGCCCCGCGCCTACCCTGTCGAGGTTCAGCCCCATCGCGCCGACGTACCAGCCCATGTTCTCCTCGCCGAGTATGGCGGTGCTTGGCACACGGACGTTCTCCAAGAAGGTCTCGTTCGTCCTTGCCACACCGTAGGTCGTGCCAGGCGGCGCAAGCGGGTCGCTCTGTATGGTCCACAGCGGTCTAACGGTGATGCCCGGCGTGTCCATGGGGAAGAGGAAGATGGATATGCCCCTGTGCTTGGGGGCGTCGGGGTCGGTGCGCGCCATGAGATAGAAGTGGGTGGCGGTGTGCGCGCTGGAGGTGTATATCTTCTGGCCGTTGATGACCCAATCGTCGCCGTCCTTAACGGCGCGGCACTGGAGCGAGGCGAGATCCGCGCCTCCGCTGGGCTCGGTGAAGCCGAGAGCGAGGGAGAATTCGCCGCTGATGAGCTTGGGAATGAAGTAGTCCTTCTGCTCGTCCGTGCCCGCCGCGAGGATAGCGGGTGCGCCGCTTCCGCCGCCGCCGACCCCGACCCCGACGCGGGAGAACTCCTCCTCGACGATGTACTGACTCATGCGGTCGCCTTCCTGGCCGCCGTACTGCTTGGGCCAGCTTATGCCGAGCCAACCGCGCTCGCCAATCTTCTTGAACAGTTCGGCGACCAGAGGGCCTCTCCCCCTGCGTTCGCCTGTGTCTCGTCCGCTTTCGCCCCCGTGCATCTCATCGACAACGTCCTGAGTAACGTTCTCCTCGATGAAGCCGCGGACCTCCTGTCGAAGGGCCTCCTGTTCCGGTGTGTAACCGAAATCCATGCCATGCCTCCAATGTTGATTTCTTCCAGGACTCAGGTGTCTTGCAAAGCCAGGACGCCTTGCGGCGTTGACGCCTACATTTTGATATGCTTGGCAGGTGATGTCAAGGTTGCGCTTCTAAGGCGGCAGGCTTGTCATTCTCGCGGCGTTTGGGCTATCATACCCTAGCGTTTTGCCCCGTCCCAACCTTCCCCTTAAGGGGAGAAGGAACACATAAAAGAGGAGCCGCCTGGATGATACCAACATCAGCTCTTGAAGACATTCGCGTGCTGGACATCAGCCAGGGCATTGCGGGCCCGCTGTGCGCCAGGATACTGGGCGACTTTGGAGCTGACGTCATCAAGGTGGAGCCTGCCGGCGGGGAGCGCGGACGCTCGCTGCCTCCCTTCTCCGAGGAAGACCCACACCCCGAAAAGAGCCTCTTCTTTCTGCTGCTCAATCTGAACAAGCGGGGAATCACTCTCAACCTCGAAACGCGGAAGGGTGCCAGCCTGCTCAGGGAATTGGTTCGACACGCGGACGTGGTCGTGGAGAGTTTCAAGCCGGGATACCTCGCCTCGATTGGGCTGGACCACGCCTCGCTGGAGAAAGAGAATACGAAAATCGTGATGACCTCTATCACGCCGTTTGGACAGAGCGGGCCGTACAGCGGCTACAAGGGTGAGGAGATCGTCGCCTACGCGATGAGCGGCATCATGGCAATCAGCGGCACCACGGACAAGGAGCCGCTGCGGCACGGTGGCGTGCAGTCGCAGTACGAGTCGGGGCTTAACGGCGCTCTCTCTACCGCGTTCACGCTGTTGCTGCGGGATTTCACCGACGAGGGGCAGCACATAGACGTTTCGATGCAGGAGGTGGTCGGCTCCACGATGGTGATCGAACAGCCCTACTTCAGTTGGAACGGCGGCGTTCGGGGACGACGCAACCCGGAGGGCGCGCAGTTCGGCAACATCATGCCCTGCAAGGACGGCTACTTCATCAGCCAGCCTGGCGGCGGCGCAAGCTGGGACGACATCGCCGACTTCTATGGGCGTGAGGAACTGAAAGAGGAGCGTTTCTCCAACGCGGAGCGGCGCACCCTGCACGGCCCGCAGTTGGACGAAATCATGCTGGAGGCCACGAGTGAACGCACGATGGCGGAGATGTTCAAGAGCGCGTCCGAGCAGTATCGTATGCTGTTCGGCATCGCGCAGACGCCGGAGGACCTGGCCAACTGTCCGCAACTGGAGGCCAGGGACTTCTACTGGGAAGTCGATCACCCTGTCATAGGCAAGACAAGGGTTCCCTCACGGCTCTTCAACATGACGGATATTCCCTCGCGATACCGAATGCCCGCCCCCCTGCTGGGACAGCACAACATGGAGATTTACGAGGGCGAGCTTGGCTATTCCAGGGAGGACGTGGTGAGGCTGCGGGAGCTCGCAATCATCTGAATGAGCGGATTTCGCGCGGTCACCTGGCGCGGTGCTGAAAGGAAGCGCAGGCGGGCGGGCGCACGGAGGAGCAGTATCTATGCCTAGGCTACCACTCGAGGGAATACGGGTTATCGAATCGACCTACGTGTTCGCGCTGCCTTACGCCGCGGGCCTGCTGGCGGACCTGGGAGCGGAGGTCATCAAGATCGAGGGCCCCGGCCGCATAGACACCACTCGCGGGGGCGCGTTCGGCGGCGCTTACGCCGACAACGACCCCGGCGAAGATCCCTGGAACCGCTCGGCATCGTACAACATCCTCAATCGCGGCAAGAAGTCGCTGGTGCTCGACCTGAGCAAGCCCGACGGCCTGGCGGTGTTGAAGGACCTCATCAAAGAGAGCGACATCGTCATGGAGAATTTTACGCCGAGGGTGATGCGCCGCTGGGGCCTCGACTATCCCAACATGAAGAAGCTGAAGCCGGGCATCATCATGGTCTCCAACACGGGCTACGGACATGGCGACGGGCCGTACTCGGAGTACCCGGCCCAGGCCACCACGCAAGAGTCCACGCACGGCCTGACGCACATCACCGGGTATAGAGGCGACATACCCTCCAAGGCGGGGCAGTCATACGTCGATTTCCTCGCCTGCTGGTCTGCGCTGCTCGGAATCGCGCTCGCGCTGCGGCATCGGAACAAGACGGGCAAGGGCCTGTGGATAGACATCGGCATGTACCAACTCGGATGCTTCAACACCAGCGAGTTCGTCATGGACTGGATTCAAAACGGCAACCTGGGTGAGCGAATGGGCAACCGCCACCCGTGGCGCGCTCCGCAGGGATGCTACCCCTGCGCCGGCGACGACCAGTGGTGCGTCGTGTCGGTTGGAGACGACGAGGAATGGGCGGCGCTGTGCCGCGTGATAGGCAGGCCCGACCTGGTTCAGGACTCTCGATTCGCCACAAGCCTCAGCCGCATCGAGAATCACGACGAGATCGATGAGATAATCTCCTCCTGGACGAGCACGCTGGAGAAGTTCGAGGTCATGGAGCGTCTTCAGGGGCAGGGCGTTCCCGCGGGGCCTGTGTTCGACTCGAGGGACACGAATCTCGACAAGCATCTGTGGTCGCGCGGTTTCCTCGAAAGGGTGAAGTACCCGGAGGAGCGAAACCTGGGCGAGCGAGCGATTATAGGGCGCCCCTGGAGTCTCAGCAAGACGCCGATCTCCATACAGGGGCCTGCCCCGGCGCTAGGACAGCACAACCGCGAGCTGCTCCAGGGCATCCTCGGCTACGACGACGCGCGCTGTGACGCGCTGGAGGAGGCGGGCATAATCGCCGATAGGCCCGCGAACCCGCAGATACCGCCAATCGTAAGCATGGACGAGCTGGTCAGGCGGGGCCGCCTCGCCTACCACGACCCGGAATACAAGGTGAAGCCGCGAATCTAGCAGGCCAACATCATTGAAATGAAGCGTAGAACGGCTGAGCCACAAGATTCCCTACCCTTGACGGGATGGGGTTAGGGGGTGGGTGACCGTCGCCGTGTAGGGAATCGCGGACGACGTGTCATGTTCGTCTTTCACCAACCGGGTTACGCACAAATCCAAAGTTGCTCTACCATTCAATGCAAAAATGTTGAGCCACTGGTGTCAGCCGCCGTCTTGTCGCCGTTGCCGGGCATGGGCCGGGTTGGACGGCGGGCGGATAGCGTGTGCGCCATAAGCCCGCTATTGACAGGAAGGGCGGAACAAAATAGTATCGGCTCAACGAAGCATGAGAAGGAGTGCGCCGATCGAGGAGCAGGCTCAACCCCGGCGCACAGCGCAAATTTGGCTTGTATCTGGATAACAAGGCAATCAGAAGAAAGGAGGTCTTATGGGCACAACCGAAACCCTGGCCAAGTGGATAGTGGAGACTTCATACGAAGACATCCCGCCAGCGGCCTACGACCAGGCGAAGAAGTCCATTCTGGACTATCTTGGCACGACGATTCTGGGCTCCACCACAAAACTGGGGGGTATGATCGTCGATTACACGCAGGAGCAGGGCGGCAATCCACAGGCGCGCGTCATCGCGACCAACATTCGCACGAGCAGCCCAAGCGCGGCGTTCGCCAACGGCACCATGGGCCACGCCGACGACTACGACGACCTGGGCGGCGTGGGCGGCCACCCGGCGGTCACGCTGACACCCACCGCGCTTGCGTTGGGCGAAGAGTTCAACCTTTCGGGGCGTGACATTCTCGCGGCGTGGGCCGTCGGGTACGAGGTGGGCACGCGCCTGAGCGACAACCTGCACCCCGATAGGGATTGGCATCCCACGGCCATATTCGGCACCATGGGTGCGGCGGTTACGGCCAGCAAGCTCATGGGGCTGGACGCGAACCAGACGCGCATGGCGCTGGGTATAGCCGGCTCGGAGGCCGCCGGACTGCGCCGCAACTTTGGCACCATGACCAAGCCGTTCCATCCTGGCAACGCGGCCCGCAGCGGAATCGTCGCGGCCAAGCTGGCGTCCAGGGGCTACACGGCGGACCCTGACATCATCGAGGGCCGGCAGGGATACGCGGACAACTTCGGCGGCGTCAAGTGCAACCTGCCGGCGGTGTCCAAGTTCCTGGGCCAGCTATACTACCTGGAAGCCCAGGGCACGCGAATCAAGCCCTGGCCGTGCTGCGGCGGCAATCACCAGACTCTCACCGGACTCATGGACCTGATACAGGAGCAGGAGATAAACCCGGACGACGTGGACCACATCGAGTTCACCGGGCCGAGCATACCCTGCACAGGCGCGCTGCTTCGCGCCGAGGTCACCGAGGGGCTGGAGGGCAAGTTCTGCCTGGCTTACAACATCGCCGCCGCCATCGTGGACCGCAAGGTCGATCTGAGCACGTTCACCGACGAGCGCGCCGCCAAGGGCGACCTGCAGGAGTTCATGCAAAAGGTGAGCGTGGGCAGGAACCCCGACGTGGAACTGCGCCATGAGCACATAGCGGACGGCAACCCTGAGTCGCGGATAAAGGTGTCGATGCGCGACGGCCGGTTGCACGACCTCAACCTCGGCCCAGCGCTCCACCTTACCGGCGATGCGGTCATCGACAAGTTCCGGACTAACGCGGGCTTCGTGTTCGAGCAGGAGCAGGTAGGCCAGCCTATCCAGTTGGTCGAAAAGCTGGACGACCTCGAGGACGTGAGCAAGCTGATGGACACGGTGACCACCGGCAGCTAAAGAAGTAAGCCCATATCTCAACCGGCGCTGCCTCGACGACGTTGGGGTAGCGCCGGGCGGGTAACAGGAAATGGTAGAGAAGCAGAGAGAGTCTCAAAAGGAGGAGGGATGGCTAGAGAATATCCCAATATAACCTACACGGAAGAGGGGATGCGCGAGGGGATGCAGATCGAAGACGCCAACATCTCTGTCGATGACAAGGTGAGGCTTCTCGACGCCCTTGGGGAGACCGGTCTGAAGCGCATAGTGGTTGGCTCGTTCGTGAGCCCCCGCTACACGCCCCAGATGGAGCGCATCGACGAGATAATGGGCAAGTTCAAGCCCAAGGAGGGCGTCACCTACACCGCCCTCGCGCTGAACCAGAGGGGCATCGAGCGGGCGCGGGAGTACTCTCCTCCCCTGACCATCGACCGAGGCGACTCACGCCCAAGCCTGAGCTGCCACATGTGCGACGTGTTCGTCCGCCGCAACGCCAACCGCTCCCAGATGCAGGAGATGGAGGCCTGGCCCCGGATCATCGCCACGGCGCAGGAACAGGGCGCGACCGAGGCGGGCATCGGCACCAACGCCACCTTTGGCTCCAACTTCCTGGGCGACTTCAGCGTTGACATGATAATGAAGTTCATGGAAAAGCAGCACGAGCTCTGGGACGAGGTCGGCATCAAGGTAACCCAGGTCAGCGTGGGTGACCCTATGGGATGGTGCCACCCCGCCAAGGTGGAGGAGATCTTCTCCCGCGTCAAGGAGCAGTGGCCCGACGTTACCAACTTCAGGGCGCACCTGCACAACAGCCGCGGCATGGCCCTGCCATCGATGTACGCCGCCATCAGCACGCTCGGGCCTGAGGACAACCTCAGCCTGGACGGCACCATCGGAGGATTCGGCGGGTGCCCGTACTGCGGCAACGGACGCGCCACGGGCATGTCCGCCACCGAAGACGCCATGCACATGATGGAAGGCATGGGGATCGACACGGGCGTGGACCTGGACAAGCTCATCGACTGCGTATGGATGGCCGAGGAGATTCTCGGACGCCAGCTCTGGGGCCACGTCTCCCGTGCGGGAGCGCGCCCCACCACCAAGGACCGCCTATTCGACATCAACGCGCCGTTCGTGGAGACGCTTGACCAGGCCAGGCACTTCAAGCTCGGCCCCGAGGTCTATGAGGGCGCCATCTACCCGTGGCGCGAGCCTATCGCCAGCCCATACCGCGAACGAGTCGACAACGACGAGCCGGCCTACGAGCTGAACGGCGACTGGCCCTGGACAGAGGACTTCTTCCCCAAGAAGTCGTCGTAGTCCCGTTTCGGCAATCACAGCGCAAGCCAGGGGGTGAGCGACCAAGACGCCGGTAAAGTTGGCGGAGAGGCCGTTCACCCCTTTGGCAATGAAAGGAAGTACACCATCATGTCTTGTGGTAAGACCTACCTTACGGACGAGGTGAAGGCTGTCATTGGAGCCACGGGAGAGAAGCGGCAGGCCAGCCTGTGGGAGATCGAGAAGGAAGGGCTGCGCCGCTTCACCCAGGCGATAATGGACCCCGACCCTCGCTACTGGGACGAGGAGTTCGCCAAGACGACCAAGTTCGGCGAAATCGTCACGCCGCCAATCTACTGCACCTATCTCAACAAGACGCCTCCAGGGACGACCGACCCGATTACCAGGGCGTTCCGGAACGACCCGGAGTCGGACGGCATCCGGGGCCTGCGCGACGATGGCGCGGACGACGACGGCGGACTGCCAAGAGTCCCGTATCCTCCGGAGTTGCCGGCCACGCTCAACGGCGGCAATGAGATCGAGGTGTTCAAGTACCCCTCTGTGGGCGACACCATCTACGCCCAATCCGAGATTGCAAACATCCATGAGCGTGTCGGCCGCGAGGGGCGTCACATGCTCATTACCACGACGGAGACGACCTACACCAACCAGAATGACGAGTTGCTCTGCATCACCAGGGCAACGGGGCTGCGCCGCGAGGCGTAGAGGAGCATCAGGGAGGAATCACGAAATGACGATGACAACGGCGGACGAGCTGCGCACCAAGGAGCAGCTCTACTACGACGACGTCGAGACGGGCCAGAACCTGCCCTCGCTCGACATCGGCCCAATGACCAGCACACACGCCTTCCGCTGGAGCGCGGCGATAGAGAACTGGCACCGGATACACTATGATCAGGACTTCGCGGTTTATCACGATGGCCTCCCCAACATCCTGATTCACGGCTCCTGGAAGCAGAGCATCATGCCTCGCTACCTCAAGGACATCTGCCTGCCGGATGGCTGGATGTGGAAGGTGTCGTTCCAGCATCGCGCCATGATAGTGCCCGGCGACACGATTACTTGCTGGGCCAAGGTCACGGACAAGTACGAAAAGGAGGGACTGGGCTTCCTGGAACTGGAAACGGGAATGAGGCTCCAGAGCGGCGTCGAGAGTTGCCCAGGCAGGGGCATCATCGTGCTTCCCATCCGCGGCGGCCGGTCCGTGCCGTATCCCTTCGTGCCGCCCAAGGACTGAGCTACAATCCCATGTTCCTTTCCCATCTATCGGGAAGGTGAGGATTGGAGTGAGGCGCCAACGGCAACAACGAGACAACACTCATTAAGGAGGCGATATGCGCTGGTTAGCAATCGGGACCGCGCCCGGTTGGGACGACGTAGGAAAGTTCGGGGACGAGATGAAGGCCACTAGCCAGTGGCGGCCTGACCCGAGGACGACGATAACAACGGTCACCGCTTTGGAGGACGGGCGGCTGCTCGCCGAGTGCCAAGGAGTCAGCAAGGAAACCTTCGAGCAGTGGCTCGAGAACAAGGGTTGGAACGTGGACTCGATAACTCCGGTGACACACTTGGCCCGCTTCGGCAGCATCTGGCAGATCAGGTAGCTTCGGCCACGGCGACCCCTACCCCATCAATAAAGAAGACACCTCAGGCGAAAACCTGTGGTGTCTTTGTTTCGCTCCGCACGACCTGACTCCTCATCTCGTGAGGTCGTCCAGTTGGCTCAAGTAGTGCCATGCGATGTAGGAAATGGAGGCGATGAACAGGACCAGGGCTATAGCGGTGGCAAGGACCATCAATTGTCTCCTTCCTGTTCTCTTTCCCGCTCGGCAAGTTTCTCCGCTCACAAGTGAAACACCCTCGTTTGAGAGTGTTTCTCAAACGAGGGCGCGTCTCTGATTGCTGCCTGCCTATCCGGTGTGCTGCAACGCCTACCGCTTCTCCGAACCCCTCAGTCGCGGGTCCAATACGTCCCTCAGGGCGTCGCCGAACAGGTTGATGCCGAAGACCGCCGCGCTTATGGCGATGCCGGGGAATATCGCCAGGTAGGGATGAGCCTCGAAGTAGCGCATCCCCTCGACCGAGAGCATGCGGCCCCATGACGCTATCTCCGGCGCCACGCCGATGCCGAGGAAGGTGAGCGAGGACTCCGTCAGAATCGCCCCGCCAATCTGAGCCGTGGCATAGACGATGAACGGCGCCATGCAGTTGGGCATCAGGTGTCGGAAAATCCTGCGAAGTGGTCTCGATCCCACAGCTTCCGATGCGTCCATGTACTGCGTTGACATGACCGCCAGCGCGACCGAGCGAATCACCCTGGCAGTGCCCGGAATCCTGGGGATGGCTATGGCAATCACTATCACGTTCAGGTTGCCCCAGTAGAGCGAGCCGAAGCCGAACGTCCTCAAGAGCTCGCTTCCCTGGAACACCGTCACGATTGCCAGGGCCAGGATGAGGCCCGGGAAAATGAACATCACGTCCAGCCAGCGTTGGAGAAGCAGATCCACCCATCCCCTGAAATAGGCGCTGGCCAGTCCCAGCACCGACCCGATCAGGGCGCCAAGTGCCGTCGCCACCAGGCCGACGTACATCGACAGAATGGCCCCGTTTACGATCCTTGAGTACATGTCCCGCCCAAAGTTGTCCGTGCCGAAGAAGTGCTCCATGCTGGGGGCCTGCAGTGCGTTGAACGGCTCCTGCACCAGCGGGTCGTAGCGGTCTATGACGGGCGCGAATACGGCAATGCACACGAACAGAACAAGTATCAGCCCGCCGGCCGCTCCCAGCGGCTTCCGCCGGGCGAAATCGATGGCGAACTTCCACAGGGAGCGCTTACCCCTGGCGGCAAGTTCGCCTAGTGCCAGTTCCCGTTCGGCAAGGTTTTGGGTTGACATCATGTCACCTCAGGATGCGCTACTTGAGCCTGATTCTAGGGTCGAAGAACGCGTACGAAAGGTCAACCAGCAGGTTCACCACCAGCACGAATATCGCAAAGACGAATATCAGCCCCTGGACTATGATGTAGTCTCGACGGAAGAGAGAATCCACCAGCAGTTTGCCAACGCCAGGAATGATGAAGAGCGTCTCCACAATTACGACGCCGGAGAAGAGCACGAGGAGCTCGATGCCGATAAGTGTGAGCACAGGCAGGATGGCGTTCTTGAGCGCGTGGCGCCAGATGACCATCTGCTCACGCAGGCCTTTTGCCCTCGCGGTGCGCACGTAATCCTCCCGCATTACCTCCAGCATACTGGAGCGCGTCATCCTGGCTCCTATGGCCGAAAGCCTGTAGCCGATGGCAAGCGACGGAAATATGAGCCGCTGGAAGTTGTGCCAGGGGTCTTTCCATATAGGCTCGTACTCCAACGGAGTAGTCCAGCCGTAGTAACGGAGCAGGTACAAGATGACCAGAATGGCCACAAAGAAACTGGGTATGGAGAGGCCGGCGAGCGTAAAGATACGCAGGCCGTAGTCTATCCAGGTATCCTGCTTGACCGCGGATATGATGCCCGCCGGTATCGCGATTATCAGCGAGGTGGCCATGGCGAGTATCAGGATACTCAGACTGAGCGGATACCTGAGCTTGAACTCGTCCCACACGGGCCTGTTCGTCCAAAGAGCGTCGCCAAAGTCGAAGCGGACGGCGTCCCACAGCCAGGTGACGTACTGCATATAGAGCGGCTTGTCGATTCCAAGCTGCTCCCTGAGAGCCTGCAACTGCTCCGGGTCGGC
Source organism: Dehalococcoidia bacterium (assembly GCA_965217565.1). Classification (GTDB taxonomy): domain Bacteria; phylum Chloroflexota; class Dehalococcoidia; order Lucifugimonadales; family CATOSD01; genus CBDCIS01. Next base: position 292,307 of record CBDCIS010000001.1, read on the forward strand.
TGCTATGCCGATCTCGCCGCTGCCCTCCAGCATGAGCGACGCGATGTCTCCCGGCAGAATCCGCATTACCAGGAACACCAGGGTCACGGCGCCGATGAGGGTCGGAATGGCGAGGAGCACCCGCCTGATGATGTATTCTTGCATTTGGACTTACCCCTTTGTCAGCTAAAGGGACTGCTCTTTCTTCATGACCGCGGAGTTGAAAATGGAGGTCCCCGCGCCAATCAGTGCGCCTATAACCGGGAAGAGCCAGTGAGATCGCGCCACGAAACTGACGATGGTCTCATTGTAATCGACCAGCATAAGCAGGACCAAGCCCAATGCCAACGCAGCGCAGAACCCCATCGCGGCTCCCGCGACGGCGAACAGTATTGCGTTACCCACATTTACCGATTTCACGACTGCCCCCCATGTTGGCATTCTGGCGAATGTCGGAGCCCGTCTCCACCGGGCGCGGACGCAGATAGCGGGACTCCGGCCCTCGCCGGAATGACGACCGGGCGAGTGTCCTCTTTAGTTCGAGCTCGAAGCGCTGATTAAGTCAAGCCTCACGGCAACCACAGCAGGTGAGTGCGCGGTTGCCGTGAGGCTCTTTGTTTCGAGTTACCTGCCCCGACCTAGCCGTCGTTGCAGTTGCCGGTCTTGCACCAGACCCTTTCCCAGCGGCCAAAGTTATAGACGTTGTCGCCGAAGTTCATCTCCCAGGCCTGGAGGTTGTTCCAGTGAGACATCGACTGGAACCAGTAGTAGCTCCGTTGCTCTTTAGCGTCCTCCAGCAGCAGGCGGTCTATCTGACGCGCCAACTCGATGCGCTTGGCAATGTCGATTTCCCCGGCCTGCTCCGCATACAGCCTGTCGAAATCCGCGCTCTTGTAGCGGCTGGTATTGACCGTCTCGGGCAGGGTGGAGCGCCATTCGGCCCAGTAGCCGTCGGGGTCGTCGAGCAGCGTGGAACCGGGCGAGGTGAAGATGTTGTACTCGCCGGAGCGGGCCACGTCCCCAATGGTCGCGGTGTCCACCAGGCGGATGCTGATGTTGATGCCAGCCTTCTTCAGGTCGGCCTGGTTCGCGATTGCGCCACGGTTGTACAGAGGGCCGCGGCGCTGGATTAGCTCCAAATCCAGCCCATTCGGGAAGCCCGCCGCAGTCAGCAATTCCTTTGCCTTGGCGCGCCGCATTTCCATGTCCTCGCTGAATCTCGGGTCCGCAAGCAACTCCGCCTCCGGTATCGCGAAGGGCAGGTGCGGCCCTATGTGGGAACCGAGGCTGCCCCAACCCTCCACCGCCGCCTGCCGCGTGGCGCGTTGGTCTATCGCGTAGAAGAACGCCTGCCTGACGCGAACGTCGTCAGTGGGAGGGTTCGCGTGGTTGAATATGATGTTGTGCCAGGCGTTGCGGGGGCCGACCAGGATTGTAATCTTCTCTGAGAGGTCGGGGCGGCTCTCAATGATGTCGGCTTCGCTCTTCTCGAGGTGACGGGCGATTCCGCCCATCGTCAGCCGTTGACCCCTGAATGCCGCGAACATGGCGGAAAGGTCGGTTACCACCACCGACTGATACCCGTCCAGGTAGGGCAGCGGGTCTCCGTCCTCACCGTCCTTCCAGTAGTCTGCCCGCCTCTTGCCCACGAAGTCCACTCCCGGCGTCCAGCTATCGACTTCGTACGGGCCCGTGCCTACCAGGAAGGCCGGCTCCTTGGTGATGCCGGTGCGGAACTTTTCAACCTCGGCGATGACTTCCTTCTTCATCATCTCGAACCTGGCGCTTGCAATCGCGGTCAGGAACGAACCCTGCGGAACGTCGAAGTTAACCGTGAACGTATAATCGTCGTTGCACGTCCAGTCTTCCTTCATGGTGGGGAAGATTGCGCTGCGAGTGGATACGTTGGGGTCGTACCACCTGTCAAAGGTCGCCTTCACGTCCTCACAACTGAACTCGCTGCCGTCGTTCCAGGTCGCGTCATTGCGCAGGTTGAACACGTACTTGAGGCCGCCGTCCGAGGCCTCCCAACTCTCTGCCAGGTCGGGAGTGAGCTGCCCTGCCGGGTCGTCTCCGGGGGCATAGATGTCACGCACCAGCAGGCCATTGTAGATGGGCGCCAGCGGCTGGACCGCGATGTAGCTGCCCTCCCAGTGGAGGTCGAAACTGGCGAAGGTCTCGTGAACCGCGTGGCTCAGGATACCTCCCCGGTCTATCTTACCCTCCATCATACCCACGGGCGCCGGAGTGGGTTGCCGGTACGCCGGGGCCGCGGTGGGCTGCGCTATCGCCGCCGGCATGGCCGTGGCCTGTGGCTGTGCCGCGGGCTGCGCCTGCTGCTGTGGCGCGGGCGCCGCGGTCGGCTGCTGCATACTCGTTGACGGCGACGTTTCATCCGCCGACGAACAGGCTATGAGCGCAAACGCGAACAAAGCTGCCACCGCAAGCAGGACTATGGGCATCTTTCTCTTCATGGGCGTTAACCTCCTCCCTTTTGATGACAATTGAAGCCTCCTTTTTTCCCAAATGATGAGCCTTCCAACTCTGCGAAGCGTAGGCAATGTTAAGCGTAGCGTTGGGAAATTGCAATACCAAAACTCGGCGGCGGTCGGGATGAAAGGCCGCGATTCCTCCCCTACCCGTACTAGCTGGACTTACTTCAGCCGCACACGCGCGACAACCCGATCACCCAACGCCTCTATCTTCAACTCCGTGCCAAAGGGCTCGGAAAGCCGCCGCAAGTCCTCCAGGATGATGGCCCCCTCCTCGTTGTCGGCAAGAGCCGGTATTCCCCGCTGCGTAGGAGGAAGGCCGAATCCCAGGTCCACTGGATGCAGGTCGATGCCGATGAGTTCTCTTCCCTCGAAGCGGCAGACCGGTATGACAGACCGCCAGAACTGCGGGTCGCCCTCCATGCCCTTGTAGCTGCCGTCTTCCCTCATCGCCAGGGACTCGAAGACGTCCGCCGGCGTAGCCGTGGGAGGCAGCTTGTGTTGCTCGTAAATCTCGCTGCCGTAACGGTGAAGGGTCGCGATGGTGAAGAAGAAGTTGCCTAGAGAGTAGAAGATGGGCTTGCCCTTATAGATTTCCATCCCGCGAAGGGTATGTGGCCCGTGCCCAACGAACACGTCGGCCCCGGCGTCGATCCACCGCCTTGCCATAGGCACGATGAAGTCGGCGAGGTCCTGGGTGTTAAGGTCGCCGTTCTGCCCCTCGTGAGCATGAATCGTAACGACCACGAGATCGGACCGCCGCTTGGCCTCGGCGATCCAGTGGGCAATGTCCTCGAGGTCGTCCTCTTTGGGACTCGTGCGGACTCCTACGTTTTCGCCCTCGACGAAGTTCATGCTAAGGAAGCGGTAGGCCTCCGGGTTCGAGTCCGGCATCCAATCGCGCATCTTGCGCGTGACCGCGTCCGTGCCGAGCGTTTCGTCAATGTCCTTGACGGCCGCCAGGCGCTGGGCGTCCAGGGCGTACTCCGTGTCGTAACGCATGGGGCTAATGCCGGGCCTGCCGCCCATGTCCGGTCGGCTCGCCGCGGCCTGCGCGCTCACCGAGAACGTAGAGGCGCACGCCAGCAGTCCCACGCGGCCGTTCGGCGTGTCGAAATAGGCGGGACTCCGCGCCTCCCCCAACGTCATGCCCGCGCCTGCGAAGGTGAGGTCACGCTCATTCAAGGCGTCCATGGTATCGACCAACCCCTGGTACGTGAAATCGACGGAGTGGTTGTTCGCGGCACAGTAAAGGTTGAAGCCCATCCACTTCAGTTCGTCGAGGATAAAGGGCGGCGATCCAAGATGAAGCCCGCCGTACTCCGAGAAGGGAATCCAGGGCTCTCGCGGCGTCACTATCTCCAAATTGGTGAACGCGCTGTCCGCTCCCCGAATCAGGCTCACCATGTCGAGAAACGCCTTGTCGGTCCTGTTGGACACGCGGCGGCTGATAATAGAATCTCCGGTTGCGACAAAGGTGTGAACGCCCATTGCGGTATCTCCTTTTGGGGGGGTGATCGCGACGGTGGTCCAAGCTGTTTAGACCCTACCATTGGGATTACGGCCCTGTCAATTGCGGGCTTTCGAATCCTATTGCGTGGGCGCGCTAACGCCCCTCCGTCAGGAAATCAGCTACGCGCTCCCCTATCATCATGGTGGGGACGTTGGTATTGGCTCGAGTGCAGTCCGGCATAATGGAGGCGTCAGCTACCCTCAGCCCTTCGAGGCCGTGAACCCGCCCGAACTGGTCCACCACCGCCATCGGGTCCGTCGCCGGTCCCATCTTGCACGTGCAGGAGATGTGGTGCCCTGTGGAGACGGTGCGTAGCATCCAGTCTTCCGTCGCCTCGTCGGAGGCGAGCTCGTCGTCGGTGGGATACACCCGCTTATCGATGATGCCCTGGAATCCGGGATGCTCAGCCAGCTTCAGGCAGAGGTACATTTCCTCCTTCATTCGCTCGATGTCGAAGGGATGGTCCAGCATATGGTAGTCGAGGAAGGGCTGCGTATTGGGGTCGCTGGACTGGAGTCGCAGCTCGCCCGACGAGAGGGCCAGGTACAGGTGCGCTATCATCCCTATGCCTACCGGCTCCCTGGACATCATGCCCCTGTCAGTGCGCTCCGTGGCGTAGGAGACCATGATTATCATCATGTCGTTGCGAAGGTGCGAACCCCCCGCCGTATAGCGCAACGACAGGCCTCCCACACCCGCTCGTTTCAGGGCGAACTCGGGCTTTGTGCTCCAAGCGATATAGAGTTGAGGGTGGTCGCGGAGGTTCTGCCCCACTCCGGGCAGGTCGTGCTTCACCCGAATACCGAATTGCGTTAGATGGTTGGCCGGCCCGACTCCTGAAAGCATCAATATGTGCGGGGAGCCGATTGCGCCGGCGCTCAGAATGATCTCGCGGCCCTCCACCCTGAAGAGCTCGCCCTCGGTCTCGACCTCGACGCCCACTGCCCTCTTGCCATCGAAGAGGATTCGCCGCGCCGCGCAGTTCGCCCTGAGTGTGAGGTTGAGGCGGTGGCGGGACATACCGAGGTAGCCTATCGCCGTGCTGACACGCACGCCGTCCAAGTCATTGCGAGGCATTGGCCCCACGCCGGTGGAGTCGGGATTGTTGTGGTCCGGCACATCGGCATAGCCCGCGGCGCGGCACGCGTTGTAGAAGGCGACCTGCTCAGGAGGCCAGTCCTCCCTGGAAAGCCTTTTGGCGTATATGGGGCCATCCGAACCGTGATAGTCGTCGCTGAAGTCCTGGTCGTTCTCAAGCCTGCGAAAGAAGGGCAGCACCTTCTGATAGCCCCACTCATCGTTTCCCAGAGACGCCCACGTATCGTAGTCGTCCGACTCCCCGCGCAGAAATATCTGGGCGTTCACCGCGCTGGAACCTCCAGTTACCCTGCCGCGCGGAACGGCCATCACCTCCCCGCGCGCGCTGGCCTTGCCCTCGAACTTCCAGTTGTGGTCGCTGTCTTCAAGCAGTGTGTTTGAGACGGAGGAGTTGTACTTGACTTCCTCCGGCAGATGCTCGAAGTTGGGGAAGTCCTGCCCCGCCTCCAGCAGCAGCACCGAGTTGGCGGGGTTCTCGGACAGGCGAGTCGCGATTATCGCGCCCGCCGATCCGGCACCAACTATGATGTAGTCGTAGCGCATTCGCGTTCTCCGCTAGAGGGCGCTCTCCACCTCCGTGATGGCGTCATCGACACGCTTCACCAGGAAGTCCACCTCGTCTTTGGTGATGCAAAGCGGCGGAGCCATAGAGAGCACGTCGCCCGCGCGGCCCAGAAGGCCCTGGCTGTCCATGGCGGCGCTGAACTTCTTGCCCAATTCCGCCTCTTTGGGGAACTTCTCGCGAGTGTCCCTGTCCTTGACGATTTCCACCGCGGCCAGCAGCCCTTTTCCGCCCCGAACGTCGCCAACGATGGGATGCTCATACAGAGTTTGCAACTGCTCGTACAGGTAATCGCCCATGCGAGCGGAGTTCTCCACCATGCCCTCGCCTTCCATTATCTCGAGGTTGGCAAGGCCTGCCGCGCACGACGCCGGATTACCGCCAAAGGTTATCAGGTGGCGGAACGCGGATTCCTCATCTCCCATAAAGGCGTCTGAGACCTTCTTGCTCGCTACCGCCGCGCCGATGGGAAGGTAGCCGCTCGTCAGCGCCTTGGCGACCGTGAAGATGTCTGGCTGGATTCCCCAGTGCTCGGTTGCGAACATTTTGCCGGTGCGGCCGAATCCGGTGATGACCTCGTCACATATCATGATGACGCCCGTCTTGTCGCAGATCTCGCGAATCGTGGGCCAATACTCAGGGTGAGGGTCGTATATGCCCGCCGCCGCCGAGATGGGTTCACCGATGAACGCCGCCACTGTCGAAGCGCCCTCATGCTCGATGGCGCGCTCTACGTCGCGGGCGCACTCCAGGTTGCAGCCGCCCCTGTCGCTGCAATAGACGCAACGGTACGGCGCGGGCTGCGCGACGTGGATGTTGCCGGGCACCAACGGGCCGAAGTTGACCGGCGCGCTGATGCCGCCGCCGCCGAGACTCGTGCACGCCAGCGTGGCCCCGTGATATGAACCCTTGCGGCTGAGAACCTTCCAGCGAGACGGCTCGCCGTTGTTCTTATGATAGTTCTTCGCCATCTTCAGCGCGGTCTCCACCGCCTCGGAGCCGCCGCTGACGAAGTAAACCCTCGAATCCTTGTCAGGGGCGAGGCTGGCCACCTTGCCGGACAGCCTGACCGTCGCGGGGCTTACAGTGCCGCCTGGGGAGTAGCTAATGTCCTTCATCTGCTCGAACACAGCCTGGGCGACTTCCTCGCGGCCGTGACCGATATTCACCAGCCACATGCTCGATAGTGTGTCGAACCAGCGCTTGCCCTCGGCGTCATCAACCCAAACCCCGCTGGAAGCGTTCACCAGCTTTACCCCGGTCTCATCCGACATGTCTCCGGCCTGACGCGCGTGCGGCCAGAAGTGCGCGCTTGCCAGCTGCTTCAGGTCCTCGATGACCTCGCCGCTAAGTCTGTTTGTTGTCATATTTGACACCTCCTCAACGAATGGTAACACTTAACTCGGCGAATGGTAACATCTAAGTTGCCGCGCGCCAATAGGTTGCGCGTCTGGATTCTTGAATTTGCCCCATTTCGCAGCAGTTCGGGCGCATCTCGGCAAGCCCGCCCGCCAATAACTCTTCTTTGACGGCGCTGCTGGGAGCTGTTTGGAATGACTGACATAGGCGACCTCGCGCGCAGATTCCAACGATTCGCCGAGCTGGAGTGCCGCGGCTCTTCCCCACTCTATGAGCGCCTGGCGATCGGCGTCTCCACCGACGTGAAGGTTCTTGAAATCGCCACGCACTGCGCGAAAGGCCAACCCGCGCCCAACCTGTTCTTCGGCGCGGCCCACCTCACGCTGCTGAAGGGCGAGCGGCATCCCGTGTCGGCGTTCTACCCCAACATTGCGGACGCGGACGCGCCCGGTCCGGACACGGACCCATACCCTCACTTCAAGGACTTCTGCCTTCGGAATAGGCAGGAGATTATCGAGACGATTTCAACTCGGACCGTCCAGACAAACGAGGTAGGTCGCTGCGCCGCGCTGCTCCCGGTCTTTGCTATCGTTTCGAGCCGCGCCCCGGACAAACCGTTCGCCTTCGTCGAGGTTGGCGCGAGCGCGGGACTGAACCTGCTATGGGACTACTTCCGCTACGACTACGGCCCGGCGGGACTCTATGGACATCCCAACTCGCCGGTTCGGCTGTCCTGCGACTCTCGCGGCGCAAGTCTGCCTGACATCCCGCAGCCCTTCCCTGAGATCGGTTTGAGGGTCGGCATAGACCTCAACCCAATCGACCTGAATGACCCGGACGCCGCCCTATGGCTGCGCGCCCTGATCTGGCCGGAGCACACGGAGCGCGTCGCGGCCCTCACGGGCGCGCTGGAAATCGCGCGGCAGCACCCGCCAACGCTGATCGCCGGCGACGCGCTGGACGCGCTCCCCGGCGTCCTCGAGGACGTGGACGAAGACATGACCCTCTGCGTCTTTCACACCCATACGCTCAACCAGTTTCCGCCGGAGGCGCGAGAGCGCTTCGCATCCCTGGTTGACCAATATGGGGCGCGCCGAGACCTGTACGTGGTATCCATCGAAAGGCAGGGGCCGCAGCGGGAAAGGGCAGGCGCGCTAGCCGAACTGACCGCGTTCGAGGGCGGCGAGAAACGCCACGACCCGCTCGCCACCTGCGACAATCACGGCAGGTGGCTGGAGTGGCTGTAAGCGCCTGACCGCCAGCCCACGCCGCACGCAACCAACCATCGACTCGCTGACGAACCAATTCCCCTACTGCATCGGCGAACATTCCGCCGGGAAGAGCAGCTTGTTCTCCTGCTTCAGCGGGACTACGTTGCTGGGCGGCGGCCATACGCCTTTGGCCCTCGTCTCATCTCGGACGCGCATACGCTCCTCGAAACTGCCGTAGGCCCAGAGGTGGATGAACTTGTTGAGGCCGCCTATCTCTGACGTCCAGCATCCCGCAAGCGGCGAGAACTTCTCCCGCTCGGCGATTCGCCCGCTCCAGGCCTCGAAGACCTGCGCGACCTCGCCGGGGCCGTAGGTGTAGATACGCATCTCGTATAGCGGCCCGATACTCCTGTCGCCGAGAGGGGTCATGAAAGGCGCGGGAATCAGGATTTCGGTTCCCATGTGCTCGACGAACTGGCTGGTGTTGGGCGGCCATGCGCCGTCGGCTACGGCCTTGGCGCGCACGTCGTCGCGGTGGTTCAGGTCATCGTAGGGCCAGATGTGAACCACCTGGTTGAGCGGCCCCGCCTCGGTGTGCCACAGACCGCCAAACGCGGAGTACTTCAGCCTGCCGGGCAGCTTCTCGGCAAAACCCTTCTCGAAGTCCGGCACGCTTCTGGGCTTCAGTTCGTAGGTACGCATCTCATATATCATCTATCTGTTCTCCTTTTGAGTGTTTTCCGATGCTTCGACATTAACGGCCTTTGAAAACAGGATTGCGCTTCTCCAAGAAGGCGCGACGAGCCTCCTGCGCGTCCTCAGACCCGCCCAGGATGCCGCCAGCGTTGGAGGTGAGCACCATCGTGTTCTCCACGTTCGTGTCCAGAGACGTGCGCATGATTCGCTTGCTTATCCACTGAACCAGCGGCGGCGTTCTCATAATCCTGTCGCACAAAGCCCTGGTGGTCGTTTCCAGTTCCTCTGAGGATACCAGGTAGTTGAGCAGTCCCCAATCGTAGGCCCGCTGAGCGTCCAGGTGTCCTGTGTAGGCGAACTCCAGCGCGCGCCCCAGCCCGGCCATCTTGGGCAGGTAGTAGGAGCCGCCGTTTTCGATAATCTGGCCCAACTGCTGATAGCCGATGAAGCGGGTGTTTTCGCACCCCAGCCGAATATCGCAGTGCAGGGCCATGTCCATGCCCGAACCCACCGCGGGGCCGTTTATCATGGCGACGGTGGGCTTCCTGACCAGCGAGATGTCCCGGTGCAGCTTGGTGAAGCCGTGATAGAAGTGCTCACGGGTGGCGTCCGGCCCTTCCGGCCCACGGTCCCCGGAGAACTTTTCGCCCTTGACCTCGTCCGGCGTGTCGCCTCGCATGTCCGCGCCCGAACAGAAGCCGCGTCCCACGCCCGTGAGCACGATGACGCGGACGTTTGGGTCGTCGTCCCCTGCCCGCATGTACTCGCCAACCTTCGCGACGGTGCCGTTCTCCTCAGCGGAACCTATGAGTGAGTTCATACGCTCAGGTCGGTTGAACTTGATCCACAGGATGCCGGTGTCCTCCGGCTCGTACAAGAGATAGTCAACCAGCTTTGGCCCCATGTTCACCTCCTAACATTGTTCAGTTCGATCTTTCTGGGCGACCGGCCGGTCGCCCAGAACAGGCCCTAGTCCGCCCCCACCGGCCTGGTCCCGATAACACCCTCCTCAGACAGCTCCGCGAGCTCCCTCGCGGACAACCCCAGAATCTCGCCGAGCACGTAGTCGTTGTGCTCGCCCAGGCCGGGCGCGGGAATCGTGGCGCGCCTGGGGTTCTTGGATAGCCGCCAGGGTGTGCTGACCTGCCTGTATCTCCCCGCCTCCGGATGCTCTACCGTATCCCAGAACCCCCTGGCCTCCAGGTGGGGATCGACGATGGCCTCGCCGCCCTTGAGCACCGCGCCCGCGGGCACCCCATAGGCCTGGAGCGCGTGCGTCACCTGGTAGTGGTCGCGCTCCATTGTCCACGCTGAGATGGCGTCGTCGAGCGCCGCGTAGTTGCGCCGGCGGTCGGCGCTGGTTGCGAACCTGGCGTCCCGGGCCAGTTCCGGCGCGCGCATGGCTCGGCAAAGGCCCTCCCACTCCTCGTCGGACTGCACAGTTATCGCCACCCACATGTCGTCGCCCAGGCAGCGATAGACTCCCTGCGGCGCGGCCGTCGGATGCCGGTTGCCCGTCAGCCCCGCGACGCGGCCATTGAGGGAGTAGTCCAGCACCGCCTCGCCCATCATGGCAACGGTCACCTCTCGCTGGGAGAGGTCCACGAACGTCCCTCTGCCGGTCCTGAGCCGCGTCCTCAGCGCGGCCATCAGCGCGCCGACGGACAGGATGCCAACGACAGGGTCCGGAAAGGTCTCGTTCGTCATGAGCGGCTGACCGCCCTCGTACCCCGTAATGGACGCGAGTCCTGCGGTCTGCTCCAACGTGGAGCCGAGAGAGCCGTAGTCCCTCTCGGGCCCCGTCGCGCCCTGGCTGCTGATTTTGACGTATATGATTTGCGGATTGGCCCTGGATACAGCGTCGTACCCCAGCCCCAACCTGTCCATGACAGAGGCTCTGAAGTTCTCTATGACCACATCACAAACGCCGGCAAGCTCCAGCAGCAGCCGCTTGCCGCGCTCGGTCGCCAGGTCGAGCGTTATGCCCAGCTTGTTGAGGTTGCGGTGCACGTGGTGGCCGGAGCGGTTCCAGGGACGCTCGCCCGGCTCGCCGCCGGGATAGAGGTTGTACGCGCCCGTCCCCGAGGGCTTCGCGAGACCCCGGCTGGTGTCCATGCGTGTGCGCGACTCCACCTTGATGACCTCCGCGCCCATAAAGCCCAGCAGAAACGTGGCGTAAGGCCCCACCGCAATCTGCGTCAGGTCCAGGACTCGGAGCCCGTCCAGGGCCATGCTACCCATAGCTCTCCTCGAAATAACGTTGTTGGCGCAAAAGCGGCAATCCGCCCAGACCTACACCACTCCCTGTTCTTTCAACTCCGCGAGCTTTCCTGCCGAATAGCCGAGCCTCTCGCAAAAAACGTATTCGTTATGCTCACCCAGCAGCGGAGCGCGGCCATGCCGCCACGCGCTGCCCTCCATGCCGATTGGCGCGCCGGGATAGGTCGCCGCGCCGGTGAAGGGATGCTCTATCGTCTGGAAGAACTGTCTGGCTTGGAACTGGCCGGAATTGAACAGGTCCTCTACCGTGGCGACGTAGCCCGCGATAGTGCGCATCCCCTGGAGGGTGTGGTAAATCTCCCCTTTCGTCTTCTTGGCGGCCCACTCGCCGACGATAGCGAGCACGTCCTGTTGGTGCTCCCTGCGCGCCTCGCGGGTGCTGAACGCCGGGTCGTCCGCCAGCTCGGGCACTCCCATCAGATCGCAGACCCTCGCCCAGATGTCCTCCCGCACGCCTATCTCGAGCCCTGGGCTTACCCACCCATCCTCGGCACGCACGAGCGCGCTCTCCCTTCTCGCGGGAATACGCCCGAACTGGTGGTGGATCGAGGCGTGTATCTGGGCGACGCTGACAGCTTCCATCGCCGAGATGTCCACGTGCTGACCATGGCCCAGCGTGTCCCGAACGTAGAGGGCCAGCATCGCGCCCGAAAACGCGCTGATGCCAATGGCGTAGAGCACGACGTTGCCGCCTATCTTCAACGGCTCCCTTTCGGGCAGGCCGACGGTGTGCATCAGCGCGCCCAGCGCCTGGATGACGATGTCCGTTCCCTTGTAGTCGCGGTACGGGCCCGATTGCCCGAACGGGGTGATCGAGGTATAGATAAGCCCCTGGTTAGACTCCGACAGCGCGTCGTATCCCAGCCCGAGCCGCTCCATGTGCCCCGCCGGGTAGCTCTCCACCAGTATGTCGCAATCCTGGGCAAGTCGCCGGAAAATGGCGGCTCCCCTTTTGCTTTCCAGGTCTAGGGTGACGCTCTTCTTGTCGGTGTTGAGGTAGAGGTGGAGCGCGCTCCCCTCCACGTGCGGCTCGTCCTTGAAGAAGGGGCCGGCCTCCCGCGAAGGGTCACCGGCGCCCGGCCTCTCGACCTTGATAACCTCCGCGCCAAGCCCCGCAATCAGCTTGGCGCAGAACGGGCCTGACACGCCCTCGCTGACGTCCAACGCCCTTATATCTCCCAGTGCGGGTTCGCCTTGAACCATGTCCCTCGCCGTTTCGTTCGCCGTGTTCCGGGGGTTACCTGCCCGAGTACGCCGGACGGCGCTTCTCCACAAAGGCCCTCACGCCCTCCTTGTGGTCCTCCGTCCTGCGACTGATCTCCTGGGCAGGGCCGGCGAGATTCAGGCTCTGTTCGAGGTCGATGTACAGCGATCGCTGCACCAGCCGCTTTATCAGCGCCATGGAGTAGGTCGGCCCATCGGCGATGCGCTGCGCCAACTCCATCGTCGTCTCCATGAGCTCGTCGTGCGGCGTTACCTTGCTGGCGAGGCCCAACCTGAACGCCTCGTCGGCGTCGAGGGCGTCGCCCGTGTACTGCATGAGCAGTGTGTTGCCAAGACCCACCATCCTGGGAAGTTGCCAGCAAGAGCCGTCGGCCGGAATCAGTCCTCTTCTGATGAAAGTCTCGGAGAGGCGCGCTTTGTCCGAGAGCAGGCGAATGTCGCACGAGAGCGCGATGCCTAGGCCCAGCCCCATGGCGTAGCCGTTGACGGCCGCTATGGACGGCTTCTGGAGGTTGTGCAGCCTCAGCGGGAGAAACCGGATGTTGTCTGCGCCTTCACTCTCCGAACTCTCCGCCTGCCGCGCCCACTGGTGGTCGAGGTACTCCCACGCGGTCATGTCAGTGGGTATAGGCTCCTCGGCAACCTTGCTGCGCTCCTGGACCGAGGCGTCCATGCGCTTCACGTTCGCGCCGGAGCAGAAGGACGGGTCTCGCCCGGTCAGCACCACCGCGCGCAGATTGGGGTCCGATTCCAGCCTGTCGAGTTCCCCATTTATCTCCATGGACATCTCGCCGCCGATGGCGTTCCGCGTCGTTGGATCGTCCATGGTAATCACCATCACGCTGCCAACGTCCCTTACTTCTATATAGTCGTGCGCCATTGGTTCCCCCTGTTCTGAATTCTTTCTTGAGTTGCCCAAGCAATACTGCCCGCGCCAACCCGGATGCGCCAGCCAAACCGAGAATGAGAATAACCCCACGCCCATAGGCTGTCAATCAATTGCCCTTACAGCCTAAACCCATGCCCAGCGGAGCCACAAGATTCCCCCGCCCTTGACGGGAGGGGGTTAGGGGGTGGGTGACCGTCGCTCTACCAGTCAATGCAAACATGCTAGCCTATTAGCCCTGCCCGTCTCGTCTGTACTGCAACGACTCCGCGAGATGCGCCGTCCCCACGCTCTCGGCCCCGGCGAGGTCGGCTATCGTTCGAGACAACTTCAGCACTCGGTGAAAGCCGCGCGCGGACAGGTGCATCTGCTTCATCGCCGCTTGCAAAAGACCCGACGCCGCCTCATCGACCTGGCAGAACTCCCACACCTCCACCGGCCCCATCTCGGCGTTGGCTATCAGGGACGTGCCCTGGAATCTCTTGGCCTGAACGCCTCGAGCCCTTTCGATCCGCTCCCGCGCGCTGGCCGAACTCTCCGCCGCCGTCGGCTGCATGAGCTTCTCGTACTCCACCCTGGGAACCTCGACGAAGAGGTCGATCCTGTCCAACAGCGGCCCGCTGATGCGCTTGCCATACCTGGCGACGGCGCTTGGCGTACAGACGCACTGCTTGACAGGGTCGCCGGAGTAGCCGCACGGACAGGGATTCATGGCCGCCACCAACATGAAGTTGGCCGGGAACGTAATCGTCCCCTGCGCGCGGCTGATCGTAACTACCTTGTCTTCGATGGGCTGGCGCAGCACCTCGAGCACAGTGTGGCCGAACTCGGGCAACTCGTCCAGAAACAGCACCCCGCGATGACTCAGCGTTATCTCTCCCGGCCTCGGCAGGCGTCCGCCGCCGACCAGTCCGGCGTTGGATATGGTGTAGTGGGGCGCTCTGAATGGGCGTTCGGTGATGAGGGGCGACGACGAGGGCAGGAGTCCGCTGATGCTGAATATCTTGGTAACGTCCAACGCCTCCTGCTGGGTGAGCCTGGGTAGGATGGATGGCAGCGTGCGGGCGAGCAGCGTCTTGCCGCTGCCCGGCGGCCCGCTCATCAACAGGTTGTGACCGCCCGCGGCCGCGACCTCTATCGCGCGCTTGGCGTGCTCCTGCCCCCGAATGTCCGCAAGGTCAACGCCGCTCCCGCCCACTCTGCCCGCGCCGTTGGACGACACGAGGCCGTCCTCACCGGCGACGCCATCGCTCCGCGCCGGGGTTATCGACAACTCGCCGTTCAGGTGCGACACAAGCTGCCCAAGAGTGGTGACGGGAATAGTCTCGACGCCCTCGACCAGAGCGGCCTCACTCGCGTCGGGCGCGGGCACGAAGACCGTCTTGCAGCCCTCGTCGCGCGCGACCACCACCATGGGCAGTATGCCGTTGGTGTGTCTCAGGCTGCCGTCGAGCGAGAGCTCTCCTAGAAAGAGGGAAGACTCCGGTATGCCTTGGAGTTGGCCCGAACTGTACAGGAGGGCAACGGCAATGGGCAGATCGTAGGCGGGGCCTGCCTTCCTCTGGTCGGCGGGCGCGAGATTCACCGTGATGCGGCGCATCGGAAACTCGCACCCTGAGTTGCGAACGGCGGAGCGCACCCTCTCCCTGGCTTCCTGAACGGCGGTGTCGGGCAGCCCAACAATGTTGAACGCGGGCAGGCCCGGCAATATGTCCACCTCCACCTCTACGATAAAGCCGTTCAGACCGAGCACGGCGCAAGTCTTACATCTGGCGAGCATACACACGCTCCAGCGTTGAAGATACCCAACCTATACTATGGTTCAAAGACGCATGAGTCAAACGCCGCCCGCCAACGCCTTCACAACGTCGATGTCGTAAGGCAGGTCGATCTCGTATCGCATCGACGCCTCCAGGAATGGAACCCCGAGCCATAGCCTCTCGGCCAACTGGTTGAATACAAACTCCGCAAGCGCGGGTAGTGACGCCACGTCCTCGGCGTTGTATCTCACGAGCGTGTCCCGCGCGCCGGCGTTGTCTTCCCTCCACATGCGCCACATCCGCACGGCGTCGAAGCCGGTCAGTCCGCTCAGTTCGGAAGGACGGCCCACCTTCAAGCGGGACTCGATGGCCTTGAGACCGCCACCGTAGCCCAACCTCCACAACGGATATATCAGGTCCAGGTGCGCCATACGTCTGAACACATTGCCAAAGAAGTACTCGATGTACGGCAGGTCGAACCTCGCGCCATTGAAGGTTACCACGAGGTCATACTGCTCGAGCGCGCCCCGGAGGTCGTCCAGATTCTCGTCTCTGACGTAGGCCGTATAACCATCGCTGTCGAGCACGCCCACCATGGTTATGTAGCTGGACTCCGGCGACAACCCTGTCGTCTCGATGTCCAGGAACGCGGCCCCCTCGCGGAAATCGGCGTAGAGCCGCCAGCGTTCTCTGGACGGCAGGCAATTGTTGAAGTACCAGGCGTTCGCGTCATCGAAACGGGCAACGGACTTCCGGATTAGGGAGCGCATTTCAGCGCGCCGCTCCCGTATTCTCCACGGCAGCGAACGAGCGCCCAGAAACTCCTCCCACGTCGTTACGCCGGATTCCCATAGCTCCCGTTCGGTAGCCTTTCCCACGCCCGGCAGGTGAATGAACGTGTTTCGCAGCACGCGCGTCGAGTCCTCCATTCAAGGAGCCATTCCTGCTCTTTGCCTTGATTCTTTCCTTACCGCGTCTGTTTGTCAACCGACCCCTTGACACGCACGAACGCCCGTACTACGATCACTCCAGGCGTACCGACGAACATAACGGCAAGACCCAATCTCAATAGCGAGGTGTGACGTTTATGCCCATCATCAACCACGACGACGCGCAAGAAACCCCCTGGCGGCCAAACTACCGCAAGTGGGACATCACCGCCCCAGGCGACGGCACGACCAGCAGCAGCATGTCGTACAGCGTCGTAGGCGTAGGCGCAGGCGCGCCGCTGCATACGCACGAGGCCGACGAGCTTATCATGATCCTGGAGGGCGTCCTGGAGGCTCGGCTGGGTGACGACGTGCAGCAGGTGGGAGCGAATCACACGCTGGTCATCCCTCCCGGCGCGCCGCACGGCTTTCAAAGCATTGGCCCCGGCGACGCGCGCCTGGTGACGTTCTTCCCCGTATCCGACCCTTTCAACCACACGACGTACTTGGAAGGCGTCCCGCCTGCGGCGCACAGTGAATAGTCCTTAGGGTCGGTTTCAACGGCCTGCTGAAAAAGCCTGCGGCCGGTAGTTCGTCCTGTGAGTGTCGTGCCGTTGAAAGGCGGCGCCCAGTACGGGCCGGGTCATAGACCCCTGTCCAAATTGCCCCGGTCGGCGAGACGGAACACCCATCGCAGTCAGGGCGTCCCGGATTACACCGACGGCATCGCCGACGATGCCGACAACGAGGAATCGCTGACCAGCGTGCCGACAGTGGCGGTGGAAGGCTACGGCGGCTCACCAAGCTACGCTCGAACCAACTATTTGATTTGGGCTCAAACCCCATGCCTGCCGAGAAGCAGCGGTCGAAGTTCGTCCACATGGTCTACTAGATAATCTGGGGCTGGCAGGTATTTTGGGAAACGGCGTCCAAGGCGTATCCAGGCTGTTAGCATTCCGACTCCTTGAGCTCCCTTGATGTCTGTATCGACGTTATCACCGACAAACAGCGTTCTACCAGAAGGGGGCGCTCCCAGCCTCCTCAGCGCCTCCACATAGATGGCTGGCTCCGGCTTTTCATGACCGAAATCACTGGAGACGATAACAAAGGGGGCGAGTTCGTGCACGCCAGCCAGCCTAAGCTTGGTATGCTGAAACGTGCCTCCATTTGTTACTATGCCCCATGGTATGGCTTCTCGATTGAGGTCAACTAGCAAAGAGAGAGCCAACTTGTCTGGCTTTACGGCCTCGCCCAGCGCCTCGTAGTACCAAGCTCTCAAATCGGAGGCGCTCATTGCAATGCCCGGCCAGGTTTGTAGGATGCGGTCAAAGCTGTCGCAACGTATCATGTGTCTCACCGCTGCCTGCCTCGAGTGAGCCTTTTGCATTGATGGTTGCCAATCGTAAAGCTGCTCCGCCACAGCCCTGAAAGCAGCGCTACGGTCTACCAAGGTATCATCTAGGTCGAATAGTGCGGCCTCAATAGTGCCCATAGCTCCTCTCTGCTGAACCTCGTCCGCCACCCCTATGCTATAGTGGTAGCGTAAAATTCGAATAGCTTAGGACATTATAGAGCATGGATGGCTCAACTCCAGAGATGACGGGTGATGAGGTTTCTGCCTCTAGCGTTCTGGCAGCTTTTCCGCTGCCAGAACCTAGTGGTCCAACATCATTGAAATGAAGACCATGATAGTCATTGTTGCTCTTGGGGGTTCAATCGTAACGTTGAACCGAGGAGGAACCATGATGTCTACCAAGAAGTACCGTATCAGACTGACTACCGACGAACAACAGGAACTCAACGGCTTGGTCTCACGCGGTCGGTCTGCGGCGTACAAACAGACCCATGCGCGCATTCTGCTGATGAGCGATGAGTCACGCTCGGACGGGGGAATGAAGGACGCGGACATCACCAGCGCGCTCGGTGTGGGACAGTCAACGGTCGAGCGAATACGCAAGCGCTGTGTGGAGGAGGGGGTCGAGTCTGCGCTGAATCGCAAAAAGCAACTGCGTCGGCGTCAAAAGAGACTGGACGGCGAAGGTGAAGCACGGTTGATAGCGATGGCCTGCAGGGAACCGCCGGAGGGGCGTGCCAGTTGGACCCTGAAGCTGTTGGCTGACGAGTTGGTCGAGTGTGAGATAGTCGAGACCATTAGCGCCGAGACGGTTCGCCAGGCGCTTAAAAAAACGAGCTGAAGCCGTGGCTGAAGCAGAGTTGGTGCATCCCGCCCGGTCAGAGCGCGGAGTTTGTGTGCGCGATGGAAGACGTACTGGAGGTCTACCAACGGCCGTACGATGGGAATGAGGTTCTGGTGTGCATGGATGAGACGAGCAAACAGCAAGTCAAGGAGACGCGAGTGCCGCGTCCCACAGCGCCCGGCTTATCGGCGGCATACGACTACGAATACGAGCGCAATGGAGTGAGCAGCCTGTTCATGCTGTTTGCACCGTTGGACGGATGGCGCCGAGTCGAGCTCAGAGAGCGCCGCACGAAGGTGGACTGGGCGCATGTGATAAAGAAACTGGTCGACGAGGACTACCCTGACAGAGACCGGATCGTGCTGGTAATGGACAATCTCAACACTCACAAGCTGTCCTCGCTATACGAGGCATTCGAGCCTGCTGAGGCGAGGCGTATAGCTGAGCGACTGGAGATACACTACACTCCCAAACACGGGAGTTGGTTGAATATGGCGGAGATAGAGATCGGTGTGCTGGCTCGACAGTGCCTGGACCGACGGATTGCCAATCAAGACATCCTGCGCGGCGAGGTCAATGCTTGGCAGAATCAACGCAACCGGGATGTTATACGAGTGGATTGGCGCTTCACTACCGAGGATGCGCGCATCAAGCTAAAGTCACTCTACCCATCAATACAAAAAAGTTGAACCACTAGGGTTATAAGCTCTTTTGATGCAAGCACTCGGAATGACCTATGGCTGGTCGAAGATGCCAGATCTAGCCACTACGTTCTGACGCGTCATCGCCAGCACCGTAGGCACCCTGGGCGGGTCGAGTTCCAGTTGCGCTTCCAGGAGCACCTCCGCCATAACAGCTTCCCCACCGCCGAAGCTATTGAGACACGCTTAGGCGGGCTCCTGTTTGTGAGTGATGATGGAATGCCGTGGTCGCTCTCCACCTACGTCGAGGGAGAGCCGTATGATTTCCAACGCATGGGCCAGGTTGAAGAGGCGGCGCGACGTTTGGCCCAATTCCACACGACGGCTGAATTGTTTCCTGGGGAGGAATTCACAGTTGACTATTACCGCCCGTTCCGTGACCGGTGGATTCACGCCAACGAGAAACAGTCGGCGCTACAAAAATTGTTCTCCGGTGCCGAAGTTGACGAGGAATTTGCTGCCCTACGAGATAGGGATTCATGGGTATTGTCAGAATGGCCTTTAGATCGGTTTAACGGCTTGCCCGTTGGGTGGACTCATGGTGACTACCATGGCCGTAACATGGTCTTTGTAGGAGATGAATTGCGTGCCTTAATTGACTTTGACGATGTGACCCACGAGCCGCTTGTCTGGGACATCGCAAATGCTGTGTATATGTTTGGGAGGGAAGCCCGCGGATCATTCCACATCAGGCCCGATGTGGCCGGGCGTATTCTGGGCGAGTATGGGGAACACCATCGACTTTCCAGAGAAGAACGGGCAGCGATTCCTATGATTCTTACCATGAAATTTCCTGACGACATTAACTATTATCGATACTGTCAATCGTTGGGTGAGGACATCGAAGTGCGACTCCGCCGCGAAATATGCATGATGCAAAGCCTGAGAGAAGAGATGGTGACCTTAGGCCACATTTTTGTCGAGGGCACGCGCTGAGTCAGCGTGATGCACCAGTGGGCCAGAACTGCCCCTCAATAGTTGGCCGAGCCTTAACACCAGATCGGGCCGCAATAATTTTCGGGTACATAGGATGGTGTAACCATATTTTCATCACAGCGTGTGGGAGACTACATGCGCCATGTCTGGTTCGAGTACCGCTCGGCCCACCAAACTTGCTGGTAGATACCACCGAGCCGTTCAGCGGTATCTCATGCACTTTTTTTGCCGGTATGAGGCTGTCGTCGGGCGTGGGAACGGTGTAGCGGACGACGGCGTTGTCGGGCAGGAGTTCGATCTCCTTGACGAAGGTCTCGATGAAGGCCCTGCGCTCGGTCAGCTCGCTCTTTCGCAGGAAATTGCTCATGTCCTGGGCGTAGGCCGTGATCGTCTTCACGTCATCGAGGACCGCCCTTCGCTGGGCTAGGATCGCCCTGGCTCCCTGCGCCGCGGACTCAAGGCGCTCCTGCCGCTCCCTGTGGTCGCGGATGCGCTGGGCGAAGTCGGCCATGTTGAATTCCGTCGTCGTCTCCACGAGGTCGTAGATGCGGTCCAGCCTTCCCCGCACCTCGGCAAGCTCCGACTCGATAGTCTCCAGCCGCTTGCGCTCCTCACCGGCCACGCCGTCCATCTGCTCGTCCACGACCTTGACCAGACTCCGAATGTTGCCCTCGGTCAGGATGTTGGTGCGAATCGAGTTGACGACCAGCTTCTCGAAGAGCCGGGCGTCGACCCTGGGCGAATCGCAGTACCCGGGTGCGCGCTTCACATAGGAATGGCAGACGTAATAAGGGAACGTGCCCCTGCTGGAGTACCGGCCTGAGAGCGCCCTCTTGCACTTGTAGCACTTGACGAGCCCGCTCAGCAGGAAGGTGCTTCCCACCCTGCGTGGGTGGGTGATCTTGGGTGCGCGGGAGCGCATGATCTTGTTCACGCGGTCGAACTGGGCCTTGGTTGTGATGGCAGGAAAGGCGTTCTCCACCCGCACCGGGTCGGCCTTGCCATCTGGGTGGTTGCCCCAGACCAAGGTGCCCAAGTAAGCCTCGTTGTTGAGGATGTTGTGGATGGAGGTCTTGTTCCAGAGCTTACCCCTGGGGCTGGCGATGCCTTCGTCGTTGAGGACGCGGGCGATTTTCAGCATCCCCTTTCGGGTGTCGGCCAGGTCGAATATACGCTTGACGATGAGGAACGTATCCGGGTCCGGTTCCAGGGTGGGTCTCTCCTTGGCCCCGTCCAGGACCTTGACCTTCCTGTAGCCGTAAGGGGCCCTGGGAGCGACCCAGAAACCCCTGGACGCCGCCTCCCGCATACCCCTGATGACCTCCGTGGCCAAGTTCTCGCTGTAGAACTCGTCCACGCTCTCTATGATGCCCTCCAGGAGCCTGCCCGTGGGGTTGTCTTCGGCCTGCTCGGTTACGGAGACCACTCGGATGCCCCTTCGCCTGAGCATGGACTTGAAGGCGACGGCGTGCTCGCGCTTGCGGGTGAAGCGGGAGAATTTCCAGACCAGTATCTCCTTGAAGGGGGCATTGGTCTTGCGGGCCTCGTCGAGCATCTTGCTGAACTCGGGCCTGTCGGCCACGCGTCCGCTCTCCGCCTCATCCACGTACTCGCGCACTACCGTGTAATCGTTCTTGTCGGCGTAGTCCCTGAGCGCCCTCATCTGTGCGGCCACGGACAGGTCCACGTCCTGGCGTTCGCTGGAGACCCTGGCGTAGAGGGCTGCGGGTGTGTAGCTGGCAATCCGGTCCATGGGTTCGTCCTCCTTGTTCACTCGTGTTCGTTCCTGCCCCTGCGGGCCTTCGCCCGTTGGCGGCGCTCCTGCCGCAGCCACTCCCGTTCGTCCATGTACAGGCGGATGGCGTCTCGGAGGAACTCGCTCACGGTGCGGCCCTCCTCGTCGACCACCTGCTGCACCTGCTCGGCCATCTCCGGGGGCATGGAAAAGCTGATGACCTTGGACTTTCTGGGCATGGACACACTCTCTTTTTTGCCGTACTGTGTATTACAATATCATACTCTTATCATGAACGCACCGGCTGCCCCTGTCAAGGGCCGCGTCACTATGAGGACGGCTCTCAATGGAGTAAAATGGGGCGGTAGACATTGAGAAGGAGCGGCTCTCTCCATGGGGACTTTCAGGTGGCCGCTGCGCATCTCCAGCATGGATGGGCAGCAGGAGCGGGACGTAGAGGCGACGGTGGACACCGGGGCCGCCTACACGACGCTGCCCGGCAGCCTTCTGCGCGAGCTGGGGATCGAGCCGATGGACAAGGGAGTCTTCCTGCTAGCCGACGGTCGCCGGGTGGAGATGGACATTGGGAGAGCTTGGGCGACGGTCGACGGGTCCAGCGAGGTCACTCTCGTCGTGTTCGGAGAGGACGACGCCCCGGCTCTGCTGGGAGCCTACACTCTGGAAGGGTTGAGGCTGGCAGTGGACCCCATTGCGCAGCGACTCGTTCCCACCCACCTCATCATGTACTAGGAGGCTGCGGCGCCCGCCGTGCGCCCTCTTCCGGGACCGGCCCGACAGCCCCACCCGCTCACACCCCACAGTGTCCCTCGCACTCGTTGCCGAAGCCGTCTCGGTGGCCGTCGGCTCCCAGGGCCGCCTCGTCGAGGGCGACCGCCTCGGCCAGTGGCATCCGCTGAGAGTGCAGGTACGGAGTCTTGTCCAGGGCCAGCCGGTCTCGCATCCTGGCGTCGATCTCCACCGCCTCGGCGAACAGCTCGGGCCACCTGCGCTTCGTCTCCACCCACCTTGCGCGTGACTGGAAGGGGCAGGCGACGCAGGCCGAGCGTTCCAGGGGCCTGTCGTAGCGGGAGGCCCACCAGTCGGCGCAGTCCCGCCGGGACATCCCCGCCTCGATGAGCGGGTATCGGTTCGTAATCCATCTGTCTCGGGAGGTCTTCATGCGG
The DNA here is from genome assembly GCA_965217565.1 of Dehalococcoidia bacterium. Lineage (GTDB taxonomy): Bacteria > Chloroflexota > Dehalococcoidia > Lucifugimonadales > CATOSD01 > CBDCIS01. Next base: position 315,050 of record CBDCIS010000001.1, read on the forward strand.
ATGGCCTCGTCGGTGGAGATGCCCAGCCACAGCTCGACGGCGGTCCCGGCCGGGACCCGCTGTCTCGGCTTGAGTCCGAGCATCTCTCGTATCCTGCGGCGTATGGGTCTGATCTTGTAGTTGTCGGTGCACTGGCGTCTGCCGATGCCGTCGCCCTCCTCGCCGCGCCCCTTGAGGTAGACGGGGATGTCCACGTAGCTGCGTGAGCCCGAGTGGTTGGTGAGGGCCTTCACGTCCTCGCGGAGGCTGCGTCCGTTGTCCACCACATGTAGGGGGAAGCTCAGCCGGTCTTGGAGCCACTCGATGTGCTGGTAGACGCTGGGGGGCTCCCAGCGGGTGTCGGCGAAGATGGCGCAGTCGGGCGTGCGGCCGAACGCGCCCTCTCCCGCCATGAGCGCCATGACGGAAGACTGGACGCCTCCGCCGAGGCTGATGATGGTGAGCGTTGGAGTGAAGCGCATCAGCCCTGCTCCTCGCTGCCGCCGTTGGTTCCGGCGTCGGACTCGGCCGCCTGTTCCTCGATGTAGGTGCGGATGGCGACTCGGGCCAGGATGCGCATCCCCTTCAGGACCGTCCTGCGGTGCTCCGGCGTGAATGACGGCATGGAGTTTTCCAGGGCGTCTTCGACCTCCTGCTTGATACGTCTCCTTCGTCCGTTGTTTCTCTTTGCGTCTCTCATTTCCTGTAGTCGCAGCGGCGGTAGTTGGGCCGCTGGCCTCTCATTGGCGGTGTGCGGCTGGGCCGCCGGAGCCGACGGAACGGGCGAGCGCCGGCGACCCAGCCGTCTCAGGCCCCGCCGTGCCGCCGATGCGTTCTGCGCCCGGCGGGGCCGTTGGTCTAGCTGTCCTCCTTGAAGAAGCTCATCTGGAAGCTCTCGGTAACGAGGATCGCCATGCCTCCCGGTATCCGGGCTGCGAAGCGGAAGATGGCGTGCATGGCCCAGCCGGAGGGCAGGACGCCGTTGCGCCACCTGTGGACCAGCTTGGGGTCCACGCCGATGGCCCTGGCGAAGGCGGCCCACGTGAGGCCGCTGACCTCGTGCAGCCGTTCGAGGCGCTTGGGGAAGTCCTCCGCCAGCGCGACGGCCTGGAGCGCCAGGTCCTGTTCCTCGTCGTCGAACTGTTCCATGATCCCGTCGAGACGGGACGAATCGGTTTGGCTAGTCATCTCTATCCTCCATCGTGAAGAGTTGGTCGAAGTCGTCGAAGTCCAGGGCTCTGAGCATCCGGCGGCGGATGCGCCCGGAGGGTGTTCGCCCCGCGTTGACCAGCATCGAGATGTAGCCGGGGCTGACCCCGACCTCCCTGGCGAGCCAGTTCTGGGAGCGGTTCAACAGTGTGAGCCGCTCCCAGAGGGCCGCCGTGTTGAGCCGGACAACGGTCCGTCCTCCACGCCTCCGGGGGCCTTTCTTCCTGTCTTGGTCCTGTGAACGCATGGCTTCACGTCTCCCTTTGGGGAAGAGAGCGCGAGCCGTCGCGCCGCTTCCCCGTGTCAGCGGTCGGTCATTGAGGCGGCATGGCCTGGGGCGACTGCCAGTCGCCCGGGGAGCGCCATGCGCGTCCCAGCGGCCCCAGCTGCTCGACGGCGGCCTTGTGGGAGACCCACAGGGGCACCGTCACCCCCCTGGCCTGCATCTCCTCCCGCGCCAGGCGCAGGAAGTGGGTCTGGACGATCTCGTCGTCGAAGACGATGAGGACTGAGGGCCGGGTGCCGTGGTCGTCGGTGGGCCGGTGGGAAGAGAAGTAGCGCCGATAGGGGGCGAGGCGCTCGGACATGGTCGAGGGCCGCACGGCCCTTCGCTCCCACTCCAGCAGGAACGGCCATGCGGTCTCGCCCTGTCTGAGGACGCCGAAGGCGTCGGGGTTGACCGAGCGCATCCCGTCGCCGTGCCTGAAGTGTCGAGAGGCCCTGCGGGGCGGGTCGACCTGGGAGACCTCCCAGTCCAGGAGGCCCGCCTGCACGGTCATGGCCGCCAGAAAGGAGTGGACGGCGGCGGTGTGCTCGACGTTCCTGAGCAGCTGGCGGCTCCTCGCGCCCGTCACGTTGTCCCAGACGAACGGCGTGCCGGGGAACAGGGGAGCGGCGCTCCAGCGCCTCCTCGCCACGGTCACGGAGGTGCGGTCCCGGCGGGCCAGGAGCGACAGGGCCCGGTTGGTGAGGGTCATGCGCCCGCTGCCGGCGATGGGCCGGGCGACGAGGCGGAACCCTTCCAGGGGCGTCACGAGCTGGGACGCTCTGGGCGGGGACACGCCCATGAGTCCGGCCAGGTCGGTCAGGGCGATCCAGGGCCAGTCTGAGATGAGGTCGAGGGCCCGCTTCTCGGCGGGCTTGAGGGTGGCGGGGAGCAGATAGTCGGAGATCCTCCATCCCGGACCCTCGACGGAGAGGTCGGCGGGGACCGAGGCCATCTGGAGCTCGTCCTCCTCGGGAAGGGGGATTCCCTCCTCTATCCGGTCGAGGACCGAGCGCAGCTCGACGGAAGCGCTGACGGCGGGCGGACTCCACGCCGGATCGTCCGGCGACGCCGCAACGGCCGCGCGCTCGACGGCGAGGTAGATGGGCACGGGTGCGCCGGTCAGCGTCCTGCGGACGTGCCGGAGCCGGATGGGGTCGGCCGCCAGCACGAGCACCGCTCCGGGGAGTTCCCCCTGTTGGAGCCTCCACATGCGGTTGGAGAAAGAGGACCTGTCGGCGGTGAGCCCCTGCCTGACGATGCCGACGGTGCGGCCGCCGGGAAGCTCGACGGCGGCGTCCAGGGGCGATGCCCTGTACCACCGGAAGCCTATGGGGTATGCGACGGCGGAGACGGAGACGGCCAGCCGGTAGATGGAGGCGAGGGAGTCGAGCCGTCCCATCAGGTTGCGCCGCCACTGGGCGGAGACGGGGCGGTCGCGCACCAGCTCGCCCAGGGGCGTCTGCTCCCGCTCGGCCAGCCGCCGCAGCCCGGCGGCGGTGAGATGGAGCCTCTGGATCGACGAGGGAAAGAGGGGGGTGGCGTGGGGCACGGCGGCGCAGAAGCCGCCGGAGTCCAGCTTTGCGACGGCGTCCCGGACCGTGCCCTTGGACCGGCCGGTGACGGCCGCCAGCTCCGCCCGGTCGAGGAAGGGCATCGACGCCAGTGCGCGGAGTATCTCGGCTTCACATCCTTCGGGTCTCATTGCTCGGCCTCCTCTTCCGCGGCGTTCTCGTTTCCGGCGGCTTCGTCCTTCTGCTTCCCGTCCGTCTCTCCACCGTCCTTCTCCAGGTCGGCGGCGCGGTCCTTGAAGTCCCGGACCTTCTTGCGGGCGCCGGACTGGGCGTCCTCCAGGTCCTGGGCCGTCAGGGTGTAGGAGGAGACCGCCTCGCGGATGCGTGCGGCGACGGCGGGGTCTCCCTCCTCCCGCTTTCTGACCATCATGGAGAAGGCTGGCATCCGGTCGATGCCGACGGTGGCGCGGACGTAGCAGTGGTGGACGGGCAGCGACGTGATGTCGTCCTCGGTGACCCGCTCCTTGCCCAGCTCCCACACCAGGGTCCTGGCGTCGTTGCCGGCCACCTGGAAGACGGCGAGGCAGCCGACGTTGGCCAGAAGGGTGTCCCGCATGGTGCGGGAGAGGTCGTCCAGCTTGGCGAGGCTCTGGGTGGCGAGGATGAAGGACGCCCCGAACTTGCCCAGCTCGCTGAGCATCGACTCGTAGTCCACGCCGGGGAGCGACTGCATCTCGTCGACGACGACCAGCGCGCCCCGGCGTTCGCCGAGGGCCGTGCTCTCCTGCTCTCGTATCACCGAATCGACCAGGTTGAGCAGGGAGGCGCCCACCAGGGCGGAGACGTCCCTGCCCACGGCGCCCTGGGCGGTGGAGACCAGCAGGATGCCGCCCTGCAGGATGATGTCGCGCAGGTCGATGGTGGAGCGGCGCTGTCCCAGGATGGCCCGCGCCCGCTTCGACGATGCGTAGTAGGAGAGGCGGGTCTGCACGGGGGCCAGGGCCTCGGCTCGATACTGCTGGTGCCAGCTTCCGAAGTCCCTGGCCCACCACTCAAGGAGATAGGGGTCCTCTATCCTCTTGAGCACGCCGTCCCGGAACTTCCTGTCGGAGAGGAGCTTCAGCCCGTCGAGGATGGTGTGCTGGCTGCCCTCGTCGGTCTCCGGGTGCTCGTTGGCCTCGTGGAGGGTCTTGACGGTCTGTTCGAGGATGGACTGCATCCTCGGCCCCCACTGCTCCCACAGGCCCTTCGCCACCCTGACCACCGAGTCGGCGGTTCGGTCCCGGTCGGCGAAGATGCGGGTGTCCAGCAGGTTGATGCCCGGCGCTCTCCTCTGGTCGGCCAGGTCGATGAGGCGCACCTTGTCTATGAGGGACTCGGGCACCTGCCGGAGCAGTCCGGCCACCAGGTCTGCGTGGGGGTCTATGACGATGACGGCGTCGCCGTCCCTGCCCGCCGCCTTCTCGCTCATCTTGTGGGCGGCGAGGTGGTGCATCAGGGTGGACTTGCCCATGCGTGTGCGTGCGACGTAGAGGTGGTGTCTCCTGAGCAGATCTTCGGGAAAGCGGATGGGGCGGGGCTTGCCCGCGGTGGTGTCTCCCACGAGAGCGCCTCCCCGGACGCCCTTGGCGAACGGGAGGAGCGCTCTGGCGCCGGACCGCTCCACCAGGGGGGTCTCGTCGCCCGCTCCGGGCGGGTGCCAGAGGCAGGCGATCTCGCGGACGCCCAGGACGCTGCGGCCGCCGAACAGTCCGGGGCCCGGCGGGTGGAGCGTCGAGGGATCGGGCGTGACGGGGCGCAGGGAACTCACCTTGAGGCGAGCCCCGGCAGGGTTGTCGAAGTGGCGGTAGGCGGCGGTCACCGGGCCGAGAAGCTCCCCGGCCCGCTGCCGCCCGGTGTCGGCGGGCAGAATGGCGACCACCTGGAGCTCGGCGTCGAAGGCGATGCGCGACACCTTCTCCCCGATGAGCAGGGGGTCCTCGACGCGCCTGCGGGCCTTCTTCCAGCGGCGCCACGCGAGGCCGCCTGCGGCCAGGCCCAGGGCCGTGACCGTGCCCAGCGCCGCCGCCTTCCATATCTCCCCGTCCTGCACCCACAGGTAGCCCTTCAGGGCGGCCAGCGCCCCGATGCCGAGGACGGCCATGGTCACGCCGTCCATCTGCAGGGGCTTGGTCTGGTAGGTGTAGGCGGGCTCCCTCGGCTCCATGCCGGGCCGCTTGTGGGCCTTGTCGAGATGGGGCTGCGACCAGTCGGGGCCGAGGGAGCGCAGCATGAGACGGGCCACCACCCGCTCCCCCTTCTGGAGGGCGGAGAGCGCGCCCATGAGGGCGATGAGGGGGTCGGAGCCGGGGTCGAGCAGGTCGTCGTCCCTGAAGGTGCGCAGGGGCACGTACTCGGGGCCGTCGGCCCTCAGCGTGACCGACCACGCCTGCTCCGTCTCGCCCATGACCAGGGGGTCGTCCGCGGGGTCAACCTTGCGGATGCGGGCCTGGGGGTAGTGGGCGGAGAGCTGGCCGCGCACCACCTCGTCGTCGAGGCAGCGGGCCATGAGGGTCACGCCGTCCATGTCCCCGGCCAGCTCCAGGGAGAAGGGCTCGGGGACGGCGATGGAGCCGAGCATGTTCTCCACTCCCAGGAGCGTGCGCTCCCCGGAGCGCGGCGGCGTCACCGCCAGCAGGACGGGGCCTTTCTCCTCGTCGTCGTTTCCGAAAAACAGGTCCTTGGGGTTCAGCTTCATGAGGGATGCTCCTTTCTCTAATGGCGTCCGGGACGCCACTCGATGACCGCCGTCTCCTCCGGCGTGGCCTCGATGCGCACGGGGAAGCGGTGTCCCTTCGCCAGCAGCAGGCCGTCTCCCCTGGGGCAGGACAGGAGCCAGCGCTGGAGGTCCTCGGGCAGGTCGAAGGCGTCGCCCACGGTGCTGATTGCCGCCGCGTCCTGCTGGAGCAGGAGCTTGAAGGCGGCGTTCTGGAGGAGCGCCCTTCCGGAGTGGCCGGTGATGGTCCTCGACGTGTCCTCGGACAGCAGGTCCTGGACGTCCTGGGTGATGAACTGGAGTCCCAGCCGGTGCTTGCGGGCGCGCTTCGCCATCGACACCATGAAGGCCGCGCCCTCGGGGTGCTGCATGATCGACCACACCTCGTCGACGACCAGCAGGCGGGGCTTGGGGTCCTGGGCGGCGGCGGCCCACACCGTCTCGGTGCAGACCATCGCGGCGGCGGGACGAAGCTCCGGCTCCAGGAGGTGCAGGTCGAAGACCGTGACGAGGGCCTCGTTGCCCAGGAGGTCGTCGCCCTCGTCGGAGAGGAGGTGGCGCAGGCTGCCGGTGGCGAAGGGTCGGAGCAGCCTTGCGAGATCGGGATCGCCCGCCTCGCTCTCCTGCAGATGCTTGTAGAAGTCGCGGAAGCCGGTGCGCTGGCGGGGTTGGGCGTAGTAGCCCGCCAGGGCGTGGTCCAGCGATGCCCTGCGGTCGGCGCCGAGGCTCTCGCCCACCATCACCTCGATGAGCCGCCGCAGGCTGCCGATGCGCTGGAGCATCTCCTCGGAGTCGCCCCGCTCGATGACGAAGGGGTTCATGCCCTCGCCGGGGACGCCCGGACTGAGAACGCGCCCGCCCGCGGCGCGGGCCATGTCGGCGTACTCGCCCTCGGGGTCGATGACGTAGGCCGTGACCCCACGGCACAGGCCGCGCAGCACGCCCAGCTTGGTGGCGAAGGATTTGCCCGCACCGGAGCGTGCCAGGACCGCCGTATTCGCGTTGAGGTGCGTGCCGTCCCAGGGGTCGTAGACCACCGGCGAGCAGGCCCGCATGTCGATGCCGTAGAGCGTCCCGCTCCTTGTATCCAGGTCGGGCGGCGAGAAGGGGAAGAGCCGGGCTATGCTGGAGGTGTCCAGGCTGCGCCACTCGGCGACGGCGTTCAGGGCCAGGGGCAGCGTCGAGAGCAGCCCCTCGCGCTGGCGGAAGGCCAGGTTGTCGAGCTTGCCCAACGTGGCGGCGAAGTGGGCCTTGGCCCGCTGGGTCATCTCCTTGAGCGCCGCCTCGTCCCTCGCGCGGAGGGTCACCGACAGGGAGGCGTGGAAGAGGCGCTCCCTGCCCCGCTGCACCTCGTCCCTCAGCCGGGTGATGTCCTCCAGGGCGATCTCCGCCTCGGGCGACATGGTGCGGCCCCGCTTGAAGGAGAGGGACTGGGCCGACTCGAAGCGGACCTTCTGCCACTCCAGGGTCCTGGCGGCCTGCTCCGCCGGTATCGGCCCGACGTGGACGGACAGGTCCATGGGCGCTCCCGCCGCCATCAGCCCCTGGAGGAAGCCGGGGGCCAGCGACCGGGGCCACTTGCCCAGGTGAAGGGAGCGTACGAGGCTCCCGCCGACGCGCAGGTCGCGCCGGCCTATCTCCACCTCGACGGGCTTCTCTTCATCGAACTCGGCGGGCGAGCCGCCGAGGACGGCGGAGACGAGGAACATGCGAAGCTGGCGGCCACTCAGGAGGTGGACGGCCAACCCGGCCCTGGTCAGCAGCCCCCGGAGGTCGTCGATGCGGCCCGTCTCGCAGACGGCGTAGAAGCGCCGGTCCAGGATGCCGTCGCGGTTCTCAAGGTCGGTGAAGAGTCTTTGAAGGGACTCGGCCGCTGCTCTGGTCTGCGGGGGCAGGTCCTCCGGCTGCGCCTCCTTCAGCTTCTCCCGCAGCCGTTGCAGGCGGGGCGAATGCTGTCTGACGAGAAGCTGGGCCGGGAAGTCCAGGGCGTTGAGCGCCCCGGCGAAGGCCCCCAGCTTCGGCTCGTCGATCTCCAGGCCCATCACCTCGCAGACGCCGAGCTTCACCCCGTCCAGCCTCACCGGACCGTCCTCTTCGAGGTGCGAGAGCATGAAGGAGAGGGGCAGCTCGGGCGGCGGCTTGGGCGCCGGCGGCTCGGTGGGTTCGGCTTCGGGGCTCTGTTTCGAGGCCCGTGCGCGGACCGCTTCCCGGAGGCGTGTCACAAGCCTCAGCCGCAGGTCGGCGAGCCTGTCCGTGAACTCCTCCGCCCCGCGCCGGGCACGTTCGACTATCTCTTGCATTCTCATGAGGGGTCTCCTTCGCTCTACGGGGATGGGAACTCCACGAGGCCGCTGCGCAGCAGCGCGGCCACGCCCTTGGCCAGAAGCACCAGGACCAGGCCGACCACCGCCATGAAGACGGCGGTCCTGGCGCGCCCCCCGCCGCGCTCCTCCCCGCCCTCGGCCATCAGGACGAAGCCCGCCCAGACGATGGCGAAGACGCAGAGGCCGGAGCCGGCGTAGGCCATCGCCGTCAGCACGCGGTCGAAGGCGTCGAGCATTGCCCGCTCCTCCGGGGATGGGGCCGCGCCGGTGGTGACCAGCGCGACCCCTGCCAGCAGCGTCGCCGCAAGCGCGCGCCTCACCAGGGCCACTCCCATCCCAGCAGGTCGAACCAGCTCCGCAGACCGCCTTCCGCGGGCGTCTGCTCTGCCGGCGGGTCCTCGGGCTCGGGCTCGGGCAGGACCAGGGCCCTGAAGGCGACGTCCGACCACACGGCGGACTTCAGGGTCATCGACTCGTCTCGGACGTCGGAGACCGGCGACCGTTCGAGGACCTCGGCCTCCACGCGCTCCGGGTGGACGATGGTGAGGGTCACGTCCCGGCTGACCGTCTCGCCCGGCACGGACAGGGTGGCCGTGACGACGTGCTGCGTCGTCGTGCCGTCGCCGTTGGTCACGGTGACCGTCTCGCTGACGGTCTCGGTGGTCCCCGGCCTCCACAGGGTCACGGTCTCGGTGCGGAGCTCGGTGCGTTCCGGCCGGTGGGTGAGCAGGGTCAGGGGCGGCAGTTCGATCCTGAGGGCCGCCTGGACGTACACGGACACGGCCACCGGGCGAAGGGCCTCGTGCTCCGAGGCCGGGAGCCGGAAGCGCGTCTTGCCGTTGGCGACGAAGGGCAGGTTCGCCGGCCCCCCTCCGGCTCCGGCCACCACCTTCCCCGTGATTGCCGTCACCTCGGCGTCCATCAACGCCGTCTCCTTCACGCTGGCGTGCCCGGCGACGAAGGGAAGGTCCACCGGGTGGGCCAAGCGGGCGACGCACTCGGACTCGATGACCCCGCTGACGGACCCGGTGGTCCAGCCCAGGGACGTGAGCCGGACGGTGCACAGCTCGCCCTCGGCCACGGGGAGCGGGTGCGGTATCTTCTCGTGGTCGACGGTGAAGGCCCCCGCCTGGCCGAGACCGTCCTCCCAGGAGAAGGTGAAGGAGGGCTTCGGCCCGTGCAGGGGGAGGGAGTAGTCGACCCGCTCCCCCTGCGCGAGGGTTGCCGAGCCCCAGAAGCGCAGCCAGGCGCCCTCCGGCCCGCCGAAGGCCCTGACCCGCAGGTCGATGTCGGCGGCGGCTCTCAGGGTCACGGCTGCGCGGTCGCCGGAGACGGTGAGCGCCTCGACGAATATCCGGCGTCCCTCCACCCGTTCCTCGATCTCGAAGTCGATCTCGTCGCGCCAGGGCTCATGGCCGTCGGTCAGGGCCGCCTGGGGGATGGCGACAACCGCCGCCGCGAGAAGGGCGACGACCGCCAGCGCCAGGGGTCCCTTCCGGGGTTCCTCCGGCTGGTCTCCAGCGTCTTGGCCCTGTGGTCGCGGCCCTGGCGCTTCCCTCCGTCCTTGCCCCTGCGTTTGCCGAACCAGCGCATCCGCCCGTTGCGGCGCTCTCTCTGCGTGCGCTTCTTCCTGTTCCTGCGCAGCCTTCCCAGGCCGCGTGCGGCCCGTTTCGCCATCAGGCTCAGGGGGCCGGGGCCGCTCTTCACCGGCTGGACCGGCGCGGGCGGCTCGCTTCTCACCAGCTGGGAGACCGTCCCCGCGTAGAGCCGGGCTCCCAGCCGGTACTTGAGCAGGTCGGCGGCCACCAGCGGCAGCCGGCGGCCGCCTATCTTCCCCACCACCATGGCAATGCCCACCAGTCCGAGGACGACGGCAATCGCCATGCGCACCTCGGAGGGGCCTATGGGGGCGTAGCGGTATGCGCCGTAGCAGATGGCGCACACCGCCGTCGCCGCAACGATCTGCGGGAATGTGAACCCCAGCAGCACCCTGTCCTCGGCCTGGACGTGGGTCGGTACCTCGTGTTCTCTCATGTTCTGCTCCTCCCTTTTCACGTCGGCCTATCCGCCGCCGCTGCTGTCCTCGGTGCCGGGGGCTTGCGGGTCGGGCAGGGCGTCCTCGACGTCGATTCCGGGGTCCACGACGGCGTTCATCACCAGCTCCACGACGCCGTAGGCGACCAGGGCCAGGACGATGCCCGCGAGGGCGGTCATCATTGCGCTCTTGCCGCGCTCCATCTGGTGGGGCGCTCCTGAGGCCGTCAGGTACAGGTACGCGCCGTAGATGAAGAAGCCCACGCCCACCGCGCCCACGACGCCCAGCAGGATGCCCACCAGGTTCGATATGGTCTGTGTCAGTTGTTCCATTCCTATTGCTCCTCTCTTGCTCCGAGCGTTCCGCTCGTCTCTACCGGTCGGGGTTCGTAAGCTCCGTTACCTGCACATCACGCCCCCTCCCTCGCATTGCCTGTCGACGGAAGAGCCGTCGTTCGCATATTCGTCGTCACTCCCCGCTGCTCCGGGGGGCTTCCCCGCCCGCGTCTCCGCCGCCGGATGGGGTCGCCATCGAGGCCGCCGAGCTGAGGCCGCCGGCGGCTGCCGACAGGCCCGCGCTGGCCGCAACCGCGCCAACGGCAATCCCGCCGGGGCCCCCGGCCGCTCCGCCCGCCACCAGCCCGATGGTCTTCGCAGAGCGCACCATCGACGCGGGCAGGTTCATGCCGAAGTAGAGGGTGGAGAGCCAGGCGTCGAAGGTGCCCGCATTTCCGAGAAGCGAGGGCACCCGGGTGGCCATGTAGACGAAGGCCAGGGACATGAGCAGCTTCCAGATCAGGTCCTGCACCGGCTCGAAGGCCGCTATCTGCGCGACCTCGTTCAGGAATCCGAAGCCCAGGGCCAGGGCGATGAGCTGTATCGCCTGCTGGAACACCGTCGTCATGAAGAGCCGGAGCCAGTGGCGGCCCCAGCCCGCCGTGTGGGGCAGAATCCACAGCCCCAGAGCGATGGGCGACAGGGCCAGGAGGATGTCTATCAACGCAAGGCGCAGCACCATCTGCACGATCACGTAGAGGACGAAGAAGCCGTAGACGAGGTAGAGAACTGCGAGCAGCAGCGCCATGCCCACGCTGCCCGCCTCCACCGCGGTCAGCAGGGTGCGCAGGGTGGCGCGGAGCATGTCCCCGGCGGTGACGTTGAGAGATACGGCTATGAATCCCGACACGGCGTCGGCCACGTCCAGGACCAGGGCGCACCACCAGAGGGAAGACGCCGCGGCCACGAGGCCGAGCACGAGCCGGGGGACCATCTCCCGCCATCCGGCCTGCCGGCTGCCCAGGTGCTCGGAGACGATGAACGAGAGGCCCATCCAGCCGAGGATCACCACCAGGGCGCCGGAGGTGATGGCCCAGACGACCAGCCAGGCGTCGCGCACCATCCAGTGGGCATAGGTGAGGTCGGGGGGAGTGCCGGTGAGGATGTCGCTCATCTGCCGGACTCCCTCCGGCAGTTGTCGGCGTCCTCGCCCGACGCCCGCTCCACGACGCCGCAGAGGGTCCCGTGGACTCCCTCGACGACCCAGCCGGCGAAGGCCCTCGCCCACCTGGCCGGGTTGAGCGCGGAGAGGATCTTGTCCCAGATGCGCCCCGGCTGGTGGATGGGGACGACGGCGTAGAAATCGCCCCTTCTGTGGTCCTCGGCGGTGGCCAGCATCACCAGCAGGTATGCCCTGTCGCGGTCCAGCTCGGGCTGCTCGTCGAGGTCGGGGTACTCCCACGAGTACTCCCAGCCGTTCGAACGCTTCTTCTCGCCGCCCCTCACCCGGTACATGGCGCTTATCCAGTCGCCGGTGTCGGCGTCGCGGACGGCGTAGAAGAGGTCCGTGATCCTGCGGTCGAAGACGGGCCGGGCGACGAACTCGCCTCCGCCCTTGCGCTCGACGAACTCCCGGTCGGCGTTGACGAGGACGATGCCGCCGGAGGGTTCCTGGGCCAGGGCGACCCCGCTGGACGGGATGGCCAACAGCGCCGCCAGGAGCAGCGCGGACGCCAGTGGAATCAGCCGTCTAATTGAACGGAGTTTCGATTTCAGCGCCAATTTATTCACCTCCCTGCGATCTGCTGCGAATCGACGATTCGCGCCTTTCGCAGAGAGTGTGAACAACCGAATTGCGGCTGAAAACTGCCTGGAAGGGGAGACGTTTATGCACCCCCTTTCGAGGGTCTAGGCAAAAGACCGCCTTCCGTGCAGTAATGGGGCTGTACAGGAAAACGAGGTTTGTTGCGAAGTTGTCGGCGAGGGCGCGGCAAAGCTGAAACAGGAACAAATGGGGGCAAAAGCGCCCCAAAGTTGTGAACACTTGGACTTAAGTCCCCAGGTCGGTCTTCCGGCGCAAAAAGGGCGGAGCGTGGACTCATGAAGAGAGGGCGGAAGCGGGCGGAAATCCCGCAAATCCCCCTACAGGAAGTCCATATGGCGCAGCCCGTGGAAAGTCGGACCCTGACCTGGGCTGGACCGGGACTAATGCCGGTGAAAAGAGGAGGGCTTCATGGAACCTGAGAAGGGCGTCATCGAGAAGGGCAGGAGCGTCCGTGACATGCACCACCTGCGGCTCATGTCGCTGTTGCAGGAGCTGGAGCGGGACCACGGGCGCAAGAAGACCGCCGAGATTCTGGGGGTGGACCGCAGGACCCTGGACGCCAGCCTCGACGAGGGCGTGCTGTCGCGGCGCATCAGGAACCAGCTGCAGAAGGCGCTCCAGTCGGGGGTGGGTTCCGCCGCCGCCGAGCAGCGGGACCGCAACGACAAGCTGGCGGACAGGCTGGGGGACTTGGAGGGTGTGGTCGAGGAGCAGGGCAAGGAGTGCCGCGCCGGTCACAGGGCCTGGGAGGACGCGGTCCGGGCCGTGCGGGAGGAGAATGCGCAGGGCCTGCGCAAGCTGGAGAAGACGCTGGCGGAGCTCGGGACGGGACGTGTGGGGCAGGACGGGCCGAAGACGACCGGCGCCGCCGGCCCGCAGCCCGGGCGGGGGCAGGCGCTGCGGCGGGAGTACCCCGACCTGGTGACGCTTGAGCCCGCCGAAGACGACGAGGATGTGTTCGGGGACGTGTGGCCGCTGATCGTCGAGTGGCGGGAGCTGAAGGCCGCGCATCCCAACGAGGGGAGAAACCTGTCCTGGCTGCGCACCGAGGAGCGGTTCCGGGCGTTGGAGCTGACCTTGCTGGAGGAGCACGGGATGACGCTTCCCCCGGCGACGTTTCCGCTGCGCGGCTTCGACCGAAACGGGCAGGTGAACTGGCGCAGGACAGCGCTCTCCGACACGCGGAGGGCGCTGAAGAAGCGTGAGTTTCTGAACACGGTGACCTGCGGACTCTGGTGGAAATAGCGCGGCGGTTTGCGCCCTCCGTCTGCCGGTTAACTCCAGTGAAGTTTTGTGAACACTTTGGGCGTGAACTGCCCGAAAGACTTCCCATCCGGTTTCGGGTCGGGTAATAATGGTTGCACTGTCTGGCTTTCAACCAAGGTTTCACGCCATAGAAACCTGGGGGCGCGGTCCCTGTTGCCCGGTCTCACCTGACGGATGATTCGCTCTCTGGAAGGTGGCCCACGAGGGAATGCTGCCGCTGCGGATTTGACCTAGCTCTCCGCAAGCAGCACGGATCGAACGACGGAGTTTGACTCAGGTCCTTCGTCCTCGGTCCAGTCCGGCGGTTGGTGCTGATCGCTTCACTCACCGGGCACTGTCTGGCGGATGGGGTTGATCGCTTCATTCGCTTGGACTCTGCTGACGGAGCCCTGAGCTTCGTCCTCGAACAGTCGGTCGGAACGCGTCTGTCGCTCCGACCGGCTCCTCATGCCTGCGGCATTGCTGTCACGCAGCCTTGCCGCAGCTTCGACACGCGCCGGTCTGCCATTCAAAGCAGGCTGGCCGCATCACGTCTCGCAGTTTTCTCCAAGGTCGCATTGCACCCTGGGCGAGCTGCGTCTTCTTTCACCCCACTCCGTCTTCCGCGTTCGACGTTCGACCGCGGGCGGGGTGCGTCTTCGGCATTCGGCACGGAGTCACGGGTTCAACGGCATCGGCACACCAATCGGCAAGGAGGTACATCGGCATGGACGAATCACGGACACAGGAACGGTACACGGGACCGAGCGCGCTCAGGATCGCCAACTTGCTGCCGCACCGGGTCAGCTTCGAGCGGGGCTGGTTCTGGACGACGACGGCGGTCTGTCACGGCGGGAAGTCGGACGGGCTGGCGTTCCGGCAGCGACCGGACGGCAACGGCATCGAGGTGCGGTGCCACACCGGGGGCTGCTCGGCCGGCGTGGTGATCACGGAGCTTGAGGTCTTGATCGGGCTGCCCATCTGGACGGCCTACGAGCCGGTGAGCGACGTAGCCAAGGCCCCTGAGAAGCGGCCGTGGTGGAAGCGCAAGAAGGTCATCGTGGCCGGAATCGTGGCGCTGGTGATTGCGGCGCCGCTCATCACCGGGGACGGCGAGCTGGTCTTCCTCAACCTGGTCGGGCTGGGCATCGGCTGGCTGCTGCTACGGCGGTTCATGCCCCGGCGTCCGCCGATAGGGAGGTTCAGGCGCTGACCAGGGGGCTCCGGCTCCTCTCACAACCCATTCCCAACACGCAAGGGCCGTCTCCGTCACGGGGGCGGCCCTTCTTCTTTGCCCGCAAGCGGGCGCAATCGGCAAGGCAACCAAGGCAACAAAGCAGAGGCACTCAGGAGGTGCATGATGACTACGGCAACACTGGCAACCGGCAATCGGGCGACGGACGCGGCGGACAGGCCCGGGCGCAGCCTGGAAGAGCTGGTCGACCAGCTCTTCGCTGCGATGGGATTCAAGGACGAGACGGAGACGGCGGAGCCGAGCGCGGTGCGCTCGATCCACGAGGCGAGGCGGCTCAGACAGGCGGGGGACGTGGACACGGCGCTGGCGGTCATCGCCGGCGTGGACACGCAGAAGGCGGAGACGCGGCAGGTCCGGTGGGCCTTCGCCGAGTGGAAGCAGCTGGTGAAGCGGCGGTTCGGAGACCGGGACGCGGTGGTGTACAGCCAGGGCACGGGGCGGGCCGCCGCGCTGGTGCCCACCGGAGACGGCGGGACGCTGGAGGTCGTCTCCGCCCTGGGGATGCGCTGGCGGCCCGGCAAGCTCGTCTCGGGGCGCAGCCTCCGGGGCCTCCGGCCCCTGAGCGGAGGTGCGTGATGGCCGTCGCCAACGTGGACATCCCTGCGCTGAAGGCCCGGCACCCGCTGGGCGACACGGTGGAGGCGGCGGGGGTGCGGCTCAGGGGAAGGGGCAGGGTCCGCCAGGGCGTCTGCCCCTTCCACGACGAGGCTGAGGGTTCGTTCACGGTGTACGCAGATTCGGAGCGGTTCTACTGCTTCGGCTGTGGCCTCGGCGGCGACGTGCTGGACTTCATCCGGCAGGCCGAGGGGCTGAGCCTCACCGAGGCCATCGCGCGGCTGGACGAACAGCGGCCCTGGGCGCAAGCCCTGGGCTGCCGTCCAGCCGGAACGCGGCGTCCTGCGTCCGCCGCGCTGCCTCCCAGGGACCCCACGCTGCTGACGGCGGCGGCGCGCTTCTACGCCGGGAATCTCCGGCGTTCCTCAGAAGCGCGGGAGTACCTGGCCTCCCGGGGCGTCGGCCCCGTCGCCGCAACCCGCCTCGGTCTCGGCTATGCGCCGGGCGGCGGGCTGCGGCAGGCCCTGGAGTCCCTCGGCTTCTCCCAGAAGCGCATCGGGGACTCGGGACTGTTCACCGAGCGGGGCTCGGAGCGGTTCGCCGGCATGGTCGTCGTCCCCGACGCCTCCGGCGGCCTTGTCCGCTGGCTGGTGGGCCGGGCCCTGGACCCGGACGCAAGGCCTCGGTTCCAGGCTCCTCCCGGCCCCAAGCCGGTGCTCGGACTCGGCAGGCTCGGCCCCGCTCCGCCGTGGGCGGTCGTCGCGGAAGGCGTCTTCGACTGGCTCACCCTTACCGGATGGGGCCTTCCGGCCTGCGCCGCCCTGGGCACCCAGGGCGTTGAGCGCATCGCCTCGGCCCTCCGGGGCTGCCCCCGCGTCTTCCTCGCCTTCGACAACGACGACGCGGGCTGCGAGGCGACGGACGGGCTTCTCACCCTGCTGGGTCGCAGGGCCGCCGCCGTCTCCCTTCCCAGTGGCGTCGGCGACGTGGCCGAGCTGGCTGCCCGGCCCCACGGACAGGCCGCCTTCAACCGCCTGCTTGCTCAGGCGGCACGCTCCGCCCGCTAGCGGCTCCCCGCCGCTCCCCAGCGGGCTTCCCCGCCCGCTTCTTTCCCACTCCCACTCTCACCGCCCAGGAGGTGCTATGCCCACTTCACGACGGGCTTCGCCCGCACACGGCTTCCCTTTGGGGCAGCCGCACCGGTCATTCGCTACAGGACAGACACCACAAGAAGGAGATTCGAGATGTTCAACAAGAACGGAAGCAACAACGGAAACGGGAGCGCGAACGGCGTCCACAAGGACACCGCCGTCGTCGCCCGGAACGGCAACGGCCACAAGCCCGACGCCGCGATAGTCACCGAGCACGAGCTGCTCTGGGACGGGCTCTCGCCCGCCGTCAGCCAGGCGCTCGGACAGCCCATCGACCCCGCCATCGTCTCCCAGCGCAAGGGGCGCGGCGGCAGGTCCTTCGACTACCTCGAAGGCCACGCCGTCATCGACCAGGCCAACCGCATCTTCGGCTACGGCGGCTGGGGCTACGAGCTGGTCGGCGACGTGACCCTGCGCCGGATCGAGACGGTCAACCCCCAGACCGGCGAGGTGAAGGTGGAACAGGGCTACAGCGCCCCGGTGCGGGTCTCCGTGGCGGGCGCTCTGCCCCGCACCGACCTCGGCGTCCACCCGGTGGCGGAGGACACCTTCGACGGCCATGACACGGCCATGAAGGGAGCGGTGACCGACGGCATGAAACGGGCGTTCCGCAGCTTCGGCGTCCAGTTCGGCAACGGCTTCTACGGCGACCAGACGCAGGCGAACACCCCGGCCAAGCCGGAGCGCGTTCCCGCCCAGTCCAACGGCAGGTCCGGGCAGGCCCCATCCAACGGCAACTCCGCCCGGAGCCAGGCCAACGACCGGGCAGAGGCGCAGGCCGGGAAGCTGCGGAAGCGGCTCTTCGAGATCGCCGCCGAGCAGGGCCTCGACGAGGACCAGGTGCGGACCGCCGTGGTGGACCGGACGGGCAAGGGCATCGACGACCTGACGACCGACGAGCTCGGGCCGCTGGTCGAGGCCGCCGCCAACAAGCTCCGGCAGATGCAGCAGGCGCAAGCCGCCTAGTCCGCCGGTCGGTCGGGTTCGGAATGGAGCGGGGTTGTCTCCGATGGGGGTGGCCCCGCTCCTTCATCTACAGGACGACAAGGAGGTCTGAAATGACGACGAACGTTACCTACACACCCTGGGGCTGGACGCGGGACGTCAAGGAGCTTGCCGAGGGCGTCTGGCGGGTCTCCACGCCGAGCCACGGCGGGCTGAAGCTCAGCCGGGAGCGGTGGGAATCGCTTCCCCCCGGACTGCGGGACGCCATGTACACCCAGACCTTCGCCGAGGAGGACTGCGAGGAGCCCATCGTCAGGACGCTCCTGGGCCTCGGCGACGAATGCGAGAGGGAGATGGCCCTGAAGGTGGCGGGCTACTTCGACCGCTACGCTCCGGCGCTCCCCCACCTCCGCG
This sequence comes from Dehalococcoidia bacterium, assembly GCA_965217565.1. Classification (GTDB taxonomy): domain Bacteria; phylum Chloroflexota; class Dehalococcoidia; order Lucifugimonadales; family CATOSD01; genus CBDCIS01. The sequence goes on from CBDCIS010000001.1 coordinate 332,796, forward strand.
ACTGCCCGCCGGGCATCCACCACCACGCCGTCGCCTACTGGGGCGGACTCTGCACGGACCCCTTCGAGCGGTTCGACACCTGCATCGAGGCCGAGTCGTTCGTGGGCGACCCGGAGATGGTGCGGAAGTACGGGCGGATGGAGGCCGTCGAGTGCGCCGGGACGCGCCCGCTCTGCCTCGGAAAGGCGGACAGGCCATGACTACGGAGACACGGGCAAGACCCCGCAGCCTTCCCAGCACGACGACCAAGCTCCAGACGGAGATGGGGAACCTCTACGTGACCGTCTCGACGGACGAGGACGGCGAGCCCTTCGAGGTCTTCGGCTGGCTGGGCAAGGGCGGCAGCTTCCAGCACGGAGTCACCGAGCTGGCCTGCCGGTTGATCTCCCTGCACCTGCGGCGCGGGACTCCCCTCGAAGAGGTGATTGACCAGTGCCGGGGGATTCAGGAGATGCAGCCATTCTGGAACCAGATGGGCGACGGCACGAGCGTGGCGATCCTCGGACTCGGGGATGGCATCGCTCACGTCCTCAAGGCCCACCTGAAGGCCAAAGAGGAGCAGGAGACGGCGCCAGCACAGGTGGAGGTGCAGGCGGCTGCGTGAGTCGCACACACACCGGAATCGAGGCGGGGTCTCTCCTTCGGGGGCGGCCCTGCTTTCCATCTACAGGAAGCAAGGAGAAATAACCATGACGACAGAGACCATAGACAGGGCGGAGGTCTTCTCCCGCCCTGCCGCAAGATTCGACGACGACGGCAACATCGAGGTGCGGGCCTCGTCAGCCCTGGGCTGCCGCCGCGCCCTCTGGTACGCCGCAACGGGCTACGAGCCGACGAACCCGCCTACGGAAGAATCGCTGACGGCGATGGAGGCGGGCAACGCCCTGGAGCCGGTGGTGGTGCGGGCGATGGAGCGGGCGGGCTGGAAGGTGGACGCCCCCGATCCCCAGGACCCGCAGACGGTTGCGGTGCGCATCGGCCCGAACATGATCGTGACCGGCCACCCGGACGGCACGGTGCGGATGCCGGTGGAGGACGACGGAGCGGCCCCGCCGCAGCTGTTCCTCTTCGACGAGGAACCGGAAGCCCCCGCCTACGGCGACCCGATGGTCGTCGAGATCAAGACCCGGGGGCCGGGGGCGTTCCGCCGCTGGCGGACGCTGGGGGCGGAGCGCAGCCACCCGGCTGCGGTGGCCCAGGCCGCCTTCTACTCGCTCGGCGAGTTCGGCGACCTGCGGGACGCCGTGATCGCCACGATGGACACGGGGGCTCGCACCTGGGACCACGAGGTGATACCGGCCCACCGGCTGGAGCGGGCCATGCACGACGCCTGCTCCTGGCTGGGCGACCTGGCCGCGCACCACGTCCAGAGCGGGCCGGACCCCGACGCGCTGCCGGAGCGGGACTTCTCCGCCAATAGCTGGCAGTGCCGGTCGTGCCCCTTCCTGGCGGTCTGCCTGCCGGGGGCGGCTGAGGAGAGCGACGAACCGGAGACCGAGGAAAAGGAGGTGACGGACGAAGAGGCGCGGGAAGCTGTGGCGGCCTACGCCGAGGCCCAGGAGTCCATCAAGGAGCCTGAGAAGGCCAAGCGCAGTGCGCTGGACACCTTGAAGGCATGGATGCGCCGCCAGGGTGATTCCAAGGTGACGGTGGGGGGGCCGCACGGTCACCCTCGTCGGTTCGACGAGGTACTCCGTCAACTACCGCAAGCTCAACGCACTGCTCGACCCGGAGGTCCGGGCCGACCTGGTGACGGAGAGCGAGTCTGAGTACGTGCGGGTCAGCTAGACGCTTCCCCTGCGGGAGCGCCGGACGGGGCCGTCTTCCCCCTATCGGGGAGCGGCCCCGCTCTCATTCAACAGGGCGCGGCAGAGACCGCGCTACTACACACACACAAGGAGAAACAAAATGTCACGGACTATCAACAAGGTAGAGCTCCTGGGACGGGTCGGCGTCGACCCTGAGATGCAGTACACGCCCGGCGGCACCGCCGTCACCAAGCTGCGGCTGGCGACGGACCGCTACCGCAAGGAGGGCGAGGATGCCACGGACTGGCACAACATCGTGGTCTGGAGCAACACCGCCGAGGCGGTGAACCAGTACGTCGCCAAGGGCGACCGCATCTACGTCGCCGGCCGCCTGGTGCAGAACACCTGGGAGACCGAGGACGGCCAGCCGCGCTCCCGCACCGAGGTACACGCCTCCGAGGTCGTGTTCCTCGACAACCGTAACGGGAACGGCAACGGAGGCGACGGGCAGGCGGACGACGCCTCTCCCTTCTAGCCCGCCGGTCCCACAACCGAAGACCGACGCCCGAATCAGCCGGGCGCACCAACCACGGGGCTGCTTCCACCTACAGGAGGCGGCCCCGCTTCTGTTCTAACCGATAACGAAGGAGGCTGACATGACCGCAATCACCGCACAACAGACTGACACGCTGCTCGACGCCCTGCGCAGCAACCTTCACCTGCTGGGCGAGCTCGCGGTGCGCTACGCCGTCGAGTTCCACCCGGAGCGCTCCACGGAGGACCTGCCCTCCATCAACTGTCCCGACGACGTGCGCAGGCTGCTGGGGCCGGAGATGGCCCCGCTCGCTCAGGAGCAGCTACGGGTGCTGCTGCTCAACACCAAGAACAACGTCGTGGGCCAGCGGGTCGTCTACCAGGGCAACGTCAACTCCTCGATGATCCGGCCGGCTGAGGTGCTGCGGCCCGCCGTCATCGAGGCCGTTCCCAGCATCATCGTCTGCCACAACCATCCCTCCACGGACCCGACGCCCAGCCCGGAGGACGCCGCCATCACCAGGGAGCTGGCACAGGCGGGCAAGCTGCTGGGCATCGAGCTGCTGGACCACGTGGTGATAGGCGGGGACCGCTTCGTCAGCCTCAAGGAACGGGGCCTGATGTCCTGCTGAGACTCCACGACCGGGAGGCGTGCGCCGTCCGGCTCTCACGCGGGGGACATGCTCTCCCGCGCATCGTTCCAACCCACACCACGAAAGGAGGTCGCAAATGCTCGCGACTCACACGATAGACCCCGAAGACCTGTTCACCATAAGCGCGGGCGGGTTCTCGGCCACGGTCGACGCCTTCGCCCGGGACGACAGGACGGAGGGCCTCTGGTTCGTATCGATGGTCGGCTCCCAGACCGCGCTCAAGGCGATCTGGGCGTCGCTCCTGAAGCAACCCCCGGACACGGCCCACATCATCCGGGGCGCGGACGGGATGGCGCTCCACGGCGGCTACCAGCGCTGCATCATCCCCTACGAGACGATAGGAAGCTGGACGACCAAGATCGCCCGCCTGCACGCGACCGGAGGCTGGCACGCCCTCGTCTATACCAAACAGGCGGAGTTCGGGTTCGAGAAGGACTCCTTCCTCCTGCTGGCGCAGTCGGAGGAGGAGGCCCCGGCCCTCCATCACCGGTTCCTCGACAAGCGCAGCCCGCTGCCGCTCCACGACTCCTGGGCCGGATGGCTCTGGGAGCGGGGCATCGAGGAGGAGGAGATAGTCCCGCTGCAGTCGGTCGGCGTCTCCGCCTACCGGTGCTCCCCCAAGGCCAAGAAGCTCAGGGAAGACCTGTCCGGCGCCGTAGCGTCGGGCTCCCTCACACTGCCCAGGGAGGCGTCCGATGGATAGGACGCTGAAGAAGGCGAAGCGCAGGAATAAGAAGCGCGTCGAGCGCAACACCGGGGCATGGGAGCGGTTCTGCCCCGACGGAGTCCACTGCCGGTTCTGCCCCCACGACGGCTCGAAGCACCTTCTCAGCTCCGGGCAGCCGCACTTCTTCCGCCCGGCTACGGAGGCGGAGCGGCGCGACCCCTACATCATGCTCTACCGGCACACGCTGCCGGAGGGCGGCTCGGCGCTGGTGCGGCGGATGACCGTCGCCAGCCGCGCCGAGCTGATAACCGCCTTCTGCACGGCCTGCGCCGAGAGCATCGGCACCCACCAGGTCCTCTGCTTCCAGCGCAACCTCGCGATAGGAGAGGTGGTCGGGCTGGCAAAGAACGGACACACGGACATGGCAATCGCCGCCTGAGCGGCACAGAGAAAGGAGACGATCATGGCGAGAGACCAGACGCTGTTCTTCACCTGCCCCGGCTGCGATGAGCGGTTCTGCACGACGGAGGAGCTCGACGGCGACCTTCACACCGGTGAGATCTACCACTGCGGCAGCTGCGGCATCCAGGTGATCTTCACGGCGGTGACGGCCGAGGACTACGTCCCGCCGCCCAGGGCCAGACGGGACTACACCTACTGCGGTCCCGCTCCCCGCAACTGCTGCACATTCACGACGACACCCGTCCCTCAGAAAGGAGACACGACATGAGACTGGCTGCACAGGCAAAAGGGGGCTACTACCCGACTCCGGACCGGGTGGTGGACCTGATCGCCGAACTCATACACACCCCGAACGGCAACTACTACCGGAACGCGGAGACCATCCGCATCCTCGACCCCTGCTGTGGGGCCGGGGACGCGCTCCAGAGGCTGGCCGAGCGCCTCGACCGGCCCAACTCCATGCCCATCGAGACCTACGGCGTGGAGCTGCACCGGGACCGGGCGGAGGAGGCTGAGAAGGCGCTTCACCGCACCCTGGCCTCCGACCTGTTCCAGACCTCGATAGCGAACGGGGCCTTCGGCCTGCTCCTGCTCAATCCGCCGTACGATTGGGACTCGGAAGACAAGCGCGTCGAGCACGCCTTCCTGACCCAGACGACGCGCTACCTGGCCGAGAGCGGCCTGCTGGTCTTCATCGTCCCCCGCCAGCGCCTCTCGCACTCGGCCCGCTACCTGTCCACCCACTACGGGCGGATGCAGTGCTGGGCGTTCCCCGACCCCGAGCGGGAGGTCTTCGACCAGGTGGTCTTGTTCGGTTACCGGAACACCGACCCCGTCCCGGACGCCCACGCCGAGGGCATGGTGCTGGAGTGGTCGGTGGGACAGCCGGAGCCTCTGCGCTCGGCCCACTACACGGAGTTCAGCCCGGCCACCACCCCCAGCGGCGACATCCTGTTCACCACCCGCACCGTCGATCCCGTCGCCGCGGCGACCGAGGCCAGGCGGTCGGGGCTGTGGACGAACACGGACATCACCGACACGCTGTGGCCCGCCGGGGACGCCCGCACCCGCCCGCTGATGCCGCTGCGAAGGGGGCACATCGCGATGCTGGTGGCGGCGGGCTTCCTCAACAACCTCGTCCTCGAAGGCGACGGGCGGCGCATCCTGGTGAAGGGACGCACCTCGAAGGAGATGGAGCTGGTGGAGGACTCCCCGGAGAAGGAGGTCCACCGCGAGAAGCTCAAGACCACGGTGGTGGCCCTCGACCTGGAAGACGGAGGGATAGAGGACATCGCCGCCTAGCCCGGACGCCACTCAATACGACTCCTCTATAGGGAAAGGAAGGTGAACCAATGCAGACGCAGACCCTCATGGTCCTCGAATCCTGCTCGCGGTGCGGGCAGCCCATAGCGCCCGGCGAGCCCGCCATGCAGACCGCCTCGGTGGACCTGGACGAGTTCGGCAGGGCCGTGTCCTCGCCGGTGAAGTCCTACCACCTGAGCGGGCGCTGCTACGAGGACCACAGAGCCGCAGAGAAGGCCCACATCCAGGCCCTGAAAGCCGCATAGACGGCCCTCACGGGGCCGCACAACGAGGCCCGCCACGGCGGCGGCCCCGCCACGATCGACAACACCTGGGGACGTTTCCAGGAACCCGCACCTAGAAACGTCCCCTCCGGGGGGCGTGGTGCGTCCCGGTTCCGGCGTCGTCCACCAGAGACGCAAGGAAAGGAGACGCCGACATGAACCTCGGAGAGTTCATCGACAAGTTCAAAGACGCAATAGCCAGAAGGGTCGTCGAGTCCTACCCGCCGCTCTTCCGGCCCTCGGAGAACGGCGGGATACTCCCCCGCCTGCTCCGCAGGCCCCTGGGGGCGCAGGCCGACGCCATCAAGGGTGCGGCCCTCTCGCTGGAGGCCCACCGGGGCACGACGGTGGTGGGAGAAATGGGCACGGGCAAGACCTTCAGTGCGCCGCGTTACGCGGCATAGGATACCCGGCTCAGTCGGGAAGAACTCGGAGAAAGTTCTTGGGCCAACCGACCCACCTCGAAGCGAAAGCCCAGGGGGACAACAGCATGTCGGTAAAGCGGCTACAGTCCCAAAGCGTTGTCGGACTGGTTCCGCAAGGCCCGCGCGATACGGTGAAAGCTAGACTGCCTGAACCCCAGTTCCCAGTTGGTGTTCTTGCCACCCGCCGGTAGAACGCTTGTAACCCGGCGCCACTCATTGCACTGGTCTGATGAAGGAACAATGCAACTCCGATGAGCGGACGATGACCGATGCGGTCGATTCAAGGGAACGAACGGGGCACCTACAGTCGCGCTAGAACGTCCTATGTCAACGGAACGCGGGATTGCCTACGGGGGGCGACCCCTATGGCAACGGAGTCCTCGTAGTAGTCCGAGCCGGGGAAAGCCCGGTACATGGCGAAGGAGGACAGGTGTCAACGACGAACAAACACAGAGAGGTATGCAGAATGCAAAACGCCGAAACTGTACTGAACGTCATACGCGAACGCGGAGAACGAGGCTTGCCGCTGGAGAACATCTATCGGCTGCTTTACAACCGGAACCTTTACCTGCGGGCCTACGGGCGTATCTACTCAAACCAGGGGGCTACGACCAAGGGCGTCACCGCAGAGACCATGGATGGTATGTCACTGGCGAAAATCGACCGCATCATCGAAGCCCTGCGCTACGAGCGGTTCCGGTGGACGCCCGTGCGACGGGTCAACATTCCCAAGCCTAACGGCAAGACCCGCGCCCTGGGCATACCAACGGGGCCGGACAAGCTGCTGCAAGAGGTCATCCGGATGATTCTGGAAGCCTACTACGAGCCGCAGTTTTCCGACCGCTCCCACGGCTTTCGGCCCGGTCGAGGGTGTCACACCGCCTTGAGCAACGTGACAACCTATTGGACCGGTACCCGCTGGTTCGTCGAGGGCGACATCAAAGGGTGCTTTGACAACATCGACCACGAGGTGCTGTTGTCGGTGCTCGGCGAAAAGCTCCACGACAACCGTTTCCTACGCCTGCTCAAGTACCTACTGAAAGCAGGCTACGTTGAGGATTGGAAATATGGCCGCACGCTGAGCGGAACACCGCAAGGCGGCATCGTCAGCCCCATCCTCGCCAACATCTACATAGACCGGTTGGACAAGTTTGTCGAGAACGTGCTGATACCAGCCCACACCCGTGGCTCAGACCGGAGAGACAACCGCGAGTACACACGTTTGATGAACCAAGCGGCCCGCCAGAGGAAGCGGGGGAATTACGCCGAGGCACTGCAACTGCGCAAGCAAATGCAGCAACTGCCATCACGCGACCCCTACGACCCAGGCTACCGCCGGTTACGGTACGTGCGCTACGCGGACGACTTCGTGCTGGGTTTCATCGGGCCAAAGGCCGAAGCCCAACAGGTGAAAGAGTCCTTGGAGACGTTCCTGCACGACTCGCTCAAGCTGGAGCTATCCAGGGAGAAAACTCTCATAACCCACGCCACCAGCCAGGCGGCGCGGTTCCTCGGCTACGAGCTCGTGAACCAACAGGCCAACGACCAGTTTGACCGCAATGGTCGGCGCAGGGTCAACGGCCAAATCGGATTGCGGGTTCCCGCCAACGTCATCGAACAACACTGCCAAGCCTACATGCGCAAAGGCAAACCGGCACACCGCAGTTACCTACTCCACGATGAAGATTTCGGAATCGTGGCACAGTACCAGTCGGAGTTCCGGGGCGTCGTCAACTACTACCTTCTGGCCTACAACGTCTCCCATTTCGGGCGACTGCAATCGGTCATGGAGATGTCGTTGACCAGAACCCTTGCGGCAAAGCACAAGTCCACCGCACGGAAGATGCGACGCCAGTACAAGAGCGTCGTGGAAACCGAGCACGGGCCGCGCATCTGTCTCAAGGTTGTCAAGCACAGGGACAACGGCAAGCCACCTCGCGTGGCATATTTCGGTGGCATACCCCTGAAACGGCAACGGCAGGCAGTCCTAGTAGACCAACAGCCTCAACGGTACAGGAGCGGCCGCAACGAGCTTATCAAACGGCTCGAAGCGGACGAGTGCGAGATGTGCGGGTCGGCAGTGGACGTCGAAGTTCACCACATCCGCGCCCTTCGCGACCTGAACGTGAAAGGCCAACGGGAAAAGCCCAAGTGGGTACAAATCATGGCGGCGCGAAAACGCAAGACCCTCGTGGTCTGCCGGACGTGTCACATGGACATCCACCACGGGCGCAAGTAATCCGCAAAACGCAGAAGTCGGTAGTGTCGCACAATGACCCCAACGCGGTTCCATCCTACCGCGTTGGCGCACCAGTCTTCTCGACCGCTGTTGGCTTGAATCCAGCTATAAGGAGTACCACAAAGTTCGCTAGCGGCACGAAAAGCAGAAGACAAAGCCACGGGCTAAGACCCGCATCGCGCAGTCGCCTGGCACAAGACACGAAAAATACCCAACACAACCACAAAAGGAGAAATAGAAGAACAAAGAAATACAAGTCAAGCATCATCCCCACAGGGATCCAGCTAAGAGGCAGTGAGAAGAGGATTGCCGCCAGTGATACAGCTAGCATTCCCGGCCAAAACCGGGAGCGGCTGACTGTTCCCTGAAAGCTAAAGAGGGACTTCATAGCTACCCCTACTGGAACCTAGCAAAGGCAACAAATCATCAGGTCGTTGCCTTGGCACAAACAGGATAGCACGGGTTCCCATTCGACACTACCAACCTAGACACCGGAGAGCCGGATGCGGTGAAAGCCGCACGTCCGGTTCGGAAGGGGGCCGACGGAAAAGTGCTCCGGGCAACCGGAGTAACTCGCCGGCGGCCTACCTTACTCGGGGCCGCCGCCGCGCACATGGCGGGCTTCAAACGGGTGCTGGTCTTGTGCCCGCCCCACCTGGTGCCCAAGTGGAAGCGGGAGGTGGAGATGACGGTGCCCGGCGCACGGGCCGCCATCGTCACCTCCATCACCGACCTGGAGAGGCTGCGCCTCTTGGTGGGAACCGGCCCGTTGTTCGCGGTGATGAGCCGGGAGCGGGCCAAGCTGTCCTACCGCTGGATGCCCGCCGTCATCTACAGGTGGGCCACGTCGAAGGGCAGGCTCATCAGGGAGGAGGAGACGGGAGAGCCCTTCCGGGTCCCCTGCTGCCCGACCTGCACGGCGCAGATCGTCGACAAGGACGGGGTGCCCCTGACGCACAAGGACCTGAACCGCAGGAAGCACACCTGCGACGGCTGCGGCTCCCCCCTCTGGCAGGCGGACAAGTCGGGCCCGGCCCGCTATCCGCTGGCCGACTACGTCAAGCACCGGATGAAGGGCTTCTTCGACCTACTGGTCGGGGACGAGGTCCATGAGTACAAGGCTCGCGGCTCGGCACAGGGCATCGCCGCAGGCACCCTTGCGGAGGCCTGCGGCAAGTCCCTCAGCCTGACGGGGACCATGATGGGAGGCTACAGCTCGACGCTGTTCCACCTCCTCTACCGGTTCTCGCCGGAGATCAGGACGGACTTCGGGCGCTCCGACGAGCACCGCTGGATACAGCGGTACGGCTTCGAGGAGGTCTCCGTCGGCAAGCCCGACGACGACGCCCTGGAGGACGGGCGCAACAGCCGCCGCCGCAGCTACCGGAAGGTGGTCAGGGAGAAGCCGGGCCTGGTGCCCTCGGCGCTCTTCCACATCATCGGCAACACCATCTTCCTCAAGCTGGCCGACGTCGCCTCGGGACTGCCGGACTACGACGAGCAGATCCTCCTGTCCTCGATGGACTCGGAGGAGGACGCCACCGGCTACTCCCAGCGCAGCGCCTACAACAAGGTGTTCGAGGAGCTGAAGAGAGAGCTGTCCAAGGCCCTCAAGGCCGGCTCCAAGCGGCTGCTGGCAACCTACCTGCAGACGCTCCTCGCCTACCCGGACGGCTGCACCAGGGGGGAGACGGTCTTCGACCCCAGGAGCGGCGACATCATCGTGGCGGTGCCGCCCCTCTCCGAGGAGAAGCTCTACCCGAAGGAGAAGGCGCTGGTGGACCTGGTGGCGGCGGAGCGGATGGCGGGACGCCGGGTGCTGGTCTACGTCACCCACACGGGGACGCGGGACATCACCGGGCGCATGGACGACTTCCTGACCCGGCACGGGTTCCGGGTGGCGGTGATGAAGGCCGACGCCGTGGCCCCCGACAAGCGGGAGGCGTGGGTGGCCGAGAAGGTCAAGCAGGGCATCGACGTGATGGTCTGCCACCCCCGGCTGGTGCAGACCGGCCTCGACCTCATCGACTTCCCGACCCTCTGCTGGTTCGAGACGGAGAACTTTGTCCTGCAATTGACACGACATCCTCGGTCGGGATGGCCAGGGTAAGGTCGACGTTGTTGCTTCCGTCGATGGTCGCCCCGTCCAGAAGTAGCCGCAAGACCTCCCTGCGCTCCTTGTCGCCCAGGTCGTCCAGCCTGCCGCCAACCCGCTGCGCCCACTCGACGATGTGCTCGCCCAGCGCCCGTTTCTCCGCCTCGGCCATCTCCCTGGCTCGGTAGTCGTCCAGTTTCAGCCGGAGCGTCTCCAGACGCTCGGTGATGAACTTGCGCTGGCGGTCGAGCTGCTTCTCGGTGATCTTCCCAGACACGTAGAGCCTGATGGCACGGTCCTCCTCCATCTGTACCTTTTGAAGCTCCCGCTCCGCGAGAGCGATCTCCTCGACCAGCTCGCCGTTGTCCGCCTGGGAGTCCATGGCCTCGATGCCGGCGACGATGACGCCGGGGTTTTCCAGCACCTTCTTGACCTCGCCCCAGACCAGCGCCTCAAGCCGCTCCGCCCTGATATAGGGGCGTTCCCGACACTCTGCGCCCTCGTGCTCCATCCCGTAGCATCTGTAGTAGCGGCGAGGCTTGTCCAGGTCGTAGATGTAGTGCTTGCCGTTGCGCCTGGATGTCTGGCGTCTGTTGGCCCTGCAGCCCATGAGGTATCCGCACTCGGCGCACCTGACCAGGTGCTGGAGGAGATAGAAGAGTCTGGTGTTGCGGCCCGAATGGGTCAGACGCCGTTTCTTGACCTCCTGGGCCAGGTCCCAGGTTTCCTCGTCCACCACCGGGGGGAAGGGCACCTCTACCCACTCTTCCTCGGGACGGTCGTACCTCCTCATCCCGTTCTCCGTGGCGACGTGGCGGCGTTTGCCGAAAAACCAGGTGCCCTTGTAGGCTTCGAGACCCAGGATGCGGGTAACGGTGCGGTCGTACCATCGCCCGACGGCCCTGGGCGTGGGGACGCCCTCGGCGGTCAGTTGCTTGGCGATGGCCGGAGCTCCCTTGTCCTCGCGAACGTACATGCGGAAGACGCGGCGGACGACCTCGGCCTCGGACTCCACAATCTCAGGCCTGCGCCCCTCTCCGAGCCGGTACCCGAAGGGGACGTTGTTGACCGGGATGCGGCCCTGCTTGGCCGAGCCCCGTTTGCCCATAGACGCCCTCTCCCGGAAGTTGTCCAGCTCGATCTTCCCGATGGCCGCCATGAGGCCGAAGGTCTTCATGTCGATGGCGTCCAGGACGGCCTCCAACTCTATCTGGTACGCCTCGACTACCTCCATGAGGGCGGCTGCGGGATACATGCCCCGGCTGAGCCGGTCGGACTTCCAGCAAACGATGACATCGAAGCGTCCTCGCTTCGCGTCGGCCAGCATCCTCTGGAACTCCGGGCGATTCTTCGACCAACCCCTGCCCACCTCCTGGTAGCGCGCTGTGATTGTGAGTCCCCTGCGCTCGCAGTGGTCCTCCATGTCGCTGATCTGCTCGGAGATGGAGGTCTTGTCCTCGGTGTCCTGGCTCTTGTCCGATACGCGGGCGTAGATGGCCGCCCGTTTCGTTGCCGTCTTCCTATCGGTGGTCCTCGTCGCCATGTCTGCCTCCTCTCGCGTTCCCTGAAATGAAGAAGACCCGCCTCCTGTCGGGAGCGGGTCTGCGAGTAGTACAATTATCTCGCATCACCTGTGACCGCAGGTGGCGCCACGGCCCGGGGTGTTACCGCACCGCCGGGTCAACTTCTATCTGCCCTCCATTTTACCGCGTCGGACAGGGGGCAGTCAAAGCGCGGTGGCTCCCGGCAACGGTCTACTTCGAAGCGAGGCGATAGAGGGCGGGGTGACGACTGACCCGCAAGAAAAGCTCCGTGTAGCCGCCGGGGTTGCCGACCCGATGCTTGGGGAGGAACGCTCCTGCCCAATGAATGCCCAACAGGTCATTCACGTCTCGCGGGCTGAAAGGCTCCTCAAGAAGCCCGCGGGATAAGGCATCCCGGATGCGCCGGGTCGTTTCTCCTTCGCGCCTAATCATTGGGCTGCTCCTCATTGAGCTTGCTGGGCGTCATTGTATCCTGCGGGGGCATCGTTCCACGCAGCTCCATCGCCTGCCTCGTCCGGTCGAGTTCCGTCGCCAGGACCGTCTCGTCGGGCAGGGTGATCCGGTACTCTCCGGCCATGACGGTGTTCGGTAGACCATCGAGAGCGTACCGCGCCAATGCCTCGTCCTTCTCGGAGCAGAGGATCAGGCCGACGGGCGGATTCTCGCCTTCGCGGACCCAGTGCTCCCGCGCATAGTTCAGGTAGAGGTGCATCTGCCCGGCGTCGGCGTGGGTGAACGCCCCGATCTTCAGGTCGATGACCACGAGACACCGCAGGACGCGGTGGTAGAACAGCAGGTCCACCCGGTACCACCTGTCGCCGATGCGCAGCCGTCTCTGCCTGCCCATGAAGCAGAAGTCTCCGCCCAGCTCCATGAGAAAGGTCTCCAGGTGGCGGATGAGCGCGTCTTCGAGGTCGCTCTCGGAGTATTCGTCCTTGAGGTCGAGGAACTCCAGAACGAAGGGGTCCTTGATCTCCTCCTGGGGCTGCACGAGGTCTTCGGGTTGCTTTCGCTGTCCGCTTGTCAGCATGGCGGCCTTGTTCTTCGATAGCGCGGTGCGCTCGTAGAACTGGGAGCCGATCTGCCGGTCAAGCTGGCGGACTGACCACCCTCCTCGGAGCGCCTCGGTCTCGTAGAACTCGCGGGCGCTGTCATCCCCGACCGACAGCAGCCGCACGTAGGCTGACCAGGGCAGCGGAAAGGCAGTCAGAAGGTCGTCGATGCCCACCTCGACGGAGGGGGTCTCGAATTTTCCAGACGCCGTCTGGAGAATCTCCCGTCCGGGGAGTCGAGCCGATTTGCCAGACAGTGTCTGGAGAATCCGGTCGGGCTGATATGAAAGGTAGAAGAGGCGCATGTTGTAGATGTTCTGGAGGGAGAAGCCTCGTCCGAATCGCCCGGTCAAGTCCTCCGCCAGTCTCTCCAAGAGAGCTGTCCCGTACTCGGCCCGCTCCTCCCCCGACTGCTCGAACTCGACGATGCGATGGCCGATCAGCCAGTAGGCGGCGGTCATGGCGGCGTTCACCGAGCGGGCAGCCGACTCCCTGGCCGCGTCGATGATCTTCGATACATCCCCGAAGACGGCCTGGTAGGGGGCGTCCTGGCTGAGGGCCGAACGCCTCGGCGATAGCTGTTGACGGTTGACGGGCTGCTCGGACCGCATCAGGATTCCGCCTCCAGGTGGTCGCCCGTGCGCCGGTCGTCCGGGGGCGAGTCCTTCTCGGACTCCGCCTGCCCGTCACTGGTTGAGGACCCGAGCAGGATCGTGAAGAGGCGGCGCAGGCGATCCTCCGCGTCGGGGGCGGGCCTGGAGATGACCCTGACAACCCCGAACTCGGAGAAGCCCTCTTCGGGCTTTGGTCGCCCGTTCTGTCTCCTCTTGTCGTTCATAGCTCTCTATGCCGCCGGTCCGGCGGCGGCTCGCGCGAATGCCCTGCGCACACGCCTTCGGCGCCACAGGAGGCTCCCGCCTCCTCGCCGATGGGATGGTGTGCCTCCCATCGAGACTGAGGAGCTGGGAGGCGAAATATCATGGTCGGTGAGGGGGGCACGGGCATGTGCCCTCCTAACGGGGACTCCACCCCGTGAGGGGCCGGATGTGATGTCATACCCGTGTACGGGGATTGGCGTCAGTTCCCAAAAGGGAAGTCGGGGGCTGACCTGAACCTGAAACGGGCGGGAAAGAGGGAAGTGTGGGGCGTTGTTGCGGGCGCTTTGAGGTAAGGGCCGGTTCACCCGATTTGGGTGGAAGTTCCCAAAAGGGAAGTGGGTAATTCGGGGCGCTGGAGCGAATGCCTGTTCAAACGGCGCGGTGAAGGGGTGGGGGAGACGGTGCTCAGAGACCGGAGCGGCGGCGCAGAAGAGCCCAGCGCATCCGCACTCAGGAGCGCCCCCGCCGTGAATCCGAACCCTGTCCCGTCCGTTCTTATCTCTCATGCTGCATCCGTCTCGTGGGTCTGGTCTCAGGCGTCTGCGCACCCGTGGACTCGGATTCACTCGGCGCGTTTGTAGCGAGACCGCCGGCCGGGTCCTGAGCCGCACGGCTCAAGTGTGAACAGTCGGAACGCGGTGGGAAACTGCCTGGAAGGGGCGACATTTCTGTACCCCCTTCCAGGCAGTTGGTAAGCCTCTCCCTCTGTGCTGTCATTGGGGGTGTCGAGGCAATCGACCGCCGGACCGCGGCGGCGATTTCGCAAGGCGCAAGCCGCCCAGGACGAGGCCAAGCAACCCAAAGCGAGCATTCATGGGGGAAGTTGCTGCGTCAGCAGTGGCCCAGTTTGGCCCATCGGTTCGGCGGCCAATTGCAGTAAGGGGGCTGTACAGGGAAAAGGGACTTTGGGTAGAAGCGGGCATTCTGGGCCATTTAGCTATGCAGACAGACTCATGTTGGGGTACATCGACGAGTTTCTGTGAACACTTTGAGTTAAGGCCCCAGGTCGGTCAAAAAGAGGCCCTGATTGCAAAACAGGGCCACCCCCTACAGGAGGTAAAGGGATGGCTAGAGTGACGACTGAGAGCAACGGCAGGTCGGAGTCCGGGGCGAAGTCCGAGGAGCGCGACTTCAAGTGGGCGGTTGAGTGGCTGGTGAAGCAGAGGGGGCAGCGCCAGACGGCTGAGGTCCTGGGAGTGAACCGCAAGACGGTGGCCCTGGCGCTGCGACGGGAGCGGTTGACGAGCAGGATGAATCACGCGGTCCAGACCCTCATTGCCAGCCTGGATGATCCGGGGATGCAGGAGGTCATGCCGCTTGATCGGATGGATTCACAGATCAGCGATCTGATGGAATCCGTGGACGAGATCTATGGACTTTTCGACAGACTAATCTTGCGGGTGAAGGCGTTGGAGGAGGTGCAGGCACAGATGCAGGTGCAGGCTAAGGCGGAGGCGGGTGAGGAAGAGGACGCTCCCGGCCACGCGGACGACATGCCGGATGTCGAGGAGCGGAAGGAAGGACTCGCGCAGGAGCCGGCGCCGGACCCGGAGCTGGGACGAGCTGGCCTGCGATTCGGCTCGTGGGGGCGCTAGGCGCAGTAGCCGAGCCCGCGATCGTGCCGGGAAGTCCCTTACTCAACCAATGGAAGGTAATGCGGCAGTCCTCGTCGAAGTCGAGGGCGACGATCACAGAAGGAGGAGCAGAACGTATGAAACCGCAGATAGGCGTCATCGAGAAGGGCAGGAGCGTCCGGGACATGCACCACCTGCGCCTCATGGCGCTGTTGCAGGAGCTGGAGCGGGACAACGGGCGCAAGAAGACCGCCGAGATTCTGGGGGTGGACCGCAGGACGCTGGACAGCAGCCTCAATGAGGGCGTGCTGTCGAGGCGCATCAGGAACCAGTTGCAGAAGGCGCTCCAGTCTGGAGTGGGCTCCGCAGCCGCCGAGCAACGGAACCGCAACGACAAGCTGGAGGACCGGATTGCCGACCTGGAGGAGGACACACGGGGCGAACTCAAAGAGATGAGTAAAGAGCTCCGGGCACTGCGCGATGCGTATTCCAGACAGCTTCAGCGTGTCGAGCAGCGGCTGTCGGTCCTCGAATCGGGCTTCGACAGCCTTGAAACGAGAGTCGTCGGATTCCGTATGGACGGCCCGGACAAGGTCAAAGAGTCGGAGTGGATCGATGCGACTCCCCAACTCTTGGCGTGGCGGCAGGCGTTGATCGCGCTGAAGGGGGCCGAGGAACGGCTATGCAAGGCGTTGGCTTGGGAAACTGTGCCGGAGCACCCAAAGGCCCTGGGAGTCAACACGGGAACGTCCGGCCCGGACGGCGCGGGACTCTAGACCCCTATGACTAGTTTCCAAGCGACCCAACTCGGCGCCTGTTCTCACTGACACGCTTGATCCCTTTATGGCTCGTCGTCAGCCTCATCTGTCCACGACCCTTATTTCTGCGGTATCGTCCTCGTCCGTGACGCTTAGCTGTCCGAAGTGCCCGGCGGGTCGGTAGCGGTCACCACAACCGTGTATGTGTTCTTGACCTCGTAGTTCAAAGGAGCTCTCGTTCTTAGCTGGCCATTGTTCCTCAATATGTTCGAAGGACCGGGCGTCGGGGCCGCCCAGGGTGTAGATGAGAAGGTCGTCGTCTGCGTCATCGGCGCTGGCCGCCGGTCCTCTGTCTTCAGAAGGTGGTCGAGGCCGAGGGATCCGGCGGGGGCCGTCGGCGCTGTCGTGTGTCTCGTGCCGGGCCGCAGGTCCGTCTGCCGTGGCGGGTGCGCTGTCTCGTTATGGCCGTACGCCGTCGGGAAACCGTATCCACTATGATTTTCGAGGACTCCCACTTTTTGGGCACGACCTCTTCGCTGACCAGGCATGTGTATTCCGGGCGCACAAAATGCCCTTTATGACGCTAGAGGCAAGGGACAAGGCCATCAAGAGCCCTGCGCCACATTGTTGACAGGGTTTTTGGACAGGCCGTTTTGGAGAAGCCTAGGGGTGAATATCAAATGCTTATTTGGGCCAGATAAGGGGTCCTTTGGCCCCGTCGCGGCCCTTCACCGCCTCCTTAATCGGCGAACAGATAGCCGAGTCCCACGCTGTCAGCCAAGGCCAGAAGCGCCTTCATGTGCCGATAGTTGGGCCGCACGCCGTTCTTCCTCCAACGCCTGATGGTGAGGGGGGAGGGACGCGCAGCCGACGGGCGATCTCCGCCCACGACAGGCCGGACGCATGCTTGAACCACTCCAGGCGCTGCAGGAAGTCGTCTGAGGAGGCGTGGAATCTTCTCCTGTACTGTGTGCACTCTCTCCGCATGGCGTCCCTCCTCCCACAGGACGCATCGCGACCCTCTCATGGGGGGAGTCCTGCGGTCCGGCATCGACGCGACGGACGGAAGGCGTCTGGTCACTCCGCCTGTCCGCTCCCCTGCATTGGGAGAGCGCCCGTCCGGGCGGAGTGACGAACCCCGCCCGGACTCCATCCAGATGTGTGGCCTCTGTTGCCCGAAGGCCGCGACGCTCTACCCGCCCGGCCCGTTGACGGTGATCTCGGTCCTGCCGTCTTCCGTGCAGACGGCGCCCTGGGCGTTGCAGTCGGTGGTGATGGGCAGGACGATGACCATGTCGCCGTTGCCGCCGGGCTCCCCCGTGATCCGCCACTTCCGGTCCGGCTGCTGGCCTTGCCGCGCCGGGCGCGGGGTTGCTACTTCCATTTGCAAGTCAGACCGCTCCTGGTGGAACACACGTTGCTGGGCCGGACGATATCGTTAAGGCTAGCGGCGTTGTTGCCGCCCACATCCAGCATGGTGAGAGCGCCCGCATTGCTAATGTCGACTCTAAGAAACGCCAGGGCATGCGTCGTGGCGAACTTGTGGAGTTTGTTGTTGTCCAGGTAGAGCGACTTCAGCTTTGGGACCTGGCCGCGATTGAACTGCAGGGTCCTGAGCTTGTTGCCGGAGAGCCAGAGGTCTTCGAGCTGGGGGAAGTTCTGGCCCGACATCCACACGGCCGGCTCGCTTTGGCTGCCCCCGTTGCTCAGTTCGTTGTAGCCCAGATCGAGCCTCTTGAGTTTGCCACTGTCGGCGATGCTGAAAGAGGTGATGTCGTTGCCACTCAGGTACAGGTACACGAGGTTACCGCCGGGGATGCTCACTGAAGTCAACTCGTTGCTCGCCGCATCCAACAGCTCGTATCTCCTGGAGCCTGGAACGGTGAGGCTGGTGAGATTGTTGTGAGCCATGTAGAGCGAGGTCGACGTCTTATCTATTTCGGGATGGTTTCTGCCGATGTCTGAGAGGTCGATCGACGTGAGATTGTTGTTCGAGACGTTAAAGTCCACCAGGCTACGCAGGTGTCCGCTGGTGATCACGGAGGCAAGCTGGTTGTTGTAGGCGCTCACCGTTCTGAGGTTCTGCGCGTGCGGGAGCGCGAGGCCCGTGATGCGATTGTGGCCGAGCCGCAACGCAATCAATCTCCCGTTGGCGGACAGGTCGACATAGCCGTCGATGTTGTTCCCTTGCAGGTACAGGTACTCCAGCTTCGTCAGGCCGCAGAATTGGATCGCCGACGAAATCCTGTTGTTCGCCAGTCTCAACTGCTTCAGCCCGGTCGCATACTGCAGGCCCTCCATGCTGGCGATGCCGCTGTACGCGGCTCGGATCTCCTCGACCGTGGCGAGCTCCGCATAGGTGATGGTGTCCCCGGAGCTCTTTCCGAGCGCCGCCTCGATCACGCGCCGCAACGCAGGGTCGGGAATGGAGACCGCAGCCGTGGTGTCGGTGATCTCTCTCGCCGGGCAGATCGCCTGGCCGAGGATCGCGAACTTCACTATCACGTCCCCACCATCGATCTGGTACCGACCCCAGTAGGCTCGCCTTCCGTTGACATAGTCGCCGATGGACCACCCGGGGTCCGCGGACGGGTCCTCGCCGGTGAGTGTCGTCAGTTCCAATTTGAGGAACGAATTTATGGGCGCGTCGTCCAGCTCTAAGCCCAGCCAGTATGTCGTGCGCGGATCGAGGGTGATGGCGCTCTCCGCGTCGATGGTCAGCACGCCCAACGGCGGGCGGGTCAGCAGGCCAACCGTGTGGGCCAGGGTCCCCGGCGTGCCGCCGTCGTCGTCGTAGATCGCCGCCTTGAGCTTGTCTGAAGACGCCGAGAGCATGAATGACGTCAGGCTGACCGATACCTGCACCCCATCGATGACGTAGCCGTCAGGATTCGGCCCGGTCGTGAACGGGCTGGCAAGAGCTTGGTCCGTATTGGAGTCGTCAATCCAGCCTACAGACGCAGTAAATGCCGTGGCCTGCCCGAGGTTGCTGACCAGTCTTGTGAGCGGCTGGCCGCGGATCGCGAACTTGAACGGATTAATCAAGCGCACCCAGGACGCCGTCGGTCTGTCCCGTTTATAAGTGTCGCCCATTGACCAGCCCGGCTCTGCGCCCGAGTCGACGTTAGGAGTGCTCGAACCTGCCAGCTGGACCACCTCAGTGGCGGTAACGTCGGTAATGCCATCCATCTCTAGTACCAGCCAGTAGGTCGTGCCCGGGTCCAGGGTGATCGGGTCGGAGGGGTCCAGGGTCAGTGGGCCGACCTGCGGGTCTGCGACTCCGCTGAAAGAGTGGACCGGGGTTCCCGGCGTGCCGCCGTCGTCGTCGTAGATCGCCGCCTTGACGATGGTGTTCGCATCCGTGCCGAGCGTATTGACTATCTCGACCTGCACGCCGTTGACGGCATATCCGCCCGAGGCGGGTCCGGTGGTGAAGGAGACGGCTCGGATAATGTCGGGTTGCAGAAGGCCGCTAAGGTGGCCAATGCTAAGGCGATCAGCTGAGGTCAGCCGGCCCAGGTTGCTGATCAGCGGTGTGTCGGAGCTCTGCTCGGCGGTCTCGGGCTCTATCACCTCCACGATCGCGGGAGGCGGCAGCGGCGGGTCCGCCTGTTCGGCGGCCACGGTTATCAGGGTGTCGGCGGTCCAGGGGCCGCTCCATCGGCGGTCTCCAAAGTAGCGCGCCTGCATGCGCACCTTGTACTCCACGCCGGCCTCAAGACCGGTGACGGTGACCGTCGTCTCCGTCCCTTCCGGGTAGACATGGCCCTCGTCGACGGTCCAGGACTTGTACTCCTCGCCGGGCTTCGCCCAGTCGATGCGGTAGTCGGTGGGCGCGGGGTTGGGAATCTCCCATGACACGACGACCGTCCCGGACGTGTCGCTGCTCAGCGTCGGAGCGCTCATGACGCCATCCGCCCCCCGGGGCTCGTTCGTGCCAACCTCGCCTGCAACGGTAATAGTGGTGTCGGCGGTCCAGGGGCCGCTCCATCGGCGGTCTCCGAAGTAGCGCGCCCGCATGCGCACCTTGTACTCCACGCCGGCCTCAAGACCGGTGACGGTGACCGTCGTCTCCGTCCCTTCCGGGTAGACATGGCCCTCGTCGACGGTCCAGGACTTGTACTCCTCGCCGGGCTTCGCCCAGTCGATGCGGTAGTCGGTGGGCGCGGGGTTGGGAATCTCCCATGACACGACGACCGTCCCGGACGTGTCGCTGCTCAGCGTCGGAGCGCTCATGACGCCATCCGCCGGCGGGGGATCGCTCGGGGCAACCTCGCCTGCAACGGCAATGGTGGTGTCGGCGGTCCAGGGGCCGCTCCATCGGCGGTCTCCGAAGTAGCGGGCCCGCATGCGCACCTTGTACTCCACGCCGGCCTCAAGACCGGTGACGGTGACCGTCGTCTCCGTCCCTTCCGGGTAGACATGGCCCTCGTCGACGGTCCAGGACGTGTATTCCTCGCCGGGCTTCGCCCAGTCGATGCGGTAGTCGGTGGGCTCGGGGCTGGGAATCTCCCATGACACGACGACCGTCCCGGACGTGTCGCTGCTCAGCGTCGGAGCGCTCATGACGCCATCCGCCGGCGGGGGATCGCTCGGGGCAACCTCGCCTGCAACGGCAATGGTGGTGTCGGCGGTCCAGGGGCCGCTCCATCGGCGGTCTCCGAAGTAGCGGGCCCGCATGCGCACCTTGTACTCCACGCCGGCCTCAAGACCGGTGACGGTGACCGTCGTCTCCGTCCCTTCCGGGTAGACATGGCCCTCGTCGACGGTCCAGGACGTGTACTCCTCGCCGGACTTCGCCCAGTCGATGCGGTAGTCGGTGGGCTCGGGGCTGGGAATCTCCCATGACAGGACCACCGTCCCGCAAGTGTCGCTGCTCAGCGTCGGGGCGCTCATGGCGCCATCCTGCGCCTGAGCCTTCGCGACAAAGTCGCCTCCGAAAGTCACCGCAGCCAGCGCCAGCATCGCAATCGCTGCAACGAGCGCAACTATTCGAACCGGCCAGCCACGCATCTGATGTCTGCTTCCAATTCTCATTTGGCCTACCCTCCGTTCCTGTTCGGGATGCCCCTGTATTCATTGAATGCGCCGTGCATCGGAGACGGCGTGCTTTTCCCAAGCCTGAATGGGCCGACCATCAAGCTAGCCGGGAATGCGAAGGCCATCAAGAGCCGTGCGTCACATCGTTGACAGGACTTTTGCGGGGGGGGGCGTTCAGAGCGGTCGTTTTGGAACCATTTTGGGGCCAATAGACCCCGCCGTTCGCCCTGTCTAATACGCATATGTGTTGAGTGCTTTTGACGTGCTTGATAGGAGTCCTATCGCCCCATGTCGCAGGGTGCTATTAGCACTCGACAGCCGTCCTTCGAAGAGGGTACTTTGAAGATGCCGGAGGCAACTGTTCACATCGTCACAAAGGGGGAGTCCGCCATTGCCGGAGGACGGTCTCGGCGCAGTCGATCAAATGCCCGCAGCGCCCCAGAGAAGGTCGGAGAGGCGGTGCGGGGGCACGGCCGTGCCCGGAGCCGGAGTGTCGGGGTGGTTCGTCCGCACCGTCCGGGCCGACCCGGAGGTGCTCCTCTTCGGGGCGAAGGTCTCCGTCTGGCTGCGCTGGTTCGTCTGGGCGGTCGCCCTGGCCCAGCTGGCCTACCGCCCCGAGTTCTGGCTGGACACCCACGGGCAGTACCTGTTTCTGCACGTGCCGCTGGTGGTGTTCAACGGCCTCGTCCACTACAGGTTCCACCGGGGCTGGGCGGCGACGTGGCGCTGGCTGCTCTTCCTGAGCGCCATGGACGTCGCCCTGATCACCGGCGCCATCGTCATGGCCGCCGACTTCGACATCTACTTCTTCGTCGCCTACTACGTCGCGCTCGCCCTGTTCGCCGTCGTCTTCACGTCGCTGTGGCTCGGCCTGGCGTGGACCACGATGGCCGCCCTCGTCTATGCCGTCGTCAGCTTTGCGGTGGACCCGGGTCTTGAATTCGCTGCCGGCGAGGAGAAGGCCCTACTCGGCAGGATAGCGGCGATGTACGGCGTCGTCGGATGCGTCAGCCTGGTCGCCCGCTTCGAGCGGGTCAGGCGGCAGCGTTCCGCCGAGCGGGAGCGGGAGCTGCACCGGGAGCGCATCGAGCTCTCCCAGGCCATCCACGACACCGCCGCGCAGACGGCGTACATGGTCTCCATGGGGATACACCGGGCCATGAGGATGGCCGGCGGCGCAAACGAGGAGCTGGCGGGGACGCTGGCGGCGACCTCGTCGCTGTCGAAGGCGGTCATCTGGGAGCTGAGGCGTCCCATAGACGAGGGGCAGCTCTTCGAGGGAAGGGAGTTGGGCCGGGTGCTCTGGTCCCACACCGACAACTTCTCGAAGACCGCCTCGATTCCGGCGGAGCTGCTCCAGACCGGGACCGAGCCGCCCCTCGCCGTGGAGACCAAGGCCCGGCTCTTCTCCATAGCCCACAACGCCCTCACCAACGCCTTCCTGCACGCCGGGGCAAGCCGGGTGGAGGTCAGGCTGGACTTCGAGAGCGGAGGTCTGCGGCTCTCCGTATCGGACGACGGGGTCGGCCTCCCGGACGACTACGCCGAGCGCGGGCGGGGCTTCAGGGGAATGGAGGCGGACGCCGAAAGACTGGGCGGCAGGCTCGTCGTGGAGACGGGCGGACCCGGCGGGGGCACGACCGTGACGTGCGAGATGCCGCTGTAGGCAGTCTTACGGAAGGAGACCGACATGTCATCGACCGAACGAATAAGGGTGATGGTGGCGGACGACCACCCCCTCATGAGGAACGGCCTGCGGGAGGCCCTGGACGGCGAGGAGGACTTCGAGGTCGTCGGACAGGCCTCGGACGGAGTCGAGGCGGTCAGGATGGCGCAGCGGGTCGAGCCCGACGTCATCGTCATGGACGTGATGATGCCGGGCAAGGACGGCGTCGACGCCTGCCGGGAGATCATGGAGGAGATGCCGAACATCCAGGTGCTGATGCTCACGGCCTCCACCGCCGAGGATGCCGTGATCGAGGCCGTGGCCGCTGGGGCGACAGGCTACCTTCAGAAACACTCGGGGCCGGAGGAGCTGGCGGTCGCGATTCGGGACTTGGCCCAGGGGAAACTGCGCATACCGGACCGGTACATACGGAGGGTCTTCGCGATGATCAGGGGCCAGCGCGGTCTCGGCGCCGGGCGGGGCCTGGAGTCGATAACGGACCGTGAGAAGGAGATACTGAGGCTGTTCGCCAGCGGCAGGTCATACGCCCAGATCGCCGAGGCCAGGGGCAACAAGGCCTCGACCATCAAGAACGCGATCTACCGCATCCAGGAGAAGCTGGGGGTCGAGTCGAAGCAGGAGCTCGTGGTCTGGGCCGTGCGCAACGGCCTGCTGGACGGGGAGGAGCAGGCCAGATGAGGACGGAGTGGAACCTGTCGTCGGGGGAGCGGTATGCCCATCCCTGAGCGGACACTGTCACGGTGGAGCCATCATCGGACGGCGACGGCCTTGACGCAGGCGCAGGGCTCCTACAGGAACGACACGAGCCTCGGCGGCGTCAGCGATGTGGACCTCGGTCCACCAACCTTAATGAAATCAAGAACCTTTACCTTGAGGCTCCATTTGGCGGTGTAAGCGCGAAGCTGTTCCCGGCGCATTAGGTTGTCGCCCATCCTTCTGACAGAACCTCTGCCTGCTCTAGCACTGTCTGGGTTGCCTTCTCCTGCTTGTCGGGCGGGTAGCCGTGCTCACGTAGAATGCGGCGAACCAACCGGCGGAGGTTTGCGCGGACGTTCTCGCGCAGCGTCCAGTCGATAGTCACGTTGTTGCGGACCGTTTCGACGAGCTGTCGGGCGATGTCTCGGAGCGTTTCGTCGCCCAGCACCTGCACCGCGCTGTCGTTGGTCTCCAGTGCGTCGTAGAAGGCCAGTTCGTCGTCGGACAGTCCCAGTCGTTCGCCGCGTGCGTTGGCTTCCCGCATGTCCCTGGCAAGCTCAATCAGCTCCTCGATGACCTGCGCTGCCTCTATCGCCCGGTTCTGGTAGCGACGCAAGGTCTGCTCCAGCATCTCTGCGAAGGAGCGGGCCTGCACCACGTTCTTCCGCCGCCGGGTGGATACTTCGCCACTGAGCAGCTTCTGAAGCAACTCCACGGCGAGGTTCCGATGAGGCATCCCCTGGACCTCGGCCAGGAACTCATCGGAGAGCACGGAGATGTCCGGTTTGTCCAGACCTGCGGCGGCGAAGATGTCCATCACACCTTCGGATGCCACGGCGCGGGAGATGATCTGACGCACGGCTAGGTCCAACTCCTCCTCCGGGCGCGCCTCTGTAGCCGTTCGCTTCGACAGCGCTGCCCGCACCGCCTGGAAGAATCCCACGTCGTCGCGGATGCGCGTGGTCTCCGGGTTGGGCACGGCCAGCGCGAACGCCTGCGACAGTTCCCTCACGGAGTTCATGCAGCGATCCTTGCCGTCCTCCTGCGCCAGCACGTGCTCTTGCGCGGCTGGCAGCAGGTTCAGGCGCTCCTGTGGTGTGCCCGTCGTCCACTTCGACCAGTCGAGGCCGTGGAACAGGGCGCAGCACACCTCATGCTTCTCCAGCATGACGGCCACCGCTTCGTCCTGGTCCAGTGCCGTTCGCCCCTTGCCGCCACTCTCGGTGTAAGTCGCCAGTGCCTTCTTCAGATCCTGCGCTAGCCCCAGATAGTCCACGACGAGGCCGCCTGGCTTGTCCTTGAACACCCGGTTCACACGGGCGATGGCCTGCATCAGGCCGTGACCGCGCATTGGTTTGTCCACGTACATGGTGTGCAGGCTCGGGGCGTCGAAGCCCGTCAGCCACATGTCCCGCACCAGCACGACTTTCAGCGGGTCGTCGGGGTCTCTGAATCGCTGAGCCAGCGCCTCCCGCCGCGCCTTGTTCCTGATGTGCGGCTGCCACTCCAAGGGGTCGGATGCGGAGCCGGTCATCACCACTTTGATCGCACCCTTGCCGTCATCATCATCGTGCCAGTCGGGGCGCAGGCGCGTCAGCTCCCGGTAGAGGTCAATGCAGATGCGCCGGCTCATGCAGACGACCATCGCCTTGCCTTCGAGCGCCTCCAGCCGCTGCTCGAAG
This sequence comes from Dehalococcoidia bacterium, assembly GCA_965217565.1. Lineage (GTDB taxonomy): Bacteria > Chloroflexota > Dehalococcoidia > Lucifugimonadales > CATOSD01 > CBDCIS01. The sequence continues at coordinate 358,116 of CBDCIS010000001.1, forward strand.
TGGGTAACGATGTCCTCGGCGATCTGATTCACCCGCTTCTCCGCGCCGACCACCGCCTCCAGCTGCGCCCACTTGGTCTTGAGCCTCTCCCTGCGCTCCACCTCTTCGCCCTCGGTGGCCTCCTCAAATTCCGGGTCTATCTTCGGCCTCTCGCCCTCGTCCAAGGCGAGCTTGGCCAGGCGGCTCTCGTAGTAGATAGGCACCGTAGCCCCGTCCTCGACGGAGCGTTGGATGTCGTAGATGCTGATGTAGTCGCCGAACACGGCGCGGGTGTTTGCGTCCTGTAGCTCGATGGGCGTTCCCGTGAAGCCGACAAACGAGGCGTTGGGCAACGCGTCCCGCATGTGCCGGGCGAACCCGTCGATGAAGTCGTACTGGCTGCGGTGGGCCTCGTCGGCAATGACGACGATGTTGCGCCTGTCCGATAGTGTGGGATGAGTGTCGCCTTTCTCTTCCGGGAAGAACTTCTGGATGGTGGTGAAGACCACGCCTCCGGCGTTCACCGAGAGCTTGCGGCGCAAGTCGGCGCGACTCTCGGCCTGGGTTGGCGGCTGGCGCAGCAGGTCCTGGCAACGGGAGAAGGTGCCGAAAAGCTGGTCGTCCAGGTCGTTGCGGTCCGTGAGGACCACAACGGTCGGGTTCTCCATCGCCGGTTCACGGATAACGGACCCGGAGTAGAAAGCCATCGTCAGGCTCTTGCCCGACCCTTGGGTGTGCCAGACTACTCCGATGCGGCGGTCGCCGGGTTCTCCTCCAGGCTTGCGTCCCGCTTCGTAGTGTCCCTGTTTCTCGGCTACCCGCGCCTCCGCGCGTTGCAGCATCGCAGCCCGCAGGGTCTCGTCCACAGCCACGCGAACGGCGTGGAACTGGTGATAGCCCGCCATCTTCTTGGCGAGGGCGCCGCTGCCGTCGTCCTCGAATACGATGAAGTCGCGTAGAAGCGCAAGGAAGCGACCTGGTTCGAACACGCCCTCCAGCATTACTTGTAGCTCGGTCATGGTGGGAGCGGCCAGCGTCTCTCCGGTGACGGTTCGCCAGGGCTTGAACCACTCCCTGCCCGCTGTCAACGTACCTATTCGAGCCTCTGTACCGTCCGAGACCACCAACGCCTCGTTCATGGAGAACAAGGTGGGCAGCTCAGCCTTGTAAGTCTGGAGTTGCTGCCACGCCGTCCAGATAGTGGCGTCTTCGTCGGCGGGGTTCTTCAGTTCGATGATGCCCAGGGGCAGGCCGTTGACGAACAGCGCCACGTCCGGCCTGCGGTTGCTTTGGTCTTCGGTGACGGTGAACTGGTTGACGGCCAGCCAGTCGTTGTTGGCGGGGTTGTCGAAGTCGATTACCCGAACCTGGTCTCCGCGCACTTGTCCCTCAGAATCCCGGTACTCGATCTCCACGCCGTTGACCAGCATCCGGTGAAAGGCGCGGTTGCGGGCCTCTAGGGTTGACCCCTCAGGCCGAGTCAGCTTGCGATAGGAATCATCCAGCGCCGACGCAGGCAGCGCAGGGTTGAGTGTGGCTAAGGCATCCCGCAGCCGACGCTCCAGGACCACCTGCCCGTAATCGTCACGCTCAGCGTTGGGCGTGCCTGGCGCGATGTCCGGTCCGTGCGCCACCTGCCAGCCAAGACCCTTCAGCCAGTCAAGGGCGGCCTGTTCGACTTCAGCCTCAGTGATAGTGGTCATTTCGTCCAGTCCACGACGCCAACGATTGCTAGGATAACCATAACCGTCAGCCCCACATGAAGCCCAGCAAAGAGAATAGGTATCCACCGTTCGATCTTCGTCACAGCACGATACGCCGTGCCTTGTCCCTCCTCAGCCAATCGCCACTCATGCCTGTACATCGCCGCTGGCAGATGCTGCTCGAACTCGTGAATCACATCGAACTTGATGCGATTCAGGTCAGCGTGTGACTTTATGATCAGATACCAGAGCAAGGATACGGGAATGCCTATAACGGGAATAAGCAGCGTCCAGTAGCCCTGGCCAAAGTTTGCAGACTGTAGGCCGTACAGCGCAACCAACGCGGCGTTAATAGTCAGCAGGTAGCGGTTTGAGTTGACGCGGCGCGTGCTGACGTTCTCAGCAGACTGCACGTAGAGCTTGTACTGCTCAAGCAGGTCTGACTTGAACGACTCGCCGTAGGACTCTTCGGTCTTAGGAATCAATGATTCGCAGTTCTGGGCATCCATACCTACCTCGGACGAGCGATGAGTTCTTTCAGGGTAGGCCAAGTCCAAGGATGCATCACCTTCTTCTTGGGCGCTGTGTTTGGCCGAGAACATTGCCCTTGCCTGCGGCCCTTCAACAAGAAGTACGGTTTCTTCTCTTCCCGAGTAATAGCAACCTCGCCTGCTACTCCGCTGGCCTTGTGCGTACGGTGGCCGCAGATAACAATGACGAGATCGCACCTGCGTATCCGAGACCGCACCTCATCTCGCCATTTTTCATTGATTCGTCCGTACACAGACTCATCCTTTATGCTGAATGGCGAATCTGACCTCTCAGCTTGGGCGACTAAATCGCCCCTCAGGTCCTTGTCGTTGTCGTAGTCAAAGCTGATGAATACGCTCTTGGTAGCCATAATTGCCTCACATTCAAGTGGAATCCCTAATTCAAGCGCGTCTCCCCTTCAGCCACATCTCTAACTGTCCTGGAATGGTGTTTCCACATAGTCAAAACGGCAGTTTATCTAAATCCACCACGGTCGCTCGCTCAAGCCACCGGGTGCTTTGGTCAAACTTGTCCCGCCTAAGCGCGTATTCATCGCCAGTCAAACGACTCAATTCTCCGGCAGCGATTGGGTGAAACTCAAATGCGCGATAGACTTGGGGATTCCCATTAAATGATTCCACGAACAAATTCGCCTGCGTGGTGGATAGTGTGTCGAATCTAGACAGGAATTGAGCGAGATAGTTTGCTTGAGAGAAACTATCTGCTTGCCTCATAGCTTCGATATAAATATCCTTGCCAAGTTCTCTCAACCTGTCGTCATTTCCTTGATACTTGAAGAGGAATTCTACAATGCCCTTGCCAACTTGTATGCCGTTAACGCCAGACACAGAGATGGCTTGGTATCTGCCTATGAGTCCATATGGGTCCTTTCCAATGCGGATCGGTATAACTGGTATCCCACGCCCAGAGGCTGCCCCGATTTCCTGATCAGTCCACTTGCTGTCACTGAATTTCTCGGTAAGCAATGCAATCAATAGGTCCATACTAAGAAGCGCTCGCTTAATCTCTGTTTCCCATTCCTCCATTGGTTCAATGTCCTCGTGAGCTACGAAAGAAGCTATACCGTAATTGGCGAGTTCATTTTTCATATCAGTCGCCAGTTTCTTGTCCTCAGCTATGTGGCTGATGAACGCCCGAACCGTGCCTTGCCCCCAAAGCCGTTCCAAGTCTGCCATTTCCAAATCAACCATCAAGATTTCCTCATACCAGTGTAGATAACTCTGCTACCTCTACCTCCCCCGACACCAGCCCCGGCAGCAGCGTACCCCGCTGGGCAGCGAGGGCAAGTGATTCTTGGCGGTTGACCTCAATCTGGGCGTATATGGGGCTGATCAATACGCTGAACTCAGTCCAAACTTCAGCGGGCGGATTGGGTAGAGAATAGGGAAGCAATGCGTCAACCTGGACGCGTTGCCGCCCCGACGTTCCCGTCATGCTCTGGATGGCGTGTTCCCGAAAGCCGGCGTCGCGGGCTAGGAGGTATGTGTATTCGGGCGGAACAGGCGGAACGGCTCGCAACACTATGAACTCTGTCGAACCCCAGCCCACCGTGCCTGTAGCTAGGGATTGGACAAAGGCCGTCTTGCCGTTTTCCAAGCAGGGAGTTATCCGGGCCAGCAGAGTATCGCCGTTGCGGAAGCGTGTACCTGATTTGTACTCTCTCAAAACCGGGGAATCCGGACTGGAGCCAGAGGTAGGCAGGGCAGCCATGTCGAGGTACGGAGCCAAGGTGCCCCGCTTCATTGGTTCTCGGGGATTCAACTGCACCACCTCCCCCAGTGCCTTCACCTCCCACCCCTCCGGGATCTCGCCTAGCTCCGAGTCCACCAGGCGGTTCGGGAACAGGTCGTAGTGCTCGGCGGGGAGGCCGGGGAGCGACTCGCCGCGACGCCAGCGGCCCTCGATCTTGGCGCGGACCGGCTCGAAGTCCACGAACCATGACTTGAACAGCGCCCGGGCCATTGTCTCTAGCGTCTCGTTCATCCGCCGGTTCAGCTCGATCTTGTCGTCCAGCGTGCCGAGGACGTGGGCAATGGCCCGCTGCTCGGCTTCATCCCTCGGGGCTCTGAAGGGTGCTGCAGTCATTGTGGAAGCACTTGCATTTGGCTGAGCGGACTTATCGCCCAGGACACCGCGTATAAAATCCCAAAATTCCCTTGACTTGAGATAGTAGGCAAGGAACCGTGCGTCAAACTCAGGCTTTGCCTGTAAGCGAACCAAATACGATGCAAACACGGATGGTGGGGGATCACTCACATAGGCACTCGTACCCGTTGATGCCCCAGTCCTTGCTATGACGATGTCACCGTCGTGAAGCCGGTATTTTGCTACCGTATCATCATCAGCTTCAACGTGCGGGACCGTATTCCAATCGATCTGTCCAGATACGATGTCAGTAATGCGAAGGAATTTTGGTCCATCCGAACGGCTTGACGCAGACGCAGTCAGTCCGTAGTTGATCGAACCGCACGCCTCTGCCACAGTGCACTGAATCCAGTCGCCCGCCGTAGTCCCATCTCCATCTATAGGCAGAGGTGCTCTCTGCGACTTCACGATCTGCTTGAAGGAGTCGCCGATCCGGTTCAGGTCTACAACGTCAACCGTGTAGGGGAGTGCCGAGTCCTCGAAGGCGTCCTTCAACGCACCGAGCACTTTGTGGCTGAGCTTGCTTTCGCCCTCCAGGGCTAGGTCCAGGTCCGAGGAGTCCTTTGTGGCCCAACTGGCGCGGCTCCCGAAGACCCAGACCTTGACACCCGCAGGCAGATGCTCGTGCAGGATGCTCTGCACGATTTCGAGGTGGTCGGGCCTAATGTCCACCGGGCTAGTCAAGAGACTCGTTCCTCTCATGCAAGCGGTTCAAGAGATAGCGAGCCTCCTGGAGGAAGTCCGGGACGCTCTCGAACACCTCCTGCGCCTTCTCTTCGTTGTAGGTGTGGCTGGTCGTGCCGCGGTTCCTGCGGAACTCAAGCCACTCCGGGAGCTCCGACCTGAGAAGAGCCTGTCTGTAGGCTTCGCGTATCACGTCGTTGAAGACGAGCTCGTCGATCTCCGCCGGGTTGGCAGAGGCGAGTTCAAGATAGCGCCTCAGCATTCTGAAGGAGAGCTCGTAGGTGAACTCGAAGGCCTGGATTACGGCAGCCCTCAGATGCCTTTTGAGGCGAGGGTAGTCCAAGGCCAAGTCGGAGTTGTAGATGTCCAGGGCCTCTTCCAACTGGGCAACGGCGTCTTCCAGTGGTGTCAAGTCAAGCTTCATCGGGCATCCTCTATCTTCCAAACCCCAGGCCCTTGATATTCATTCGATGACCGTGTCCAGCATGGCGGTTCGATCTAATTGCTGAAGGGCTGGCATAGCTTCCGCGAGGTGTCTTCGCCCAATTCAGGGCAGTAGTCCTGTAGGACGCCTGGGGTGATCTCGCTGATGCGTAGGCCGCGCCCTTGGCGAATGTGTTTGACAGCACCTGGCAGTGCATCCATTAGAGGTGAAACGAGGTCCTCTGCTAGGGCGTACTGCCCTTCATGGCACTCCACTTCCGGTACTCGACTGTTTTGGAACCACGCGGCAAGTCCCTCTTCCAGCCAGTTGGCGGGGCGTCCGTCAACCTGCTTGTTCCAAGGATCGAGCAAGTGGAGGCACTCATGCGCCAGTTGCCACCGTGCCCTTACCGAGTCAGTGAGTGCATTTGAGGTCAGACGGATAGCGACATGCCGGGACCGCCGCTCGGGATCGTCAGGCGCAATTCCGCTATCTGGATACCAGAGACGTGGACATGCGCCTGGCGTCGAGTCGATTTCGATGCCAACCAGAGTGAACGAGTGATCTCTTGGCCCAAAGAGGTGCTCGATATCGGCCAAGAACCGGCTGACATCTATCGGAAGCGTCAGTGCCCAATGGCTACCATCCTCCTGCAATCGGGTAACGAACAAGGATTCAATGGTAGTCACCGATGCCCTCCGAACCCCAAGCGCTCCAGGTTCGCCTCGATCTCCGCGTCCAGCCGTTGCGCCTCGGCCTGCTGCTCCCGCCACTGGGCGGAGAGACGGGCCATCTTCTCCTCAAACGGCTCTCCGTCGTCCTCCTGCGGCGCTGCGCCGACGTACCGGCCTGGGGTGAGCACGTGACCATGTTTCCGGACTTCCTCCAGCGTCGCGCTCTTGCAGAAGCCGGGGACGTCCTCGTATTCGCCAGCGTCCTTGCCGCGCCAGGCGTGGTAGGTGTCGGCGACGTGGGTGATGTCCTCCGTGGACAGGTCGCGCCGCGTGCGGTCGAGCATGTGCCCTAGCTTGCGGGCGTCTATGAAGAGCGTTTCGCCCAGACGGTCTCCTTCCTGCCGCCCCCGACGCAGGAACCAGAGGCAGGCGGGTATCTGGGTGGAGCGGAAGAGCTGGCCCGGCAGGGCGATGATGCAGTCCACGAGGCCAGCCTCGATTATATTCTTGCGTATCTCACCCTCACCGGACTGGTTCGACGACATGGAGCCGTTGGCAAGGACGAAGCCCGCGATGCCTCGTGGCGCCAGGTGATACAGGAAGTGCTGGACCCAGGCGAAGTTGGCGTTGCCCACCGGCGGGACGCCGTGCTCCCACCGCTTATCATCCCTGAGCTGCTCGCCTCCCCAATCGGAGACGTTGAAGGGCGGATTGGCCAGGATGTAGTCGGCCCGCAGGTCCGGGTGACTGTCGTTGCGGAAGCTGTCTCCGTGCTCGATGCGGCCCTCGATGCCCCGGATCGCTAGGTTCATCCTGGCCATGCGCCAAGTGGTGTAGTTGGACTCCTGGCCGTAGATGGAGATGTCGCCCCTGGCTCTACCCGCGTTGCCGTTGCCGCTGGCGTGGGCGCGGATGAACTCCACCGACTGGACGAACATGCCGGAGGAGCCGCAGCACGGGTCGTACACGCGGCCCTGGTACGGCTCCAGCATCTCCACGAGGAGCCGCACGACCGAGCGCGGGGTGTAGAACTCGCCACCCTTCCTGCCCTCGGCCAGGGCGAACTGCTCCAGGAAATACTCATAGACGTTGCCTAGCACATCCGTGGCGCGGGCCTCAGCGCCGCCGACCTTGATATTGCTCACCATGTCGACCACCTGCCCCAATCGGGTCTTGTCCAGGGCAGGCCGGGCGTAGTCCTTGGGCAGCACATCCTTGAGTACCGAGTTGTCCCGCTCGATGGCGACCATGGCGGCGTCGACCAATCGCCCGATGTTGGGCTGACGTGTCTGGTTCTTGAGGTACTGCCAGCGTGCCTCGGAAGGCACCCAGAAGATATTCTCCGCGATGTACTCGTCCCGGTCCTCGGCGGCCTCTTCACCTAATTCGACAAGCACCTCCGCGTGCCGCTCCTCGAAGGCGTCGGAGATGTACTTTAGGAAGATGAGGCCGAGGACGACGTGCTTGTATTCGGCGGCGTCCATGCTCCCCCGTAGGGCGTCGGCCATTCGCCAGTACTCAGCCTCGTGGCCCGTCTTGATGGCATCGCCTTTTGGCTTTGCTGTCTGAGCAGTAGACACTGTCCTTACCTCACTCGTTTTCCTCTGGCTCGCCACTTCGTAACTTCCTGCCTGGCATTCTTGCCGCCGGGTCCATAGCCGTGGCGGTCTAGAAACTCGGGAACTCCGCCGTACTCGACCGCAATTATTGCGGACTCGGCAGTCTTGTCATGCCCAGGCAGGAAGAAAGAGCCGATTGCAGTCTCGGCACCGCACCCACACCAACATTCCCCTGTTGGCAGTAGGCGCTTCGTTGAAGTCATTGTCATCTCCCCTATACGAAACTATTCGGAATACCCTTGGATGCTGCCCAAGAATACGCCCCAAGGCGAGTTCAAGTCAATGTCGTTCGTCTGTCAAGCAACCTAGCGCTACGCTCACCCACTTACCACGAAGTCGACTTGGGCACAATGGCTTACAAGGCATTACATAAGAAGGCCTCCGGCGAAAATAGAAGTTGGGCGACTGTCTACTGCAGAAATACACGAACACAGCAAGTGTGGAAAGAGGACCGCAGCTTGGCTCTCGCCGACCGACAGCTACTCCACGCCCTCAGCCGGACGCCTCTCGTTGATTCGACGGACTTGGCGCTCATCCTCGACGAGCCGCACGCCACCGCCCACCGCTCCCTTGGGCAATCTGCTGGCAGAGGGTATCGTCGAGAGGGCGATCCACGGCACCGCCCACTTGCCGTCGAGCCAGAGATACCACCTGACGACTAAGGGCATCGGCGAAGCCGACTGGGTGCTGGACTGGCCACACCCTCGGACTTCGTGCGGTCCTACCCCGCGTCCAGAGAGTGGCTGACGCTGCTCATCTGCAGGATGGAGGCGGTGGCCGCCATCTACCGATTCGCCGCCTCAATGTCCCCGGCATCGACGGGCTCCGGTCACGCGTGGAGTTCCATCGCCGGGGGCGCTTCGACGCCACCGTCATCCTCCACGACGGCCGCAGCTTCGGCGTGGCACGCCAGGGGCTCGCCCTGCGGCGGTGGCGGCCATCCCATCATCCTGTAGGAGGCTTCGGCTTTCTCTGCCACTGACCTGTGTGGCCCCAATACTGCCTACTCCGATTAGGCTGCGACTACTGCGCGGGCTGTGACCACATAAGAAAACTTCGGCCAGCAGCGCAGTCGGCAGACCCGTCCTTCGATCCACCTAAGTTGAAAGGGCAGTAGTCGTCCAATGGGAGTTGTCTCCTACTCGACTCCGGCTGCCTCCAAATCGACTGTCCACGAGAACCGCACTTTGTTGTGTCGATTGACAGACAAAGAACGATTACAGCACTTACGTAATGCGGCAGGCGTCGCGGCGGTCGTGGCGCATCGGGCAGACCCGCCCGGTCAAGGTGGTGTTCATGTCCTACCGGAACACGCTGCAGGCCGACGCGCTGAAGCTGGTGGCGAAGAAGATGCAGAGCTCGCTCGCCGTCGAGGGAGAGCTGCCGGAGGACGGGCTTGCGGCCTATGGGGACGAAGGCGACGACGTGATGATGGCCCTGGCCCGCAAGATCGTCAGCGGGGACGAGGAGGAGGCCGGCGACGAGGCGGTGGAGGAGGTGTTCGCCCAGGCCAGGGACGCCGAGGCCGCCGCAGAAGAGTTCCTGGTGGACGACGGCTGGAAGGTCGTCGAGATCGAGCCGGAGGCCGTCGGGGTCAACGGCAACGGCCACCACGGCAACGGCCACGACCCCTTCGGCATCGGGGCGACGGTCGAGCTGGCCCCGGTCAACAGCCTGCCCCGTACTGGATACGGGGGTCACGCCAACGGGAACGGCCATGCGCCCGCCCCGATCAACGGCAACGGGACCAACGGACACCACGACGAGGCCGAGGAGGCGCAGCAGTCGCTGTTCTCCTGGGCCGAGTTCATGGCCGAGGAGCCGGTCAAGCCGAAGCGCAGGAACGGCAAGCCGCAGCCCGCGACCCTTTCGATGTTCGAGTGGGCGATGGAGCAGGACCGGGAATCGGAGCTGGTCGGCGCGGGACGCTAGACCGCAGTCTACGGAGAGAGGCCGTCGCCAATGGAGCGGCGGCCTCTCCCGCCCATACGGTGTCCTGAGCAGGACGCCGCAACCGGCAAGGCAGGAAGACAAGCAACCTTCACAAAGGAGAAGAACCAATGGCAAGAATCTTTGTCTACGACGACCGCGAGTTCCCCGACCCCGATGCCGGGATGACCGTCGACGAGGTGAAGGCAACGCTCTCGGATTTCTACGGCGAGATCGCAAACGCCTCAGTGAAAGAGACCAAGCGCGGCGAGGACACCATCTACGAGTTCCAGCGGCGGGTGGGCACCAAGGGGGCCTTCACCCGCGAGTAAGGAGGGCATCCGATGGACACCCGGACCTTCGCGGGCCTGCTGGCGGCGACCCCGTCGGCGGGCCTCAGCATCATCGAGCTCACGGCGGAGCTCACACGGCCCGACGGCTCCCTCGACCTGGACGCCGCGGCCGCACGGCAGAAGGATGTCGAAATGGCCTGCACGCAGGCACAGGACTACGCCGCCTCAACGGGACGGCTCAAGGAGGCGCTTCGGTGGCAACTGCGGCCCCGGCGCTCCTGAGCGGCCTGGCAACACTGCTCCTGCGGCGTCCGCCGTCGCTGCGGGAGCTGGTGACCATCGTCGGGTACGCCGACGACTACGCATGGTTCACGGGGCTGGTGCGCCACCTCTTTCCCAATGAGGCGGAGGCGGCGCTCTCGGCCCCCGACGTGCGCACGAGGGTGGAGCGGTTCGCCAATCTCTTCGGCGAGCGCCACTTCCCCCTCTACGCCCCGTTCATCGAATACTGGATGGAATGGGAGGGGGAGGAACCCCCCTGGAGTTGGATGCGGAGGGGCATCCCCTTCGACCTGATGGGCTTCGGCTACGACGGCCTCCACGAGCTGTGGAACGGCTACCGGGACGGCATCTCGGCCTTGCTCCTATTGACCAGGCCCCCGGACTCCTTCTACGGGGAGTCCGACGAGATACGGGTGGCCTGGCTTGAGTCGGCCGCGGAGCGCATCCCGCAATCGACCCTGGAGAGGATTACCCAGGGCGGCATACCCGTCGAGTACCTGACGGAGGCGGTGAAGGATACCCGGTTCGAGGGGGCGGCCCTAGCCGCCTCGTGGGTCTTCGCCGAGACCGGCAACTTCTTCCTCGACCATTCCTACGAGGATGGCAGCTACGACGGGTTCTGCGACCCCTGGGAGGACGAGATCATAGCCGATGGCACGGAGGAGTGGCGGAAGGCCAAGACCCTCATGGACTCGGTGTGCAGGCTGGCCGACTGGCTGGAGGAGGACCTCCCCGGCCGCTTCGCCGAGATGCTGGACACCGTCCTGCCCAGGGTCCCGGAGCGGATACAAGAACAAGGAAAGGAGGACGACGACCATGACGACTGAAACTGAGAAGACCGAGTGGTCCCTGCCGGGACCGGCCGACATGCCCAGGGACAAGCTGAGCCTTCAGCTGGAGGTGTACGAGGAGACGCTGCTGCTGCGGGGCTTCGACGGCGACTCCACGTGGGTCAGGACCGTCTCGGCGGACGAGATCGCCAACGTCTTCACGCAGCACCTGGGCTTCTCCTCGGGGCTGCTGCCCCAGGACGCCCTCTGGTGGAACCAGGGTGAGACCGGGCAGGTGGTGGCCCTCTGGAGGCCGCCCCAGGTCTGGCCGGTGGCCCTGCAACGGGAGGCGTTCAAGCCCCCCGCCCGGCTCCGGCTGCCCATGCCGGGGCTGGTCTTCGTCTGCTCGCCGGGACGCGCGCCCTGGGTCTACGCGGCCCTGGAGCGTCCGACTAACCCCGATGAGCAGTTCTTCCGGATGCCCGCCTTCAACGTCTTCGGCGACGGGCGGGTCTGCCCCGGAAGTCACCGGTTCCCCGAGGAGACGGCCCAGATACCGGAGTCCTTCTTCTCGGGCACCGGGGACACGCGGGAGCGCTCGAAGAAGCACCCCGACAACCTGCACGCGCTATGGGAGGAGCTCGATGGACAGACTGAGTACCCGGTTGAGGACCTTGTTCCCCAGTGCACGGTGGCCCAGGTCATCGCGGCCTCCCAGGGGAGACGGGGCTATGGCTACCGCTAGCGAGACCAGGAGGCCGGTGGGCTACCTCGTCAACCACAACGAGGGACTGACGGGAGCGCACGGAATCGGCTACGACTACGTTCTCGGATCGGGCGGCCTCTACGTCCAGTCCGAGAGCACCCATCTGACGGCGCGGGTGCCGGTCGCCCCCTGCGAGGTGCGGGGGCTCGCTCCCGTGGCAGGGAAGGTGGAGCTATCCGACGGACCCATCCCGGCGGCTCTCTTCGAGGTGGGGCTGGGCTGGTTCGAGGACGACCCGGACACCGAGCGGTTCTTCGCCGTTCGCTGGGACGGGCGCTCCTACAGGCTGGTGGTCCCCCCCCCGCAGCTGGGGACGGCGACGTCCCTCGAATACGTGCCGCCCGAAGGGGTGGTCGCCGAGTTCCACTCCCACGGACGCTCCCGCGCCTTCTTCTCGAAAACCGACGACCGGGACGAGCAGGGGTTTCGGATATACAGCGTCGCCGGACGCCTCGACAGCGACCGGCCCGAGCTGAGCCTCCGGGTCGGCGTCTACGGCCACTTCGCCCCGGTGCAGTGGTCGCAGGTCTTCGACGGCCCGCACCCCGGCCTCCGGCTGGTGGCCGAGGAAACGGACTCAACCAATCCAATAGAAGGAGGTGAATGAAAGATGCCCTACTACCTGGACAACGCGTTCCTGCTGGAAGACCCGTGGATCACGGTGGTCGGCTGCGGCGGGACCGGAGGCTTCGTCGCCGAGGGACTCTGCCGCCTCTTCCAGGGGCGGGAGGCAAACTTCGTCCTGGTCGACCACGACCGGGTGGAGCCCCACAACCTCCTGCGCCAAAACTTCTACAGCGATGATGTGGGCAAGTTCAAGAGCCAGGCCCTGGCCGACCGGCTGGCGATGAACTATGGGAGACCCGTGGGCTACTCGGTGTACCCGTTCAGGGAGTACGAGTCACAGCCCCACGGCCACGGCTACCCCGGCCTGCCCGCCTACCGCGAGAGCCTCATCATCGGCTGCGCCGACAACGCCCTCGCACGAAAGGCGATGGCGGAGTGCCTGCCGGGTGACCCGCGACGGTGGCTCATCGACGCGGGCAACGACACCAACTGGGGACAGGTGCTGGTCGGCAACGTGTCCGACCGGGTGAGCTGGGACGAGGGCGCCTTCACGGGCGAAACCTGCCACCTGGCCCCCGCGGCCACGCTCCAGCGCCCCGACCTGCTGACGGCGGTCTCGACCCGGCCGCCCGACGTGGACTGCGCGGCGGCCCTCGACCTCACCGACCAGGACCCTACCATCAACCAGATGATGGCGTCGCTGGTCTTGCAGGTGGTGCGCCGCATGGTGACCGGGACGTGCCCCTTCATGGCCCTCTACCTGGACATGGACCTGGGCACCGTCACCCCCACCTACGTCACCCCGGAGGGGGTGGAGCGGACGGTGGGGGCCTACGTCGAGTGATCGGCGCACGTGAACCCGTCGAAGGAACGAACAAGGAAGGAGAAAACCATGACTGACAAGAACGGAACGGCCACGACCATGTGGCAGGACAACCACAGCGGCCTCCGCAGGCACAAGCTGATGACGAAGGAGCTCGCCGACACCATCCCGCCCCTGTACGCCAATGACGGCGCGGACGACCCCGACGCCGTCGTCGCCAGGGTGAAGCTCTTCTCCCCATACGCCAACTGGACCTGGTACATCACCGAGTGGGAGGCCGAGACCGGACTCTGCTTCGGCCTCGTCGAGGGACTTGAGACGGAGCTGGGGTACTTCGACCTGACGGAGATGGCGGAGGCGACCGTGCTCGGCGGCGTCCCCGCTGTGGAGCGCGACCTGTACTGGGAGTCGCAGACCCTGGGCGAGATCAGAGGACGGTCGGCGGGAATGGCTGCCTAGCCAAGGGCGCGCACAAGCGCAATCGGAGAATCGACGAAGGAAGGAGAAGACCATGCCTGACGATAGCGGAACGGAAGCAACCCGCTCGGATGCGCTGAGCGCAGACGACGGCCTGTTCGGCGAGGCAGCGGAGCCCACGGCGGCCCCGGTCGCCGACGAGCAGGACGCCAATAAGGAAACCGCACAGGACGGCCAGGGCTCCGGCGACGCCGGGGAGCAGGCCGCCGGAGAGGAGACCGACTCCTCGGAGGACCTCAAGGTGGTCGTGTCCATCAAGGGAGGCAGGGCCACTATCGACGTGCAGCAACCCTCCTCGGACCCGCACATCGAGACCTTCGACGACCCGGACCTGTCCGGGCTGGCGCAGGAGGCCCTGTCGGTGGTCGAGAGGGCGAAAGCCAGGTGGGAGGAGACGCCGAAACATCCCGCCTACGCGAGGCCCGCTCCACCGGCCAGGGGCCGGAACCGGCGCGGGCAGGCGGCGGCGCAGGCGGAGTCAACCGAAACGTTGGAGGAGCAGCAGGCACAACAGCAGACGCTGAGGCTGTTCTAAGGGCCGACGCGGGACGCTGAGCGCAGAGACACGGGGGAGACCGTCGCAGCTAAGAGCGGCGGCCTCCCCCGCACACCCATGTGTGCGGCCTTTCTTGCGTTTCCGCAAAGGGAGAAGGACCACTGAAGAGGAACGGAGAGACGTGAACGGCTATCTGGAGGACCGGCTGTATGGCCTTTTGCCTGTTACCGTCTGCGAGTACCGCCAGCTTGCCGACACACTCCTCCGGGAGAGTCCCCTTCGATCCCTGTATGAGGCGTTTCTTGAGTTTCAAGCCCCGTCGCGGCCCTTCACGATCTCCACTAATGGGTGAACAGATAGCCGAGTTCCAGGCTGTCAGCCAAGGCCAGAAGCGCCTTCATGTGCCGATAGTTGGGCCGCACCCCGTTCTTCCTCCAGCGCCTTATGGTGAGGGGAGGGACGCGCAGCCGACGCGCGATCTCCGCCCACGACAGGCCGGACGCATGCTTGAACCACTCCAGGCGCTGCGGGAAGTCATCTGAGATGGCGTGGATTCTTCTCCTGTACTGTGCGCGCTGTTTCGGCATGGACGCCGGTCCTTCCGCAGGACGCATCGCGACTCTCTCATGGGGGAGAGTGCGCGTCCGGCATCGACGCGAGGGAAGAAAGGGCGTCTGGTCCCCCCGCCCGTCCGCTCCACTGCATTGGGAGAGTGCCTGCCCGGGCGGGGTGACGACCCCCGCCCGGACTCCATCCATATGTGCGGCCTTTTTTGTTGCCCGAAGACCGCGACGGCGGCTTACCCGACCGGACCGGGGACGGTGATCTCGGTCCGGTTGGACAGCTTCCTGCCGTCTTCCGTGCAGATTGCGCCCTGGGCATCGCAGTCGGTGGTGGCCGGCAGCACGATGGTGACGGTCCCGTTGGAGTTCGGTATTACGTGTATCTCCCACCTGATGTTGCCGGGCCGCTCCAGGCGACGCGCTACGGTCACCTCACCCCCTGTAACGGTGAAGGCATGGTCCCGCAGGGTCTTGTAGCTGAAGTCATCCACGGGCGCCTCGCTGAACCGCAGCTCGAAGGTGAAGGCTGCGCTGCCGTCGTGCGAATCGGGCACATTGCTGACGGACGCCGTCAGCGGCGCCTCTACCGCTGCGCTGGCCGCACTGGTCAGCGACTCCTCGTTGCCCGCGTCGTCGTTGAACGACACCCTGACCCTGATGGCTTTGCCCCTATCGGCGTCCGACAGGGTGTACCTGTCGCCCGTGGCGTCGGCTATCGGCGCGTCGGCGGCGAGCCACCGGTAGCTGAAGGTGGCGGTGGTCAGCCCGTCGGCGTCGGAGATGGCCGACGTGTCGGCCGTCAGTTCCCGGCCCACCTCCGGGGTCCCAATGATGCCGGGCCGTCCGGTGGCCGGGGTGTTCCCGGGGACGGTGATCTCGGTCCGGTTGGACAGCTTCCTGCCGTCGGCGGTGCAGACGGCGCCCTGGGCATCGCAGTCGGTGGTGGTGGGCAGAACGATGACCACGTCGCCGTTCCCGCCGGGCTCCACCGTGATCCGCCACTCCCGGTTCGGCTGTATGCCGTCCGCCTCGTCGTGCGGATTGTCCAGCCGACTGGCTTCGGTGACCGTCCCGTTGGTCACCGTGATGACATCTTCCAGCATCGTGCGGGCCGCCAGCGGGAACGCCTCGCTGAAGTGCACCTCGAAGGTGAACGACGCGCTGCCGTCGAGCCCCGTCGGCTTGTTCCGGAATTCCGCTGTCAGCGGGCGACGGGTGACCGCCTCAGTCGCCTCGCTGGTCAGCGACTCCTCGGTGCCGGCGTCGTCGGTGAACGACACCCGCACCTTCAGGACCCTGCCCACGTCGTCGCCGGTCACGACGTAGGTCTCCTCCTCCTCGTCGTCAATGTCCTCGTCGGCTTCCGTGGCGGGGTCGTGGCGGACCCACTGGTAGGAGACCTCGACATTGCTCAGCCCGTCCTCGTCCTCGATGCCGGAGATGTCGGCGACGAGGGTCTCGCCCACCCGGGGCGTGCCGTCTATAGTGGGAGCGCCCGTGGCCGGGGCGTTGGCCGCCTCCACCAGGGGCGGGGCCACAAGCACCAGGTGGCTCTTCACCGACTCCTCGTTGCCCGCGTCGTCGGTGAAGGCGACCCTGACCAGGATGGCCTTGCCCTCGTCCTCGGCCGTCACGGCGTACCTGGCATCCGTTTCGCCGTCGATGTCCGTCTCGGCAGCCGTGGCGGGGTCCATGCGGACCCACTGGTAGGTGAACCGCGGGTCGGTCAGGCCCTCCTCGTCGGCTATGCCGGAGGTGTCGGCGGTGAGGGTCTCGCCGGCCCGGGGAGAGCCGATGATGCCGGGCACGCCGGTGGCGGGGGTGTTGGCGGCCTGCTGCTGTGCTATAGGCTCGTCGCCGCCGGACTCGGAGGAGATGGCCACGCCGTTGCTGGTCACTTCATGCCGATTGTTGTCCTCGTCCGTGAACGTGACCCGGACCTTGATGGCCTTGCCCGCGTCGTCGGCGACCACGACGTAGCTTGGCTCCGTTTCTCCGGCGAGTTCCGTGACCTCCCAAGTTCCCGGGACGGTTCGGAGCCACTGGTAGGTTTGAGTGAATGCACCGAGGTCAACATCGTCCTCGATTGCTCGGACCGTCACCTCGAGGGTCTCGCCCACCCTGCCTTCGCCGAGGATGCCGGCGCTGAACATCTCATTGCTCTCCGCCGGCCCCGGCTCGGTGCGTATGACCGCCTGGTTGGAGGGCTCGCTTTCTCCGGTATCGTTGATGGCGTACACTCGCGCGTGGTAGACAGAGTCCGGGGTCAACCCAGGAATCCTCCAGGCGACCCCATCGTCATCAGGGTCTTGTAAGTAGACGTGCTGCGAAACGGCGCCCGGCGTATCCCAACTGCTCGACTCCGGCTTCCACTGGACCTTGTACGTCACGCCCGAAGGGGTGCCGTCGTTCCGAAGCTGAGGCCGGACCCAGGCCATGACCGCGCTCCCGGCGTTGACCCCCACCGCGCGCAGGTAGAGAGGCGGCCCCAATGGTTTCTTCTGCCGGTCCGACCGAGGGTCAGCGGCGATGCGGACCTGGAACTCCTTGCCGACTTCCCAGGAGGTTGTCAGTTCGTGGAGGTCGAGGCCGTACCATTTCCAGTGATTGCCACAACAGAACTTGGCATCACTCAATGGCAGCTCGGCCTCCAGCGTTTTGCCTTCATGTTCAGTGCCGAGGTAGACGGTCCAGTCGAGGTAATCCTCGTTCGGCATCGTCCGATAACCCTCGGAGGACTCGCCGGCCGGGTTAATCAGGGTTAGAACGAAGGTCGCACGTTCAGGAATGTGGAACGGGGGACCGGCCGGTCCCGTCCCCGACGGCCCGTGTACGAGGTGCATGGACCAGGCCAGGTATTCCGCACCGTTGTGAGTGAACACATCCGTTTCAAGGGCATCGCTGGCGGATGGGTGCTTCCTGATCAGGAACCTTCCACCGTTCTCGTCCCACTCGCGATAGAGTTCGAAGGTCACCGTGCCGCACCAGAAGCTATCGCAGTCAGTAACGATGGTGATTGTGGCGACCGCCGGGGAGCCGGGCGTCACTCGGTCGGGCAACATCCCAAAACCGAGCTCTATCGCCTCCCCATCGTCATAGACCTCGTCGTCAGTGGCGGAGAGGACAAATTCCTGTGATGTGTCCCCCGGACCGAACGTCAGACTCTCCGGCATCCCGGAGTAGTCGTCATCGGTGGCCCCGCCCAGGTGCGTCGTCGTAATGGGGATGGTCACCGTGCGCTCAGGGTCGGCGGAGAGACTCACCGTCACGGTTACCTGGCTTTCATTCACCTCCGGGGTGTCCGCATCGTCGCTCTCCCCCACGCTGTAGCCGGCGGCGCCGAAGCTCACCGTCACCCGGGGATCGTCGTCGTCGATGGTGACCGTCGTCCCGGTGGTCGCGCCCCCGCTCACCCTGACCGGAAGCGTGCCGAAGACCAGAAGGACCGACTCGTCGTCGTCGTCCACGTCGTCGTCCTCGGCGGCGAAGGTGATGGCCTTCTCCGTCTCGCCGGAGTTGAAGGTCACGCTGGTCGGTACGCTGTAGTCATCTGCGGTGGCCCCGCCCTGGTGCGTTCTGGTGATGGGGATGATCACCGTGCGTTCCGGGTCGGCGCTCAGGGTGACGGTGACCACCGCCTCGTTCTCCTTGTCCTCGGCGGTGCCCGTATCGTCGCTCTCCTCCACGCTGTAGCTGGCGGCGCCGAAGCTCACCGTCACCCGAGGGGCGTCGTCGTCGGTGATGAAGACCGTCGTCTCGCTGGTCGCGCCTTCGCTCACCCGGGCCGGAAGCGTGCCGAAGGTGAGCTTCACCGACTCGTCGTCGTCCACGTCGTCGGCGTCGGCGGTGAAGGTGAAGGTCTTGGAGGTCTCCCCGGCATTGAAGGTGATGGTTTGCGGGACGCCCGAATAGTCGGCGGCGCTCGCTCCTCCCTGGTTCGTCTTCGTGATTGGGATGGTCACGGTGCGCTCCGGGTCGGCGGAGAGACTCACCGTCACGGTCACCTGGCTTTCATTCACCGCCGGTGTGGTCGTATCGTCGCTCTCCCCCACGCTGTAGCTGGCTGCGCCGAAGCTCACCGTCACCCGGGGGTCGTCGTCGTCGGCGATGGTGAGGGTCGTCTCGGTGGTCGCGCCTTCGCTCACCCTGGCGGGCAGCGTGCCGAAGGCCAGAAGGACCGACTCGTCGTCGTCGTCCACGTCGTCGTCCGCGGCGGTGAAGGTGAAGCTCTTGGAGGTCTGGCCGGCGTTGAAGACCACGTTCTCAGGCACCCCGGAATAGTCGTCTCCGCTCGCCCCGCCCTGGTTGGACTTCGTTATCGGGATGGTTACCGTGCGCTCCGGGTCGGCGCTCAGGGTGACGGTGACCACCGCCTCGTTCTCCTTGTCCTCGGTGGTGCCCGCATCGTCGCTCTCCTCCACGCCGTGGGCGGCAGCGCCGAAGCTCACCGACACCCGAGGGTCGTCGTCGTCGGTGATGGTGACGGTCGTATCGTTGGTCGCGCCCTCGCTCACCCGAGCGGGCAGCGTGCCGAAGGTGAGCTTCACCGACTCGTCGTCGTCGGCGGCGGTGAAGGTGAAGCTCTTGGAGGTCTCCCCGGAGTTGAAGGTGATGGTTTGCGGGACGCCGGAGTAGTCGGCGGTGCTCGCCCCGCCCTGGTTCGCCTTCGTGATGGGGACGGTCACCGTGCGCTCCGGGTCGGCGCTCAGGGTGACGGTGACCACCACCTCGTTCTCCTTCGACTGGGTGGTGCTCGCATCGTCGCTCTCCCCCACGCTGTAGGTGGCCGCGCCGAAGCTCACCGTCACCCGGGGGTCGTCGTCGGCGGCGATGGAGACGGTCGTCTCGTTGGTCGCGCCCTCGCTCACCCTGGCGGGCAGCGCGCCGAAGGCCAGCTTAACCGACTCGTCGTCGTCGTCCACGTCGTCGTCTTCGGCGGTGAAGGTGAAGGTCTTGGAGGTCTCCCCGGAGTTGAAGACCACGTTCTCAGGCACCCCGGAGTAGTCGTCTCCGCTCGCCCCGCCCTGGTTGGTCTTCGTTATCGGGATGGTCACCGTGCGCTCCGGGTCGGCGCTCAGGGTGACGGTGACCACCGCCTCGTTCTCCTTGTCCTCGGTGGTGCCCGCATCGTCGCTCTCCTCCACGCTATAGCCGGCCGCGCCGAAGCTCACCCCCACCCGGGGGTCGTCGTCGTCGGTGATGGAGACCGTCGTCTCGGTGGTCGTGCCGGCGTTCACCCCGACGGGGAGCGTGCCGAAGGCCAGCAGCACCGACTCGCCGTCGTCGTCCACGTCGTCGTCTTCGGCGGTGAAGGTGAAGGTTTTCTCCGTCTCCCCGGCGTTGAAGACCACGTTCTCGGGGACGCTGTAGTCGTCTCCGGTGGCCCCACCCCGGTGCGTCTTCGTGATGGGGATGGTCACCGTCCGCTCCGGGTCGGCGGAGAGGGTGACGGTGACCGTGACCCTGTTCTCCTCGGTGGCAGGGGTGGACGCATCGTCGCTCTCGGCGACGGTGTGGGTCGACTCCTCGAAGCTCGCCTCCACCACCGGATGCGTTACCACCGACATCCGCAGCACTGAAATGCCATCAACCTCGACCGCTATCGCGTGCCCTATCCAATCAGGCGCTGTCAAGTTCTTCAGGG
>CBDCIS010000002.1:0-555784 GCA_965217565.1 Dehalococcoidia bacterium
TGGAGGCAGAGGCCGAGGTCATCCGCCGTGTATTTCGCATGTACGTCCGCGAAGATATGGGAGCTCCGGCCATCGCCAAGCAGCTGACCGCCGAGGGCGTCCCCACGCCCAGGGCCGTCGGGCGATGGTACGACCGCACCGTTACCCGCATCCTGGGACTTGAAGCCTATAAGGGCACATGGTGGTTTGGCAAGCGCCGCCACGTCGCGACCGAGAACGGGATAAGGAGGTACGACCGTCCTGAGGACGAGTGGGTCAGGGTGCCCTTCCCGTCTGTGGTGGACGAGGAGATATGGGACCTGGCTCAGGAGGCCAAGAAGCGGCGTCTGAGCCAATCGGGCCGCAACGGCAAGATATTCTATCTCCTCCAGCATCTGGTCAGATGCGCCGAGTGCGGGTACCTCATGGGCTGCCGGGCCAACAGACGCCAGACCGCCAAGCGCGACGGCAAGGTCTACCGGTACGAGCTCGACCCTCCACGCCGATACTACAGGTGCTACGGGATGGAGAACGAGGGCGTGAAGTGCCGGGAGCGCCCCCACATCAGGGCGGAGCGGCTTGAGGCGCTGGTCTGGGGCGAGGTCAAGAAGGTGCTGGAGAACCCCGGCGTGATCGTCGCCGGCATCGAGGCCATGGACTCGCGGGCGGACACCGGCGAGTTGGCCGAGGAGATAGCCATTGCGGAGCGGGAGCTGCAAAAGGTCCAGATGGAGGAGGACCGGGCCATCAGGCTCTACGTGTCGGGGAAGATAACCGAGAAGCAGCTCGACCGCCAGCGCAAGTTCATCACCGAGCGTCTGGAGACGCTCCGGTTGAAGCTGGACGACTACCGCGCCAAAGAGATGGCCGAGGCGGAGAAGCGTGCGCTGGGCGAGCACATCGTCGAGTGGGCGCACCGGATTGGCGGCAGACTGGACGACCTGACCGACGAAGAGCGAAGGGAGGTGCTGCGGCTGCTCCTGGACGGTGCTACCATCGACCGGCGCAACAACGTCGATCTGACCCTGGCCATCCCGACCGAGGATGTTGTGTCAATTGCAGGACAAAGATCTCCGTCTTCGCCCAGGCCAGGGACGCCGAGGCCAGCGCCGAGGAGTACCTGGTGGACGACGACTGGAAGGTCGTCGAGGTCGAGCCGGAGGCCGTCGCGGTCAACGGCAACGGTCACCACGAGGCCATCGGGCCAACGGTCGAGCTGGTCGTGGGCAACGGCCGCCACGCAAACGGGAACGGCAACGGCCACCACGAGGACGCCCCGGAGCCGCAGCAGTCGCTCTTCTCCTGGGCCGAGTTCATGGCCGAGGAGGCGGTCAGCCCAAAGGCCGGGGCGGCAAGACCCAGGCCCCGGCACTGTCCCTGTTCGAGTGGGCGGTGGAGCAGGAGCGAGAGGAGGAGCCGGTCGGCGCGGGACGCTAGACCGCACGGACACGGGGAGGTTCGCCGCTCCATGTGCGGCGGCCTCCCCGCAGGTGGAAACGCAGCAAGACAGAGCAATCACAAAGGAGAAGAACGATGGCACGCGTGTTTGTGCGCCGCGTCACGCGGCATAGGATACCCAACTCAGTTGGGATGAACTCGGAGAAGGTTCATGGGTCAACCGACCTACCTGGAAGCGAAAGCCGAAGGGGACAATAGCATGTCGGTAAAGCGGCTACGGCCTGAAAGCGTTGTAGAGGCCGGTTCCGCAAGACCCGCGCGATACGGTGAAAGCTACACTGCCTGAACCCCAGTTCCCGGAAGGTGTTCGATGCTGCCCGCCGGTAGAACGCTTGTAACCCGGCGCCACTCATTGCACTGGTTCGTAAACGAGACCAAAGCAACTCCGATGAGTGGGCGATGACCAATGAGGTCATTCAAGGGAATGAACGGGGCACCTACAGTCGCGCTAGATACGTCCTATGTTGACGGAACGCGGGATTGCCTGCGGGGCGCGAGCCCTATGGCAACGGAGCCCTCGTAGTAGTCCGAGCCGGGGAAAGCCCGGCACATGGCGAAGGAGGGCAGGTGGTTTTCGACGGAATACGACAGAGAGGTTTGCAGAATGCAAGACGCCGAAACTGTACTGAACGTCATACGCGAACGCGGAGAACGAGGATTGCCGCTGGAGAACATCTATCGGCTGCTCTACAACCGGAACCTGTACCTGCGGGCCTACGGTCATATCTACTCAAACCAGGGAGCTATGACCAAGGGCATCACCGCAGAGACCGTGGACGGTATGTCACTGGCCAAAATCGACCGCATCATCGACGCCCTGCGTTATGAGCGATTCCGATGGACGCCGGTGCGACGGGTCAACATTCCCAAGCCTGACGGCAAGACCCGCGCCCTGGGCATACCAACAGGGCCGGACAAGCTGCTGCAAGAGGTCATTCGGATGATTCTGGAAGCCTCCTACGAGCCGCAGTTTTCCGACCACTCCCACGGCTTTCGGCCCCACCGGGGTTGTCACACCGCCTTGGGCGAAGTGACACGCACCTGGACGGGCACACGCTGGTTCGTCGAGGGCGACATCAAAGGGTGCTTCGACAACATCGACCACGATGTCCTGTTGTCGGTGCTCGGCGAGAAGCTCCACGACAACCGATTCCTACGCCTGCTCAAGTACCTACTGAAAGCGGGCTACGTCGAGGATTGGAAGTATGGCCGCACGTTGAGCGGTACACCGCAAGGCGGCGTGGTCAGCCCCATCCTCGCCAACGTCTACCTAGACCGGTTGGACAAGTACGTCGAAACGGTGCTGATACCAGCACACACCCGAGGCAAAGTACGAAAGGTCAACCCCGAATGGGCAGCATTGCAACGCCAAACGACAGCCCAGCGGAAATTGGGGAATCACCAACTGGCGAAGACGCTGCGTCACCAGATGCAGCAGCTACCGTCGGGTGTCCACCACATCCGCGCCCTTCGCGACCTGAACGTTGAAAGGCCAACCGGAAAAGCCCAAGTGGGTACAAATCATGGCGGCGAGAAGGCGGAAGACCCTCGTGGTCTGCCGTCCCTGCCACCTGAAACGCCCACGACGGCAGTTGGAAACCGCGCAAGCAGACTTAACCACTGAGAGAGCCGGATGACGCGAAAGTGTCACGTCCGGTGCGTAGGGGGGCCGACGGAAAAGTGCTCCGGGCAACCGGAGTAACTCGCCGGCGGCCTACCCGACACGACGACAGAGAGTTTCCCGACCCCGACCCCCAGATGAGCGTCGACCAGGTGAAGGCAACGCTCAGCGACTTCTACGGGGAGATAGCCAACGCCTCGGTGAAGGAGACCAAGCGCGGCGACGACACCATCTACGAGTTCCAGCGGCGGGTGGGCACCAAGGGCGCCTGCACCAACGCACGGAGCTAGAGGAGGAAGTCTGATGCACAACCGCACCTTCGCGGGTCTGCTGGCGGCGACGACGCCGGCGGGCCTCAGCATCCTTGAGCTCACGGCGGAGCTCACACGGCCCGACGGCTCCTTCGACCTGGAGGCCGCGGCCGCAAGGCAGACGGAGGTGGAACTGGCCTGCGTCCAGGCCCAGGACTACGCCTCGGCAACGGGGGCGGCTACTGGAGGCGCTGCGATGGCAGCTGCGGCCCCGGCGCAACTGAGCGGCCTGGCGAACCTGCTCCTGCGGCGTCCGCCGTCGCTGCGGGAGCTGGTCACGCTGGTCGGATACGCCGACGACTACGCCTGGTTCGTAGGGCTGGTGCGCCGCCTCTTCCCACAGGAGGCGGAGGCGGCGCTTGCGGCCCCCGACGTACGCGGGAGGGTGGAGCGGTTCGCCAATCTCTTCGGAGAGCGGCACTTCCCCCTCTACGCGCCGTTCATCGAGTTCTGGACGGAGGAGGAGGGGGAACAACCTCCGTGGTCCTGGCTGAGGCAGGGCATCCCCTTCGACCTGATGGGCTTCGGCTACGACGGCCTCCACGAGATGTGGGGCGGCTACCGGGAGGGGCTCTCGGCCATGGCCCTGCTGGTCAAGCCCGCCGACGCCTACTACGAAGAACCCGACGGGCTGCGAGTGGCCTGGCTGGAGTCAGCCGCCGAACGCATCCCGCAGGAGACATTGGAGAGGATCCCCCAGGGCGGCATACCCCTGGACGACCTCACCGAGGCGCTGAAGGGGACCGGGTTCGAGGGGGCGGCGCAGGCCGCTTCCTGGGTCTTCGCCGAGACCGGCAACTTCTTCCTAGACCACACCTACGACGACGGCAATTACGACGGCTTCTCCGACCCCTGGGACGACGACGTCATCGCGGAGGGCACGGAGGAGTGGCGGAAGGCCAGCGCCCTCATGGACGCGGTCAGCCGGTTGACCGACTGGCTGGAGGAGGATCTGCCGGGCCGCTTCGCCGCAATGCTGGCCTTCACTCTGGGGCGGCTCCCCAAACAAGAACAGGAGGACAACGACCATGACTGATGCAGTCGATACGACCCAATGGTCCCTGCCGGGTCCGGCGGACATGCCCAGGGACACGCTCCAGATGCAGCTGGAGGTCTACAAGGAGACCATCCTCCTGCGGGGCTTCGAGAACGACTCGACCTGGGTCAGGACCGTCTCGGCGGACGCCATCGCCAACGTGTTCACCCAGCACCTGGGGTCCTCCTCGGCGTTGCTACCCCAAGAGGCCCTCTGGTGGAACCAGGGCGAGACGGGGCAGGTGGTGGCCCTATGGCGGCTGCCGCAGGTCTGGTCGGTGGCCCTGCAACGGGAGGCGTTCAAGCCTCCCGCCCGGCTCCGGCTCCCCATGCCGGGGCTGGTCTTCGTCTGCTCGCCGGGCCGCCCGCCCTGGGTCTACGCCGCAACGAGCCGGCCCACCGACCCCGAGCAGCATCTCTTCCGGGCCCCCGCCTTCAACGTCTTCAGAGAACGGGCGGGTCTGCCCCGGAAGCCACCGGTTCCCCGAGGAGGTGGGACTGATACCGGAGTCCTTCTTCCAGTCCTACTTCTCGCTTACCGGAGACACCCGGGACCGCTCGAAGAAGCACGCCGACAACCTGCAAGCGCTATGGGGAGGAGATAGATGGAACAACTGCATACCCGGTTGAGGACCTGGTTCCGCAGTGCACGGTGGGCCAGGCGATGGCGGTCTCCGAGGGGAGACGTGGCTACCGCTAGTGCCGGGGCCGGTGGGCTACCTGGTCAACCACCCCGGCGGACTCGCGGGAGTCCACGGCATCGGTTACGACTACGTGCTGGGATCGGGCGGCGTCTACGTCCAGTCCCAAGGCGCGCACCTGACGGCGCGGGTGCCGGTCGCCCCCGGCGAGGTGCGGGGGCTCGCTCCCGTGGCCGAGAAGGTGCATCTCTCCCACGGCCCCATCCCGGCGCAACTCTTCGAGCTGGGGCTGCGCTGGTTCCAAGACGACCCGGGACACCGAGCGGCTCTTCGCCGTGCGGTGGGACGGGGCCGCCTACCGGCTGGTGGTCCCCCCGCAGGCCGGGACCGCAACGAGACTCGCGTATCAGCCTCCGGCGGGGGTGGTCGCCGAGTTCCATTCGCACGGAGGCTCCCGCGCCTTCTTCTCGGCCACTTCGCCCCGGTGGACTGGGCGCAGGTGTTCGACGGCCCGGACCCCGGCGTCCGGCTCGTGGGCGAACACGACACACCAAACGAATGACAAGGAGGTGAACTGAAGATGCCCTACTACCTGGACAACGCATTCCTGCTGGACAACCCCTGGATCACCGTGGTCGGCTGCGGCGGGACCGGCGGCTTCGTGGCTGAGGGTCTCTGCCGCCTCTTCCAGGGCAGACAGGCCACCATCGTCCTGGTCGACCACGACCGGGTGGAGCCCCACAACCTGCTGCGCCAGAACTTCTACCCTGAAGACGTGGGCCGGTTCAAGAGCCAGGCCCTCGCCGACCGGCTGGCGCGGGCCTACCGGCGGCCTGTCGGCTACTCGGTCTACGCCTTCCGGGAGGAGGAGTCCCGCCCAGATGGGGGCCGCTACCCCGGCCTTCCCTCCTACGGGAACTCCCTGCTCATCGGCTGCGCCGACAATGCCGCCGCACGCAGGGCGATGGCGGAGTCCCTGCCGGGCGACCCGCGCCGGTGGCTCATCGACGCGGGCAACGACACCAACTGGGGACAGGTCCTGGTCGGCAACGTCGCCGACCGGGACTTTGGGGACGAACAAGCCTTCGTCGAAGAGACCTCCACCTGGCCCCCGCGCCCACGCTCCAGCGCCCCGACCTGCTGACGGCAGTGTCGACCAGACCGCCGGACGTGGACTGCGCGGCCGCCCTCGACCTCACCGACCAGGACCCCACCATCAACCAGATGATGGCGTCGCTGGTCTTACAGGTGGTCCGCCGCATGGTGGCGGGAACCTGCCCCTTCATGGGTCTCTACCTGGACATGGAGATGGGAACCGTCACACCGAGCTACGTCACCCCAGAGGCGGTGGTGCGGGTGGTGGGACCCGGCTCCGAGTGGGAAATAGAGGCCTAGCGATCAACGGCACGTGAACGCAACCAGAGAAGCAACAAGGAGAAGGAGAAACCATGACTGACAAGAACGGAAACGCCACGATCTGGCAGGACAACCACAGCGGGCCTCGCAGGCACAAGCTGATGAGCAGGGAGCTCGCCGATACCATCCCGCCCCTGTACGCCAATGACGGCGCGGACGACCCCGACGCCGTGGTCGCCAGGGTGAAAATGTTCAGCCCTACAACGGCTGGCGCTGGTACATCACCGAGTGGGAGGCCGAGACCGGGCTGTGCTTCGGCCTCGTCGAGGGGTTCGAGACCGAGCTCGGGTACTTCGACCTCACCGAGTTGGCTGAAGTAACCGTGTTCGGCAGCGTCCCCGCCGTGGAGCGGGACCTGTACTGGGCGCCGCAGACCCTCGGCGAGATCAGGAGACAGTCGTCGGGGATAGCGGCCTAGTGAACGGCAGTAACCGACGCGGTCAGAGATGAATCAAAGAAAGGAGCAACCATGCCTGACGAGAACGGAACGGAAGCAACCCGCTCGGACGCACCGAGCTCAGACGACAGTCTCTTCGGCGATCCGGCGGACGACGCGGCTGCTGCGGTTGCCGACGAGCAGGACGCCAGTAAGGAGATCGCACAGGACCCACAGGGTTCCGATGACGCCGGGGACGAGGCCGGTGCGCCGGAGGACCTCAAGGTGGTCGTATCCATCAAGAATGGCACGGCCGGTATCTCGGCGAACTCCTTCCGAGCTTGCGTAAAACTTTCGTCGGAGGTGATGCGGTTCTCGTACCCGACGATGCGCCAAGACTCTACCATGTTAGGGTCCCATGTCACTTGGGCGCGGGTCTGGTCGGCGAAGGGTATTGAAAGGGCGAGCCAGTTTTCGCGGCTGAATGTGGCCCGAGCTTGGCCGGTATCGGTAAAGTAACGGTACCAGCCGTTGCCGTGCTGGGCAAGTTGCTCCAGCAGGTAGTCGTTGTAATTCTCGATGCCCACTCCGATGGTGATGAGCCGGAGCGGATTGCTGCTGTCGTAGTCGCCAGCCGACTCCAGTATGGCGAAGGGGTCGGTGGCATCCACGTTGGCCACGCCGTTGGACATCAGGATGATGTAGTTGTAGGCATCGGGGTTCGCGCGGCGTGCTTGGTCGGCAAGCTGCACACCCCGGTTGAGGCCCGCTTGCACGTTGGTGGAACTGTGGGGATCGAGCTGGCTGATGGAGCGTGCCACAGCGGGATCATCCGAGGGCCGGTGGTCTACTGTGTACTGGCTGAGGACATCTGTGCTGAAATGCACCACGGCAATACGGTCGTGACTGCGCAGGCTGCGCCTGATGGCCTCAGCTGCTTCACGCGCAATGGCGACGCGATTCCCAGTGTCCATGGAGCCGGAAGCATCCAGCACCAAGGTTACGTTGACCGGCGTGGCATCGTAGTCCATCTCCGGGGCCTGAAAGGCGATGCGGGCCATGTGCATCCCGCTTTCCAGCGGATGCCTGGAGACATCGCTGGAAATAGAGAAGCTGTCATTGCGCAGCGGAGGGTCATATTGGTAGTCGAAAGCGTTAGTCCACTCCCCCGCCCGCACCGAGTCTGGCTCCACCTCGTATCCTGCCCGGGCCCAGTTGAGGGCCAGGTAGTAGGAGGTCCGGTCTGTATCAAGGCTGAAGGTCGACACGGCGTCGGCAGCCGTGGACACGAACCGTTCTCTAAGGTAGTCCTGAAAGGTTGTGGCAGAAGGTGTGCCGACTGTGGCAGGCGAAGGTGGAGGGGTCGGGGTGCCGGTAGACCTTGAGGCAGGTACGGCAGTGGCAGTAGGGACTGGCGGGCCAGCGACCAGAAGATTCGAGCCGGGGGTAGGGGCTGGGGTGCTGGGCGCCCGATAGGCAGGTGTGGCAGTTGGGGCAGGGGTGGAAGCGGGGGTCGCTGCTGCCTGTGCCCCCATCATCATCGCTGGCTCTTCAGAGGCCATGGTTGCCTGGTCGAGGGCCTCGGCGACCGCAGCTTGAAGGTCGCTCTCGGACAGGCCCTGCGGAGCCTCCGAGACCGCCCTTTCTATCGCAGACTGGACCTGCTCAGGGCTGATACCCTCGGGTGCCTGGGCCCCGATGGCTTCCTGCACTAACGCCGACATGTCTTCCGTCGACATCGCATCTTCCCGGATGGAGTCAGCAGACTGGTCGGCCAAAGCTGCCGCCACAGACCTCTGAACCTCGGCTTCTATAGCTTGTGCGGCGGGGGCAGGCGTAGGGGTTGATTCTTCGCCACAGGCAGCGAATGCAAGTAAAACAATGATTACCAGAGAGAAGATTGCCAGAAACTTGGTCATCGCAGTCCCTCCTTGGAGTGTTTGATAGGACTTGCCCATACAGACGGACGAAAGAAGGGAAAGGTTCCAAGTAGACGGGATGCCGCACCTTGTCATATAGTTGATGCATGCTCAAGACAGCCGTTGTCGTCGTAATACTGCTGGTCATCGGGGCCATGACCTTAGCTCTGACTTGGACCTCACCTGCACCCCAAGAGCAGGGTGGGATAGTCGGCGTGTATGAGAACACCACCGAAGGCTTCTCCGTCGTTCTGCCGGAGGGTTGGGTCGGCCAGGAGAACGAGGACAACTTCCCGCTACTCTCCATACGAGGCGGAGAGGAAGACGCTGACGGGAGTTCTCCGGTCCGGGGGCAGCTGTGGGTCATTCCTCGTGGGGATGATTCACCGGCGCAGGCTTGGATTGAAGGTCAATTCGCAGGACTGACTGTCGTCAGCAGTGAGGCCCGTTCCTACGAGGGAGCCGAGTCCGCGCACCAGTTGTTCATCAGCACGCCCACTGAGAGCGGCGAGGTGGTGGCAGACCTGTGGACAGCAGTGGCACGGGGCTCGCAGATGTTTCTGCTGCGAGTGCGAACCGGCGAGCCGGTCTGGGCGACATACGAGACGGAAGCCAACGCCTTCACAGTCAGTTTCGCACTGCAAGCGCCAATGCCATTCGGCACGTCTAGGGATGACTCACTGTTCCGATACTGGGGAGAGATCCTGACCCTTGACCCCGCCCTCTCCCGCAGCGGTGCCGGTGACATCTTGGGCGGCATCTTCAGCGGCTTGGTGAAGCTGGATACCGACCTGCAGGTTGTCGCCGATATGGCGGAATCGTGGGAGGTGTCGGACAACAACACCGTATTCACATTCACACTGCGGGACAACGCCCGGTTCCATGATGGGCGTGCAGTGATGGCGGCAGACGTCAAGTACTCCTGGGAGCGTGCGTTGCACCCTGACTTGGAGTCGCCGGTAGCGCACACGTACCTCGGCGACATCGTGGGGGCCCAAGCGATGGTCGACGGTGAGGCGGAGACGTTGGAGGGTGTAGAGGTCTTGGACGACCGGACGCTGCGGGTCACAATCACCGACCCGTTCTCCTACTTCCTGTCCAAGCTCACCTACCCCACATCTTTCGTGGTAGACCGTGCCAACGTGGAGATCGGCGAGGACTGGACGGACGCCCCCAACGGCACCGGGGCATTCAAGTTGAAGGTGTGGGAGAAGGACCGGCTTCTTATCTTGGATCGCAACGAGGACTGGTATGGAGGCGCTCCCGCATTGGCCCATGTGGTGTACCGGATATTTGCTGGCAACCCGATGCAGATGTATGAGAACGGCGAGATCGACCTGACGGGCATCTACGTTAACAACATTGACCGTGCCCGCGATCCAGCCAACGACCTGAATGACGACCTCATCGAAGGCACTGAGCTTTGCACGTTCTATCTCGGGTTCAATGCATCCCAGCCGCCCTTTGACGACCCCAAGGTGCGTCAGGCCCTCGCCCTTGCCTTGGAGATAGATAAGGAACTGGAGGTTACCCGGAAGGGCTTGGCCGCCCGAGCAGCTGGCTTCGTGCCTCCGGGGATGTTCGCGTATAACGAGACCTTGGAACCTTCAACCTTCGACTTGGAGGCCGCCAGGCAATTGCTGGGTGAGTCCCGGTATGGAGGGGCCGAGAACCTGCCCCCGATCGAGTCGTTCGCCGATGACGACGCCATCCATTGGGCGTGGCGGGAGCACTTGGGCCTGGAGGTCGAGGCCGTGTCAGTATTCGGGTTCGCCGATTTCCTGGAAAGGCTGGACAACGAGGAGTTCGGTGTTCTCACTGCCGGTTGGTGTGCGGACTATCCCGACCCGCAAAACTTCCTTGATGTCCTGTTCCATAGTGACAGCGCCGAAAACAGGTTCGGCTATGCCAACGAGCAGGTGGACGCACTGCTCGAAGAGGCATCCGTTGAGCCGGACCCGACGCGGCGCGCCAGCCTCTATCAGGAGGCGGAGCAGCTGATACTGGATGACTGGGTTGCCGTGCCATTGCGCCATAGCAACTCGTACATGTTAGTCCGGCCCTATGTGAAGGGATTCGAACTAACGCCCATCGGCGTGCCGCAACTGCAGAACATATCGATAGAGCGTGAACAATGATGCGCGCGCTTAGGTACGTTCTTCTGGCAGTGGCAGTTGGGTTGGCGCTTTCGGTTTGCGGCACTCCCACTCCCACGCCGACACTAGTAGCCATACCGATCGCGACTCTCGTGCCCACTCCAACGCCTTCCGTGGCACCCACTCCTACGCCCACGCCTACTGTGGAGTCTACTCCTACTCCTACTCCTACTCCTACTCCTACTCCTACTCCTACTCCTACTCCTACTCCTACTCCTACTCCTACTCCTACTCCTACTCCTACTCCTACTCCTACTCCTATGCCTACTCCTACTCCTACTCCTACTCCTATGCCTATGCCTATGCCTATGCCTACACCTACGCCTGTTGTGGAGCCTACTTCTACTCCCGCTCCGACGCTGCCACCGCCTCCTCCACAGGCCGATTTCGAGGTGAGCGTAAGCGAGGCCGCGTTGCAGTTGCCCGACTCCATCTCCTTCCATTTGGAAGGGCGCGGAGAGCGCCCAATTGAGACCGTTGATGTGGAGTTTGGCGCCGACAACGCGTTTTCCTGCGCTTCAACTTCGTACTGGAGTGCCCGAACGGACATTGAGGCTGGGCAGGATGTCGCGGTGACGTGGGACTGGGACATGCGTCGCAGTGGTTCCCTGCCCCCAGGAGCCACTGTCTGGTGGCGCTGGAGAGTGGTGGACGACTTGGGGCAGGAGTTCCGAACCCCACGCCAAGAGACGGTCTTTGCCTACGACCGTTTCGACTGGCAGGCCCATACTGCGGGGAACGTGACCTACAACTGGTACGCTGGGGGGCCTGACTTCGGAAGTCGCATCGCCGACGGGGTCCGCGGAGGCTTGGACAACCTTGAGTTGGGTAAGGAGTTGGTGGCGCCTATCGAGGTGTTCATATACGAGAGCTCCAACGACGTACAAGGCGGGGTCCTGTTCGCCCAAGCGTGGACTGGTGGTCTCGCCTTCGTGAACTACAATATCGTGCTGATAACCGTCGACCCTGAAGCCTTCGAGAGGGGTCTGCCAGGGGCAGTCCACGAGTTGGCCCACCTATTGGTGCATGAGGCGACCTTCAATTGCTTTGGGGACCTGCCCACATGGCTCAACGAAGGCCTTGCCGTTTATGCCGAGGGAAGCCTGCCCGACTACCAGCAGCGCGCCCTCGATGAGGCCATCGCCAGCGATGCTCTGATCAGCCTGCGCAGCCTGAGCAGCAGCTTCCCAGCCGCCGATACAGGGGCGACCCTTTCCTACGCCCTCAGCTACAGCCTTGTAGATTACCTCATCGAGGTCCACGGCTGGCCCAAGATGCAGGAGCTTCTCGCCGTGTTCGCTCAAGGCTCCACGGACGCAAAGGCCATCGGACAAGTCTATGGTTGGGACTATGACGGCTTGGAGTCGGCTTGGCGGCAGTCGCTGGGCCTCTCCTGATCGTCGCCTACGTCTTGTGGCAACCCTAGTCCTGAGGCTGGAAGCCCAGGCTCCTGCAGGCGCGACCCTAAGGGCCTTTACGTGGGCAAGATGCGCATCGCCACCCGGATGCAATCCCGGTCGTTGAGAGGCGGAGGCCATGGAAGCCTATTCTGCGGCATTCAGGTGCTGACCCATCTTGGTAGGATGGGGTTCAAACGCTTTGCTTTCCGAGTGGTGGGCTGACCCAGTGTCGGCCTTGGTCTTGATTCCCTTTTTCGTCAAGGAGGGCAGGGGGAACTATGCGGGTGATGAGGGGATAGGGTGACAGGACCGGTTTGGCAGCTGGCCTCCTGGCGACCAAACGTTCGGCGGCCACGATGTCCCATATCGCCGCTTCCAGGACCTCGACGCTGTCACCCACGATGCCCATGACGGCGCGGGGCAGGGCGCGGCCTGTGTGGCTGCGTCTCAGGAATCTCCAGAGGGTGTGGCGCAAAACCCTGTGCCCGCCGGGAAAGCTTGGCGTGGGGTCGACGTACAACGAATAGGTGGCACACCGTGGAAGGCCTATGCCGGGGGAACCGGAGTACCGCCGATGCGTAATGCCCAAATGACTATCCCGTTTATGATAGCCACAGGTACAAACGAGATGAGGACCACGGCAAAGGCTCGGAGGGTCGACGTATAGTCCAAGCTCTGCCGTACCGCAATCACCATCGCGGCAAACTGCCACAACGCCGCAACCAGTTCAATAATCAACCCGAGAATCGGAATGAAGATGAAGACCTTCAGAATTCCCGGAGTTTGTGCAAACCCGGTTCCCCGAGCCAACTGACCCCAATCTGCCTGGGTATCCCGGGTTCCCAGGATTTTGCTTCCGACGAACCAAGCCAATAATGCCCACACGGCCCAGGACAACAATGAGCGCAGCACTCCGAAGACCACATCCTTGAGCAGGTCGGCCTCGCCTGCCAGCAGAGTGCCCACGCCGGTGGCGATGGAAACGACGATTACGATGAGCATCGCTTGCAGCGTGGCGCCGGAGTCGTGCTCCACATCCTCGAAGGTGGCTACATTCAAACGGGCGACGCCCAACATTCTTGCCAGCATCGAACGACCTCTCAGTCCGCTCTTTCGCGGGTCGGTTGAAATTGTTCGGGAATCACATTTCCCCCATTTCGGACACCTTACCACGCCGGAGCACCGCGATGACGCCGGTCCGGTTGCAGGATTTACCCAGTTTGAGGCCCCCGAGTCCATACCTGGCAGCGGAGCTTGGTGTGACGGCTACAAAATAGGACCGGAGCTTGACGTGGAAATGCCACCTGGTACTTAGCAGCCAGGTAGCAT
The DNA here is from genome assembly GCA_965217565.1 of Dehalococcoidia bacterium. GTDB lineage: Bacteria > Chloroflexota > Dehalococcoidia > Lucifugimonadales > CATOSD01 > CBDCIS01. The sequence goes on from CBDCIS010000002.1 coordinate 13,642, forward strand.
TTTGGTTCAGAGCAGAGGGCCGGGGTTGTGTGGGGCCAGACCTCGATGGCCTGGGGGTTAACTAGCCACTGGTGGGCGCCTTGGGGCATGGAGCCTTAGTTCCAGCCCTTATAATTCACCACCTGCCGCAGTGTGTGGACGATCCTGGTCGTGTCCTTTTGGGAGTCCATCACAGTATCAATGTCTTTGTATGCGGCAGGATGCTCGTCCAGAAGCGCGGCGGGTTGCTGATTCCACGCCTTGCCCTTCATGGCTTCATTGAGGGACTCCTGGGTCAAATTCTTCTTGGCCTGGCTCCTGGACATTCGGCGCCCCGCACCATGGGAGGATGAGTCATACGAGGCGGGATTGCCCAGGACCTTGGTGATGTATGACTTGGTGCCCATGGAGCCAGGGATGACGCCCCACTGTCCATTGGTGGCTTCTATGGCGCCCTTGCGGGTAATCCAGAGCATGCATAGTAGGAGTGGGGCTTGATCCCCTCCCGCCGACACAGATCGTTGACGGCGACCTCGCGGCGAAACCCCTCAAGCACGATGCGGATCTTCTCCTCGGCAGTGTACCTGCGTCGGGTTGCCGTTCTGACTCTTCGGATGAAGGATCTGGCCTCCCCTGTACGTTCCTTAGCAGCCTTCCTCTTGTCCGTATACTGAGGTGGACCACAAAATTCGGACAGGTGGCTAAGAGAGAGTCCCGCTCTAAAATAGGACGGAAACAAGGAGCCTGGCAGGACGCCGTGGTGCGTGTGACTTACGGCGGGTCGCTGCACGGACCTGACGCACGAAGCTTCGTGTCTCCTGGCTTCGCTCCTCAGCTTGACTGGCTTGATCCTCTACCTGGGTCATCAATGACTCCTTTCACTTAGGGCTAATCTACCCCTCTGAAGGAGCCTCTGCCACCCCCAATCTCTTCGGTTTTCTAGGCCTCAATAGTGTCCAATTGCGCTGACACCCTACAGTGGCATGAATGATTGCCCACAAACGCAGCAACGATGGCCCGGACATTTGCGCCGACAACATCTCCTGCAGGTTACCGTTTTTGTTCTCAGCCGTGTCTGAAACGAATCCATGCCGGTTAAGAGCGTGTGGCACGATCTTCGCAGTGAAGCCCAGAGACTCTAAGTGCTTCACCCCTATCTCAACTCTGTGAGGGTGCGCACCGGGAGAAGCGGACAGTATCTAAGAACACTTAGGGGCGAAACTCTCACTTATCCATCTATCCAGTCTTCCGGGTCCACCTCAGATAGCAAGATGAAAGCTGGACATTATCGGCAGACGGACCCAGAGGCCCGGTACATCCGTCTCGGCGCCCCTCTCTTGGGCTTGATCTGGACGAAGTACAGGGTCTGTCCCAGCGGGCAGCTGTAGCTGTCGCTGTGCTCGTAGTAGGTGAGTAGGGGTAGGCGCCGCCGGCGAGTTACTCCGACTGCCTACCTCGTTAGTTATGGGGTTCAGCGATCGGTTTTTCATCCCTCACCATACTAAGACCGCTTCCTGGTCGGCCCTGACAAGGTTCTTGTTTTCCATTCCATTTAGGTAGAGACATAAAGTTGCAGTGACCGCGCCTGTGAGTTTATATTATCTTCATAGGTGCGAACCCGATCGTTAGGCTCATGCTGAATTCAAGAAGGCGGCTAGCTGAAAGGAGATACAGAGATACAATGGATTTTTACAAGGCTGAATACATCTGGATAGACGGGACGGAGCCAGTGTCCAAGCTCCGGTCCAAGGGCAATGTTATCCCCAATGGGCAGGAGCCTCCGATATGGGGTTTCGACGGCTCAAGCACGAACCAGGCCGTCGGGACTGATTCCGACTGTGTATTGAGACCGGTTTACTCCTGCGCGGACCCGATTCGCGGAGGTGACAACAGACTGGTGATGTGTGAGGTTTTGCTGCCTGACATGACGCCTCACCCCTCCAACACCAGGGCGGCGTGTGCAGCCGCGGCGGAAAAATACGCCGATTTCGACACTTGGTTCGGTATCGAGCAGGAATACACTTTCTTCGACGGGACCAAGCCGTTGGGATGGCCTTCCAACGGCTTTCCAGCGCCGCAGGGCGGGTACTACTGCGGAGTGGGATCGGACGAGGTCTTTGGCCGTCCCGTGGTAGAAGCCCACTTGGACGCCTGTCTCCGGGCAGGGCTGATGATTGCCGGCATCAACGGGGAAGTAATGCCGGCCCAGTGGGAGTTCCAGATTGGCCCGGTGGGCGCTCCTGAAGTAGCCGACCAGCTATGGATCGCCCGGTGGCTCCTGTACCGCATTGGAGAGGATATCCATATCGGCGAGGACGGCAGAGGCGTCAGTGCAACACTCGACCCCAAACCCGTCCAGGGTGACTGGAATGGCGCGGGTGCCCACTGTAACTTCTCGACCATGCAGATGCGCGAGAGCTACGAGCCTTGCGTGGCCGCCGCTGAGGCCCTCGGGGGCAACCACGAGGAGCACATAGCCAACTATGGCCATCGAATCGAGGAACGCTTGACCGGTCTCCACGAGACCTGCTCCTACAGGGAATTTAGGTATGGAGTGTCGGACAGGGGGGCGTCCGTTCGAATCCCCTGGCAGGTCCATCAGGACGGCAAAGGGTATGTTGAGGACAGGCGGCCCAACGCCAATTGCGACCCGTACAAGGTGACGCGGCTGATACTGAACACCGTGTGCGGGGCAGCGTCGTCCTAGCCGACCGGTAGAGAGGCCCGGGGTATGACCAACTCCTCCTGCGGAGATAATTTGGATGTAGGCGACGCACGGATACGAATGTATCGAGCGCCGGCAGCCCAAGAACGGGAACAGTGGCCTGTCCGTTCTTGGGCCAAGGAAGGACTCAGATGGCAGTGTCTGAGGAGTTGAAGCGGGTAACGTCGAGCAGACTCAATTGGCTGCCTGGAGTCAGGTATGCCGACATTATCGAATTTGTCGGAAGGGTTAAGGGCCTGAAGACGTACAATGCTATTCTTGGTAACTCCATCACTGTTCCGGAGATTTCCATCATCCAGGCGCAACTCATTGCTAAGAGCGAGTAGAAATAGTGCATACTTGAGTTTGTCTCATAGACCGGTGGGGGAGCTGACTAACACAGGTGTGGGAGCGATGGGGCTCAAGAGAGGTCGGCCCGTCCAGTTCCACCGGCCGCTTGTCGGCCCCCAGAAAGGTCGTCTGCCTCTCTTAGGTCCATGGGGCCAAGGCCCAGCCCCAAGGGGCTTGGCCACTGCGCCATAGCTTGAGCAAGTTATGGGTCATCCCTGCCAGCGACCACTCACTGTGTGCAGCGCCCAACCCCCGCCTCATAAACCGTCGGAACCCCTGTCCTTCCTTGACCTGTCCGAACACCGGCTCCACCAGTACACCCCGCTTCTTGTACAGAGCTCGGCCTCGCTTTGTCAGAAGCTTGCGCTCCATCCTGTCCCACGGGATCTAAGCCCGAATCCACCGAAGGAGGGCGTTTGGTTAGCATCCTGAAGTGGCCAGAGGGTGCTCCTCTGAATCTGGGATAATGGTTTTGTAACAGCAAAACAGTCCCAGAGAAGGAGCACCCAATAGATGCTACCACGCAACCACCCCGACCGTATCCGTATCGTCTTTGACGATCACCGCCTGGTGGCGAATGCCGGTCTGCTCCTGCCGGCCACCCTCGCCCGGCATCTGGGCCTGCGGGAACTCGTTGACCATCACCTTGACCTGGGCGGCGCGCCGGGGCGGGCCAACACCGGAGACAAGCTGATGACCCTGGTGGCCTCAGCCATGGCCGGCGGCGACTGCATCGACGACGCCGATGTGTTGCGCACCGGGGGGACGGCCTGCACCCTGGGCGGCACGGTCAAGGCGCCATCCACCCTGGGGACCTTCCTGCGCAGCTTCCGGTGGGGCCACGTCCGCCAGCTGGACCGGGTGAGCCGGGAGCTGCTGGCCCGGGCCTGGGCCGCTGGGGCCGGACCCGGCGACGCGCCGTTCACCATCGACCTCGATTCCACCATCTGCGAGACCTACGGACTGGCCAAGGAGGGCGCCCGCCACCACGGCTATACCGGCAAGCGGGGCTACCACCCGCTGCTGGCCATCGCCGCCGGCACCGGAGACGTGCTGATGTCCCGGCTGCGCGAGGGCGGGCCAACACCGCCCGCGGCGCCGCCCACTTCCTGCGGGAGACGGTGGGACGGGTGCGCTACGCCGGGGCCAACGGACGACTCACGCTACGGGCCGACAGCGGGTTCTACACTCATGGCGTGGTATCCGTCTGCCGCAAGATGGATGTCCGCTTCTCCATCACCATCCGCCAGCACAAGAGCCTGCGCAATCTCATCGAGGCGATACCAGAGGATGCCTGGACTCCCATTCCCTACTGGATGGACGGCGCCGCCGATGTGGCCGAGACCACCTGCACTCCCTTCCAGAGTGAACCTGACGCCGCACCGGTGCGGCTCATCGTCCGGCGTGTGAAGCCCACGCCCGGTTCCCAGCTGGCCCTCTTCGCCTCCTACAGCTATCACGGCTTCATCACCGACCGGGACGGGGAGATGCTCGAACTGGAGGCCGATCATCGCCGCCACGCCGAGATGTGGGGTTGAACCATCTCCCCTCGGGCCGCTTCGCCGCCAACGCCGCCTGGCTGGCGGTACAGGTGATGGCCCACAACCTCGCCCGCTGGACAGCGCGCATCGGTCTGGGCGAGCAGGTGGTGACCACCAAGACCCTCCGGCGGCGGTTCTTCTCCCTGGCCGGACGGATCACCCGCTCGGCACGCCACCTCACACTGCATCTGCCACAGCGCTGGCCTTGGGAAGCCCAGTTCGATCGTGCCCTGGCCCGATTGCGCGCCCTGCCACTCCCTGCCTGACGGCGCCCGTCCGCCACTGACTCGCCAGCCAACCCAACGTCCCCGCAAACTCGCGCCAGCCCAGTCCGCGACCGCCTCTTGCCGTGTCCTATCCCGCCATCTCGCTCTCCACAGCCACTGTAGGCCGCCATCGGTGCCCCCAAAAGCGCCTGCAGACCGCCCGCCAACCTCCCGTCTACCCAAATTCGAGCCCGGATCATCGCGCCTGTAACTCCCTCACCCCCTTCCGCTGTCCTCACGCCGTCCATTCCTGTCCTTCCGTGGATTCGGGCTTAGGAAGCCCTAAATGAGAGGGATCAACCTATGATCAATGCATCGCATGACACTTCTACCCCCCAACCCTGGTGGGCTAAACTAATCTCACTGCGAGCCGCTGCCGCGCCGCGAATTGGCCTGGCCACGCTGGTCATGTTGTTTGTCCTGGCCTGCGAGCCACCGTCACCATCTGACATCGCGTTCGAGAGGTGGCATGACGGGAACTCTGAGATCTACGGGATGAGCGCGGACGGTTCCGGCCAGACATGACTGACCAATAACCCGGTGCTTGACGGGTCCCCAAGCTGGTCGCCGGACGGAGGCCGCATCGCGTTCGACTCGCTGCGTGACGGGAACGGTGAGATATACGTGATGAGCGCGGACGGTTCCGGCCAGACACGACTGACCAATAACCCGGTGCTTGACGGGTCCCCAAGCTGGTCGCCGGACGGAGGCCGCATCGCGTTCGACTCGCTGCGTGACGGGAACGGTGAGATATACGTGATGAACGCGGACGGTTCCGGCCAGACACGACTGACCGATGACCCAGGGTTTGACGGGTCCCCAAGCTGGTCGCCGGACGGAAGCCGCATCGCGTTCCAATCGTTCCGTGACGGCGACGCAAACCCGGAGATCTACGTCATGAACACGTAAACCTTCATCCGATGGTAAGGCTCGTGGATGTTCCAGTAAACACGTTTCTGGGCTCACTGCTTGGAACACCTGACCCGGTGACCGATAGCCCAGGGCTTGATGGGGCCGTTCTTGGTTGTAGAAGGCCAGATAAGCCCCGATCCCCTTTCTGGCCTCAGTCCCATTTTGGTATGCCTTCAGGTACACCTCCTCGTACTTGATGCTGCGCCACAGCCGTTCCACGAAGACGTTATCCATGCACCGGCCCCTGCCGTCCATGCTCACTTGAACGCCTTGCGCCAGCAGCATGCTGGTGAAGGCCTCGCTGGTGAACTGGCTGCCCTGGTCGGTGTTGAAGATCTGTGGCCGACCCTTGCTCAAGGCCTCTTCCACAGCCTCAACACAGAAGTCTACCTCCAGGGTGTTGGACAGCCGCCAGGCCAGCACGTAGCGGCTGTGCCAGTCCATGATGGCCACCAAGTAGAGGAAACCCCGAGCCATGGGTATCCCTGTGCCGCAAGCGAGATCGGCCACGTTGAGGGAGGCTGGGAACTCGTGATCAGTCCAGTCAACATGCGGCGGCCAGTCGTGAAACACCAGCCGTGCCAGCAGGGTGGCAGCGGGCACCGAAGTGTAGTAAGCGCCGGTGAACTTGGCGTCGGTCAACAGCGTGTGGAACAGTCTCCCGGACAAATCATGCCCTTCCAACCGGCGCGTGTCCTCCATAGCCTTTACCAAGGGAGCGATGACCGGGGTTTGGATTTCGTCTGGCCCATCTTCGAGAACGTCAAGGATGTTGGCGGCTAACTCGAAGACCGGGACGTAGTCGATGTCGTCGCAGATATGACGCCATGCCCGGCGTAATCCGGGGATGCCTTGTCCCAGCGTCTCATTGACGGTCGGGACGTCTTCATTGGCGGCGGCGAGACGGTCTTGGAATGCGAGAGCATTGAAGAGCACCAAGCATCCAATACGGAGGGCGGCGGCGCGGTCCTTCTCCTGGTCGGTACTGGCGATGATGTCGGCGACGCGACGAGATACCCGAGCGTGTTTGGCAATTTGATCCGCCGCCTGTTCCAACGCGTACCCAACCGCACCTGCGGCAGCGGCTACTCGGTCCACGCCTTCCAGTTCCAATGGAAGAGTGCGCAACTGGTCGGCAAGCTCTGCGACGGACCCGCTCCTTATGCGTGGCTCTGACGCCGCCACCCCGCGAGACCCATGCAGCCACTATCGGAGGTCCGTAGCGGCCTCAAGACCAGCGTGCGTGTTCTCTTCATGTCGAAGGCCGTCGGGATAGAGAACGCCAACCATTCCAAGTGCTTCGGGAAAGTCTTTCAGGCGCTCTTCGAGCTGACTATCCAGGAGATTGGCAGAGCCATCCCATTTGCATTCCAGGATCACCAGATCCCCGCTTCTCAACTCGACGCGGATATCGGGAGTGCCTCTCCGGCTGCGACGCTCTGCCCTGGCCGATACGCCGTGGTCGCGGAGGGACTGGGCGAGAAGGACATTAACGCCTTCCTCGCGGATGGTTTCAGGATCGTTCTGTCGTGCCGTCATTGTCGAGATTGCCTGTCACAATGGGTAGCTGCGCGGGTTCCTTGAGCAGTGATCATCACGGACCTGTGGTTATAGCAGGCTTGTTCGTCGCTGCACCCAATGCGCTCACGACCTCCTTGATTCGGGTTAGACTGGCCGAGGCGTACTCGGTGGCCTCGTATCGCTGTATCTGTTGCTAGTTCAGCGACCACGCTAAGCTCATCCATCGGGAACTTGCCAGCCTTCAGAGATTCATACTCGCGCAACTCTCCCTCAAGGTCCGCTAGCTGGCTCCTCAACGCGTCCTCCTGAGTTTTGGCGATGAGGGGGTGTACTCCCTCGGTCTCGCCGGAGCGCTGCCCGATGCTGTCGAGGGTCTGCGAGAATCGATCCGCCTGCGCCTTGGTGATCCGATATTGTCGCTCGTTCTTGATCATGCGAGGTCTCCCAAGTCTATGGCGATGATCCCTTTGAGTCGCCCGGTGTCCTTGTCTGTCTGGAAGAATTCAAGAAACGACAGCCCGCCTGTGTCAGCGATGATTGACGCTGGGAACAGCTCCCCCATGTACTTGGCCTTCTGTGTGGTCCTCCCCGGTTCAAAGGTCAAGAGAACGGGATCGAGAGCCGCCGGTTCGACTCCAGCCTCTACCCAACAGGCGTCATAGTCGTTTGGTAAATCCTTGCTCGTCACGAAGCTCCCATTGAGATATATGGTCCGGCATCCAGCGCCCTTCAAATTCTCAAGAGCGGCTCTGAGTCCAGTCATGAGGTGTTGTCTCCAAGGATAGGTCCCGAGTCTGTCGGTCAACTCATCCCAGTCGGCCCAGTGCACTCCTGGAGGAAGGAGCCCGTCTGCATCAAGTTGGGGTATCACAACACAACTATACTATTGTGTAGATGTGCTGTACTGGTCGTGGCAGATTGCATTGACTCCAGACTCCCGATTATATACTCGGCCATCATCGCAACGACGGTTCCGTCTTCCGCTATCGCCACATATCTCACGCCAGCGTCGGTGACTGGTTCGCAGGATGTAGACGCCACAGCCATCAACACAGCGACACCTGCCATGACGATTCGACTACCCACTTTAAGTGACTTTTCCTCGGCTCTCCTTCCACCTCACCGCCTGCTCCAGCATCTCTAAGGCGTTGCTGCGGGTTACACCGCTGTCGGAGCCGAGCATCTGACTAAGCTCAGTTACCCTGGCCTCGTCGGCCAGAATCTCCACAGAGGTCATGGTTCTGTCATGTGAGGCAAGTTTTATGACCTTGGCGTGGCGTTCGGCGTAGCACGCTATCTGCGGGAGATGGGTTACGCACAGCACCTGATGGCTTCTGGACAGACCCCATAGCTTCTGACCCAGAACACTCCCGATTCGACCTCCTATACCCGCATCTACCTCGTCGAACACCAGGATTGGAATCCGGTCGGCGGTGGACAGGATGGTCTTTATGGCAAGCATCAGCCTGGCGGCCTCTCCCCCAGAGGCGATCCTGGCCAGGGACCGTGGCGGTTCGCCCAGGTTCAGCGAGATCAAGAATTCCACGGAGTCTATACCTGTGCTGTTGAAGGCGAAGCACCTAACACCTTCTCCACCTAAATGTGTGGAGTATGGGCCGGAGTCGCCGGTCCCAACTGGCACACCGTCCTCCGAGTCTGACTGACGGATATCCACATACACCTGCGTGTGGTCCACGGCCAGCCCGGCGATCTCCTCCTCGATGGCGTCAGCCAGGCGCTTGGCTGCATGTCGTCGGGCCTCGGAGAGCTGACCTGCCAGCCTGCCAGCCTGCCCTCGAAGCTCCATCTCCCGGGACTTCAACTCCTCCGTGCGCTCTTCGCTGTGATACAGCTTCTCCAGGTCCTCGGAGGCCCTCTCGGCGAAGGCCAGGATTTCCTCGATGGTGCCGCCGTACTTCCTCTTGAGACCCCTGATCAAGTCCAGCCGCCCCTCAAGCTCCCGAAGACGGTCCGGGTTGTGCTCGATGCTGTCACGATAGCTCCGGAGTTTGTGCGCCAACTCGTCTACCTGGTGGGTCAAGGCACCTACCGACTCACGGTCCTGGCTCAATGAGGGGTCCAATTGCTCCAGCTGGGCGAGGTCCTGGGCCACCTGTCCTATAAGGTCCATGACTGATTCTTGCCGGTCGAAGCTATCGTATAGCGCTCGATAGGCGTGGTCGGACAGCGCGATAATTCGCTCCGCGTTGGCGACCCGGTCCCGCTCAAGGGCCAGGTCTTCATCTTCAGCCGGGCGAAGATTGGCAGCGCCGATCTCCCCCACCTGATACCTGAGGACATCCACCCGTTGGGCAAGTTCCTGCTCATCCGTCCGAAGCCGGTCTAGCTCCCGGCGCACCTCCATTAGCTGGCGCACCCGCTCCGCCACTTGGGTCCGAAGCTGCCATAGTCCACCATACTGGTCCAGTACATCCATGTGCTCACGTACGCGGAATAGGGACAGGTGTTGACTTTGGCCGTGGATGTCCACCAGGCGTTCGGCCAGGGTGCTCAACAGCCTGAGAGGTACAATTCGCCCGTTCACACGGCACGTATTACGCCCATCTAAGTTGACCTCGCGAGCGAGAATCATCTCCTCTTCGCCACCGTCAATCTCGTATTCATCCAGGGCAACGTTGATGTTCTGAGCGATATCGCCGTTGAGCAGGAAGACGCCCTCCACTCTGGACTGGCGTGCCCCGGAGCGTACCATGCCGCCGTCGGCGCGGCCCCCCAGGAGAAGGCTCATCGCATCCACGATGATAGACTTGCCGGCCCCGGTCTCCCCGGTCAGCACGTTAAAGCCGGGCGCCAACTCCATTTCAAGCTGGTCTATGGTAGCGAAGTTGATGACACTAAGAAGTCTGAGCATGGCGATGTCCCCAAACCCTGCCTGGTAGGTAGGGTCTTTCGGTCCTCCCATATTGGTGGTAATTTTCGTCACCCCTGCGAAAGCAGGAGCACGGTGTGCCGAGTGGTGGATTCCCGCTTTTGCGAGAATGACAGGGTGAATCCTTGAAAACCAAAAGACCCTGGGGGAATACTCACAGAGACTTTATCAAATACGCCCCGGTCCCCATAATAGATGGGCGTTCTGTGCTAAATCAAGTTGGGATTGACGAATATGTGGCAGATGACAACATGGCCTACTCCCCTGCGTCTTGCGGGGTGGGGGCATGGGTGGCGTTGCTGCCCCCCATGCAGTACCATCATAATTGCAGGGCGGCAGATCCTGGGAGGCTCACAGGGCCACGAACAACTCGAAGATGGTACTGCCTACTGTCAAGTCTGGCCCAGCAAGCGGTCTTCGAGGCCGACGTGATCGGCTCATTGCAACTGTCTTCTGCCCCCAAAGACGGACGACGGTGAGACGCTAATGGAGCGGCGACGGGAGGCGGGAGGTCCGGAGACGGACAGCCGGAGCAAACGAGACTCATGATGTTCGGCATGCCGATAGCAATAACCGGCGGGGTATTCCAGATACGGGCTATCGGCGCCGGAGTAACCGTCGTGGTCGAGAACGGCGAGGGCGCTATTGATAGACGCGGGGCTCCGTGGAAGCTCGGGCACGATACTACAGGGGCTGGAGACCCTGGGACTGTTCCCGGAACAGATAGGAATGGTGGTCATCACCCACGCCCACCCGGACCATTCGGGCGGCCTGGGCAGGCTGGTTGCAGGAAGGGAGATCGCAGTCGCCGTGCATCGGCTGGAGGCCGACATCATCGCAGGCACGGCGGGGCCCCCGAGCCCGCTGCAAAACGGACTGATCGGGAAGATGACACAGCCCGTGTTCAGCAGGCTCATGGGAAGCCCCGTCCCTGTTGATGACCGGCTTGAGAACGGCGACGTTATTCCCTTCGGGACCGAAGTGCGTGTGGCCCACCTTCCCGGACACACCGAGGGCAGCATTGCCCTCCACCTGCCAAACAAAGGAACCATCATCGTTGGAGACGTACTGCAGTACAAGTTCGCCCGCACACTCGGCCCGCCGGCGCTTGGAGTCACCCAGCGACCGAAGGAGGCTATGCGGTCGGTTGAGAAGCTCCTGGGCCTGGACTTCGATACCATGTGCTTCAGTCACTTCCCTCCCAAGCGTACGGAGCCTCGCGAAGCTCTACGAAGGCTCATTCAACAACATGCTGCATGACTGGTGTGGTGGGTAGTGGATGTGATGGCCCGGTAAACTCCGGGCCGGAACGCTGCTGTACCGCGCACCTGCACAAAGGACTAAAACCATTGGCTGCCTGCAGCGGCTAGGAAGTGGCTATGAAAAATGCTCGTGTGTCCGGTGCACCGGTGGGTGAGACGGTTATAGACTTTCTCCGGGGAGCGGTCGAGAGGTACGGGTCCCGCGATGCTCTCCTGTTCAAGCCGGCATTCCGGTACCAGCGATGGAGCTATTCACGGCTGTGGAACGAGTCCGGACAGGTCGCGACCCTTCTCCAGCGCCGGGGCCTGACAATGGGGGACCAAGTCATCCTGTGGGGACCCAACTCTCCCCACTGGGTGCTCATTTTCTTCGGGTGTATCAGGGCGGGAGTCGTATTGGTCCCCCTGGACCTTCGCAGCGCGCCCGACTACGTTTCCAGGGTCATATCCAGGACAGAACCGAAACTGGCGTTCACGTCGCGGCTCACTCCGAAGGACGAGGTTGACCTGGGGGTCCCCGAAATTACCTTCGAGGAGTTGGAAACCGCCATCCAAGGTTTGCCCCAGCCGGAGCATGTGGACATCGTGCCGGACGATCTCGCCGAGATCATGTTCACCTCCGGCACGACGGGCGACCCAAAGGGCGTCATGCTCACGCACCGAAACCTGACGGCGAACATAGAGGGTATATCCCAGTACATCTCCTGCAACCCCTCGAGCCGGCTCCTGTCCATCCTTCCTCTCAGTCACATGTACGAGCAGATGGGCGGACTGTTCATCGTGCTGTACCATGGTGCCAGTGTCACCTACCCGACCAGCCGCCAGCCTACCGTTCTGGCGCGGACGATGCGTGAGCGCAGGATAACCATCATGCTTCTCGTCCCCCAGGCGTTGGAGCTGCTGATGAACGGAATTGAGCGGGAGGTGAAACGGCAGGGAAGGGAATCCCTCTGGAACCGGCTTCTCAGGATAGCCGCGGCGACACCATTTCCCCTGAGACGCCTTCTGTTCCGCCGGGTCCACAAGCAGTTTGGCGGAAAGCTCGACTTCATCGTGTCGGGAGGGGCGGCGCTGGACCAGGACCTGGGACGCAAGTGGGAACTGCTGGGGGTCAAGATCTTACAGGGGTATGGGACCACCGAGGCATCCCCCGTCATCAGCAACCACAGCTTACGAGAACGTCGCCTCGGCTCCACCGGTCGCCCGCTGCCCAACGTAGAGGTAAAGATCAGCAGCGAAGGCGAGATTCTGGTGCGCGGGGACAACGTCACCTCAGGTTACTGGCGTGCACCCGAGGAGACTGCTGCAGCCTTCGACGGAGACTGGTACATGACGGGCGACCTGGGCTTCTTCGACGACGAGGGGTTCCTGCACATCCAGGGCAGGAAAAAGGATATGATCGTACTCCCCAGCGGCCAGAATATCTTCCCGGAAGACATCCAGGCGGTGCTGGCGAAACACCCGAACGTTACGGATGCGACCGTGGTAGGGCTTACTAGGGGCTCGTCGGTTGAGGTGCACGCGGCCTTGATTCTGGACGACGCCGACACAGCCCAGGAGGTTGTTTCCTGGACCAACGGCCAACTGGCCGAACAGCAAAGAATACGGGGCTTCACCGTTTGGCCGGAGGAGGACTTTCCCCGCACCCACACCCTCAAAGTAAGGAAAGGGGTGGTGATCGATACCATCCTCGGAAAGATACAGCCGGAGAGTCCGGCTGTATCACCGGCAGGCGGAAGCCCGGCGGGAGGGGCAAGGAGCCTGCTCCAGATCATCAGCGAGGTGAGCAAACGAGGTGCCGGGGAGGTGCGGGACGATGCAACCCTCGGCGTGGACCTGGATTCCCTTGGCCGCGTCGAGTTGCTGTCGGCAATAGAGGCCGAGTTCGGTGTCTACATGGATGAGAGCCAGTTGAGCCCGGAAATGACGGTCCGGTGCCTGGAGGCTCTCGTCGAAGAGGGGTCAAGGAACCCGCCTATGATGAGCTTTCCAGGTTGGGGGATGCAATGGTGGTGCCGTATCCTTCGCGGATTCCTCCAGCGGGTAGTCATCTTCCCGGTGGTCAGCCTTCCCTATAAACTGAAGGTGGTGGGTCGCGAGAACCTGGAAGGCATCACCGGCCCCTTGCTCTTCGCGTCCAACCACAACCTCGGCCTGGACAACCCGTTGATCATCAAGGCGGTTCCCCTCGAGTGGCGCCGCCGCGTGGCGGTGGCCGGGGCTGCCGATCTCTGGAAGAATCCGGTATGGTGGATCATGAACCCCCTATTGGGAAACGCCTTCCCGCTGGCCAAGGAGGGCTCAGTAAGGCCCAGCCTCGAGAACATGGGGAAGATCATGGACGACGGCTGGTCGGTCCTGATATATCCGGAAGGCGAACTCACTGTCGGAGGGCCCATCAAGCCCTTCATGAACGGTACCGGCCTTGTTGCCGTCGAGGGGCGAATTCCCGTAGTCCCTCTGCGCCTATACATCCACAGGCTAGGCTTCCCCGCACGATTCCCTGTCCTCCGGCGGGGGAGGGTCGAGGTCCGGCTGGGAGAGCCGTTGAGCTTCTCTCCTGGAACGGACTATCAGGACGCAACGTCAGCCATCGAGGAAGCGGTCAAGTCCCTATGACGGATGGTACCGAGAGTTGGGAGCCTATACAGTCCTGTGTCTTTTCAAAGGTTCATAGCTGGAACGTTGTCCGCCAGCGTAGTCCATAGGGATGACATTGTGCTGGCGGTTATGGACATCCAGCCTGTCACCGAAGGCCACACTGGCCACGGAACTAGCCTCTGTAGCTCTCAAGAACAAGTCCGCCTTCTTCTCCAGAATGTCAACCACTCAAGGCTTGTCGTCCTATAACTCAACTCCCAGCTCGAAGATGGTACTGTGTACGGGCACCCCAAGCCCGTCACAAACACGAAACGCCGTCAGCGCCTTACCCACCGGGTGGTGTCTTGCACTCTGTGCCGCCACTTGAACGACGAACGTGATTGGGGGAGAATTGCCTCTCTAGGAGCCGCAGGATGATAACCCTTCATGCAGGCGAGTCTAACGGCGCCCTCGTTCTCTGGGGCGAAGCATCGGGGGACGACGGTGTACGCTCTATTTCCCGGCGGCGAGGGACGAAAGCCCCCTATGCAAGTCTGCATCCGTTTGCCGCCAGCACAGGCGAGCTGACCGAGGCGCTAAGGAAGATGTTGCTCGGTCTCAAACCGGCCTCAAGCCGAGCTTGCCACGTGACGGCCTGGCTGCCAACCAGGGGTGACAGCCCTGTCCCTTCCAGCGCTCTCATCGCAGAACCGCCCAGATCGCGTGCAAAGGCGAAGCTGGCGCCATGGACCGTCGCAGCCTATCTACTTTCGACGGCAAGGGCCGTGGAGCTTCTGTGCGCATCCATAGGCAAGCCAACGCTCGCGGCAGGAGTGATCGTCGGCGCAGACCTGGCATACTGGGCGGAGGTGCTCCGCTTTGCCGGATCGATGGTGGCGCGGCAGCAGTTTCTCCCGGGCCTTACGACCGACACAGATGAGCACCGAGCGAGGTGGGACCCCGTCTTTATCGGGACGGACGCGGAACGGCTTGCCGGACTCGCCAGGCGTATGCCTGCGGCTGCGCGGGCGCTTTCTGAGCCCGACGCAACTGAACCTCCTGAGATGCCCTCTATCGCAGTGCTCAGGCGGTTTGTGGCCACACTGATAGACTACCTGATACGCACCGCACCCTCTGATGCATCTTCCCTGGCAGCCCGCCGTCGCAAGAACCAGCTCCCCTTTGACAGCGTGCACGACTCTTGGCTTCATGCCTTGAGGTCGATAGACGGGGTCGTCGAGGGAGATACGGCAGATCTAGCGCAGCTTGCCGTACAGGTCCGCGAATGGCGGCGACCGATTGCGGTTTCAGTGGGTTCCCCGTTTCGCCTCTGCTTCCGCCTGGAAGAACCGGAAGATACCGCAAGAACCGAGAAGGCCTCCGGTGACGCATGGTACGTCCGCTATCTGCTCCAACCCCACGACGATCCGAGTCTTCTCATCCCGGTTGACGAGGCGTGGAAAGCCGGAGGCCGCAAAATCTCTGCGCTAAAGCGAAATGGCTCGAATGTGCGGGAGTTCTTGCTCTCCTCGCTGGGGCAGGCTTCCGGCATCTGCCCTCGCATCACGGCCAGTCTCGAGAACGCAAAGCCCGCCGGGTACCCACTCGACGCCGCCAAGGCTCATCAGTTCCTGGCCGAAGAGTCCATTGCTCTTGAGCAGGCGGGCTATGGCGTTATGCTTCCGGCCTGGTGGACCCGCAAGGGTACGAAGGTCCGACTTGCCGTCCGGGCCAACGTCAAGAGCCCGAAGATGCAGGGGGGGAGCGGTCTGTCGCTGGAGACGATCGTCCAGTTCGATTGGGAAGTGGCCCTCGGAGACCGGAAGCTCACCCTCCGCGAGCTGGAGGCGCTTGCGCGGATGAAGGCGCCACTTGTCAGGGTCCGCGGTCAATGGGTGGAGATGAACGCCGCGGAGATTCAGGCGGCGATCGATTTCTGGAAGAAGAAGGGCGCCGAGAAGGCGACCTTCCGAGACATCATTCAGATGGCACTCGGCACCAAGGACGCACCGCAGGGATTCGACTTCAACGGCGTCAAGGCCACCGGCTGGATCGGAAAGCTGCTAAAGCAGCTGGATGGACAGGCGGCGTTCAAGGAGCTTGCGCCCCCGAAAGCCTTCTCGGGCACGCTCCGGCCGTACCAGGTCCGCGGCTATTCGTGGCTTTCGTTCCTGCGTCAATGGGGCCTGGGGGCATGCTTGGCCGACGACATGGGCCTGGGCAAGACGATTCAGACCCTGGCGCTAACCCAGCGGGATTGGCAGACCAATGGCAAGCGGCCGGTACTCCTCGTCTGCCCAACCTCCGTGGTAAACAACTGGCAGAAGGAGGCCGCCCGCTTCACTCCTGGACTTCCCGTGCTGGTGCATCACGGCGCGGGCAGGAAACGAGGTGCGGCTTTCGAGAAGGAGGCAGGAAGGCACGCCATCGTCGTCTCCAGCTACGGACTGTTGCAGCGGGACGTCAAGTTCCTCAGGGAGGTGCCGTGGAGCGGCGTCGTGCTCGACGAGGCCCAAAACATCAAGAACCCAGAGACCAGGCAGGCGCGGGCCGCACGGTTGCTGGAAGCCGACTACCGCATCGCCCTGACCGGAACGCCGGTCGAGAACAACGTGGGCGACATGTGGTCGATCATGGAGTTTTTGAACCCTGGTTTCCTGGGGTCCCAGAGCGAGTTCAAGCGCAACTTCTTCGTGCCCATTCAGGCAGAGCGGGACCCGAGCGCGGCGGAGCGCCTCAAGCGCGTTACCGGCCCGTTCATCCTCCGGAGGCTCAAGACGGACAGGTCCATCATCTCCGACCTGCCGGAGAAGCTGGAGATGAAGGTCTTCTGTTCACTGACGAAGGAGCAGGCCTCTCTGTACGCCGCCGTCCTCAAGGAGACGGAAGAGACGCTGGAGTCGGCCGAGGGTATCCAGCGGAGAGGGCTGGTCCTGGGCACGCTCTCCAAGCTCAAGCAGGTCTGCAACCACCCGGCGCAGTTTCTGGGCGACAACTCCGGCATTGCCGCCCGGTCCGGCAAGCTGTCGAGGTTGACGGAGATGCTGGAGGAGGTTGTCGAGGTCGGCGACCGGGCGTTGGTCTTCAGCCAGTTTGCGGAGATGGGCCACATTCTTCGACGCCATGTGCAGGAGACGTTCGGCCGGGAGGCGCTGTTCCTTCACGGCGGCGTGCCGAAGCGCCAGCGCGACCGGATGGTGGAGCGCTTCCAGGACGAGGGCGACGGGCCGCAGATCTTCATCCTGTCTCTAAAGGCCGGCGGCACAGGATTGAACCTCACTTCGGCCAACCACGTCTTCCACTTCGACCGCTGGTGGAACCCGGCCGTCGAGAACCAGGCAACCGACCGGGTCTTCCGCATCGGCCAGGCGCGGAATGTCCAGGTCCACAAGTTCATCTGCGCAGGAACGCTGGAAGAGAAGATCGACGGGATGATCGAGCGCAAGAAGGAGGTCGCTGAAAAAGTCATCGGCGCCGACGAGGGCTGGCTGACGGCGCTCTCCAACGACGACCTGAGGGAAGTCCTGGCTCTGAGCAAGGAAGCCGTAGGAGCATAGGATGGCATATCGTTACCATGAATACTTCGAGCCTTCCCGGCCTCGCGAGGCGAAAGGCGGCATCAAGGCGCAGTCCAGACGGGGTGGGTTCGGCCGGAGCTGGTGGGCAAGGCGCTGGATTGAGGTTCTGGTGGGCTTCGACCTCGGAACGAGGCTCGGTCGCGGCAGGTCCTATGCTCGCCGGGGCCAGGTGCTGTCGATAGATGTCGAAAAGGGAGCCGTAACAGCCAGGGTGCAGGGCTCCCGTGCCAGGCCTTACCGGGTCGAGATCAAAGTCAGTACGCTTGGCAGATCGGACTGGAAGAAGCTGACCACGGCGCTTTCCGGGCGGCCTATCTTCGTGGCAAAGCTGCTGGCAGGGCAGATGCCCGATAATATCGAAGACGTCTTCAGGGACGCAGGACTTTCGCTCTTCCCTGACAAGGGCGCTGACCTTGAGACCGACTGCTCGTGCCCCGACTGGTCGAATCCTTGCAAGCACATCGCAGCGGTCTACCTCCTCTTGGGCGAGGAGTTCGATCGCGACCCGTTCCTTGTTTTCAAGCTGAGGGGAGTAGAGCGAGGAGAGCTTGTCGGCCTGGTTGGACGCCAGACGGCAGCAAGGAGCAAGGCGGGAGGTGCGGGAGGTTATGAAGCGACTCTCGGGTCTTTCTCCGAGCAGGCACCAGGTCATCCACCGCCGGAGCCGCTTCCCGCGGATCCCGACGAGTTCTGGGGACAGGCGAACGCGGAGGAGGAGGACGCGTACGGAGTCGCGCGCATCCCGACGATCTCTGCGGCGTTACTCAAACGGCTGGGCAGCTTCCCGTTCTGGCGGGGTAAGGAGAGCTTCATCCCTGCGCTGGAAGAAATCTATCGCAAGGCGTCGCCCGTTGGGTTGGATGTGTTTCTCGGCGAACGGCAGGGCTCAGAGTGATCGAGGAGCGCTGGTTCTGAGGGATGACCGGTGGCGGATCCGCCACGGTTCTGGGCTACGCTGCCTCGCGCGGGCGCCTAACCCGATCACTCACTTATGGGGCCAGTGGGCCGATACCGTACTCAGGGGGGTGACGTGATACTCTCTGGAGATTAGGAGGACAATTTGACTGGTCGGTGGATGCAAACGTACAGGGATGCCCAGAGGTGACAAAGACTATCTACCTGGCTAATCCTTACGGATTCTCTGCCCAGCAGAAGATGCTGCTGCTGCCTCCCATAGTGGCGGCTTCTGGAGGAGCTTGAGTTGGTGAGCCCTGCCGGGGGCCGGGCGCCAGCGGAGGCCGACAGGGGTGATGGGCCGGTCAGACTGACTGCTGCTGACTTTGACATCGACGTTACGGCAAGGAGGGCTGCGGTGTGTCCTGCAGGACATGAGGCTGTGTCCGAGTACGAGGATGAAGACGCTCCCGAGCGAGTGGAGATGCACTTCGCCCGGGAGGTGTGTGAGCCCTGCTCGCTGCGTTCCCGGTGTCCTGTGAGGTGGCGGCGTCGCTCTGAGCTCGGGGGAGAGTGGTCGCCGAGTGGAGACTACGTGCTGAGTGCGGACCTCGCCAGGGTGAACATCGGACGGAGGCGAAGGGCCGAGTCGGATGGACAATGGCGTAGACGGTACGGGTTGCGTGCGGGGATGGAGGGTACGAACTCGGAGTTGAAACGGCGCCATGGTCTTGGCCGCCTACGGGTACGTGGAGGAGAGAGGGTCCGGCTCGCAGTCTACCTCAAGGCCCTGGCCTGTAACGTCAAGCGAATGGTCCGGGCACGGTTGGACGAGATGTTGGCCCGGCCGGATGCCCTGGCCACCGCTCCCACCGCTGCATGAGGATACAGAAGCCGTTGCGAGCCCGCTGATGCCTGCCCTGACGGGGTATGGCACACCACAACTACCTCATCGGCCACAACACAAGCCCCGACCGGAACAAACCAAATCCCTCGCCTATCCGCCCTCACGCCGCAGAACCAATCCGAAAGGCCCTTGTTACGAGGGAATCATCGTTGCGATGTCCAGGTGGTTGTGAAGCCGGGGGCGACTTACGACCCTGTGCGGCAGTCGGAATTGGGACGAGGCCACTACAGTCAGGTTCATTGACCTAGAACGCGCGTGCCGTGTATCGTAAATCATTCCTTACCTCTGGGCGGCAGATTCTAAGGACTTGGCTCGCGGGAGCGGGGCAGAACCTACAAATCTAGGGGTGACAACAATGGCAACTGATTACTTGGAATCAATAGAAAACCTCGACAACCTCATTTCAGAGGCTGCCGAGGTTGATGAAGCGCACAGAAACGAAGCGACGACGCGGCTTCAGTTCATTGATCGCTTACTCTTCGAGTGCCTCGGGTGGGACAAATGGGACTGTGTCAATGAGGACAAGCACCAAGGCACATATACCGATTACTCTCTCGGAAAACCTTACGTAACCCTTATCGTTGAAGCCAAGAAAGAGGACGTATACTTTTCGATCCCCGCCGGGTTTGACGGCCTTTTCTACCCGCTCGAACGATTTCGGAAGGAAGCGCCCGACGTATTCAAAGCTGTCGAACAGGCGATGTTATATTGTCAAACAAGGGGAGTTCCTTTTGGTGCAGTTTGTAATGGTCATCAAATAGTTGCATTCTTGGCGAGCCGTACCGACAGCATCGCCCCAATGAAAGGCCAAGCTTTGGTGCTACCGTCTCTGGTCCACATGAGCTACGGCTTCCGAGACTTGTGGGATTGCTTGTCTCAACACGGTGTATCGGCTAGAGGCTTAGCCTCACGTCTCCAGAACACCGGCGATCGACCTCCGCCGGACAAGCTATCAGTTCGAGTTCATAACTACCCCAGACATCAGGTCCGCAACGAACTTCAATCGAACCTACAGATTTTTGGCGATCTGATCATCGAAGACGTGGGTAAACTTCCACCGAACGAGAAAGAGTTTTTGACCGCTTGTTATGCGGACAGCGGTGCCCTGTCGCAATACGCACTTATCAGCAAATCCATTCTCCAAACCAGATATTCTGCAGCATTTCAAGAGTCTTTATCTGGTCCATTGTTGTCTCCTGCGACAGAGAAGGGTGGAAAGTCCGTCATCACCGCCGAGATGTTGGCCCAGAGTGCTACTCGTCGGCCTATATTATTGATTGGCGACGTTGGGGTCGGTAAGACCATGTTCGTTCGCCACTTCATCAACGTGGATGCCGCTGACATACTCAAAGACGCCATCGTTCTGTATCTAGACTTGGGTGTCAAACCAACGTTGGAAGCAGAGTTAGACGGATATCTCCAAGAAGAAATTTCACGGCAGTTGTACGAGTTGTACTCCATCGATATCACTGACCGCAACTTTGTCCAAGGCGTCTACAACGTCGATCCGCGACTTGAGCCAGGTCCAGAGCATATTGGGTTTCGGTGGTTCCGCCGTACCCTTCCCCGAAAATGCCCGACCAGTACCAACGCGCGAGTTTTTCTCTAGCCAAAGCAGGTTCTAACTCGGCACCCAACTCCACGTACAGTGCGGCCAGAGGCATCAGTTGAGTATTGTAGGGAACGTTATATCGGCCGAAGACAAACTGGCTCTGCAGAAAGGCCGCTGCCCTGCAAAAGCCCCCTCTACCTCGTTGGCCCACTTCTGGTAGTCGTGGAGATGCAGGTTGAGGATATCGCGCCTCTTA
Source organism: Dehalococcoidia bacterium (assembly GCA_965217565.1). Lineage (GTDB taxonomy): Bacteria > Chloroflexota > Dehalococcoidia > Lucifugimonadales > CATOSD01 > CBDCIS01. The sequence goes on from CBDCIS010000002.1 coordinate 34,835, forward strand.
CAGCTGATAGCAGGTAGCCGGTTTGCTGGTTGGCCTCGCTCGATAGCTTCTCTTCGGTCTGCCTGTGTCTTGAGGAGCGCTACGGCCTGTAGGAAATGCTCACCTTCGACCCCTTGCAGCACGCCTCCGTAGCTGGGGTACAAGCGCTGCCGTCGGTCCCGCCAGTCGTCTTGGAGTGAGAACTCCTCGGACTCAGCGGCGAATGAGGCGCTCCAGTAGGTTGGAGACAAATCCTACGTGTTTGAAGGCGAACGACGGATCTGCGCTCGAGACTAGAAGAGCAGCAGCCTTGATTCTGTCACCACTTCCGGAGCTAATCCATTCATCCAACACCTTCAGACTCGCAGCCGACTCTACCTCGACATTGGTTCTCCCCATCTCAGAAGGGGCGAAGCGAAAGAGTCGCTGATGACGTACATCGAGTCCGCTCGGACTCAGGACCAGAGCCACGCAGCGTCTGGCCGTGCTCCCTGTTGACATCCGTAATATGCGTATGCTACACTCAGTACATACTCATATGTTGGAGGTCGCCAATGCGAATCGGGCTGAACATTCCTGACGATTTGCTCACGAGACTCGAACCCCTGAAACCAAGCATCAACGTCTCACAGGTATGTCGCGAGGCTATCGAAGCCTACGTCGATAGTTATGAGCGTGCCTCCATGATGATTGAGAACGACGGAACTCTACAAGAGGCCGAAAGAATATGGCGTCAAGAGGAATCCCGAACCATTGATTGGGAAGAACTTGGATATGTTGACGGCAAAGCGTGGGTCGAAAGAGCGGAACTGGAGGACTTGGAGAATCTGTTTCACAACTTGGGAGTGGCCAAACGGAAGAACCGTGAACCCTTCATTCCGTTCTGGCGATACATCCCTGGCACCAAAGACTTTGGACACCGGAGAGGTGAGCATGCTGAATGGTTCATCTGGCAGTGTGAACTGGATGAAACTGGCAATCCATACATAAGCGCTGAGAGGGAATACACCAGGGGCTGGCTAGCCTACGTGACCGCTGTATGGCAGCAGGTGGATCAACGGCGGCGGGCACGTGCTAAGGAGATGGTTGACCAAAGGGAGTCCCTCCCGCAACCCGAAGTCCCGCAGCATCTGGTCCCTACGGTACGTGACTCCTAGTTTATGCAACGTACAGTCTCCAGATGCCATCCAAGCCGGATTTCCATCTCCAATTCGCTGGCCATAACACGATTGCTCAGGAGGAAGAATGACACGACTACAAGCCCTCACAACGGCAGCCCTGTATGCCAGGGTGTCCAGCGACGGCAGGACGTGGATCTGTCCGTTGCCGCCCAACTACGGGCGCTCAGGGACTATGCCGAGAGAAACGGCTACCTGGTCGCCCGCGAGTACGTGGACGAAGCGGAGAGCGGGCGCATCGCCGACCGGCCCCAGTTCCGAAGGATGCTGGACGAGGCCAGCAAGCCCGAGGCCCCCTTCCAGGAGATATTCATCCGACGGACACAATAGCAACGGAAAACTCAGGTACTCGTGGACCGTGGGCCTAGGGCATATTAGAGCTTACAGCAGGTCATGAAGTCCGACCCCCCCGCAACCGGGCCTCTTGGACGGTAGGCAGTACCATCTTTGAGATGTGGCTGGGAGGATTGTGAGCCTACCAAGCCTCACTCTCTAAGATTATGAACGAGGGGCATGGGTGGATGCAAAGCCCATGCCCCTCACTGGCTTCTCGGACGATAGTCTCTCGAATCGTGGCAGGCATCGTAGGTCGCCTGGTCTATCGGAACCCAGGTCGTTCCCGGAACCCCTCTGCGTGAAAGGCTCCCGGGACCGACCGGGAAGCAGGACTCGAAGACGAGCCTTCGGCCCTGCGCTTGGGCTATCTCCTTCGCCAGGCGCACCGCAGGGCCGAAGGCCCAGTCCTGGCTCACGATGATAGCAGCCTCGTACTGCCGGTCGTAGGTGGCTCGCACCAAGTCCAGGGCCAGACTGACATCCACGCCCTTCTCCTGCCCTCCAGCGTTCACCCTGCCCCGGTAGACGTACACCCCACGGCTCCTCAGATACCTGATCTTGTTCGACCAGAAGCCGTGCCAGAACAGCTGGGAGGGACCGGATGCCAGATCGGGCACGCCCGTGTAGAAGCGAATCTCTTCGAGCGTGCGCCCGGGCGTCCTGTAAGCAAGGAGGCCCGCCAGCTTCTCAACATCGTAGCTCGGCCAGGCATAGGGAGACGATGGACCGGAGGCCCAGGCTCTCCGTGCCAGGTGATACAGGTTCTGGCCGTCGATGAGTACCGATAGTGCGCATAAAAAACACCCGCCCAGGGATGAGGCCGGGGCCACATCCAGCGGGCGGGGAAGAACTCAAGGTCACCCTAGCATTTCGGGCGACGCTTCGTCAATACCTCGGCGCTGCCCCAGCCTATTCCCCCTGTCTGGGGGTGTTACTTCGAACAGGGATACAGGCAGAATGAAGAGAGCGAACAGAAGCAGGTCCCCTCTCGACTTCCAGGGCCTCGGTGCAGATAACAACTCCGCCAACTGGGCCACTGTGACAAGCCAGATGAACCAGCGACCCCAGACCGAGACTCCCGTGGCGTACCGGACCACGTCCGGGTCGAGGCGCAGGAGCGTCGAGCCTCTCATGCCAAAGACCCTGGCGGCTGTCCTGATTGGACGAAGGCCCCGGCTGCAATGTGCCTGAGACATCTCCTCCCCGGTATGCGCGTGAGCACGCAGAGCCTGCGGCGGTCACAGCGGTGAGATTATGACTACCAATCTAAGCCACTTTCGTTTGTGTCGGCAAGAGTGAAAAGTTGCAGAATCACACTCTCCAAAAGCTAACAAAATTGCTGCCGAGAAAGTGTGATTAGGCACTTACCAAATCGCTGCAGGGTCTCTAGTGTTTTCATGGGGAAATGTGTAAGAAGAACCACAGGACAATGCGGAATAACAGCCTGCAACTCCACCTGCGGACAGCGGAGGAGGTCGTAGGCTCCGCTCATCCCGCCCGTACAGTAGGGAGGCATTCACATGACGCTCGACAGACCGGTCCGTGCAGCCGCGACGGGGGGAGGGGTGGAACGACGGCAGGGGCCGTCGCTGCGCTGGCCGCCGTGCTCTGCCAAGGGCGTGTCGCGATCACCGCCCGAGCGTTCTGCGCCGCTCCCGCGGTACTACAGCATCGGTGGAGGGTCATTTGAACTCGCGCTGGGCCAGCCTACTACTAGGGCTTCTGCTTCTTACCTCTCTGACTGCCTGCAGTGACAGCCAGGAAACTGCCCGCAACGAAGACGGAGCGTGGGACGACTACGTATCGTGGTGTTCCCAGGCGTCCCTAGAAGAACCTCCGGGCGACGAAGATCAAACCTACGGGGAAGTCTCGACGTTCTATGCTGGAGTGGCCGAGAGGATGAGATCGACCACCCCTCCGGTTGAAGTCGCCGACTGGCACAACAAGTACCTGGATGCAATTGAAGCTATGAAGGCGCTGATTGATGCCGAACCCCAGGACGAAATCTTTAACCCTATTGATATCTTCTTCGACAGCGAGGTTGTGTCCTTATTCGAGGAAGTTGGGGAGGCATTGAATGACATGCCTGAAGACGCCCGCGAGCGGCTAGCTGCGGCCGGCTGCCTGGGCGACGATGCTTCCGAGGCGACCGGCGAAGGATTGTCCGCCGCGCCTCAACCCGATTCTACCGCGACATCCGATTCCGGCCGGACTTCGACGAGTCCGGCATCCATGCCCAAGTGCGGACCACGAAGCAGCTATGAGCCGGCGCTGGTCGCGTTATACAACGCCACTGACGGCCCGAACTGGAAGGACAATACGAACTGGCTGACCGACGCTCCCCTCGGCGATTGGGCCGGTGTCAGCGCAGATAGGATTACTGTAAACGGGCGCGTAACCGGCGAGTGCGTTACCCAGTTGCGGCTTGGTGGTTTCGGTGGTAACCGCTTGAAGGGAGAGCTACCGGCTCAACTGGGCGGTCTTCCCAACCTGCGACGGCTGGACCTCGCCAATAACCAGTTGAGCGGGGAGATACCGGCTCAACTGGGCAGTCTTCTCAACCTGCAACTGCTGGACCTCTCTGATAACCAGTTGAGCGGGGAGATACCGGCTCAACTGGGCAGTCTTCTCAACCTGCAACTGCTGGACCTCTCTGATAACCAGTTGAGCGGGGAGATACCGGCTCAACTGGGCGGTCTTCCCACCCTGCAACGGCTGGACCTCTCTGATAACCAGTTGAGCGGGGAGATACCGGCTGAACTGGGCAATGTACCCACCCTGTACCTTGATGGTAACCGGCTAACCGGGAGGGTGCTTCGGCCAGACGGGACCAATCCCCAGTATGCCTGGGAGGGTTCGACTATACGCGTCAATTGGGACGCGGTGGATGGGGCGGACTATTACAAGGTCTACTACAACGCTCATTTCGACTCTTCCTGTGATTTGGATAGTGACGGACGCCTGAGCTTCTGCGAAGAGCTGGCTACGGGCGTTACTGGGACGACATACGTTCACACCAACCCGAGCCTATCCGAAAACTATTACTGGGTAGTTAGCTGCAACAGCGGGGGATGCTCGGATATAGACTCGAAGAACCCGGCAGTGCCTGCTGAGGCCATCCCCACCGCACCGGCCAACGCGCGGTATGCTGTGGAAGGTTCAACGATACGCGTCAGTTGGAGCCCTGTCGCCGGCGCTGACTACTACAACATCTACCACGACGGCTCCTCCGACTCCAGGTGCGAGATAGACAGGGACGGTCGCGCCAGCTTCTGCGAGGAGTTGGCAAGGAACGTAGAGGGAACTTCTTTTGTCCACACTGCCCCGGACAGCCGCGACAACTACTACTGGATTGTGGCCTGCAACAGGGGAGGGTGCTCGGAAATAGACTCGGAGAATCCGGTCAAGGCGCCGGGAACCAGCTCGACACAAGCGACGAATATGCCGACGGCCACCCGTGCGCCGACTCAGACGCCGGCGCCATCTGACACGCCTACTCCGGTGCCTACGCCCACTCAGACCCCAGAGCCGTCGACCACGCCCACACCGGGACCCACACCGACTCATACGCCGACACCAGTCCCGACGACAACGCCCGCGTCCCAGGACACCATTCCGTCCACCCCTGTCAACGTGCGCTTTGCCCATGAGGACTCAACGATACACATCACCTGGGACCCCGTGGATGGAGCGGACCACTACATCATCTACTACGACGACTCCTTCGACTCCAGGTGCAGGCTGAACAGGGATGGCAGTACTGGTTTCTGCGAGGAGCTGGCCAGGAACGTGGTTGGGACTACCTACGTCCACACGGCCCCGCACAGCGGCGACAACCACTACTGGGTTGTGGCCTGCAACAGCGTGAGGTGCTCGGAAATAGACTCGAAGAACCCGGCAGCTCCCGCTGAGGCCATCCCCACCGCACCGGCAAACGCGCGGTATGCCGTGGAAGGTTCAACGATACGCGTCAGTTGGCACCCAGTGGCCGGCGCTGACCACTACAACATCTACCACGACGACTTCTTCGACTCCTTGTGCAGGTTGAACAGGGACGGCAGCGCCGGCTTCTGCGAGGAGTTGGCAAGGAACATAGTGGGAACTTCTTTTGTCCATACTGCCCCGGGCAGCGGCGACAACTACTACTGGATTGTGCCCTGCAACAGGGGAGGGTGCTCGGAAATAGACTCGGAGAACCCGGTCAGTGCGCCGGGAACCAGCTTGACAGAAGCGACGAATATGCCGACGGCCAGCCAGGAGCTGGAATTCACGGAAGGTGAGTCAGCTACTCGTTCGATCCCCGAAAACACACCGGCAGGGATCAATGTTGGCGCTCCCGTTTCGGCGGAAGGCGACGGCACACTCACCTACACCTTGAGCGGGCTGGATGCCGCAAGCTTCACCATCGTACCTACCACCGGACAGGTTCGCACCTGGGACGGGGTAGTCTACGACTATGAAACCAAGAACCGCTACACAGTGACCGTCGGCGCAGACGACGAGAGCGGCGAAAGTGACACGATTGACGTAACAATTCACATTGAGGACCTGGTTGCCGCCTGCCAGCCAGTGCGAAATCTTCGTACCAATCATGGTGACGGATATGTGACCGCCAAATGGACTCCGGCCGTGCAGCGGGAGGGCAGGGCCTCAGTACTCGGCTATCAGGTGGAGATGCGCCGAGGAGACGATGGGCCATGGACTGGCCGGCGCACACTACTGGGCCGAGGCATCGGTGCAACGACATATGGAGGTCTCCAGAACCTTCAGAAGTATTTGTTCCGAATACGCCCGCTCAACACGGAGAGTGATTGCGGGTGGTCGCCTCCTTTCCTGGGAATCCCAACCACCTATCCGGGGCCCATTTATCCCACCGACCGGTTCGGCACTGAGCCCGTGGGCGCTCCTGACCGCCACTGGAGATTCGTGACTCAAAAACGTTGCCGATACAGCGCTGACGGCATAACCCTGGACGCCAACTGCACCTACACATACACCGGTCCGGACACCAGCAGGATTGTTCTGGTGTTCGACGACCCGTCGCTCGGTTCCTGTGATATTGCCCTGGCCTTCTCGTCCCTGACAGCGGGATCATTCGTCGACGACTGCTTCGACGCCGGGGTCAACACGGAGACGCCCTTCGATACGAGCTTCAAAATGCCGCGTTCAGGCCCACAGACCGAAAGTGATGTCGATATTCCGCGGGCCCCGAGAAGCAAAGAAGAGTTCGACGTACTCGCATGGGGCCGGGACGATTTCATCCCTGGACTGAACTTCGGATGTCTGTGGTTTGAATCGGACTGTGGGTTGGGGTTCAAGCCGGGTAAAGCCTGGCGCGTCGGTCGCGATCCGGTTTCGGGTCTCCCTCAATACACTGATGGCGACTACACATACGAGAACACCGGACCCTCCCAGGGAAAGCTTACCTTCCGGGATGCGAGAGGGGACAGCTACGTATTCACCCTCGACGTCGAGCCGTCAGGCAACATGCGCGTGACCATCGCAGACGAAGAGGGTGAGTCGGCTACCTGGCCGGGCATTTTTCACGCGGACCCGGCACTTGATCTGCAGCTACCTGTCCCGCCGTCATGGTGGGCGGCCGCCGCTATCGAAACTGACTATGCGCCTGAAGATTGGAATAGTTTGGAAAGTCGTATTCCCACACCCAGAAATCCGGCTCTTCCGGAATCTCCCCGCGACCATTTGCTAGAACGTACGCTGCTCGGGCAACGTGGAGAGGCAGCTTTCGGTGAAACAGAACTCGGTTACGGATTTGGCTACGAAAAAGTTGGGCGCAATCGTGCAGTGGTGACTATAGACTTTCGGTCTTGGTGTGAACAACACCCCGACTTTTGTGAAGACCTCAATGAATCCCTGGAGGATCTAGCCCGTAGCACATGGTCCTTTGATCTCACCTTCACCTCTGATGGGGCCGCCCGGGACACCCTTACCGTAACAAGGGACGGCCATCTGCCGGAGGTCAATCAGGGGTTCGTCGATTTCAAGGGCGACAGCATCGAAATCAACGAGTTTCCCGAGGAGATACGCCTACCGCTTGCTCCCCCACAGGCATCCGGGCAGGACCGGTCTGGTGTCGGAGTCGCGGCGGCGATCTCGGCTCCCGAAATCGGCGGCAACGACCTTCAGACTTTCCTGATCAGTGACGACGGGCTGCAACCAGCGGCCTACCAGCCCGGGGACTGGTTGGAGCCGAAGGACGGCAGCAACCAGAGGATGATGATTGCGGGAGTGAGTCAAGGCACGTTAGCTGCCTCTACTGCTTCTCGGCAACCTCTGCAAGCTATGACATTGCGTTACGCTCCCGCTTTCCCGTCACTGGAAGTTGCCGAGCGGGCAGTCTTTCATGGTATGCCTACGTTCCAGCTGGTGCGTTTCGCTCCGTTGACTACAAGCGTGTTCGACAGCCCACTCGTGGTTTCGGCAAGTTATGCCCCGGCTTCTGAACCCACAATCATACAGCTTCAGGTTGTCTGTATGCAGCAGGACTCGGAGACCTACAGGATACCGACGAGGGGCGACAGGTACTTCTCCCAGCCCAAGGCGGCTGAGGGTCCGGTGCAGCTGTGTCAGCGCGATTGTGCGTTGAATGAGACGACCAACGTTCAGCAATGCGTCTGGGAGTGCGAGGAGAATTGAATACTGCCAGCGGTTTCAACTTCAGGAATAGGAGAATTCATTGATAAACAAGGCCGAATTGCCTAATCTCTTAACCTTGGTGGCGCTATCGGTCATCCTGTTGACCTTTGCCGCCTGTAGCGACAGTACGGAAGTAGCCCCCGGTGCATCAGACTCTGCCGAGATGACGGTTGCCGAATACGCCCAATGGTGCGCAGCATTGCCGGACGACATCGATCCGCCAACTTGGGGAGAGTTCCAAGAGACCGTAAGGCCGAGCCTGGAGGAAGCCGAAGCCCTCATCCCGCCCATGGCGCTCACCGATCTGCATGACGCGGTGTTGTTGTTCTTTCGGAACGTATCTGTCTCCGCCTCCGAATTCGACGCCGACGCGCCCTACGATTACACGGCGTTGCTGGTCCATGGGCTCGTCTACTTCGCTCAAATCCAGGAGATGGCAGGGGGTTGGGATGACGACGTGCGCGCCGCCTTGGTGGCATCAGGATGTATTGGCTCAGAGTTGATTGGCGAGGAGGAGTCTTCCGGCGACGATCCTCAAGGTGACACGTCAACGGCGACGGCCGCACCGGAGTCTGCGCCCACTCAGACCCCGACGTCAACGGCGACGGCCACACCGGAGTCTGTGCCCACTCAGACCCCGACGCCAACGGCGAGGGCCACACCGGAGTCTGTGCCCACTCAGACCCCGACGCCAACGGAAACGCCCATCGAGGCCGCACCTGCCGCACCCGCCAACGTACGGTACGCCATGGAGGGTTCGGTGATACGAATCACCTGGGACCCGGTGGGCGGAGCCGACTACTACAACGTCTACCACGACTACTTCTTCAACGATGCCTGTAGCCTGGATAGAAACGGCAATCCCCGCTTCTGCGAGGAGTTGGCGGCGAGCGTAGGCGAAACGTCCTATGTCCACGCCTCTCCTGACAGCTTCAACAACTACTACTGGGTAGTCGCCTGCAACAGCGGTGGATGCTCGGAGATCGACTCCGATAATCCAGCCAGTCAGGTTGTGACCGAGTCAACCGGGCCGACCGGGCCCGATGGCACACCCACACCCACACCGCAACCTGAGGCGACTCAAACTGCAACTCCAACGGCCACGCCACTCGCGACCGGAACTTCAGCATCGGCGCGTGACCGAGATGGTGACGGTCTCATCGAAGTAGACAACCTGATGCAGCTTGATGCTATGCGGTGGGATCTGGACGGCGACGGCATTTCTGACAATGCCGATTATGCGGCGGCTTTCTCGGATGCCGACACCGGCACGTTGTGCTCTACCGCAAGTTGTGCGGGGTATGAGCTGACTGCCAATCTGGACTTTGACACCAATGGGAACGGGGAAGCGGACGAGGGCGACGCCTATTGGAACGGCGGCGGCGGGTGGATACCGATCGGGGAAAGCAACGACTCCTTTGATACCACCTTCGACGGCGGCGGCCACACAATTGCCAATCTCTTCATACGCAGGTCGCCAAATGTCGGTCTGTTCGGAGTTCTCGGTTCCGGAAGCGCGGTCTCAGGCATTGGATTGGTGGACGCAAGCGTAGCGGCTTCCGGATTCGGAGCCGCAGGCGCGCTGGCTGGAATCGGCCGCGGTGCCATTGAGGACAGCTTTACTGATGGCCTAGTTGCTGGTTGTGTTGACCAAATCGGCGGACTGGTGGGTCTCAATGATGGCAGCATTCAAAACAGTCGCTCCGCCGGCAACGTAGAAAGCGCCCGTAGAGTCAGCGACTCTGACCGTCGTGCCTGCTATGCCGGTGGTGGTGGTCTGGTCGGGGAAAACAGCGGAACGATAGCCGGCAGCTATTCCACGAGTGTAGTGTCCGGATTCACGGACCAATTCGGTGGTCTGGCCGGTGTAAACTCCGGCAGCATCTCCGACAGTTACGCTGCGGGCAGCGTGACCGGCAAGGACTGTCCTGGCGAGTGCACTGCCGATGTTGGCGGGCTGGTGGGCGGCAACGAAATTGGAGGCGAGATCACCAATAGCTACGCTACCGGTGTCGTGTCGGGGGTAGGCGACAACTTCGGTGGTCTGGCCGGCGTGAACTCCGGCGTCGTCGCTGCCAGTTACGCCACGGGCAGTGTGTCCGGCAAGGGCTTTGCAATCTTTGGAAACGTTGGCGGGTTGGTGGGCACAAACGAGATCGAGGGGAAGATCACCAATAGCTACGCTACCGGCGGCGTGACGGGGCAAGGTGACAACTTCGGTGGGCTGGCCGGCGTGAACTCCGGCGTCGTCGCTGCCAGTTACGCCACAGGCAGTGTGTCGGGCAACGGCCTTGCAAACGTTGGCGGGCTGGTGGGTGTAAACGAGACCGAAGGCAAGATCATAACTAGCTACGCTACCGGCGTCGTGTCGGGGCAAGGTGATAACTTCGGTGGGCTGGCTGGCGTGAACTCCGGCGTCATTGCCGCCAGTTACGCTGCGGGCAACGTTTCCGGCGAAGGCTTCGCCGACGTTGGCGGCCTTGTTGGGGACAATCAATACACCGGTGTTATCACTGCCGCCTACGCTGTGGGTTCGGTATCCGGCAGAGCAGACCGTCACGGCGGTCTAATTGGATTGAACCAGGGCGTCGTAACGGTTTGCTTCTCCACAGGCGAAGTGCCTCAAGATGGTGGTGGGCTGATTGAAAGGAACGGCGATGATGGCGCCGTAACCAACTGCTACTGGGATACGGAGACCTCCGGTCAAACAGAAAGCGCCGGGGGCGACGCCAAGACCACCGCCGAGTTGCAGTCGCCCACCGGGTACGCGGGCCCTTACGCCGACTGGAACGTGGACCTGGACGGAGACGGATCAAGTGACGACCCCTGGAAGTTCGGCTCGGCGACCGAATATCCCGTCCTCAACCTGGGGACACTCGACATCGACCATGGCAATTTGAATCCCAGGCCCCCACGATAATCCAAGCAGAACGGGGCGTTGTGCTCAGCTGTCAACTACTCAGACGTTGACGAGGTGAAGAAACATGTCGAAGCGGGCATCGACGTAAACGACACTTGCCAATCCACAACACTTTGGTACGACGGCTTAACTCCGGTCGTCGTCTGAGTCAGCGCGGGGTTTGGGCACACCTACGAAGTGAGAACCGACGGCTCCGGCATACGCCGTGGCTCTGGCAGTGACGGCCAAGCCTCGCCGCCCGGCGCACCGTAACCTCAGCGGAGACGGTGTAACCGCCAGGGCGTAGGCGGGCTTCACTTCCCGGAAAGGGACGAGATCACGCTGACAGTGAAGAGAAACCTGGAGGCCAACACGCTTAGACTCAAACTGGAAAGGCAAGCGCCAAAGGGCGCAATGGGGCTATGGGCAATCACCAAGTCCATGGTGAAGCTGCACTTGCACAATCCTGTTGAGGCCTCTAAGCCACCCGTGCGCGCGTGTTCGCCATGGGCGAATATCAGGCGCTTGGGGTGGCTCGTCGTCCTGACCGGGGCTCTGTTCATCGCCGCCTCTACACTTACTGCCTGTGTCGATAGCGCAGAGCCCACGGTGGAGGTTACCACAGTGGAGGTTACGCGTAGGCAGACTCCGGCCCCCGACGCCGCTCTGACGGCTACAACAGTTCTCCATGTCCCCTGGACGAGGTTGGAGTTCCGGATTGTGCCTCGCGGTGTTCACCGAATCGAATTCGAAATGAACACGGAGGAGACCCTGGAGTATGACTACAATCTTTGCTGTGGCCTTAGCGGCGGTGACGGTCCTATAGGGGCTATGACCAATCTTGTGCAGAGCTTTACTGGTTCTCTGGACATTAGGCTGGCAATCACCGGCCCGTCAGGGGATGTGTTGTGGTCGGCAAGGACTGCCTCATACAATGACTCGACCACGACCGGGCCTCCCGGTATCTACACTCTGGTGTTCGACAATAGCTACTCTCAATCCAAGGACAAGTCAATTAGCCTGAACTATAGGGTACTCCCCAAGGGAGTAAAGTGGGCTACCCCGCTTGCACCAACACCGGAGGCGACCCAGTGGCCGCTACATTTTGCGGTTCGTTGGATTGAAGACCCGGCGTTGATCCGGGCGCTGGTGGACGCCGGGGCCGACGTCGATGCGAAGAACGACTATGGCGACACGCCTCTGCATCTTGCGGCTAGTGGGAATGAGAACCTGGCGATGATTCAGGTGCTGGTGGATGCCGGGGCCGACGTCGATGCGAAGAACGCCGATGGCAGCACGCCTCTGCATGTGGCTGGGAGGAATGAGAACCTGGCGATGATTCAAGCGCTAATGGACGCCGGGGCCGACGTCGATGCGAAGAACGCCGATGGCGACACGCTTCTGCATGTTGCGGTTCGTTGGATTGAAGACCCGGCGGTGATCCGGTTGCTGGTGGACGCCGGGGCCGACGTCGATGCGAAGAACAACCATGGCAGCACGCCTCTGCATCTTGCGGTTCGTTGGATTGAAGACCCGGCGATGATTCGGGCGCTGGTGGACGCCGGGGCCGACGTCGATGCGAAGAACAACCATGGCTCCACGCCTCTGCATGCGGCTGGGAGTAATCAAAACCCGGCGGTGATCCAGGCGCTGGTGGATGCCGGGGCCGACGTCGATGCGAAGAACAACCATGGCAGCACGCCTCTGCATGCGGCTAGGAGTAATCGGAACTTGGCGGTGATCCAGGCGCTGTTGGACGCTGGGGCAGATGTCAATGCGAAGAACGCCGATGGCGACACGCTTCTGCATGTTGTGATTGGGTACAACACGAACCCGGCGGTAATCCAGGCGCTAGTGGACGCCGGGGCCGACGTCGATGCGAAGAACGACGATGGCGACACGCCTCTGCATTCGGCTGGGAGTAATGAGAACCTGGCGGTGATCCAGGCGCTAGTGGACGCCGGGGCCGACGTCGATGCGAAGAACGCCGATGGCGTCACACCTCTGCATGCGGCTGGGAGTAATGAGAACCTGGCGGTGATCCAGGCGCTGATGGACGCCGGAGCCGATGTCGATGCGAAGGACAACTATGGCAACACGCCTCTTCATGGTGCGGCTGGTTGGAACAATAACCCGGCGGTGATCCAGGCACTGGTGGACGCCGGGGCCGATGTCCATGCGAAGAGGGTCACTGGCCTTACGCCGCTGCATCGTGCGGCTGGTTGGAACTATAACCCGGCGGTGATCCAGGCGCTTGTGGACGCCGGGGCCGACGTCGATGCGAGAGACGACGATGGCGACACGCCGCTGCATCGTGCGGCTGATTGGAACAATAACCCGGCGGTGATCCAGGCGCTTGTGGACGCCGGGGCCGACGTCGATGCGAGAAACAACGCTGGCGACACGCCTTTGGATATAGCGGAGTCCACAAGGAACACTGCCGCCATCAAGGTGCTTCAATAGGCGATCGGTATCGCCGCACTCAGCGCGGGACTGCGGTTAAACCCAGGCCGCCAATATCCCATCAGGGGTTCACCATGCGGATGCGCGGTCGCGATGGGGCAAGGGGTGATGAGAATGCTCTGAGCAAGGTTAGGTTTGGCCTGCATTGCGTTCCCGAGCGACCGAAGGGAGAGAGAACTGCCGCGCAGACCTGATTGAGGCCCGAGATAGGATGGCAAGGCAGGAGGCTCCCTTGATCGTAGCAGGGTTGCAGAAACACACTCTCCAAAAGCTAACAAAATGCTGTCCAAATTACCTCACCAAGAAGTGTGATTAGGCACTTACCAAACCGACGCAGAGCCTCTAGTGTTTTCATGGGAATATGCGTAAGAAGAATTACAGGATAAGCGGAATCACAGGCTGCAACTCCACCTGCGGACAGCGGAAGAGGTCGTAGGCTCCGCTAATCCCGAACGTGCGGGGGAGGCATTCACTTGATACTCGACAGACCGGTCCATGCACCTGAGACGGCGGTCGGAACGACGGCTCCTGCCGTCGCTGCGCCGCTCGCCTTGGGCTTCGCCGCCTATGGCGGCCTAGCTCAAATGTCCCCCCTGGCCCGACTTTTGGGGCAGTCATCTGTGCCCGCACCAAGCAGGTGCAGGACGCCATTCTCGCCAAGCTGTCCGATGTCAGCGACAAGGCACATGGAACACCGAAACCTTGATTTTAGACCTAGCTGCCAGATGCGTGAAGGGCAGCCGCAGAGACCCATAAAGGAGGAATGCGTGACATGAACTCTGCTAAGAGCGTCGGACTTACCGGAGCGGTGCTCGCACTAGCTATCGTACTGGCCCTTACGGCGGCGCTCGCGGCCTGCGGCTCTGATGAGCCGTCCGGCGTGACAGGCCCCGACCGGACCGCGTCCACCCCAACGGAGACGCCGGCCTCCCCCGCACGGACGCCTACCACGCCAGGGTCAGGGGCCGCGCCCACCGCCACCGATGCGCCTGCGGCTGTGACAGCGCCCCCCGCAGCCCCCGGCTCCGCCGAAACGGACCGGGAAGCCCTGGTTGCCCTCTACAACGCAACGGACGGTGAGAACTGGGATGAAAGCCACAACTGGCTGAGCGACGCTCCCCTCGGCGAATGGTACCTCGTCACCACTGACGACAACGGGCGCGTTATAGATCTGGGCCCCTACGACAACAACTTGAGCGGGGAGTTACCGCCGGAGCTGGGCAGCCTCTCCAACCTAGAGGCACTGAGACTCGTAAACAACGAGTTGAGCGGGGAGATACCGGCGGAGCTGGGCAGCCTCTCCAGCCTGATATTACTGGACCTCGGCGGCAACGCCTTGAGCGGGTGTGTGCCAATCAGCCTGGAAGACCAGTGGAAGTTTGAATCCTCTGACCTTGGCGACCTGCCCTTCTGCTGAAGCCCCGCGCCCTCAGCCGAGGACGGACAGTATCGCCCGGAAGGCGCTCCCAGCGCGTGTTGGCTATGGCGCATGGCGGCGCCGAGCAACGGGGTATCAGCCTCTCCCTTCGTCGGCCTCCCGGTCGACGGCGGTTTGACCGCTCCTTGGCCTAGGCGAACCGCGTCCGCTGCCTTCCCACACACCGGCACTGACACGTGACGGATGCACAGACACTGAAAGTGAAGACCCCGCCACGTTTGTCGACACCAGGCCGTCAGCGCCGCCGGGCAATGTCGAGTACCGCCGCGACGGAACCGTCATAGTCGTCGATTGGAACACGGTACCCGACGCTGACTATTACCGCATCTTTTACCATGATACCTTTCGCTCCTCATGCGGACTCCACCGCGGCATAGCGATTGGCTGTGATGAGCTCGCCACGAACGTTGTAGACACTACCTACACCCACACCAGCCCTGTTGATGGCGACAACTACTACTGGGTCGCAGCCTGCAACGGTAACGGATGCACGGACACTGAAAGTGAAGACCCCGCCACGTTTGTCGACACCAGGCCGTCAGCGCCGCCCGCCAATCTCAAGTACCGCCGCGACGGGACAACCATAGTCGTCAGTTGGAGCGGGGCGCCCGATGCTGATTACTACAAGATCTACTACACCGATTTCGCTGGCCCCATTTGCAAGTCCATTCGAGGCAGGCTGTTTGGCTGTGAGGAGCTAGCCACCGATGTCGTCGGGACCATCTACACCCACACCAGCCCTGATGATGACTACAACCACTACTGGGTCGTAGCTTGCAACAGAAGCGGATGCACGGACATTGACAGCGAGAATCCCGCCACGTTTGTAGACACTGAGCCGTGAGCGACAATTGAACGCTAGAGGGGGTAGAAAACCTGAGAGATGCTCAAACACGCCGTAGCCGGTTCCGCCTCCGGCAAGGCCAACACGAAAGAGGGGTAAACAACCGAAATGAGCGGATACGAAGATAGGATACGCTGGCTCGCAGTCCTGACAGTTCTGACCGTCTTGGT
This sequence comes from Dehalococcoidia bacterium, assembly GCA_965217565.1. Taxonomy (GTDB): domain Bacteria; phylum Chloroflexota; class Dehalococcoidia; order Lucifugimonadales; family CATOSD01; genus CBDCIS01. The sequence goes on from CBDCIS010000002.1 coordinate 50,799, forward strand.
CGTTCTGAGCGCCTGCAGCGACAGTCCCGCTCCCACGCCGGAACTACCGGTTACTCTGGCTGCCACTCAAACGCCGGGGCCCACGCCCGTGCCGACGCCAGAACCAACGCTGACGCCCACTGCTACGGCGACTGCCACTCCAACGCCCGTGCCCACGGCTACGCCCACGCCCGTATCGACGCCAGAACCAACGCTGACGTCCACTGCTACGGCGACTGCCACTCCAACGCCCGTGCCAACGGCTACGCCGACGCCCGTTCCGAGGCCTGAACCGACGCTGACGCCCACTGCTACGGCGACCGCCACTCCCACGCCGACTGCCACGGCGACACCGGAGCCAACTCCCACGCCCGTCTCTGACTTTACGAAGCCACAGATATACAACGATAACGTGTTTGTCCTACCCGTTGCAGAAAACCTCGCTAATGCTTGGTTTAATGCGCCGTTGACAGAATACACAGCACGCTTCTATGAATACTTCAACGATGAGTTCGATTTCCTAGTATTTGTGGCCAACTTGACCTATGACGGGCTTGAGCAGGGTACTCCTCACGGCGCCTACTACGCTGGGGTAAAGAATGATGTAAAGGGAGTTGGGCAGCCGATTTCCACCGACGGCCAGAGTTGGGGGTCAGCGGAACAGCTTCAGGGCGTGATTTACATTAATACTTACGACTACAGCTGGGGGGGAGACATTGTTAATGGTACGCTTCTCCACGAGTTGATGCATCGGTGGGCGAACTTTATCGTGCCACCTTATTCACATTGGGGATTCATCAGCGAAGACTGTATTCTGGACGGGTATGACATTTCCGCGATGATAGATCTCGGTGACGGGAGGTATTCACACGAATTCAGCACAAGTTTCGTGTACTGCCCCATAGAGTTGTACCTGGCGGGCCTCATACCTCCAGAGGACGTCCCGGATTTCCGGATTGCGGTGGACGGCGAGTGGCTGCGGGACGAGGAAGGCAATATCATTATTGAGGATGACAATGGGTATCGTGTGTTCACCGCGAGTGGGTTCGAGACGTATACGGTTGATGACATCATCGCTGAGCATGGACCACGAGTTCCCGACACTTCCAAGGCTCAGAAGGACTTTCGCGCTGCAGTAGTTTTGTTGGTCGGTACGGACTATCCGGCGACCCCCGCGATACTGGATCGCTTGAGCTACGACGTATCCTGGCTAAGCCACCCAGGTGATCGTGACCACATGTTGCCCCAGAGAGCCGGCAATTTCTATCATGCAACTGGGGGCCGGGCCAGGATCACTATGGACGGCCTCTCAGACTTCCTGAAGGATAGGAAATAGCGGATAGCTCTCAAGACATTGCGCACCGGGGCATGCCAACGGTCTGTCGTAGAGTAGGGTTTCTCAGGTCACCGCAGTGGACTGGATGGGCATTCAGTGTGACGAGAGGTTCAGCGGGAAGGACTACTCGCAGATCCAGATGCACACATGCATTTGGGTTTGTGTGCTCTGTCCAGTTTGGTGGACCGCTTGCCGAGACATCTTAGCAAAGTAGGTCCGGTCGGGCCTAAAGCCCGGACCCGCAGTTGACGCTATCCTCTTGGGCTGACTTCTTTCCCGATGAGCCGGTCGGGTTAGTACACTAGATCGCAGTGGTGGGCCTTGCGTAGCCGGAGGCATGGATCAGTATGTGACAGCTTCAGTTCGACTGCAAGGTCTTGGCGCTAGCGAAATAGACTGGCCAAGACTTCCGCCAAGCACCTGTCCCTCATGCTGCTCAAGTCCACCAGATTTGATGAAATCAAGAACCTTTGACTTGAAGCTCAGGCTCTCGGTGTAGAAGTAAGTGAGGACTGCCTCACAAGACGTCACCTGTGCTAGCCGAGGTAGAGAGAACCTCTAGGGTGGGCTGGTGGGGGCCACAGTGATGATAAAGAGCTCTTTCTGGGCTACGCTAACAGGCTTATTCACCGCCATAGTCATGGTCCTGGCGGCATGCAGTGGTGAACCGCCTACGCTGATTGGGTCCGGATCCCCAGTGCCGACGGCGATCCAAACGGCAACCCCCACTCCCACTATGACACCCACTCAGACTCCAGTGCCCACCGCCACGCCCTCAACTGTTCCTACAGCGACACCCACTCAGACTCCGACGCCTATCGCCACGCCGACGCCGACGCCGACCCAAACGGCAACCCCCACGCCCTCACCCGTTCCTTCAGCGACACCCACTCAGACTCCTACGCCTACCGCCACGCCGACGCCTACGCCGACCCAAACGGCAACCCCCACGCCCTCACCCGTTCCTTCAGCGACACCCACTCAGACTCCTACGCCTACCGCCACGCCGACGCCTACGCCGACCCAAACGGCAACCCCCACGCCCTCACCCGTTCCTTCAGCGACACCCACACCCGTCACGGACTTTACGAAGCCACAAATTTACAACGATAACGTGTACGTCATGCCGGTTACGGAGAATCTCGCAGGCGGCGTGCCACCGCTAGAGGACTATGCGGTGCACTTCTACGAGCGCTTTGACGATGAGTTCGACTTCCTTATGTTCGTTTCGAATGTGGGCCCGGACCAGCATGAACCCGGCGCTTACGTGGGAGCGTTCCACGTCGGTGTGCAGAACGATGTGAGAGGCATAGGCATGGAGACTTTTGCCAACAACGAAGACTGGGGATCGGCAGGCAGACTCCAGGGAGCAATTTTCTTTGGGAGCTATTCGATCTATCACGACCACGATCTGAGCATCTTTGCCGAAGGGCCGACCTTATACCATTTGATGATAACAAGACCTGGAAGTATCTAGCGATGTCCTAATAGTTCATCCATGCTCTAGCCGACATACAGTGTTGGAGGGTATCAGATGATCGGACGACCGCTTCGAATAGATTGGCATGGGGAGGATACACCGGAGGCGCTGAAGGCGGCCTACCGGGCAGAACGTGACACTAGCCTTCGTACTCGACTCCATGGACTGTGGCTGGTGCGGTCGGGATGGCAGTTCGGTGAGGCGGCAAGAGCGGTGGGAGTCCACTACCGGACGGTACAGACGTGGGTGGGCTGGTATAGAGAGGGAGGTGTGGAAGGAGTGTTGTCCCACAAGATGGGAGGCATGGGCAAACCGCGCTTTCTGAGCACAGATGAAGAGCAGGAGTTGACCGAGGAGGTGTCGACGGGACGGTTCAGAACGGCGGGAGAGATCAGGGACTGGATAGAGTCCGAGTATGGGGTGAGCTACAAGTCGGGCAGCGTCTATGGTCTGCTTGAGAGGTTGGGATGCAGCCCGAAGGTCCCGAGGGGCCGTCATGAGAAGGCAGACGTAGCTGCGCAGGAGTCGTGGAAAAAGGGGGGCTTGGTTGTTGCCTTGCCGAAGCGGGCGTGAGTTCTGAGACGGCCTTTGGCTTTGCCGATGAGATGCGAGTGGGCCTGCGGGGGATGGTGCGTAGGGTGTGGGGTCGTCGTGGAGTGAAGGTGCATCAGCGAGTGCAGATGGTCTACAAGTGGATGTACCTGTTCCTGGTGGTAGACGTTCGGAGGGGCAAGCTGTTGTGGGGTTGGATCGATTCGATGAAGTCTGCGGCTATAGCGGTGGCAGTCGATGGCCTGAAGCATCACTCGGACATCGAGGCCCTGGTGTGGGATGGAGCGCGTGGTCACCGGGGTGAGATAGTACGGACTGTTGGAGTGGCAACGATCGTGCAGCCTGCATATAGTCCTGAGCTGAATCCCGCTGAGCGGGTCTTCCAAGAGGTCCGCAGGTGGGTGGAGGGCAGGATATACGGGAGCATAGAGGAGAAGATGAAGGCGGTTGACGCCTACCTGAGTGAGCTTGAATCTGATCCGGGTCGGGTGCGGTCGCTCACGGCGTGGAGTTGGATCGAACACACAACGCGAAGTCTTCCGGCACACTATGCGGCCTCGTCAACATGAAATGGTATTACACGAGCTTATGCATCAATGGGCAAACTTTGTCGTTCCGTCAGCCTGGGGTAGCCATTGGGGCTTCAGTAGCGCCGACGGCAACCTAGGAGGGTTTGACATTGCCGACCTCGTGAACCATGGTGGCGGCCCGTACTCCGCTGGGGGGTTCACGGTGGCAGGCGCAGCTGACAACATCGTTCCCTACAGTCCTATCGAGCTTTACTTGGCGGGTTTCGTACCTCCGGACCAAGTCCCCGACCTTTGGGTTGCCGAAGATGGAGAGTGGCTGCTCGATGAGGAAGGCGAGCACGTCAGCGCCCCTGATGGGTCTTGGGTGTTCACCGCAAGTCAAATCAGAACCTACACCATCGAGGAGATCATCGCCGAGCATGGAGCGCGCGTTCCCGACGTTTCGCAATCACAGAAGGAGTTTCGTGGGGCCGTCGTACTCTTGGTTGATGAGAACCACCCTGCGACCCAAGAGGCCCTACAAACGCTGAGTGAAGACGTTTCTTGGTTCAGCCACCCCGGTGACGACGAAACCTATCGATTCAACTTCTACGAAGCAACCAGTGGCCGGGGTACGATCATCATGGACAGCCTGTCGGAGTTCCTGAAAGATAGTGAATAGCAGGTGCAGTAGGCCGTGAGGTCGTATTGATCGACACCCGCTAGCGGGTACGCTCGCTATGTGCCCAGGGGTGACGAATCGCGAACTGGTTGTCGTGGAGCCACAGCAACGTCAGATTGGAAAGGTGGCCCCGCTCCGGCGGTATCTGCCCGCTCAACTCGTTGGCGCTGAGGAGCAGCCATTTAAGGTTGGAGAGGCTGCCCAGCTCTGGCGGAATCTCGCCCGTTAACTGTTTGGAGACGAGATCCAGACGAATAACTCAGCCGTTGCTATCCGTGGTGACGCCGTGCCACTCGCCAATGGGCCTGTCGCTCAGCCAGTCCGCCCGGTCAATCATCCAGCAGCCCGTTCTGTGCGGCCCACACCACGATCTCCTGCTTCGAGGAAACGTCCAGCTTCACCTGGATGGTGTAGATGGCGTTTCGGACGGTGACCACCTTGACTCCCCTTGCCGCCGCAATCGCAACGTAGGACATGCCCCGGCAGAAGGACACGAGTATCTCCTTCTCCCTCTGCGTCAGGTCGATCTGCTGCTTCGACTTCGCCTCGCTCCGCATCCTGGCGAAGACCCGCCTCACCACCTCGGTCGGCAGACGCCCCTCGCCCGCAGCCGCGCTCTTCATCATGCCCAGGACCTGGTCCATCCCGGCCACCTTCTGAAGATAGCCGGCCGCACCGGCGGCCACCGCCTCTATCACGGCGTTCGCCTCCGTCGAGGCGGTCAGCATGAGCACCCGCGTCTCGGGCAGAGACTCCATGATCTCCCGGCACGCCTCCACGCCGTCCATCTTGGGCATCATGACGTCCATGACGATCAGGTCGGGCGACAACTCGGAGGCCGCCTTCACCGCCTCCACTCCGTCCCTGGCCTGGCCCACCACCTCAAACTCCTCGGACCGCTCCAGAATCACCTGAAGACCTTCCCGCGTGACCGCATGGTCGTCGGCGAGCAGCACCCTTATGCGACGAGACTCCGTTGACAATCTATCCCTCCTGTTCTCCGCGAACCAACGGCATCACGCAGGTCACACTGGCACCCCCTACCGCACCCCTGGGTTCGACGATAAGGCGTCCGCCCAGACGCCCTGCGTACGCCCGCATGTTTGCGAAGCCGTGGCCCCGCTCCTCGTAGTCGTCGGGAAGCCCCACCCCGTCGTCCGACACCGACAGCCTGAGCTCATCCCGTCCGAAGTCGAGCTCGACCAGCACCCGGCTCGCCCCGGCATGGCGAAGGGCGTTGGCGAGGGCGTTGTGGGCTATGGAGAACAGGAGACTCCTGACCTCAACCGAAAGCGGCGGCTCCACCCCGTTCTGGGTTAGCTCCGCCGACGCCGACGTGATTGTTCCGAACGTCGTGACGTGCGATTCCAGGGTCCAGCCCAACTCACTGCCTTCGAATATGCGGCCCATGTCTATCGGGTGTCTCAGCTGCCAGACGGCGGTCTTGGAAAGCCGTGAGGTCGCATCGAGCCTGGCGGTGAGCTCCTCGTTCGAGTCTCCGGCAACCTGTTTGGCCGCGTCTATCCCCAGGCCGATCATGAAGGCGGTCTGCGCGGCCGTATCGTGAATGGCCTGGGAGAGCTCGATCCGTTCCCGTTGCAGCTCCCCTTCCCTTTCCATCGCCGCTATGGCCCTGCGCCGTTGAAACCGGGTGATGAAGTTGACAACCAGGACCACCCCGAACATCGCGAGCACCCTGGAGAACAGCATCTTCTCGTTGGTCCCATCGAAGGCCATGCCCGAGCCGACGGTCAGGCTCACGCCGATATAGATAGAGGCGGTGAACGTGGTCCAGGCGAGATTCAGCAGAGCGGAGGTGAAGACAGCGGCAAAAGCGGCAAGGGCGGGATAGTAGGGAATGTACAGGAAGTTGTCGAAACCCCCATCGACGACAACGCTGCCCGTGATCAGGGCTATGTCCATGGCGCTGAGGACAAGCAGGTGACGCCACGTCACCCTGCGCCGGGAGAGCAGACGGTAGTGCACGTAGCCGTTCAGTGCGACCAGCGGCACGTGCATGAGCATGAACGGAATGTACTTGGCCTCCGTGAACGCCGGTCGATAGGCGAGTTCGATCACGGCGCCGACCCAGAAGAGCCAGCGCAGCCACACCGTGATGTTGGCGGCGTACGATGCCTCGTCCGGGTCGAGCCAGAGCATCTGGAGGAGCCGCGTCTGTATTGCGCCCATCGATGCCTTCATAAAGTACAGGCCCCTATTCCAACACCCAACCTAACCCTGGTGTGAGGCGACGCCGGAGCCCCAATAGATGAGAACTGTCCGCCGGCGGACCTGTCGCAACAACCTCGCGCCTGTCTACCCGCGGCCTTTGCACCAGGAATAGCGGCGCATACACGGCGTAGCCCTCCGGCCAACCCGCAGGCCGGTACGCCAGCTTCGCAAGACTGAAGGCCCGGCTTCGGCAATGTGCCTGAGACATCTCCTCTCCGGTATGCGCGTACGAACATCGAGTGTGACGGCGGTTTGGTTATTACTACCAATCTAAGCCACTTTCGTTTGTGTCGGCAAGAGCGAAAAGTTGCAGAAACACACTCTCTAAGAGCTAACAAAATATTGTCCAAATTACCTCACCAAGAAGTGTGATTAGGCACTTACCAAATCGATGCAGGGTCTCTAGTGTTTTCATGGGCAATACCGATCAGATGACAGGCGGAGCTTAAGGCTGGCACTCAAGGTAAGCGTAGTTCTACCGGAGGACCTGTTCCCGACGCAAAGGCCGAGCTATGACACTTCGAAGACCTAAAATGCGAAGCAAGACTGCGGTAGCCATGGCGCTGCTGTTGATTGCGGTCGTCGCCGCCTCAATGTCCGTCGCGCCGAGGAGTACGGTCCTCGCCCAGTCTTCCGGCATCTGCAACCGCACCCAGGAAGTGCGGGACGCCATTCTCGCCAAGCTGTCCGACGTCAGCGACTGCGCCAATGTCACCGACTCACACCTGGCGGGCATAACGGGCGACCTGACCCTTTCCAACAAGAGCATCTCTGCACTCAAGGCCGGAGACTTCCAGGGGCTGAGCGGCCTGGAGCAGCTCTACCTCGACACCAACGACCTGAGCGACCTACCGGACGGCATCTTCGAGGGCCTCGAAAGCCTAGACACCCTGTGGCTGAACTTCAATACGGGGTCTCCCTTCAGCCTCACGATGACGCTGGAGCAGGAGGGCTCGAACTCGGTGGTGGTCAAGGTCGCCGAGGGCGCGCCCTTCGACATGGAAATCACGCTGTCCGCCGAAGGCGGCACACTGTCCTCGACGACGGTCACAGTCGAGGGAGGCAGCCTCAAGAGCGAGGCAGTCAGCGTCTCGCCCAGCGACAAGAGCCGGGTACAGACCGCCGACGTGCAGGTGACCGTGAGCGTGGAGTCGTCCGACTTCAGCGCCACAGACTATTCGAACTACTTTGGCCTCACGTGGGAAGAGGCCGACGATCTTGAAATCACGCTGGCGGCTCCGCCGGGGATATGCGGCCGGACCCAGGAGGTGCAGGACGCCATTCTGGCCCTGCTGTCCGACGTCAGCGACTGCGCCGACGTCACGGACGCGCACTTGGCCGGCATAGCCAAGTTGGTCGTCAACTTCACAAGAGCCACGTCCATCAAGTCCGGGGACTTCGCTGGACTCAGCTCCATGACGTGGCTTCAACCACGCGGCTCCTCCTACATCAGGTCGGTGCCCGAGGACGTATTCGACGGGCTTAGCAACCTGCAGAGGCTCTACCTTAGCCTCAACCTCACGGCGCTGCCGGAGGATGTGTTCGACGGCCTCAGCAGTCTGCAGATACTGGTCCTGGGGGCCAACCAGATAAGGGCGTTGCCGGAGGACGTGTTCGACGGGCTCACCAGCCTGACGGACCTGCGTCTGCACAATAACCAGCTTGCGGCGCTGCCGGAGGACGTGTTCGACGGCCTCAGCAGCCTGGAGAACCTGGCGCTCTCCGTCAACAACATCAGCGAGCTGCACAAGGACCTGTTCGACAGCCTGGACAACCTCGACGGGCTGATACTCACCAAGAACAAGCTGAGTGCATTGCCAAATGGGCTGTTTCAGGGCCTTGGCGATCTGGAAACCCTCTATTTGGCGAACAACCCCGGGTCGCCCTTCACGTTCACCGCAGAGCTGGAGCAGCGGGGCGACAACGGCGTGGTGGTCAAGGTCGCCGAGGGAGCGCCCTTCAACATGTCGGTCACCCTGAACTTCAAGGCGGGGACGCTTTCTTCCAACCTGATCGTCTCCGTAAACGGCGGCGATCTGGAGAGCGGTGTCATCACCTCCCCGATAAGCGACGACGACGGCGTGATGGTCTCCGTGGTCGCCGCCGCCTTTCTGGAGGGTTCATACCAGGGCATCCAGACCGGCCTTGGCGATAGCCTCACCCTCTCGTCTGCGTCGCAGTCCAACACTCCGGCAACCGGCGCTCCCAACATTAGCGGCACTGCGCAGGTGGGCCAGACCCTGACGGCAGGCACGTCCGGAATCTCTGACGCCGACCGGCTGACTAACGTGTCCTACAGCTACCAGTGGCAGGCCGACGACACCGAGATCGACGGGGAGACGAGCTCCACCTACACGGTCCAATCGTCCGACAACGGCAAGGTCATCAAGGTGCGAGTGAGCTTCACGGACGACGCGGGCTACGCGGAGTCGCTGACCAGTGAGGGAACCTCAGCGGTGGTAATGGGCGGGCTATGACGATTCAACCCCCTCAGCGGACCCAAGGGAAAGCTCCCAAGTCCACAGGGAGAGGAACAAGATGGCTATAAGGATTGGAGCAGTAAGATGGAAACTGGCATGGGCGCTTGTGGGTGGAGCGCTCATAGGAATCATCGGACTATTCGCAGTCGACGGTCTGCCCTCGGTGTCGGCCCAGACCGACACGACGGCTCCAACCATCTCGTCTGTCGCCATCACCAGCGACACCGATGAAGACGACGCCGACCTAGGTGCCTACATGGTCGGCCGATCTGGCGGCAGCATTGTGCAATCGACCAGCTGGGCTTCGGGCGTCTACCGCATCGGCGACGATGTTCAGGTGACGGTGACGTTCAGCGAGAACATTACCGTTACAGGCGCGCCCCAGCTCGAACTGGACATCGGCGGGAGCGCCAAAGCTGCTGGCTATGAGAGCGTCACAACGACCAGTGTGGTCTTCAGCTACACGGTGGAAGAGGGCGTCTCGGACGACGACGGAATCGCCATAAACGCCAATAAGCTAACTCTGAACGGCGGCAACATCAAGGATGGGACGGACAATGACGCCAGCCTATCCCACGCCGCCCTGGCTGCTCAGGACGGACACAAGGTTGACGGCGTTCGCCCGAGGTTGAAGATAACCGCGAGCGACAGACTCAAGTTTATGGCAAGCTCGGACGGATCTGACGGGGCATACACCACAGACGAAGAGCTGATAGTCAGAGTAACGTTTACCGAAGCAGGAGTTCGGGGCAGCGTCTCCGGTCTGCCGTACGTTACATTGAACTTCGAGGGCGGTGAAACAGGGGAGGCCAAGTGGGATACTTCCCTAATATTTAGCCCTACACAGTATCCTCTCGTTCGCTTTTTCTCCTACGTTGTACAGGAAGGAGATTTGGACAGTGACGGGCCGACCATTAGCGCCAACTCGGTAGACCTCAATGGAGGATTCATTAGAGACGCAGCGGGCAACGATGCCATTCTAACCCACTCGGCCGTAGCTGCCGACTCATCCTTCATAGTGGATGCGGTTGCCCCAACCGTTTCGTCTATCGCCCTTACCTCCGACCCGGGGGATGACGACACCTATGGGACCGGGGACAAGATCGAAGTCACCGTGACCTTCAGCGAGAATATGAGCGTTCCTACAAGCATCAGTTGTAGCAGCGAAGTTGTTCATTGCAAAGCCGAGCTTGCGCTTGACATAGGAGGCACAGCCAGAACCGCCGCCTATGAGAGCCACGACGGCGCGGAGGTGGTCTATGCCTACACCGTGCAGGCTGGGGACACTGACGACAACGGCATCTCCATCGGCGCCAATGAGCTGACAGGTCAACAGATCAAGGATGCCACAGGGAAGTTCGGATACGGAATAAACGCCGCTGATTTGAGCCACGACGCCGTTGCCGACGACTCAGGCCACAAGGTAGCGGCGGACATCGGGGGCCTCTAGAGAGGAACAAGATGGCTATAAGGATTGGAACAGTAAGATGGAAATTGGCATGGGCGCTTGTGGGTGGAGCGCTCATGGGAATCATCGGACTATTCGCAGTCGACGGTCTGCCGTCGGTGTCGGCTCAGACCGACACGATGGCTCCAACTATCTCGTCTGTTGCCATCACCAGCGACACTGACGATGCCGACTCCTCCTTCGATGATGATGGCGTCTACGGCATCGACGACAGTATCAAGGTAACGGTGACGTTCAGCGAGACCGTCACCGTTACGGGCGCACCCCAACTCGAACTGGACATCGGCGGGAGCGCCAAAGCTGCTTCTTACGAGAGCGTCACAACTGCCAATGTGGTCTTCAGCTACACGGTGGAAGAGGGCGTCTCGGACGACGATGGAATCGCCATGAGCGCCAACAAGCTGACCCTCAACGGCGGCAGCATCAAGGACGCGGCAAACAATGCGGCCGACCTGTCCCATGTTGCACTGGCCGTCCAGGAGGGCCATAAAGTGGACGGGGTTCGCCCGACCATATCGGCCGTTTCCTTCGTTTCAAGTACCGGAGGAAGAGATGGCGTCTACTCCGCCGGAGAAAAGCTCGTTACTGATGTGGAGTTCAGCGAAGACGTAGTCGCCACCGGCACACCCCAACTGGAACTGGACTTTGAGGGTACGGCCAAATTGGCTGACTTCGACTACGCCGTGCCCAAATGTGAGGGACCATTCTCCTGCCTCTTCAGCCCCGGACCCTTCGCTGTCCGAGGAGTCCGGCTGGTGTTCGGCTATACGGTACTGAGCGGCGACTCGGATAGTGACGGGGTTGCCGTCGGCGCGAACGCAGTGAGCTTGAACGGCGGCGCCATTAAGGACGCCGCTGGAAACGACGCTGTTCTAACTCACGACGCCGTTGCCGAAGATGCGAACTTCAAGGTGAACATTGGGGGCTTATAAAGGGCTGTAGGGAACCGCCACTTGCATCGGCCTGAAATGTAGGAGCATCGAGGAGCAAATTGACCGTATTGACGGACTGGTTCAGCATAAAGCACGCAGCTATCCTGCTCGCGGCGCTTGCGGTCACCGCCGCGCTGGCGGCAGGTCTCGCCCTCCCCACGAATCACGGCACAGCCCTGGCGCAAGCCGTCACCCCTACCCCTACCCCCACTCCAACTCCAACGCCGGGCATCTGCGGCCGCACGCAGAAGGTGCAGGACGCCATCCTTGCCAAGCTGTCAGACGTTACCGCCTGCGGGGACGTCACCGACGCGAACCTGTCCGGGATAACCGGGACGCTTGCCCTCTCCGATATGGGTGTGACCACGCTCAAGTCCGGGGACTTCGCCGGTCTCAGCGGGTTGACGGAGCTGAAACTGGACGACAACCAGATCAGCTCGCTGCCCGAGGACATCTTCTCCGGACTCGCCGGACTCGAACGCCTGAACCTGACCTTCACCGAGGTGAGCTCGCTCCCGGCGAACCTGTTCGACGGCCTGACCAACCTACAGAACCTGAAGCTGTACCAGAACGGTCTTACGGCGCTGCCTGAGGAAATATTCGATGGCCTGACCAACCTGAAGGATCTCACATTCACCGCCAACAAGGTCAGCGCGCTCCCGGAGAACGTGTTCGATGGGCTAACTAGCCTCAACTCACTGGAGCTCCCCAGGAATTCGGTCGCTGCATTGCCGGAGGAGGTGTTCGACGGGCTCACCAACCTGATGGCCCTGAACCTGCACCAGAACAAGATCACCGCGCTGCCCGAGGGGGTGTTCGACGGCCTCGGCAATTTGACGTGGTTGTACCTGAGCAGGAACGAGCTCACGGCGTTGCCCTCGGGCGTATTCGAAGACCTTGGCCAACTGCAGCAACTGACCCTATTCAACAACAAAATCACGGCGTTGCCCTCAGGCGCGTTCGAGGGTCTGGGCGATTTGAATTCCTTAGTCATGAGTCATAACCAGATATCAACATTGCCCGCAGGCGTGTTCGAAGGCCTCGGAAATCTGAATAGCGTGGAATTCGACTACAACACCGGGGCGCCGTTCACCATCACCGCGGAGTTGGAAAAGAAAGGCGCCGGTGTGGTCGTCAGTATCGACGAGGGAGCGCCGTCTTCGTTGTCGGTAACCCTTTCGGCCACAGGAGGCACGCTTTCCACCCAGACTGTCACCATCGCTCGCGGCGCCCTGGAGAGCGAGACCATCACCGTGACGGCCTCCGGCACGGTCACGGTCAGCGTCGATTCGGTTGCTAAGAGTGGGACCAGGCTCATGGGTCTTGAGATAGTCGCCGGCAGCGACCTGACGCTCGTTGGCGGGTTGTAGAAAGCCCGAATCAGGAGGACAGTTCCGATGAATATTGCACACCGACTCGGGCTCAGGGGAACGCTCATCACGCTTGGGGTAGTGCTGGCGCTGGCAGCGGTCGTGACGACCTCGAATACCCCCGTCCACGCCAGCTCGCATCCCGACTTGCAGGTGGGAACGCACGTGCTCGCCACGCCCCCTACGTCGGCCCGCGTCCCCAATCCCAATGAACCGAGCATCGGCCACCGCTCTGCGCGCCGGGCTAGGAAACTGTCAAAGGAGGAACGACGATGACTCTGAGAGCGAAGAATATCGGACCGATACTCATCTTGGCACTGGCGGTCGCAACGCTTGTGGTAGTAGTTGGAATGTGGGGATGGGATGGACCGCCTCCCGTTTCCGCTCAGACCGATACTACGGCCCCAACCGTCTTGAAGGTTTCTTTTACCTCAAGTACAGGTGGAACAGATGGGGTCTACACGGCTGATGAGGTAATTGGCATTGAGGTGGTGTTCAGCGAGACCGTTCGCGTGACCGGCACTTCCCAACTTTCGTTGAATGTGGGTGGCGACACCAGAACTGCTGATTTCGACCTCATGGAGTCATGCCCAGTATCTGCCAGCGGAGATGCCGAATGCACCGGCTTTAGCAGCCCCGGACCCTTCGAAGACCCTGTAGGAAACGTTATGACCCTCCTTTATCGGGTGCGTAAGGGCGACCTGGACACGGACGGGGTTTCCATCAACGCCAACGCACTGAGCCTGAACGGCGGAACCATCAAGGATACTGCTCAAAATCCCGCGGTCCTGACCCACGACGCCGTGTCCGCCGATGCCGATGTCATCGTCGATGCAGTGCCCCCAACCGTTTCGTCCATCGCCATCACCTCCAACCCTGGGGATGACGACACTTACGCCACCGACGACCGGATCGAGGTCACCGTGACCTTCAGCGAGAACGTTAAGGTCTATCGCATACCCCAACTCGAACTGGACATCGGGGGTGAGGCCGCTACAGCTGATTATCAAAGCCACCAGGGTGCGGATGTGGTCTTTGCTTACTCTGTGCAGGCCAGCGACACCGACGAAAACGGCGTTGCAATAGGCGCCAGCAAGCTGACGCTGAATGGTGGCCTCATTCGAGATGACGTGGGCGACTCCTATTTCGCAGCAAACCCGGCCGACTTGAACCATGACGCCGTGCCCGACGACTCAGGTCACATGGTATCGGCGGACATCGGGGGCCTGTAGTGGCTTGTGGATTGCCCCGTCAAGCCGCGACTCAATACATGATGAAGGAAGCGGACAACTAACATGAAGATCATCAAGGCCCCATTGTCGTTGGCGGCGCTGGCCATGCTGGCCGTCCTCCTCCTTGCTGCCTGCGGAGACGGAGACGGGCTGTCCCGCGCCGAGGTTGAGGAGGTCGTGCGTGAGGAGTTGGCCGATGCGCCCGCACCGGAGCCGGGACTCACCTCCGCCGACGTGGAGGAGACAATCCGCCGTGCGATGGCAGACACGCCCCAGACGGAGGCCGGCCTGACCGCCGCCGAGGCCGAGCGGATAGCCCGCGGCGTGGTGGCCTCCATCCCGTCCAGGTCCCTGCCCGCCGAATACACCAGGTTCTTCGTCGGCAACGCCATCAGCAGGTACGAGACCCAGGGTCTGGACGCCACCCTCTCCTACTACAACCGCCCGGAGAGCATCGACGGCCAGTGGTACGTGTTCATCATCGACGAGAACGATCTCGTGATCGGGCATCCCGACACCAATCGTCTGGGGCTGGATGTGAAGGGCTGGGTCGGCACCGACGCCAACGGCTACAACTTCGGGCCGGACATGTTGTCGGCGACGGAGGAGGGCAAGTGGGTGTCCTACGTTTACCGGAACCCGGAGAGCGGCGGTCTTGGTATCGATTTCGATCACCTGGAGCTCAAGAACGTCTGGGTCATGCAGCACGACGGGCTGTTGTTCGCCTCCGGCTGGTACATCGACGCCGACGAGTTCACCAAGGCCTTGGTGGACACAGCCGCCCGCGTGTTCCGTGAAGCAGGGCTGGAGGGGACCATCGCCTACTTCGCCAGCCCCGAGATTGCTTTTGCGGGACTGGCTGCGGTCATCTCCTACTACAACAGCGCCGAAAACGTTGAAGGGAACTGGTTCGCGTTCATAGCCGACGAAAGCGGCACGATCATAGACCACTACCGCAAGGAGATGGTTGGAAAGAGTCTTGAAGACGTGCTCGGCACGGATGCGTTCGAGGCCACCGCAGAGGGCAACTGGGTGACCACGGAGTCCCTGCGCGTCTGGGTCCTCGGCCAGGACGGGATGACGTTCGGTTCGGGCTGGCATAGCGGCCACGACGAGTCGGGGAATTGAGCGGGAAGTCAATCGCTCGGGCTTCCTGGCAACAGGAAAGGCCCGCATATGCGGATGGCTGGAGGGCAACGGCCTGCATCTCCACGTCCCGGATGCGTCCAGGCGGTGTGCGTGACTGCTGATCCAGCCAGTTTCCGTTTACGTCAGCAAGAGCGAAGAGTCGCAGAAACACCCTCTCTAAAAGCTAACAAAATTGCTGCCGAAAAAGTGTGATTAGGCACTTACCAAAGCGATAAAGGATCTCTACTGTTTTTCATGGGTAACTGCGTAAGAAGAATCACAGGCCGCCACTCTACGTGCGGACATCGGAGGAGGTCGTAGGCTCCGCTCATCCTGCCCATGCAGAGGGAGGCATTCATATGGCGCTCGACAGACCGGTCCGTGCACCGGAGACGGCGGACGGAACGACGGCCCCCGCCGTCGCTGCGCCGGTCGCCCCTGGGTTCGCCGCCTGTGGCGGTCTAGGCACAGACGTTCTCACCCCCCCCCCCCGATTTATCGATTCTTCGTGCTGGGTAGAAAAAGGATGGCGCCATGACTCTACCCAGCCGCCGTGCTCCTCTGACCCTCCTCATCCTTCCCGGGCTACTAGCCCTGTTCGCCCTGTACTTGCTCATACCCTGGTCCACAGTCTACGCGCAGCAAGCCTCACAGGAGGATACGTGTCCCGGAGCCGACTCAGCCCCGACGCCGACCGTGGTAGAGGTTGGGGCCGTTCCCATCGTGGTCGAGTCCACTACCGACGAGTACTTCGTGCTCTATGTGCGGCACGATCTGGACGCGGACACCACGTTTGAAGTACCGGTCGGGGTGACCCTGGGCCAGGACGGCGCCACGACGCTGACCGAGAGCCTGGAGGCGCTGCTCAAAGAGCGCTACCGGGTGGAGAAATACCTCGTCAGCGACCCAGCCGACGTCGATGGCGATTGCACTGATGACATTACAGAGCTGGCGGACCCGGTGGGCATGAACCCGGTGAACCCTGTCCCAGCCATGAGTTTTGACGATGGCGCGGCGGCCATTCCTAACCGCGAGACGTATGTGTCGCTTGCCTACAAGGGTGAGATTGGAGCTATCGACAGACATCTGGCCGGCTGGGAGGCCGTCAAATTCCATATGGTCGACATGAACACCGACCGCCCATCCGTCTATTTCATGAACACCAAGACGTACCAACGACACATCCAGACCGGCGTGGGCGAGTCAATCGTCCTGGAGGGTGTGAAAGGCGGCAACTCTCCGGCCACGGGAGCGCCGACCATCGGCGGGACGCCCCAGGTGGACGAGACGCTGACCGCTGACACGTCTAACATCGCCGACCAGGACGGGCTGACCAACGTCTCTTACAGCTACCAATGGATGGCCGGAGGGTCGGACATCGACGGGGCCACCGGGTCCAGCTACACCCTCAAGGACGTGCAGAAGGGGCAGACAATCCAAGTGCGGGTCTCCTTCCGCGACGATGCCGACAACGATGAGACGCTGACCAGCGATGCGACGGCGACGGTGGTGGGGCCACCGCTGACCGTCCGCCTGGTGTTCCCCGTGGCCGGCCACCACGGCGCCTCGAATGTCTTCACATTCGACATCCGGTTCAGCGAGGAAATTCCCCTCAGCTACAAGACCCTGAAGCTCCATGCCTTTAGTGTGACCGGCGGGTCCATACTAAAGGCTCGACGCATGGACAAGCCAAGCAACATCAAGTGGCGAATAATGGTGAGGCCAGACTCCAACGAGGATGTGACCATCGTTCTGCCCGCCACGACGGACTGCGAGGCTCAGGGAGCCATCTGCACGGAGGACGGCAGAAAGCTGTCCAATAGTCTGGTGTTCACTGTTTCCGGGCCGGTTAGGGGTGAGTCATGAGCGCATCCCGGCGTCCTGCGCCCCTCCCACTGCTGCTCGTCGGCCTGGCGGTCATTGCAGCCCTGGCGCTCATCCCCTGGATTGTCCACGCCCAGAGCCGGGATGTCGATAGCGATTTCACTCTGGCCGCTGCCAACGGCTATCCGACCGGCATCTGGTCGGACGGGACCACCATGTGGGTCGCGGACTTCGAGGACGCCAAGCTGTACGCCTACCGGATGTCGGACCGGAGCCGGGATTCGGGCAAGGATTTCACTCTGGACGCCGCCAACGGCTCTCCGGTGGGCATCTGGTCGGACGGGACCACCATGTGGGTGTCGGACTTCGCCGACGGCAAGCTGTACGCCTACCGGATGTCGGACCGGAGCCGGGACTCGGGCAAGGACTTCAACACGCTTTCTGCCGCCGGCAACAAATTTCCCGAGGGCATCTGGTCGGACGGGACCACCATGTGGGTCGCGGACACCGGCAACGACACGGTGTTCGCCTACGACCTGTCGACCAGGGCCTGGGACTTCGAGAAGGACATCACGCTGGGCCCCGGCCACAACTCTCCCATGGGCGTCTGGTCGAACGGATCCACGATGTGGGTTTCGGACTGGCGGGACGCCAAGCTGTACGCCTACAGCATGTCGGACCGGAGCCGGGACGCCGGCAAAGACTTCGCGTTGGACGCCGACGATGAGTCTTACG
This sequence comes from Dehalococcoidia bacterium, assembly GCA_965217565.1. Taxonomy (GTDB): domain Bacteria; phylum Chloroflexota; class Dehalococcoidia; order Lucifugimonadales; family CATOSD01; genus CBDCIS01. Next base: position 68,738 of record CBDCIS010000002.1, read on the forward strand.
AGGGCATCTGGTCGGCCGGGTCCACGATGTGGGTGGCGTCCCGCGACGACGCTAAGCTCTACGCATACGACTGGAACAATCCTGCCACGGGAGCGCCGACGATAACCGGCGCGGTCCGGGTGGACGAGACGCTGGCGGCGGGCACCCGCTCCATCGCCGACGCGGACGGGCTGGACGCCGTCATCTTCGAATATCAATGGGTATCGAACGACGGGAACGCCGACACGGGCATCGCTGGCGCGACCGATTCGAGCTACAGCATCGTCCCCGGCGACCGGGGCAGGACGATCAAGGTCAGGGTGTCCTTCACCGACGGCGCCGGCAACGATGAGTCGCTGACCAGCGAGCCGACGGGCCGGATCGGGGCCTCGGGCATCTGCGACCGGACGCCTTCGGTGATGGCGGCCATCGTCGCCGGGATGCCCGGCGTCGGCGACTGCTCGGAGGTTTCCGAGACGAGGCTCAGGACTTGGACCGGCTCCCAGCACTCCGGCCCCGACGTCACGCCCGGGCTGCACCTTCAGGGGAGAGGACTGTCGACCCTGCAGGCCGGTGATTTCCGGGACCTGCACGCGCTGCGCGCCCTGGACCTGAACAGGAACTTCCTCGAGACGGTCCCGGAAGAACTCTTCGAAGACCTCCGCGCGGTGGAGGAGATCGATCTGTCGGGAAACTTCATTGACGAACTGCCTGACGGGACGTTCGCCGGCCAGACCGCGAATCTGAGCGTTCTGGACCTGTCGGCGAACCGCCTGGAGCGGCTGTCGGACGGCGTGTTAGGAAACCTGGACGCACTCGTCTCGCTGTCCCTCGCGGGCAACGGGCTCTCGGGCCTACCGGCCGGCCTTTTCGACGACCTCGCCAGCCTCGAAGTTCTGGACCTGTCCGCCAACTCGATAAACGAGCTGCCGGAGGACGTGTTCGCCGACCTCGGGAGTCTCGCTGAGTTGGACCTTTCGGGAAACAAGCTCAAAGACCTGCCGGTCGGCCTCTTCGAAGGTCTTTCGGGACTGACGGACCTCGACGCGGGCGACAATCCGGGCGCACCTTTCACGTTCACCGCAGAGCTGGAGCGTCGGGGAGACGATACGGTCATGGTCCGATTGGCCGAAGGCGCGACACCGTTCGATCTTCAGATCGAACTGTCGGCCCGTAACGGAGACCTGTCCGCCGAGACCGTCACCATCGCATCAGGCAGTTCATATTCGGACGTTATCGAGGTTCGTGCGCACGGGCATCTTCCCGTCACGGTAGAGATCGACTCCGCTGGTTTTCTGTTGCCTTCCGGGGGTTCAGCGTCGGGCATCCGCGCCGACCGCGGCAGCGCCATGCTTATGTGGGTCGGCAGACCATTGGTTCAAAGGGAATGGATCCAGGATGGACCCTTTGCTCTGCATCCGGAGAACGCGGACCCGAAGAGCATCTGGTCCGACGGCGAAACGCTTTGGGTGGGCGACGAAAGCGCCCGGAGGGTCTTCGCCTACAAGCTGTGGGACGACCCCGGCACCGCGGTCAGCGAGTACGGCACCCGGGACCCCGGCTGGGACCTTCCGAGCCTCGGCGATGAGGACTTCTACGTCACTGGCCACGGCCCCCGCCTGTACGTCGCCGAAGAGTCCCTTGAAGGCGCCAGCCGGGACGTCTTCGGCTACGACCTGACGGGTTTCACGCGGGCGGAGGACCGGGACTTCGTCTACGGGGGCTTGAACGTCGCCGGGGGAGTGTTCATCGTGCGCGGCACGGCGACGGACGGCCGTCACCTGTGGATCACAAATACCACGTCGCACGCGCACGCCTTCCGTCTGTTCGACGACCCGGAGACGCCGGGGGACGAATACGGGAGGCCGGACACCTTCCAGAAGTTGACGATCCCCGGCAGGGGCCAGCTGAGGGGCCTCTTCACCGACGGGCGGACGATGTGGGGCGTCAGGTTCGCCTCGAACGACGCCTCGGCTCGGAGCGTGAAACTGTCCGACGGAACCGATGCGGGGTACGACTTTCCGCTCCACGAGGACAACGACCACGCCTCCGGCATCTGGTCGGACGGGGAGACCTTCTACGTCGTCGACGCTGACGACGACATGATCTACACCTATCATGGCGTCAGCGGCGTCGTTCCGCCGGTCGTCGAAGACGCGGAGACCGCCGCCGCGCTGGTCGGCAACACAGGGCAGTCCGGCGACGCCGGCCATGACCTGGGCTCGGCCGGCGCGAAGAGGGCCCAGGCGTTCACCACCGGGACCAGCAAAGCCGGGTACGCGCTGGCGTCCGTCGGGATAGAGTTCGGCGACGTTTCGGATCCGCCGCTCGCGCCGTCCGACCTCGAGGTGACGCTCAACGCGGACGGCGGCGGCGACCCGGGCGACCCGCTCTGCACGCTGATCGCCCCGGCGAGCTTGTCCGAGCGGAGCGTGAACACCTTCGCCGCTCCGGCCTCTGGGACGACCTGCCCGGTTCTCGAGAAAGAGACGACCTACTTCGTGGTCGTCGAAAGGGCCCGCGTCACCGGTTCTGGCGCCATCGCCGTCAGTGGAACGGCGAGCGGCTCCGAAGACACAGGAGCCGCGGAGGGGTGGTCCATCGCGGACGGAAGCGCGACATATTCTTCTCAGGCCGCCGCTCAGGGATGGGCCTCGGACGCGTTTTCTTACAACATCGAGGTGCGCGGCTCCTTCATCAACAACCCGGCCGCCGGCGAGGCGACGGTCACGGGCACGGCGCAGGTAGACGAGACGCTGACGGCGGACACCTCCGGCATATCGGATGACGACGGGCTGTCCAACGTTTCGTACAGCTACCAGTGGATTGCGGGAGGGTTGGACATCGCCGGAGCCACCGGCTCCAGCTACACGCTCACGTCCAACGAGCAGGGCAAGCGGATCAAGGTGCGGGTGGCATTCGTCGACGACCGAGGCAATTATGAAACGCTGACCAGCGAGGCCACGCCGTCGGTCAAGGCGGCGGATCGGCCCGGAACTGTTTCGCTCTTTCCGGCACGGCCGAGGGTCGGGACGGTGGTCAGCGCCAGGCTGAGCGATCCCGACGGCCTCGAGGGCGGCGGCTCGGGTCCCGCGGCGTCCCTGGGCGCAGTTTCGTGGAGCTGGGCCAGGTCTTCCGACGGAAACGTCTGGACCCGCATCGAGGCCTACGGCGAAGGAGACAGCTACATTCCAACCGAAGAAGACGAAGGGATGCTGCTCAAGGCTGAGGCGTCGTACACCGACGGGCAAGGCTCAGGCAAGTCCGCTCAGGCTGTTTCGTCCGCCGTCGTGGGCGCCCGCGGACCGGGTCCGGAACTGAAGGTGACGGAGATAGTCACGGGCCTGTCCCACCCCTGGGGCATCGATTTCACCCCCGACGGGACGATGCTGTTCACCCAGCGCGCCGGCGTGCTGAACGCGAGGCTGGCCGACGGCACCGTCAAGCGGGTCGCCGCGGATCTGAGCGACCTGCTCGTCGACGGGTTCGCCGGTCTGCAGGCGCTGGCCGTGGACCCGGACTTTTCGACCAACCGGCGGTTCTACACGCTCCAGGGGCACGCCGGACGCGAGATGCAGGTGATCGCCTGGACGATCGACGCGGACTACGACGAGGCCACACGAGTCGTCGATCCCCTGGTGGAGGGCATACCGGTCGGTCCGGGCCCTTGGCACTCGGGAGGCCGGCTTGTGTTCGGCCCGGAGGGATATCTCTGGATCGTGACCGGCGACGGGCGGGTGGTAACGGGCGCGCAGGATATGACGTCCCTTGGCGGCAAGGTCCTCCGCGTAGACCCACGGACGGGCGCCGGGGCGCCGGGCAATCCGTTCGGCGCCTCCTCGCCGGTGTACGCCTACGGCTTCCGCAACCCCCAGGGCCTGGCGCTGCGCCCGGGCACGGACCAGATGTGGCTGGTGGAGCACGGCCCGAAACACGACGACGAGATCAATCTGCTCGCACCAGGGGGTAACTACGGCTGGGACCCGATCCCGGACGACGGCACGTTGGTCTTCTACGACTATTCCGACGAGGCCGGCGTCCCCATGACGGACCTGGCGAAGTTCCCATCTGCGCGCCAGGCCAGATGGTCCTCGGGATTCCCCACTCTGGCAACCAGCGGGGCCGTTTTCCTGGATGGCTCCCAATGGGGGGAGTGGGAAGGGCGACTCGCGGTGGCCACGCTCAAGACGAAGTCGCTTCGTGTCTTCGAGTTCACCGAACAGGGCGATTTCGTGAGTCAGATCGTCGTTCCGGAGCTCGACGGCAGCCAGGGCCGGCTGCGGACCCCGGTGCTCGGCCCCGACGGGGCGCTGTACATCGCCACCTCAAACAGACCCGGCGTCGACAGGATTCTCAGGGTGGCCGCCAACCGTGCCGCGACCGGCGCGCCCGTCATCAGCGGCACCGTCGAAGTCGGCGAATCGCTGACGGCGGACGTGTCCGGGATCGCCGACCCCGACGGGCTCGACGATGCCGCGTTCAGTTTCCAGTGGGTCCGCAGCCACTCCGGGAACAACTTCTCCGACATCGAAGGAGCCACGGCTTCGACCTACACCCTGGTTATGGCTGACCTTGGCAAGACCATTAGCGTGCGGGTGTCGTTCTATGACGACTGGGGCACCCAGGAGACGCTGGCCAGCCCGAGGACCGTTAAGGTATCAGTCGTGGCGTGCACGGCTGGCGAGCAGGCCCCGGCGGCAACGGCGGTAGAGATCGAAGCCGTCCCCGCTATCGTCGAGTCCACCACCGAGGAATACTTCGTGCTCTACGTGCGGCCCGACCTGGATTCCGAACGAGAGTTCCCGGTCTCGGTGACCCTGGGCGAAGACGGCACTACAACGCTGACCGAGCAGCTGTCCCCGCTCCCCAAGGAGCATTACCGGGTGGAAAAGTTTCTCATCGCCGACCCGGCCGACATCGACAACGACTGCATCGACGACATCACCGAACTGGGGTACCCGGTGCGGATGAACCCGCTGAACCCCGCTAGGGCGGTCCCCTTTCATGATGGCGCGGTGGCCATTCCCGACCGTGAGACATTTGAGACGCTTTCCTACAAGGGCAGAGATGTTCCCTATCACCGCCATCTCCAGGACCTGGAGTTTGTCAAGTTCTACATTATCGGCGTGGCTACCGACAACATGGGCATCTATTTCATGAACACCGAGACCCACCGATTACATCCCGATTTCGGGGATGCAATTGGTCTCTGGGAGGACCCACTCTGGGGACAGGGGTACATGGGCGGCGAGATCATATACCACCCAAATGTGGTTGCTCCCGATGGTTCCCTGGGCGTCTACCTCTACCAGTTCCAGCCTATGGATGTATACCCCTTCGGCGATGTGGCCCGTTCGTATGAGGTTTTGGCGGCCATCATGCCGTTGCTTGATGACAACCTTGCCTACTACCCGATGCTGAGGAGAGCCCTGCCGCTCTATCACAGAGAACGCGCCCTCTACGATGATTCCCGGATCAATGTGGTGTTGAGAGAGGACATCCTGCCAGATGTTCCGTTCAGCCCCCTCAACGTTGGGGATGGGTACGGTTTCCTTAGGCTCATGTCGATGGAGGAACGCCCCGACCCGCGCGACGTGGTGATCTACGAGACCATCCCCAACGAGCTTTCCCGGGTCGCCGGCCTCATCACCACCGTACCCCAGACACCGCTTTCCCACGTCAACCTGCGGGCCGTCCAGGACGGTGTCCCCAACGCCTTCATTCGCGACGCCCTCGACGACGGCGACATCGACGATCTCATCGGCAGATACGTCCACTACAGCGTCACGGCGGACGGCTACTCCATCCGCGCCGCCACTCCCGCCGAAGTCGAGGCCTACTTCGCCGCTTCGCGCCCTCCCGGAACCCAGACGCCGGAACGGGATCTCACAGTCACCCAGATCACCGACCTGGACGACATCGGCTTCGACGACTGGAATGCGTTCGGCGTCAAGGCGGCCAACGTGGCCGTGCTGCGGACGCTGGGTTTTCCCGACGGAACCGTCCCCGACGGATTCGCGGCGCCCTTCTACTTCTACGACGAGTTCATGAAGCATAACGGGTTCTATGACGATATCGAAGAGATGCTGGAAGACCCGGACTTCCAGTCGGACTATGGCACCCAGGAGAAAGAACTCAAGAAACTCCGCAAGAAGATCAAACAGGGGGAGACGCCCGACTGGATCATCGACGCGCTGGAGGAGATGCAGGCCACCTACCCCGAAGGGCAATCGCTGCGATATCGGTCGAGCACAAACAACGAAGACCTGCCGGGCTTCAGCGGCGCCGGGCTGTACGACTCCAAGACCCAGGACCCGGAGGAGACGGAGGAGGACGGCATCGACAAGTCCATCAAAGGGGTGTGGGCCAGCCTGTGGAACTTCCGGGCATTCACTGAACGCGAGTTCCACCGCATCGACCACCTGGCGACGGCCATGGGGGTGCTGGTGCATCCCAACTACTCGGATGAGCTGGCCAACGGCGTGGCCGTCAGCTTCGACCCTATCTACGGAACGGAGGGGAGCTACTACGTCAACACGCAACTCGGCGAGGACCTGGTCACCAATCCCGACGCACACTCCGTGCCCGAGGAAATCCTGTTGGACCTGTCCGGTTCATACACCACCCTGGCGACCTCCAACCAGGTGCCAGGAGGACAACTCCTCCTGAGCGACGCTCAAATTGGCCAGTTGCGCCGGCATCTCCAGGCTATCCATGACCATTTCGAAGGTCTGTACGACCCCGGACCCGACGAACCCTTCGCAATGGAGATCGAGTTCAAGATCACCAGCGACGATGTTCTGTCCATCAAACAGGCCCGCCCCTGGGTGTTTGGCGTTCCCACCTCGGCCGAAGCCTCGGGAACTCCACAGGAAGAACCGATATGGTCGGCGACCTTGACGGTAGGGATCGGAGAGAATTTTGCCGGCTATACGACATTCCTGTCTTCGCCGGAAACCAACACCCTGGGCGCTCTCTCGTCCAACACCATCACGTTGGACAATACCAGCTACACCGTCAGGGCTCTGGGGGTCCTGAACGGTAAGCTGATTCTCTCAGTGATGCCAAAACTGACTGCCGACTTTGTCCTGGTGGTTGGGACGGACGAATTCGCCTCTACCGACGCATCGACCCTGGAGGGAGACTCCATCTCCATCATCCAGTTCCAGTGGAACGACCCGGGACTAAACTTGCCGGAGGGGAAAGAGGTCGCCGTCAGAGTAACTGAGCCAGCCGAGAACACCCCGGCCCTGGGCGCGCCCACCATCATCGGTACTGCGCAGGAGGACGATATGCTGACTGCGGACACCTCCGGCATTGAGGACGCGGACGGGCTGGCCAATGCTTCCTACAGCTACCAGTGGGTCCGGAACGACGGGGTATCCGACACGGAGATAGAGGATGCAACGGACTCGGCCTACACGGTGACGGATGATGATGTTGGCAAGACGATCAAGGTACGGGTGACATTCACCGACGATGCTGACAACCAGGAGTCCCTGACCAGCGATGCGACGGGCCCGGTGATTGCGGCGCCCAACCGTCAGGCCACTGGCAAGCCCACCATCGACGGGACGGCCCGCGTGGGCCAGACGCTGACGGCGGACACCTCGAACATCTCCGACCTCGACGGGATAACCAACGCCACCTTTTTCTACCAGTGGAGGGCCGGGGGCCTGACCATAAGCGGGGCCACCCGCTCCACCTACACCCTCACCGCCAACGAGCAGGGCAAGACCGTCACGGTAAGGGTGAGATTCGTCGACGACCGGAACAACATCGAATCGCGGGCCAGCGATGCGACCGAAGAGGTGGCGGCGGCACCCAACCGTGATGCCACGGGAGCTCCCACCATCACCGGAATGCCCCAGGTGGGGCAGACTCTGACGGCGGACACGTCTAACATCGCCGACCAGGACGGGCTGTCGAACGTTTCCTACGGCTACCGGTGGATCGCCGGCGGGTCGGACATCGACGGGGCCAACGGCTCAACATACACCCTGTCGGAGGACGACGTGGGCAAGACCATCAGGGTGCGGGTGTCCTTCACCGACGATTCCGGTAACAGGGAATCCCTGACCAGCTCTGCGACGGCAGTGGTGGCTGCGGCCCCGGAGGGCAACAGCCCGGCCACGGGCGCCCCGGCCATCGGCGGTACGCTGCAGGTGGGCGAGACCCTCACCGCCTCAACGTCGGGCATCGCCGACCAGGACGGCCTGGACGACGTTTCCTACGGCTACCAGTGGATTGCGGGAGGTTCGGACGTCGGCGGGGCCACCGGTTCCACCTACACCCTCACCTCCAGCGAGCAGGGACAGACCATCAGGGTGCGGGTGACTTTCACCGACGACGCTGGCAATGCAGAATCGCTGGCCAGCGCTGCGACCGCCCAGGTGGAAGCCAGGCCCAACACCCCAGCCACGAGCCAGCCCACCATCACTGGCACGCCCCAAGTGGGCGAGACGCTGACGGCGGACACCTCCGGCATATCGGACGACGACGGGCTGACCAACGTTTCGTACAGCTACCAGTGGATGGCTGACGGCGTGGACATTCAGAACGCGACCAGCTCCACCTACAAGCTCGTATTCCCCGACCAGGGCAAGACCATCAAGGTGAAGGTGTCCTTCACCGACGACCGCGACAATGAGGAAACTCTGACCAGTGCGGCGACTGTGGCCGTTACTGCAGCTGCCAACCGCGGGGCCACGGGCCAGCCCACCATCAGCGGCACGCCCCAGGTGGGCCAGACGCTGACGGCGGATACGGCAAACATCGCCGATGAGGACGGGCTGGACGACGTGTCCTACGGCTACCAGTGGGTTTCCGGCGGTACGGACATCGATGGGGCCACCGGCTCCAGCTACGAGCTCACGTCCAGCGAGCAGGGGCAGACCATCCAGGTCCGGGTGACTTTCACCGACGACCGCGACAATGAGGAAACTCTGACCAGTGCGGCGACTGTGGCCGTTACTGCAGCTGCCAACCGCGACGCCACGGGCCAGCCCACCATCAGCGGTACGCCCCGGGTGGACCAGACGCTGACGGCGGATACGGCAAACATCGTCGACCAGGACGGGCTGACCAACGTGTCCTACAGCTACCAGTGGATCGCCGGAGGGTCGGACATCGGCGGGGCCACCGGCTCCACCCACACCCTGACCGCCAGCGAGCAGGGACAGACCATCCAGGTCCGGGTGACCTTCACCGACGACGCCGATAACGAGGAGTCCCTGACCAGCATTGCTACTGCCGAAGTTGCGGCGGCGCCGGTTCCCCTCACCGTCAGCGTGACGGTTTCTGCCCCGGCGACCCACGACGGCTCGTCCGAGTTCACCTTCGAGATCGAGTTCAGCGAGGAGTTCGGAATCAGCTACGCGACCCTGCGGGACCACGCCTTCAATGTAACGGGCGGGTCCGTGGAGAGGGCGCAAAGAACGGACAAGCCCAGCAACATTCCCTGGCTCATCACGGTAAAGCCGCAAGGCAACGGGGACGTGACCATCGTCCTGCCCGTCACCACGGACTGCGGAGCCGACGGCGCCATCTGCACCGGGGACGGCAGGAAACTCTCCAACTCGCTGAGCGTCACCGTATCGGGGCCGGGAGGCTAGGAGCGGCGGGCTGCGGACAGCATTGCAGGCCGCATACATGGACGTCCGGGCGGGCTCACCGCCACGCCCGGACGGGCGCTCACCCTACGCGGGAGCGGCTGAGGCGGCGTCATCTCGCGCCTCCCGCCATCGTGCTGCGCCCACCGCCGCACGTACCGGACGCTCCCGCCGGAGAGGGTCCAGGTGAGCTCCTGCGGGAGGACCGGCTCGATGCCGAGACAGCGCACACATCACAGCAGAAGAACCTACGTCTTCCCCGACGACTTCCCGGAGCGCCTGGTGCGCTTCAAGGAGGAGTCGGACCTGCCGTGGGCGGAGATCGCCCGCCGCCTGGGGACCTATCCCCACACCGTGAAGCGGTGGTGGAAGGAAGGGGTGCGGCCCCATTTCCGGCACCAGATGGCGCTCCTGGACCTGGCCGACGACCTGGGCCTGGGCCATCTGTTCACCGACTGGAGCATCCGGCGCGAAACGGGGAATGGGACGCCCGGCTCCGCCGGGGGCGAGCGCAGCTCCGGGAGGGTCCTCAGACCGGCGGAGCCGCCGCGATGCAAGAGCCCAAAGCGAAAGGCGGCGCATCGGCGAGGCGCCCGCGACCGCAGGGGCTGAAACGCAAAAAAGGCGGCATACATTGGCGTGCCGGGGGAAGGACACCGAATCGCGGTGTCCTTCCCCCGAGTCTCTAGGCGGCGGCCATCTCCGGCTGCTTGAGCATGGCGGAGTAGCCCGGCATCAGGACGGGCGTCATCGACAACCGGCCCGCGCCGTCGTACCCGGCGCGGTAGGCGTACTCCGCCTTCGCGCCCCAGGGCACCCGACCGCCGACCCGGACGGCGGGACCGCCGAGCCTGCCGCTGCGCCCAGGCCCGCCCGCGCCGTGCACCACCATCCCGCTCCGCTCGCCCTTCCGCCAGCCCAGCACCTTCACCTCGGCGGGCATGACCCGCTCCTCCGACTTCGCGCGCCGGAACAGCACGGCGTGCAGCCTCTTCAGCACGCCCGCCGACGGAGTGGACCTGCCGTTCATGATCTGGGAGAGGTACGAGGAGCTGATGCCCGCTCGCCGTGCGACCTCGTTCTGGCTGAAGCCGTGAGCGTCCATGCGGTCCCACACGGCCTTCGGGTCGACGCAGGCAAGCTGCGCGGACGCGACCGTCGCCTCGGCCTCCAGCGCCGCCTCGACCAGCGCCTGGACCCTCACGCCCATGCTCCTGCGGCCGCGGGACACCTCCGACATGTAGCTGGCGGACACCCCGACCCGCTCGGCCAGGTCCCGCATGGTCATGCCCAGGGCGCGGGCGCGCTCCCGGACGTAGCTGCTCTGCCCGTTCACCACGCTCGCCGGGCGGTTGGCGCACTGTGCGGGAGCGATCTTCGCCGGGGCCTTGAGCGCCGACTCGACCCGGGTCTGGACCTTGACGCCCATGTGCTTGCGGCCACGGGCCACCTCCGACATGTATCCGTAGGACACCCCGGCGCTGTCGGCCAGGTCCCGCATGGTCATTCCCATCTCGCGGGCGCGCTCCCTGATGAAGCTGCTCTCGCCGGTCACGGCGCCGCCCTGGCGGTAGACGATTCCCTGGCCGGGGACCTCTCCCAGGACCGCCGCGACCTTCTGGCGCATCTTGGGAGTCCACTGCCTGCCCCCGTTCGCAAACTGCGACAGGTAGCCCGCGCTCACGCCCATCAGGGCCGCGAGCTCCTTCATGGTGACCCCCCGCCGCCTGGCAGCAGCCCTGAGCTCGCTCTCCGCCGTCCTCGTTCCGGTTGCCACCGTTGCCGTCGTCATCGGTCCGTCCTCCTTCTGTGTTGTGTTGCCTTTGGCCTGCGCCCGCTTGCGGGCAAAGAAGAAGGGCCGTCCCCGGATGGGAACGACCCTTGTGGATTGGGATGTGTGGTGAGAGCTGGAGGCCCCGCCGTCAGCGGCGATGGACCTCGTTGACGTGCATAGCCGCCTCCTTTCAGGTGTTGACCCGTGCCGGGCATCCGTGGCGCGGGTATTTCGTGATGGGGTTGACGCTGGACGCACTCCGCCCACGGTCGGATGCCGGACGCGGGAGACGGAGCGGGGGGTGAAGAAGACGCAGCCCGGCCGGGGTGATTCGACGGGGAACCGACTCCGGGGGAGTTGCTATGGGGGAGCGGCCGGCCTACGACTTCATCGGAGGCCAGCGCATGGGAGAAAGACGCAGCTTGCCCAGGGTGAACAACGTCAGTGGGAAAGCTGCGAGACGTGAAGCGACCAGCCTGCTTGCAACGGCAGACCGGCGCATGTCGAAGCTGCGGCCCGGCTGCGTGTCAGCCATGCCGCCGAGCATGAGGAACCAGCCGGGGCGATAGACCTGTCTGCGACAGGCAGGCGCACTCCGACCGACTGGTTGAGAACGAAGCGCAGGCAGCGCTCCGTCCCTGGTGTCCAACGGCGGGAGCGATCGACTCTCAACGCCAGACCGGTGTCCAGCGACGGAAGCGATCAACTTCAATCGCTGAACGGGTGTCCAACGGGCGAAGGGCTTATCACTCCAACCGCCGGACTGGACCGAGGACGAAGGGCTAGGTCAACTCCGTCGTTTCGGCCCGCGCTGCCTGCGAAGGACCAGCGTCAACTCCGCTTCGGCAGCATTCCCTCGTGGGCGACCGGGGGAGAGCGAATCATCCTCCGGTCATGCCCGTGCAACAGGGACCACGCACCCAGGTTTCTATGGTCGGAAACCTTGGAGAAAGCCAAACAGCGAAGTCATTATCACCCGGCCCGCCACCTTGATGAGAGGGCCTGCAGGCCCCCTTCCGCAGATTGCCGCCAAAGTGTTCACAAAAGTTGACGGCGACCCCCCGCGCACTCGGAGCCTGCTACTTCCGCCAGAGCCACAGGGTGAGCACGCGCCGGAGTAGCTCCCACCTTGCCCGCGCTCTCCGCGTGTCGTAGAGCGCGGTCCTGCGCCAGCCGGTCTGGCCGTCCCGTGCGAAGCCCCGCAGCGGGTACGTCTCCGGGGGAAGCGTCATCCCGTGCTCCTCCAGCAGCGCCATGAGCCGCACGTGCTGCATGTCCTCCACGCTGTTGCTCTTGCCGAAGACAGGCTTCCTCGCTTCCATCGACACGCCTCCATTCCAGACTTTCGACCCCGGCCCGGCCCCAATTTCCACGGGCTGCGTCTTGTCGACCAGTGTGGGTGGTTTTGCTCGATTTCGCCGTATTTCCGGGCTTGGGTTTGTTCACCACTATGGCCCGTTTTGCACCCCGGGGCCGGAACGTGCCCTTACGACAAAGTGTTCACTTTTTACGTCCTGTAGGGGGGGATTTCCCCCTGTTTTAGCTACGAAACCACGACCCCAGACAAATTGTTACCAAAGTCCTTTCTCTGTACACCCCAATGACATCACGGAAGGGGCCTCCAAACCAAGGGCCTATAGGGGCCCTCATATGAGCGCCCCTTCAGGTAGTTATGCCGGGCGTCCCGGTTGTCCACACTCTTTCGGGACAGCGGGTCCTGCTCAACCGCTCCCAGAACTGGCTCGCCAGGGAGATCGGGGTCAGCCCCGGTTACGTCTCCAACCGGTCAACGAAGGGCGAGCGCCCTCGGGACGCATCCGAGAACGGATGCAGAAGGCCCTCGGCGTGAACGACTTTCACCAGATCTTCAGATTGGAGGCAACTGATGACGAACCATAACGCTGAACCCCGTTTCGACGGGACCGACCGGACCACCGCACACGGACGGATGCTGCCCTACCAGAGCGGTGTGCTGTCCCCAGACTTCAAGGACCGCCTGGAGAGCCTCAAGGAGGCCAGCGGCCTCACCTGGAGCGCCTTCTCCCAGACCATCGGCGTGGACCGCAAGCAGGTGCGCCGCTGGCGCAGGAAGGGCGTCGAGCCCTCCGGGGGAGCGACGGAGTCCCTCTACCGCTTCGCGGGCCGGTTCCCCGGCGGCCTGGACATCCTCATGGGCGACGGCTTCCAGATGAACCTCTGGGAGACGGACGCCCAGGAGGATGAGGAGAGCTAGACCCGGCCCACAGAGGCCGCCGGCATTCGCCCGGTCCGTCCGCGCCGGCGGCCCATTCACCAGACCTGTAGCGATATGAAAGACGACAAGAAACAGAAGAGACGGGGGAGGCCGGAGACGGACCCCCGGGAGATCGGCGTGGTCAGGGTCTTCTCCAACCCCGGACCCGACGCCGAGGAACGGCTGCGCCGCCTCATGACTCTGATGATCAAGTACGCCACCAGGGACGGGGTTGCTTCGACAAGCGCCGACCTTGACCTCAACCCGGGGGAGGGCGAGACTGGTCCAACTGAGAAGAAAAGCTCATCTTCTCAGGACGTCCCGGAAGCAGATGACTGATGCAGGCCGCCCATTCCCTGACCGCCAAATCTCCCCTCTCAAAGCCACGCCAAGAAGACATTGCACAAAGCGATGATAGGGTGTATGGTAGACTTATATATGAAGAGTCTACCCGTATGAGGAGGCCGCGGTGAGCATCAACATAAAGAACGAGGAGACGTGCCGGCTCGCCAGCGAGCTGGCGCAACTCACCGGTGATACCATGACCGGCGCGATCACGGTGGCTCTCAGGGAGCGCCTGGAGCGCGAGAGGAGCGAGCGCAGCGCCGAGGCCCGCGTTCAGCGACTTCTCGCCATCGGAAAACGCTGCGCAAGCATGTTGCGCGACGGCCCTTCCGCCGTCGAGCACGGCGATTTCCTGTACGACGAGCGGGGGTTGCCAAAGTGATTGTAGACACGTCGGCGGTCCTTGCCATCCTTTTCCACGAGCCGGACGCGGAACGCTTTGCATCGGCCATCACGACGGCATCTTCCCGCCGCATGTCCGCCGCCACTCTCCTGGAAACGACCATCGTCCTCGAAAGTCGCAGCGGCGCCGCTGCCGGATACGAGCTTGATTCCTTCCTGCAAGAGGCCGAGATCGATCTGGAGCCGGTCACCCCTGACCAGGCACAGGCGGCGCGCAGGGCCTGGCGAAGGTTCGGCAAGGGCAACCACCCGGCGGGACTGAACTTCGGCGACTGCTTCGCCTACGCCCTTGCCGAAGCCACCCGGGAGCCTCTCCTGTTCAAGGGTGGAGACTTCGACCTCACTGATGTCGAGGTAGCCTGAGACCAAACGGGGCTACCTGCTCAGCGGCTCCGGGCATGTGGGAGACGGGTTCGTACGTAAGGAGGAGTGATGGCAACGACCACCTATAGAAAGACGGAGGGGAACCGGGCGGCCATCTACGCCCGCGTATCGGACAAGAGCCAGGACGGGGAGGACAAGACATCCATCTCCGAGCAGACGGGCGAGATGGAAGCCTACTGCGAGAGCAAGGGGCTGACCATCACCGCCCGCTACCAGGAGGTGGGCAGGGGCTGGTCCAAGAAGCGCCCCGAGTTCCAGCGGATGCTGGCCGACGCCAAGCGCGGGCGCTTCGACACCATCGTCTGCTGGAAGTCCGACCGCCTCAGCAGGGGCATGTACCCCGCCGCCGCCCTCATGGAGGTCGTCGAGGCTCACCAGATACGGCTCGAAGCCGTCATGGACGCCATCGACATGAAGACCTTCGGACTCATGGCGGCCATCGGCAAGATCGAGCTGGACAACTTCCGGGAGCGGTCCACTATGGGCAAGCGGGGGACGGCCAAGCAGGGACGGGTGCCCACCGGCGGCCTCCCCTACGGCTACCGCATCGGAGACGACGGCAGGCCCGAGGTGGTTGAGGAGCAGGCAGAGGTCGTCCGCCGCATCTTCGACATGTACGTCAATGAGGGGATGGGGTCCCCCTCGATTGCCGTGCGGCTGACCGACGAGGGAATCCCCACACAGACCGGCAAGCTGCTGTGGCGTCAGTCCTACATCCATTACGTTCTGGCGAATGCCACCTACACGGGCACGTGGGTTTACGGAAAGGAGCGTCACATCTCCACCGAGGACGGGACGAAGTCCTACGACCAGCCGAGGGAGACCTGGATAGAGGTCCCGGTCCCGTCGCTGGTGGACGAGGAGACCTGGGGACGGGCGCAGAAGCTGAAGAAACAGCGGAGCAGGACGGCCGGGAGGAACACGAAGGTGCTCTACCTGTTGCAGCACCTGCTGAAATGCGCCGAGTGCGGCCACAACTTCCATGCCAAGTCCACTTGGAGGACCACCAACGTTCGCAACGGCAAGAAGTACCGCTACGACCTTCCCACTCCTCGCCGGTACTACAAGTGCAACGGGATGCAGAGCCTGCGCCTGCGCTGCCGGGAGCGTCACTACATCAGGGCCGAGCGGTTGGAGGAACCGATATGGAGCGAGGTCAAGCGGGTGCTTCAGAATCCCGACCTGATCGTCGCCGGTATCGACACCCTCGATGCCCAGGAGGGCGGCGGATTGGAGGAGGAGATAGCCCAGGCCGAGCGAGACCTGCGGAGCATCCAGATGGAAGAGGACCGGGCCATCAGGCTGTTCGTATCAGGGAAGATCACCGAAGCCCAGCTCGACCATCAGCGCAAGTTCATCACCGAGCGGCTTGAGAGCGCCAGGGCGAAGCTGGACGATTACCGGGCACGGGAGGCGAGCGGAACTGAGAAGCGGCGGCTGATGGAGACTGTCCTGACGTGGGCGAGGAACGTCGGCCAGGGCATCGACGAGCTGACCGATGTGCAGCGCAAGGAGCTTCTCCAGATGGTCGTGGAGCAGGTCGTCATCGACAGGGACAACAACGTGGACATCACGCTGGCTATACCCATCGACGATGATTCCTCAGACCCTGATTCGCCTGAACCCGATTCCCCTGAGCCTGATTACGTCGCAGTTGCGTCTAACACATCTTGGTCTGGAAATTCAGCCGCTTCACCCGCAAGCGGGAGCACGCCGTCATTCTGAAGTCCATGCTCAGGCGCAAGGGCCTCCGCGTCGTCTCCATCACCGAGCAGGCCGAGGACAACCCCACGGGCAGGCTCCTCGAAGGCATCATAGAGACCGTGGACGAGTTCTACAGCGAGAATCTGGCGATGGAGGTCCTGCGGGGTATGAGGGAGGCGGCATCCCGTGGCTTCTGGGTCGCTCCCATGGCCCCCTACGGCTACAGGAAGGTCAAGGTGCAGGACGGACCCAAGGAGAGGCCCGCCCTGGAACCGGACCCCGAAACGACCGGCATCGTCAAGCGCATCTTCGACCTGGCCGAGACTCGCAAGGGGATGATGAAGATCGTCCGCATCCTCAACGACGAGGGCATCGCCAGCCCCAGGGGTAAGCTCTGGAACAAGCCCACCGTCCACAACATCCTCAGAAACGAGGCGTACTTGGGCACCCTCGTCTGGGGCAACAACGCCAAGGACGGGGCCGACCCGGTGAGGGTGGACAAGGCGTTCCCCGCCACCGTCGCCAAGGCCCAGTTCGACCGGGTGAACAGGATACTGCGCTCAAGGGCGCCCAAGGTCTCCCACCCCCGCAGAGTGGGGAGCACCTTCCTGCTGAGCGGCCTGGTCAAGTGCTACAGGTGCAAGAGGGCGCTGTCGGGCCGCTACTCCAGCAGGGGCACGTTCCCCTACTACGTCTGCCACTCCTTCGTAAAGCGCGCGCCCGGGTCCTGCGACTCGCCCAGGGTCGACGCCCGGCAGTTCGAAGAGCTGGTCGTCGGCCTGATTCGCTCCAACATCCTGACCGAGGGCAACATTCGGAGCCTGGTCAACGTCGTGGACGAGCAGATGGACGACGTGGCCGGCGACGAGCGCAAACGGCTGGAGACCATCCAGTCGGAGCTTGCCGACGTGCGGGGCAGGCTCGACCGGCTCTACGACCTCGTGGAGACGACGACCGAGTTCAACATGGCCGACTTCGCCCACCGCATCCGAGACCACAAGGAGCGTCAGGAGCGCCTTGAGTCCGCCGCTGAGGGGGCGAGGGCAATCCTGGCCCAGCGCAGGGCGGTCCTGGACGACGTGAAGACCATCACGGCCTACGCAAAGGACATGAGCAGGTTCCTGCAAAAGAGCGAGCTGACGGAGCGCAGGGCCTTCATCGAGACCTTCGTGAAGGAGATCGAGCTTCTGCCCGACAACGCCGTCGTCCGCTACAGCGTGCCCATGCCCGACGACAGCTTGATTCCGGGAAAAAAAGTGCAAGAGATACCGCTGAACGGCTCGGTGGTATCTTCCGTAAACGGTAGTCCACCAAACTGGACAAAATCAAGAACCTTCACGTTGAGGTTCGTTCCGGACCTGTAGTCGTACCCTGACGCCCATCCCGACGGACGAATGCCCTACACAAGCAGTGATGGGAAGGCTCGACGTGCACGGTCTTACCTGTCCCTGTGTTGTCGGCCTAGCATCCCGCTCCGACCGGTTCAGCCTCTACGAGTCTATGCTTGCCGCTTTCTAAGTTGAGTCGGTCGCCACAGGATGTCCCTGCATCTCGAGGTCGTCAGGGCTCACTTGATCACGGACCACCAGCGCGATGCCAGCTACATCGCTTCCACAGCAGGTGTCTATCCTCCCTCCGGCGGGAACGGGTCCTGCTCGCTAACCAACGCCTGCGACTCCCGGATGGATAATCCCCGTTTGGTCTTGTCCCCCCAGAAACTCTTCACATATGTGAGCACGTCGATTATCTCTTCGTGGCTGAGCCGGTCTCCAAATGCCGGCATGGCGCTCTTGAGGTTCGGATAGCGAGGGTCTTCCAGCATCTTTCCACCTTGGCTGACAATTCGGTACAAGAGGCCGTCTGCATGGTGCCATGTGTGCCCGTCGCCATTGAGAGGTGGCGGCGGCAGTGTGCCATCGGCCTTCCGGACATGCCAGTCGGGTTGGCCCTCGCCAGCGGCTCCGTGACAGGCAGCACAATTTGAGGCGAATATCTCCTGACCCGCTGGACCAACCTGCATCGTAGAGATGCTGCTGTGTTTCGGGATGTCTGCGCCAGCAGAAGACGAGCAGCCTGTCAACGAGACGGAGGCGAGCATCAGCACTACGACGACGGCAACGCAACCGACAGCCCTCGCACCGACGAAGCAGACGCGGCGAACTGTTGGCAGGGACTCCTCCCGTTGTATCCGCACACCATTCCCCACCGTTAATGTGAGCCCGTCGGAGAGATTCATCATGAATTTGGCTCAGCACGCAGTTTAGTGGGTATCCCCTTCAGAGATGCCGTTGGCACGTTGCTGAGGTGGACCCGGTTAGTTTAACAGAATCAATGCAGAGTTAAGCAAGGGTCCCATCGTCCCTACCTATGATACCGCCCAAGGCTGACATTTCTCTTGCATCAGCTTCTGGGTGGCAGGTCAATTCCGGGGTGGGGTTGCAGAACGTGATAATCGCTGTGGACATTAGTTCTGTTCCTATGTTTATACGTCAGGTGAGAGGCTCAGTTTTGAGCATTAGAGAGAAGACCTATGTAGAAGCCGGCCGCGCCGTGGGCGTATCAACACCCTCCAAAATCGTGCGTCATATCTTGCCGAACGGCATGGCCCCAATCATCGTACAGGCAACCCTAAGAGGGTGTGTGAGAAGTCTTGGATATGTATTAGAATGGAGGCATGAAACGCAAAGCATACCCCAGTGACCTGACTGATGAACAGTGGAAGATGCTCGCTCCGCTACTCCCGGCAGCCAAAACTGGGGGAAGGCCACGTACTGTAGACCTGCGGGAAGTCGTCAACGGCATTCTATACGTTCTGCGCAACGGTTGCACGTGGCGAGCCATGCCGCATGACCTCCCGCCTTGGGGTACTGTATGGTGGTATTTTCGGGAGTGGAGAGAGGATGGTACATGGGAACGAGCCAATGACGCTCTCCGAGTCAAGGTCCGGCAGGCCGAGGGGAGGAACCCGACACCTAGCGCTGCTATCATAGACAGCCAGTCGGTCAAGACTACGGAAAAAGGGGGCCTCGTGGCTATGACGCTGGCAAGAAGGTCAACGGTCGAAAGCGACATATCATTGTAGATACCATGGGGTTGCTGCTGGCGGTGGTGGTGCATCCTGCCAATATCCAGGATAGGGATGGGGCGAAGCTGGTCATCGATAAATTGATAGGGAGGTTTCCCCGCATGAGGTTGGTCTGGGCCGATGCTGGCTATGCTGGAAAGCTGGTCGAGTGGGTCTGGGCCCTGACAGGCTGGGCACTCGAGATTGTCAAGCGCCCCAGGGACAGCCACCGTTTTCAAGTGCTGCCGCGAAGATGGGTGGTCGAACGAACATTCGCGTGGCTCAGCAGGTGCCGTCGGATGAGCAAGGACTACGAAGCTCTGTCCGATACAACCGAGGCGTGGACCCATATAGCTATGATTCATCTCATGCTCCGACGCTTAGCACCAACCTAATTTGAACTTCTCACACACCCTCTTAAACTAGGGACATCCATTCTAACAGCGGCGGGGCTGGGATTCCTGGGTCTGGGGTGCAGTCTCCAACCGCCGAATGGGGTGCCATGCTGGGTGAAGGTCGCCAGTACATTTTCAGTAATATGAACCTGCTGGTGTTCCCGGGGATTGCGATCTCTCTGGCCGTCCTCGGTTTCAACCTCCTCGGCGATGGTTTGAGGGACGTTCTGGACCCTCTGCCGCGGGGAACATAGGACTCGCAGGGCCACCTGATTGGGGTAGTATCCATTATTTGGGAGGTGAACCCCAAGATTCGGCTCTTTCGTGCATTTGGTGAAGCAAACGCTCGTAGGTTCTTCTGGGATAATCGGCAATGCCCCGTCGCATCTTTACAGAGCCTTTCCCCGGTGTGCTGGAACGCTATGCGAGACAGACCGAGCGACTCCGTAAGACCCTGCAGGATTTGATATATGCCAGCAGCGCCAAGATGGCAGCACGGTAGCCAAGATATCAGCCATGTCACCAGTATAGACACCCTTTGATTTCTTCGGTCAAGAACGTCTCGGCTTTGCCGGGTCTGAGCCCGCCAGAATAGAGAGGTCTTCTGCTTCGATTGCAGAACTCTATCCTCCTATGGACGAACTTGCACGAAACTACGCGGCGAAGTTTCGGGTCGAATAAATCCTTCAGCCAATCGCCAAAGATGTTTATGGCTATGATCGCTATTGCCAGCGCGGAGCCTGGGAATAGCACCATCCACGAGTCAACTTCATCAATGGCACCTGTCTGTCCCTAGACGTGGTGAGCACGGCAATTAGAACTGGTGTCCCCTAGTCAGATCCAGAGCTACTGAATCTTGACATGCCGTCTCGGAGGAGTACACTTTTGGCGTTCGTATGTGGGGCCGGTTCGAATCTGCCATGCCATAAGTGCGCCCACGAGCTTGCGCATCCAAATGAGAGTGACCCTGGAAAGCGAAGTGTCTGAGACCTGAATCCATCAAGTCAAGCTTGAAGTGTTCAGGTACGTCGTCTAGGAGGGCGATTGAAGACAACTGAATACAAAAACAGGAAGGAGGAGCTACTCTAATGGCGACAATAGACCAGGGAGTGTTCAAAGCGATGGAGTGGCGCTGCATAGGACCCCATCGGGGCGGTCGATCCGTGGCCGCCGTCGGGGACCCTGATGACCCCATGACCTTCTACTTTGGGGCGTGCAACGGTGGCGTCTGGAAGACCGACGATGGCGGCACCTACTGGGAGAACATCTCAGACGGCTTTTTCAAGACGTCTGCTGTAGGGGCCATCGCCGTCGCCGACTCAGACCCCAACGTAATCTACGCGGGCATGGGCGAGGCGTGTATTAGAAACGACGTCTCTTCAGGCGACGGAGTGTACAAATCCACGGACAAGGGCAAGACATGGCAGCACGTGGGGCTAGCCGACAGTCGGCACATAGCACGAGTGCGCATTCATCCCAAAGACCCAGACCTTGTATATGTGGCGGCGCTGGGCCACGCCTGGGCGCCAAATGAGGAGCGGGGTGTGCTCCGCTCCAGGGATGGGGGCAATAACTGGGAGAGGGTGCTGTTTGTGAGCGACAAGGCGGGGGCCATAGACCTGTCGATAGACGCGAATAACCCTCGCATCCTGTACGCCGCTACCTGGGAGGTGTATCGCAACCCCTGGACGATTTCGAGCGGAGGCCCTGAAAGCCGGTTGTACAAGTCGACGGACGGAGGCGACACATGGACAGCACTGACCGACAACCCTGGCTTTCCGAAGGGCCTGAAGGGGCGGATAGGCGTTGCGGTCTCACCCGCGAGGTCGGATAGGGTGTGGGCGATTGTGGAAGCCGAGGAAGGCGGGCTGTACCGCTCGGACGATGGCGGCGATAGCTGGGAGTTGGTCAACAACACTGATGGTCGAGGTCGCCCCTGGTATCACACACACGTATTCGCTCATCCGCAAGACCCGGAAACAGTGTGGACAATGGACAGCTTTTTCTATATGTCCACCGATGGTGGGCGCACGTTTGGGCAGATGCCGTTGCCGCATGGCGATCACCACGACCTGTGGATAGACCCGCGCAACCCCAGTCGCATGATCGAGGCGAACGACGGTGGCGCTACAATTACGTTCAACGGCGGTGGGAGCTGGTCCACCATCTATAACCAGCCCACTGCCTGTTTCTACCACCTCGCCGTTGACAATCAGTACCCATACCGCGTCTACGGTACCCAGCAGGACAACACCGCCATCAGCGTCCCCAGCAAGAGCGATAAGAGCGCCATCCCCCTTAGCGACTGCTACATGACCGGCACCTCGGAGAGCGGCCACATCGCCGTCCGACCGGACAACCCCAACATAGTCTACTCGGGCGCCATCGGCTCCTCCGCCGGAGGAGGAGGCAACCTTCTTCGCTCTGACCACGCCCTCGGCGATCACATCGAGATCATAACAGTTTGGCCTGAGGAGTCCTGGGGCTGGGCCCCCAAGGACGAGAAGTACCGCTTCCACTGGACTTACCCCATCGTAATCTCTCCTCACGACTCCGACGTGCTCTACTGCACGGGGAACCTGGTGTTCCGCTCCACCAACGAGGGTAAGAGCTGGGAGTCCATCAGCCCCGACCTGACCCGAAACGATGCCTCGAAGCTGGAAATCTCGGGTGGACCCGTCACGGTGCAGGGGGTCAGCGGCGCGGAGACCTACTGCACCATCTTCGCCTTCACAGAGTCTCCTCACGAGCAAGGCGTGTTCTGGGCAGGCTCAGACGATGGGCTGATTCACATCTCCCGTGATGGAGGAGAGAATTGGGAGAACGTAACGCCGCCCGATGTTCCAGAGTGGACGACCGTGGCGTTCATCGAGGTTTCGCACCACGATGCGGCCACGGCATACGTGGCGGCCTACCGCTACAAGCTTGACGACTACAACCCGTATCTCTACAAGACCAGGGACTATGGCAGGACGTGGCAGAAGATCACCAGTGGGATTGGGGCTGAAGATTTCACGCGTGTGATTCGAGAGGACCCTGTCAGGCAAGGACTGCTGTATGCAGGCACCGAGTTCGGGCTGTACGTATCCTTTGACGATGGGGAGTCGTGGCAGCTGCTGCAGCTGAACCTGCCCGTGGTGCCGCTGTACGACCTAGCGGTCAAGGGCGATGAGCTGGTCGCGTGCACGCATGGCCGGTCGTTCTGGATACTGGACGACGTCACGCCGCTGCGCCAAGCCAACGAGCAGATGGCACAGTCTCCCGCCTACCTGTTCAAGCCCAAGAACACTCACCAGGATGTGGACCCTCCAGTGTTTGCTCCTCCTCCTGGCGTACCCGGCAAGAGAAACTACCAGACGGACGCAGGCGGAGGCACCGCCTTCTATATTCGACGCAGAGCCGATGGCAGCTCCTACCGTTCCCACATCGACGCCGGTGATAACCCTACCAGAGGAGTCATAGTGTCATATTTCCTGAAGGAGGAGCCGGAAGGAGAGGTGACGCTGACATTCGCGGACGCCAGCGGTCAGGAGATCAGGAGTTTCACGAGCGCGAAGGGGGAGCAAGCTCCGTCCACCGATGAGTCACAACAGAAGGCAATGGAACAATATGTGCCAGTCGAGCGAGGAATGAACAAGTTCATCTGGGATATGCGATACACGGCCCCGAAGGCGCTACCTCGAGATGCCACAATGGGTGGTTTCCGCGGACCCGACCAGGGGCCTGAAGCGCCTCCAGGCACATACCAGGTCTGGCTGACTGTAAGTGGCCAAATTTACAATCAGTCCTTCGAAATCTTGAAAGATCCTCGCATTTCAGCGAGCCAGGAGGAGCTCGAGGACCGCTTTAACACCCTAATGCAAATCCGCGACAAGCTCTCGGAAACCAACGACGCTATACTCCGTGTCCGAAGCATTTACCAGCAGGTGGAGGAGTGGGAAAAGCGTGGTGAAGGTCGTTCTGACGCCATCGCCGAAGCCGCCCAGACCTTGAGGGGGAAGCTCTCCCCCATTGAGGCCGAGCTTATTCAAACCAGGATCAAAACCAAGGCGGATTTCATGAGGTATCCCTCCCAGCTAAACGCGAAGCTGCGTGCCGTTAGCAGCGTGGTAACCAGCTCCACCGGAACGCCGACCGAGCAGTCGGTCGATGCCTTCGGAGAGTTTTCCGGGCGGGTGGACGTGCACCTGGAACGACTGCAGGAGGTTATCGACAAAGACCTCGAGGAGTTCGGGAACCTGGTGTTGGAGCTGGAGGTGCCCTCGATCATTCCAATGTCTTCAGCCTTAGAGGGTGTGTGAGAAGTTCAAATTAGGTTGGTGCTAAGCGTCGGAGCATGAGATGAATCATAGCTATATGGGTCCACGCCTCGGTTGTATCGGACAGAGCTTCGTAGTCCTTGCTCATCCGACGGCACCTGCTGAGCCACGCGAATGTTCGTTCGACCACCCATCTTCGCGGCAGCACTTGAAAACGGTGGCTGTCCCTGGGGCGCTTGACAATCTCGAGTGCCCAGCCTGTCAGGGCCCAGACCCACTCGACCAGCTTTCCAGCATAGCCAGCATCGGCCCAGACCAACCTCATGCGGGGAAACCTCCCTATCAATTTATCGATGACCAGCTTCGCCCCATCCCTATCCTGGATATTGGCAGGATGCACCACCACCGCCAGCAGCAACCCCATGGTATCTACAATGATATGTCGCTTTCGACCGTTGACCTTCTTGCCAGCGTCATAGCCACGAGGCCCCCTTTTTCCGTAGTCTTGACCGACTGGCTGTCTATGATAGCAGCGCTAGGTGTCGGGTTCCTCCCCTCGGCCTGCCGGACCTTGACTCGGAGAGCGTCATTGGCTCGTTCCCATGTACCATCCTCTCTCCACTCCCGAAAATACCACCATACAGTACCCCAAGGCGGGAGGTCATGCGGCATGGCTCGCCACGTGCAACCGTTGCGCAGAACGTATAGAATGCCGTTGACGACTTCCCGCAGGTCTACAGTACGTGGCCTTCCCCCAGTTTTGGCTGCCGGGAGTAGCGGAGCGAGCATCTTCCACTGTTCATCAGTCAGGTCACTGGGGTATGCTTTGCGTTTCATGCCTCCATTCTAATACATATCCAAGACTTCTCACACACCCTCTGAGAGTCTCTGACCAGTCCGCGATTGCTGCCCCATGGCTGGGTAGTTGACTTAGGACTTTCTTCGTCCCCCTTCCCGGTCTTCTCCCAATGGAGGCGTAAAGGACCGACGAAGGGGCGGCGATGCGAATAAACACTATCTCAGAATCCTTCACACGGGCGGCTTCGTCGCACCCAATTGGCCTGGCCCCCCGCCAAAGCTGAACGACGAGCTATGCTACACCGACGGGCGTTGGACTTGGCGGAAGTGTAGAGGCCCTCTACTGCGGTTTCGGCGAGGCCGACTTGTACTTCATTGCCGATATGCCCGACCACGCGGTTATGATGGCAATAGTCCTGGAGATGGGCCTCCGGATCGCTCATACTGAGCACCATCGTGCTGATGACGCCTGAGGAGGTGAATACCACTGTGAAGAAGGAGGTCGAAAACTGGCCGGCGGTGCAGGACACCGTCTAGGTCTCCTTGAAGCCTTGCGCTGAGTGCCAGCACGACTCCGCTTCCCTCAGCCAGTTGATCTGCGGCTCCAGTGTGTGTTTCCACCTTGACCAGTGTGGGCAGGTCACCGGTGATGCCCTGTCACTCGCAGCGCACCGGAGCCGTCCGTGTCAACGCCGACTTGCTTTTGACCCACTATCGCCAACTTAAGATTGACGCACCCAGCCCTGAGCCGTTCACCGGCCCGGCCCCAGGCCCTGGCCCTGCACCAGGACTAGGCCCTGCGCCTGCGCCCGAACCAGCAGCCGCGCCCGGGCGAGCGCCGTTAGTACCTCAGCCGCCCGCGCGCAGGCCCCGTGTTCGTCCGCGCCTCGGTCCGCGAGAGCTCGAGGAAGATGAACGCGGCCGGAAGACCACGGCCGCCATCCGCGCGTCGTAGTCCGCAAAGATGTGGCGGAGCGTAGGGTTGACCTCGAAACCGGCCATGAGGACATAATCGTTCACGAGGACAGCCCCTGCGGATAGTTGAGACCTCAGCGCGGCCACACCGCAACCGCGCGATCTAGTCGGGAAACCGAAGCATCCGGATGGACGCGCTGGGACGCGTCTCGGAAAAGCGGAAGCGTCGTCGTAGCAGGTTGCATTCGTTCGCTCGGTGCGCCGACGAGCTATCCCGCCGTCGAGGGATGTAGGGCGAGATAGATACAAAATGACTGAAAATGCTGCAATGACGCCTGTCCGCTTGGTGGCTGCCAGTAGGCGGCGCGGTCGCGGCATGTACAAGAAGAGCGCGTCCATGCAACAAGATTCCGGGAGAAATGTTGCAACCCCCGATGGGGAGTTCGAGGGGTTAGACCCTGCGCCACAATCGTCCACTGGTGGGGCTGGCGTGGGCAACGCGGTTGATTCCAGGCGGACCAACACCACCCAGGCGATTTGCGGGGCTGTACGGTGGTCTGAGCGTTCTAAAATCCGTAGAACAACGAGCCTCAACGCCGCTTTTCCAGGTGGATCAGGCCGCGCCGCCGCCGGTGTCCCATTTCCGCCAGACCTTTGGGACATTCGGCGGCGTTCTCTGTGCGCCGGGTCCTGGCCGCGAAGTTGGCAGCCATTCCCCACCGCAAGAGAGTGTCCCACTTCCCCTAGTTCTGTCCCATGCCTTGAGGTGGCAGGCCCGCTCGTGGCCCGGGTCTGAGCGGTCTTCGCCCAAGGTCTTGGGTCTGGACGACCTTGACCGCTCCGGGGCAGGAAGCGCGTTTCGAGGGCGAAAGGTGTCCAGACACACCAGGGCGAGAAACGCCGCTCTACAGTCATCCTGGGGCGTCGGGGTTTCCGAGAAGTCGTCCTAAGAGCGGCGTTCGGGGGTTGACATACAGAACGTGCGTTCTGTATCATTCTCACCCTGATACCCGGCAACCGACGCTCAAGGAGGCTCTATGAGGGTCGTCTGCGTGCTCGTCACTCACCTGAGAGCAAAGGCGGAGATGAAGCGGCATCCCCACCTGAAGGACAGCCCCGTCCTGGTCGTCGACCGCGATCCTTCGAGAGCCAGGCCGCTGGTCGTGGATAGATTCTCCAAAGCCTCGGAGGCGACGGTAGGGATGACCTTGGAACAGGCCGTGTCTCGCCATGCGAACGCCATCCTACTGGATGCCGACGAGCCACACTACCGCCGGGTTTTCAGCCGGATGCTCGCGGCCCTACAGGGGATCAGCGACCGCGTTGAGGGGCCGGAACTGGGCACCGCCTACGTCCGACTGGACGGTCTCGAAGGGATGTACCGTGGTGAGGCCGGAGTCGTCTCGGCCCTGCTGGACGCCGTTCCCACGTACCTGAACCCCCGTATCGGCGTTGCGGACGCGAAGTTCCCCGCCTTCGTCGCGGCCCGGACCAGCAGGGCGCTCGGAGCCTCCAGGGTCCCCGACGACGTGGCGGCCTTCCTCGCTCCCCACCCCGTCGACCTGCTTCCCGTATCACCCGACGTGAAGACCATGATGCGTCGCTTCGGACTGCACACGATGGGGGCCGTCGCCTCCATGAGCGAGCACACGCTCTCGGACCGGTTCGGGATCGAGGGTCAACGGGCCTGGGCGCTCTGCAACGGGATCGACGACAGCCCCGTCGTTCCCCTGGCGTTCGAGGAGTCGATAGTCGAGCATGTCTCTCTGCCGTTCCACTCCTCCTCCATCGAGGCCCTCTTCGTCGCGGTCGATACCCTTCTCAAGAGGGGGTACGCCAAGCCTGAGATGAGGGGCAGGTACGTGGGCAAGGCGTCCCTACGGTGCTACATGCACGGTTTGCCGCCCTGGGAGAAGTCGATAGACCTCAGGCAGCCTGCGGGCACCTGGGAGAGCGCGTCTATCGCCGTCAGAGGCCGCCTCGAACTGGACCCGCCGCGCACTCCCGTCGAGGACGTGACGCTGACGCTGTCCGGATTCACTGGCGAGTCGGGGGTACAGGCGGGGCTGTTGATGGGCGTGGAGGATGACAGGCGCCAACGGTTCGCGGAGATGGATAGACGCCTGCGGGCGCGGATGAACGGAGGTCACGCCCTCTACAGGATCGTAGAGGTCGCGCCCTGGCATCCCGCGCCGGAGATGCGGGCCCTGCAGGTCCCAATCGACCCAACGGGAGGGGACGCCATCAAGCCCATCCACTCGCCGACGCCCGTACAGGTGCGGGAGGGAGCGGAGCGCCAGCCGGTGTCCGTGCAGCTCAAGCGGCGGTGGCTGAGCGTGGCCCGCATAGACGAGGAATGGAGCTTCGACCTGTGGTGGCTCCCACAGCCTGTAACCCGCGCCTACTACCGGATCGACCCCGGCGACGGCAGGCGGCTCACCCTGTTCCGAGACCAGAGGAGCGACCGATGGTACAGGCAGAGCGCCTGAGTGTTTGGGATGGTTCCGATGGTCGCCGGCTACGTCGAGTTGCACGCCAGGAGCTTCTACTCCTTCGGGGTGGGGGCGTCCCACACCCACGAACTGCTGGCGCAGGCGAAGGAGTACGGGTACTCCGCGCTGGCGCTGACCGACACGAACCTGTGCGGTGCGCTGGAGTTCGCCCGGCTCGCAAACAGCCTGGGCATACGACCCATCACCGGCGGTGAGCTGACCCTGACCGACGGCTCTCGCCTCACGCTGCTTGCGAGGACACGGGCCGGGTACTCCAGCATCTCCCGGCTCTTCACCATCGCCAACGCCGCTGACCGCAGGAACCCCAGGCTCGACCCCAAGCACCTGCCCGAGCACGCCAAGGGCCTCATCCTGCTGACGGGAGGACGCGATGGGCGGCTCTCCCAACTGGCGATGGACGGTCGCGTCGGGGAGGCCCGGCGGCTTCTGAAGGGGTACATGGACTGGTATGGCCCCGGCTCGGTGTACGTCGAGCTAAACCAGAACTTCCTGCGTGGGGACGCCGAACGCAACAGGACGCTGGCAGAAATCGCAGGGGAGGTGGGCGTTCCGCTGGTCGCCACCAACGACGTCCACTACCACACCTCGGAACGCTCCCGCCTCCAGCACGCGCTGGTCGCCGCCAGGCTCAACACCACCATCGACCAGGCCCTGCCCCATATCCTTCCCAACCATCACCTCCACCTCAAGTCCCAGGCTCAGATGGAGCGGCTCTTCGCCGAGTGCCCGGAGGCTGTGTCAAACACGCTGCGAATCGCGGAGCGGTGCGACTTCGACCTCAGCACCGACCTCGGATACACCCTGCCCGATCCAGCCGTGCCGGAGGGCTACACGGCGGAGAGTTTTTTGCATAGGCTCTGCTACGAGGCGGCGGCTCGGCGCTACGGCGGCTCGGTGCCTCAGCGGGTCGTGGAGCGCCTTCGGGATGAGTTTCGGCTGATCGAGCGTCTCAAACTGGCGGGCTTCCTGCTGCTCTACAGGGAGATAGTCCTCGTCGCACAGCGGATCATGGAGGAGCGCGGCCTGGTCGGACCTGAGACGCCGGTGGAGGAGAGGCCGCCCGGAAGGGGGCGCGGCTCCTCGGTCGCGCTGCTCGTGGGCTACCTCATCGGCATCAGCCACGTGGACCCCCTGGAGTGGGACCTCACCCTGGAGCGCTTCATCTCCGAGGACATGACGATGCTCCCTGACATCGACCTCGACTTCCCCAGGGGGCTCAGGGAGGAGTTGATCGAGCGTGTACACCAGCACTTCGGGCCGGAGTACGCCGTCCTGGCCGGGGCCATAACCACCTACAAGGTGAAGGGCATCATCCAGGACCTCGGCAAGGCCCTGGGGCTTCCACAGGAGCAGCTGTCCCTGCTCTCGAAGCAGCTCCACTCCCACCGCGCCGCAGATCTCCGGGAGGAGATGGCGGAGCTTCCCGACTTCAGAGACAGGGTGGATGCACCGGGCTGGCGGGACCTGCTGGAACTCGCCCCGCAGCTGATGGACGCCCCGAAGGGGCTGAGCCAGCACGTCGGGGGCATGGTGCTCAGCAGCTCTCCCATCCCGGAGATGGTGCCCACCAGGGCGGGGGCGATGGAAGGCCGGTTCATCATGGACTGGAACAAGGACAGCGTGGCCGACGCCGGATTCGCCAAGATAGACTTGCTCTCACTGCCGGTGCTCGACCAGGTAGAGGAGGCGCTGGACCTCGTGGAGGAGCGGGATGGCAGACGGCCCGACCTGAGCAGGATAGACCCCGAGGATCCCAGCGTGTACGACATGATCAACGAGGGCAGGTCGAAGGGGGTATTCCTGCTCCAGTCTCCCGCGCAGCTGAAGATGGGGCAGCGTCTCAAGTCCCGCAGCCTGCGGGACCTCGCCTACCAGGTTGCCCTCATCCGTCCCGGCGTGGGAGTCCAGGGCAGCGCGGTGTCCCAGTTCGTCGAACGCTACAGGCACGGGGCCACCTGGGAATACGACCATCCGTTGGAGAGGCGCGCCCTGGAGCGCGGCTACGGCATCATCGTCTGGCAGGAGCAGGTGGTTCAGCTCATCGAGGACGTGGCCGGCATGACCGCGGCGGAGGCAGACGAGGTGCGCCGCGCCTTCGCCAGGCCCAACAACGAGCACCTGATAGCCATGCACTGTGAGAGGTTCATGGAGGGCGCGCGGCGCAACGGCGTCCCTGAGGAGACCGCAAGAAAGATATTCTCCAAGATCAACGGCCACTACATGTTCCCCGAGTCCCACTCGCACGCATTCGCCATCACCGCGTACCAGGCCGCGTGGCTCAAGCGCTATTACCCGCTGGAGTTCTTCGTCGCGTTGATAAACAACCAGCCTATGGGCTTCTACCCGATGGAGACGCTGAAGCAGGACGCGCGGCGTTTCGGCGTACCCTTCCTGAACCCCTGCGTGAATAGGAGTCGGGTGGCTTGCGCCCCCGAGAGCGGCTCCGTGCGGCTCGGCCTCCGGCTCATCAGGGACGTCGGGGCGGAGTCGGCGAAGCTCATCGTGGAGGAGAGGCAACGGCGCGGCCCCTACGTCACCGCGGGGGACCTGGTGCGGCGGACGGGGCTGAAACCGCAGGCGGTGCTGTCGCTGGCGATGGCCGGGGCGTTCGACGGCATCACTCCCAACCGCAGGGAGGCCCTGTGGGAGGCGGGACTGCACTCTCGACCGGCGCGGAACGGCCAGGTGGCCTTGCCCGTCTCCGTGGACGACAGTATGCCCCGCCTCCCGGACTTCACGGAGCGCGAGAAGATGACAGGTGAGTACAGGGTGATGGGCATCTATCCCAGGGGACATCTCATGGAGTTCGTCAGGCCCGGCCTGGGTCCTCGCGTCCTCCCCACGGTGGAGGTGGAGAGGCTCGGCGACGACGAACGGGTTACGGTCGCCGGCTGGCCCGTTGCCAGGCAGCACCCGCGCGGACGGGACGGCACGGTGTTCATGACCATCGAGGACGAGACGGGCGATGTGCAGATCATCCTCTGGCCCCGCGTCTTCGCACGGCGTCGCAGGGAGCTAGGCAGCCAGGTGGTGGAGGTCACGGGGCGCATATCGAGGTGGGACGGGACTACGAACGTGATAGCGACGGACGTGCGTGCCGTCCGGACCGGCGTTGCCATGCCGCCCTCCCACGACTGGCGCTGAGGTGCGCCAAAGACGGGGACCGGCTTGCGCGGGCGCCCCCGTGAGTACATAATGGGCCTGTTATGCGCGGACGATACAGCCTGATAGCTGACCTGGGAGAGTTGGCGAAACGCCACGAGTTCGACGGCGATTGGCTGGCCTTCGATTCGAAGTACGACGTCGCTCCAACCCAGGAGGTCCTCACCGTCGTGGGCGGCGAGAACAGACGCGCCGGGTACATGCGATGGGGGCTGATTCCGCACTGGGCGAAGAACGCCTCCATCGGGAGCCGGATGATAAACGCCAGGGCGGAGACTGTGGCCGAGAAGCCCGCGTTCCGAGACGCGCTGAGGCGTCGGAGGTGCCTCGTGCTCGCGGACGGCTTCTACGAGTGGCAGAGGACCGGGGCCGTCCGGAGGCCCATGCGGGTCGTCATGCGGTCGGGAGAGCCCTTCGCATTCGCGGGCCTATGGTCGGTGTGGAGGGACCCGGATGGCAACGCCATCTCGTCCTGCGCCATCATCACGACCACTGCGAACGACCTGCTCAGGCCCATACACGACCGAATGCCGGTCATCCTGCCCAGGGACATGGAAGGCTTCTGGCTGGACCGCAGTGTCGAGGAGCCAGCGCGCTTACCAGCGCGCTGGCTCCTCATCCCGACGATGAGATGGAGGCCTTCGAGGTGTCGACTCTTGTCAACTCTGTCGCCAACGACGGACCTGTGGTTGTTGCTCGTGTAGCCTGACTCACGAACGTCTTCCCCCACGCGACAGACGCCGCTTGGCAGGGCAGTACGGGCAGACCCACAACCCCATCGGGCCTGACTGTAATCGGCGGCGCCAAAGTGCACTGTTGGATTGCAGGCATGATCGCTCCCGTTCACGACACCTCAGGTTGGCCTGCCCACGATAGATGTATGATCCGTGTATGCCACACCGACAAGTATTAGCCCCAGGCAGGTAGTCAGAGGAGGTCGTTCGGCCCTGGAGCG
Organism: Dehalococcoidia bacterium; assembly: GCA_965217565.1. Lineage (GTDB taxonomy): Bacteria > Chloroflexota > Dehalococcoidia > Lucifugimonadales > CATOSD01 > CBDCIS01. Next base: position 101,231 of record CBDCIS010000002.1, read on the forward strand.
GTCCTACATTGAGACTACCCACCGAAAAGTTCGCAGTCAGTATAGGGCACATCGGCTCACATATTTCGACTTAAGTGTGCTTTAATGGGAACTAATGCCGCAGTAGTCTACCTATGCATGTGGCGCCCACTTGTAGATGTTCGCCAGCGTTCCGCCCATCAGAGTGGCGCGCTCAGAATCCGAGAGACGGTCAGTGACCCGGAAGGCCTCTACGCCCTGCTCATAGGTCAGCAGCCGAATGGCCCGGGTCCAGTCGGTGCCCCACAGGCACCGCTCGAGGCCGTAGGCGTCGAATACACGGCTCAGCGGTTCCCAGATGTCGGGGTACGGGAACGGCTCGTGGGACAGGGTGCAGGCACCAGAAATCTTGATGGCCATGTTATCCAGTTCCGCCGCCGCAAGCACGTTGGGTAGATCTGCGAAGGGTTCAGGCGGCGCAGGCGGCACGAAGGGCTGTGCCAGTCCCACGTGGTCAATAATCACTTGCGTGTCGGGATTGCGGCGGGCCAGTTCGATCAGAAGGGGAAGTCTGCCTGAAGCCATGACGTTGACCGGAACGCCCGCCCGGGCGCAGGCGGCGAATATGGCGTTAACGCCGGGGTGGTCGGCTTCGTAGCCTTGGGCCGCGAGCATGATGCGTGCGCCAACGACGCCCGGCGTCGCAGTCCACTCGACCACATCCTCGGCGACCGTTTCGGAAATCGGATCAAAGGGGCGGACGAGGCCGAACCTGCCCGGATGTTTCGAGTACACATCCAGGGCGTAGCTGGCGTCGTACTGGTACAGCGAGAAGGGCGAGATGAGGATGGCCCCGTCCACTCCGACAGCGTCCATCGCTGCCACCATGTCGTCGCCGGTCACTTCCTCAGGCCCCTCCAGGAATCCATGCCAGGGATGCTCGGGACGGTCGCGCTCGAAGCAGTGTACCTGGCAGTCAATGGTGAGAGTCTTAGTCAACATCGTCCTTCTCCTTCACAAATGTCGCGTCAGCGAGAAAAGCTCTATCCCGTAGCTACACTCATTCGTTGCTTGGGATAGGGCATTTTACAACGTAACCGGATCCAAGGTGAAGGTCAATCTCTCCAGTCTCTTGGGACTCGAAGGTGCCCGTCGTCAGAGTCGAAGGTGCGCTTCATTCCAGTCTGGTGCGACCGCGTGTACTCCCTTCGGATGCGCGGCCATTGCGCGCCTCCGCTACGATCACCAACCCAGGCGAGCACTGCGACGCCTCACCGGTTTCGACTTCGTTGTGGTCGACCACGAAGCTGATGGAGCTCAACAGTATGAACGCTTGGTGGCACACATCGCATGTCCGCCCGGTGAGGAACTCAACATTGCCCGGCAACTTCAACAATCGGTACTGATTCATGGTCGCAGAGGCGGATTCATCACCTTCATGGACTCTCGCAAGGGCGTTGAGACATTGGCGATGGCCACTGCAGAAGACATAAAGGGTCTCTTTGAGGACTCGGCAGTGAGCCCATACAGGGCCGGCTTTGTCTCAGCAGAGCGACGTCAGATTGAGCAACAACTCCGGTCAGGGGGATTGCGTGGCGTCGTTTCCACATCGGCACTAGAATGTGTTGACATTTGTATTATGCTAGGTATATGTCAACAGTTAGACTACCTTGGGAACAATGGTCAAGGACACATGAGTTCCTTCAAGGTCAGACAGGCTTGTACATTGGGAAGGAAGCCGAATGTAGGCGGTTCATCGATGCTGTATTGTGGATTTCTCGGACCGGTGCGCAATGGAGGATGCTCCCAGCCGAATATGGTAATTGGAACAGCGTCTATAAACGTTTCGCCCGATGGTGTGAACGCCGAGTATGGGAGCGTATGCATCAGTATTTGGTCGATGACCCCGACATGGAACACCTCATCATCGACAGCACAGTGGTCCGTGCCCATCCTTGCGCTGCGGGGGCGTTAAAAAAACGGAGAGCAGGAGCACGATGTCACTCAAGCTGAGGAACTCATAGACGGACTCGATAGTGAGTATGTGATTGCAGACCGAGCATACGACTCCAAGCAGTTCCTTGAGTCAATCATAAGGAGCGGTGCAGTTCCGATAATACCTGCTCGCTCCAACTGGAAGGCGCTCCACTCATACGACGAGTATCTATACCGAGAGCGTCATCTGGTCGAATGCTTCATCGGCAAGATCAAGCATTTCCGCCGCATCTTCTCCCGGTTCGACAAGCTGGCGAACAGATACCTCGGGTTCCTACATTTCGTCGGTGCTCTCATATGGCTAAGATGAAATGTCAACACAACCTAGTCCGGCCGGGGCGTTTTGCACTTCTCTCTTACGCTAAGAGGGTGTGTGAGAAGTTCAAATTAGGTTGGTGCTAAGCGTCGGAGCATGAGATGAATCATAGCTATATGGGTCCACGCCTCGGTTGTATCGGACAGAGCTTCGTAGTCCTTGCTCATCCGACGGCACCTGCTGAGCCACGCGAATGTTCGTTCGACCACCCATCTTCGCGGCAGCACTTGAAAACGGTGGCTGTCCCTGGGGCGCTTGACAATCTCGAGTGCCCAGCCTGTCAGGGCCCAGACCCACTCGACCAGCTTTCCAGCATAGCCAGCATCGGCCCAGACCAACCTCATGCGGGGAAACCTCCCTATCAATTTATCGATGACCAGCTTCGCCCCATCCCTATCCTGGATATTGGCAGGATGCACCACCACCGCCAGCAGCAACCCCATGGTATCTACAATGATATGTCGCTTTCGACCGTTGACCTTCTTGCCAGCGTCATAGCCACGAGGCCCCCTTTTTCCGTAGTCTTGACCGACTGGCTGTCTATGATAGCAGCGCTAGGTGTCGGGTTCCTCCCCTCGGCCTGCCGGACCTTGACTCGGAGAGCGTCATTGGCTCGTTCCCATGTACCATCCTCTCTCCACTCCCGAAAATACCACCATACAGTACCCCAAGGCGGGAGGTCATGCGGCATGGCTCGCCACGTGCAACCGTTGCGCAGAACGTATAGAATGCCGTTGACGACTTCCCGCAGGTCTACAGTACGTGGCCTTCCCCCAGTTTTGGCTGCCGGGAGTAGCGGAGCGAGCATCTTCCACTGTTCATCAGTCAGGTCACTGGGGTATGCTTTGCGTTTCATGCCTCCATTCTAATACATATCCAAGACTTCTCACACACCCTCTGAGCAACAACTCGTATGAGGGGTGGCCTCTGGCCAGACGGATGATCAGTCTCCTATCGTGCCTCACCACACGGCCCGGAAGGGCTATCAGGGCGAAGCGGACTGCCTTGAGACGCTTGCTCTTCCACTCACCCCCCAACACCAGATGCTTCATCGCAGAGTTCAAGTTGAACGCCAGCACCGCTATCGCCTACCATGCTGCGTTGATCCGAACAGCCCTGACGGAAGCCTTCCCCCGGCCAGATCGCTCTTCAGAACGCCGTGGACCTCTTCGCCCTTGCCACATCTGCGCCTCGACCACCAGATCAACTCATCTCCCGGAAGGCTCCGGTTGGAAACCACCCCAAACACCTTGTGCCATCCCCCGTTGGCCAGCCTCATCGCAGGAAAGGGAAGCTCCAGCTGTGCCTTCCATCCCCACTAGAGGCTGTTTGTTCAAAGGCTCCCTGATAGCGATGAACCGATACTCAGGGTTCTTCTTGCTGTAGGCTATCCAGTCGGGTACGAAGTTCACCTCCGCCCACTGTTGACCCGTATCCACCCGATACTGGCCCGACTTGCGGTACAGGACATGCCACTGTTGTTCGGCAACCTCCGACACCGCACGGCGGAACTCCGCCGTCACGTCAACCCCTACCGCGCAAACTCGATCACCCCGAACCGCTCGCCTCTCCCCTCCGCGCAGTACAGCAGTAACTCCCGCTGGTACCCTGCCGTGTCAGACCTCAGCATCACCCTGTCCACCCCAGAAGGTAGATGCCTCAGTGCTTCGGTCAACACTCGCAACTGCTGATGGCCCGCGGGTACGTTGCCGTCCCGAAACTCCGAATGCACTATCAGGTCGGCCTCTGCCCAGTATATCGTCAGCGGCGGGTAGGCTTTGTACTTCTTGTAGCTGTAGAGCGCCTCCTGCTTGTGCGTCTCCACCAGGGTGGCGTCCATGTCCACCGTGGCCTCCCTATAAATAAGGCGAACGGCTCTGCACGAAGCCCACCAGGTCGGCATTGACCTTCCCCAGCACCCTCAGCGCTTCGTTGGGAGCGGGTATGAATGCTCTGTGAACTTCCCGCATGGCCTCCTCGCCCGCGTCATGGAATCTCTCCAGGTACCGGAACACCGCCGAGTCCGACCGCACACTCCGTCCACGCTCGACACGCCATCGCTCTTCCAACGCCCTGCGCTCTCTACGACCCATCCCCTAGGTCTCGACCTCGCGAACCACCCTGCACAACCCCGCGTCCTTCTTCAGAACATCGAGAGCGACCACCGACTCACCCCTTGCCAGGTTCAACAGTATCAGCGAGTTGACTACCTAGGTTGTGTTGACATTCCGGTTTCATGTCATTCCTCACTGCGTTCGGAATCTAAAGCGGTAGCGGCATTTCAGGCATAGGCTTTAGATTCTTCGTCGCTTTGCTCCTCAGAATGACAATTTGGACGGCTTACTCGGTTATGAAATGCCCGGTATCTCAAATGTCAACACTACCTAGCTATCCGTCCAGCCCTGACCACACTCCCGCAGTCCCACGTGGCGCTCTATCGATGACTTCAAGCCGGATGCATGCATCAGTTCAAGGTAAATCATCAGGCCGGACAGCGCCGTCATACATGTCGAACTCTTCTCCTGCTCGTACTGGAACGGCAGAACCCCTTGCTTCATAATAGTTGCACCTCGTTGGTGATGGCTTTGTCTGTGCAACATCCATCTTAGCTCCCTTCATGGCGGGCTCCAACGAGGTCTTCCTCTTATCTAGCTGGAGTATCTAGGGATCAGGGAAGGCCGAGACGTTGTGGTCTTTGGTCTGGGCAAGTCGGTCAACGTCGCCCTGGAAGCTGCAGAGTTGCTCGCTGAGTATGGCATTGCTTGCGGCGTTGTGAATCCTATCTTCGTGAAGCCCTTGGACCTCGACCTGCTCTTGGATGCGGCTCGCAGCGTGGGCCGCTCCGTTACCGTAGAAGAAAACGTGCTCGCCGGGGGCGTCGGTTCGGCCATACTGGAAGCCCTCGCAAAGGCCGGGCTGAGGGACGTAGCGGTCCACCGTATTGGAATGCCGGACTCTTTCATCAAGCACGGCACTGCCGCGGACCAACGCCACTGGTTGCGGCTGGACGCCGAGGGCATCGCTCACCGGGTTTTGAGTGTCTTCTTCCCCAAGACAGCGGCGTCTCACCGGATAGAGGCCGATGAAGGAGTCAAGGTAGAGACCTAGCGGTCCCCGCCCCTGCTCACAGGTTCATTCGCTGCCTAGGAACAAGCCTGCTCTTCCGGACGGGACGTTTGTTGTTGCCCTTCGCAGCCCCAATTCATGCCAACTCGACGAGCTCTGACTTACTGTGGATTCCAGACGCGCCATCCGGCCTCGGCGGGACGTCTTGCTCTATTTGAGGGGTACCGTCCGCCTCCACACAGCGGACCCGGAAGCTGTGGGCTCCCTCTTCGAACGGCCAATCGTAGCGCCAGATCACCCACGTAGCATCCGACAGCGGGGTACGCAATATCGCCTCGCGCCATTGGGGTTCGTCGTCTAATCGCACCTCGACCCTGGAGATCCCACGCACTCCAGCGTAGGCGATTCCACCAATCGGGATCAGCTTCTGGCCACTGTCTTCGATCACCGACTCCACGGCCACCGTGTCAACCACAGATGTGGCCTTGACTCCCGCCTCCTTGGACCAACCGCGTTCGACCCAGTAACCGTCTCTGTACTCGCCTATGACCTCGATCCCGGTGATCCATTTGGGCTGCTTCATGCCGTAGCGGTCGGGGAGCCAAATCCGCAGCGGGAACCCATGATCGAACGGTATAGGTTTACCATCCCAGTTGTACGCGAGCATTATCCGCTCGTCCGAGTCGATCAATTCGAGAGCGACCGTTTCGTAAAACCCATCGCCGCTGGTTATGAACAGGTAGCGCGCACGGGCCTGGGGTCTGACATCGACAAGGATATCCTTAAGGCTGGCCCCGGCCCAGTGGGTGGTGCTTATCAGCGGACCGCCCACCCGGTTGGAGATACAACTCAACGTGACAAACTCACTGCGAGCCCTGTACCTGTTTCTGAGGTCGCTCAACGTCAACTCTAATGGGTTATCCACGAGTCCTGTGATTGGCAGTGTCCACGTTGCTTCATCGATCACCGTTGGCTCCGAACGGATGAATACCTGGTAGTGATCCCTGACGGCGGTGTATTCGGGCCGCGTACCGAGAGCAGGCTTGAGAGGGTTATCTTCGTTGGGCAGATAGATAGCGGACGCGGTGTCGGGCATGTTTGCCTTCATCGTTTCCAATTCAGCTTGCAGGCGGTTGCGCTCGTTCACTGCGAGGACGCGCCCTAGGCCTGCGCCGGCAACCGTAACGGTTGCCGTAGTCACACCCATTCGGATGAGGAACTGCCGCCTGCCAACTACTTCGACGGAGTGCGGTTCCGCTTGCACCGGCGAGCTTGTCGCCGAAACGTAGCGCCGAGGCAGGAGCCTGCGGGCCGTGACGGCAGTGACTACGCCCCAGACACAGAACACGACAAAGACCCACAGGAAGATGAATGGCACAGGGGTCGTGGATTGTGATATGTCTGCCGAGATGATGGCGACTGGCAGACCCAAGACCGCGCCCGCCAGTAGGCCCAAGTAGTGTACACGAGCGGCAGGTAAGCGTTCGACAACACCACATACGATGATGTTTGCGACGATTCCGCCAATGAGGAACATCAGCACCGCCAGGACCTGTTCGGCGGTCTTCGCAACGCCCGCGACACTGAGGCCCAGCATCTGCAGGCTATCAATCATCAGATCGATGCCGAACGTCACGACCGGCCCCGGCAGGACCCGGCCAACCCAATCGAAGACATCGAACGGCGCGAATGAGAGGTCGAGCAACTTGTCAGCCAGGTACATCACCGCAATGATCGGCACGGTGAGCATAGCGCCGACCAGAGTGCCCAGCCCGAGAGTCTGCATCTTCATTAGGGTATCCCCCTTTCGCTTGCGCCCTACAGAGGCCGCTGGTTCGACTCGCAGTCTATCCAGTTAGGGCCCCGGACCGGTCCGCCTGAAGGTTATTGGCGCTTCCGCGTTAGGACACAAGTATGAACCTTAGGCTGCAACCCTTAGGTTGGCGGCCAACCGGACATTGGATGACCGAATATGACAGCCGACTTTCGGGCCATGCCATACACACCTTCTGAATTCCATTGTAGCCCATAAACCTCTCGGGATGGGAGGGGGCGCAATTGTTCAGAATCGGGAGAAGTGAAGGGATTGCCCATAGTGCCCCTCGCGGTCACTCACTAACTAACCCCATCCGGTTAGGGGATGGGAAACTCCCGATTGCCTCTCTGACCTGCCCCCTAAAACTGGCCCAAGTGAAATGTTAGGTAGTGTTGACATGTCATCTTAGCCATATGAGAGCGCCGACAAAGTGGAGGAATCCGAGGTACCTATTTGCCAGCTTGTCGAATCGGGAGAAGATATGGCGGTAGTGCTGGATCTTGCCTATGAAGCACTCGACGAGATGCCGCTCTCGGTACAGATACTCATCGTGTGAGAGTAGCTCCCTTCGGTTCGAGCGAGGCGGGATCACCGGGGTAGTCCGGTTGCCGATGATCGACTCACGAAACTGGCGGGAGTCATATGCGCGGTCTGCAATCACATACTCACTCTCCATACCGGATATGAGCGCCTCGGCCTGAGTGACATCGTGCTCTTGCCCTGCGGTCAATCTGAATCTCAACGGGTTGCCGAGGCCGTCGACACCCACATGGACCTTTGTAGTGAACCCACCTCGGCTACGACCGAGGGCTTGAGATAGTTGACCACCGTTTTTTTGGGAGCGCCCGCAGCGGAATGGTGGGCCCGGACTATGGTAGTGTCGATGATCAGGTACTCCATGTCAGGGTCATCGATGAAATGCTGATGCATTCGTTCCCATATTCCGCCCTCACACCATCGGGCAAACCGCTTGTAGACGCTGTTCCATTTCCCGTACTCGGAAGGCAGTAGCCCCCACGGCGCACCAGACCTGCTCATCCAGATGATGGCCTCGATGAACCGCTTACAGTCGGACTCCTGTCCGACATACAAGTCTGGCTGACTACGAAGGAACTCCAACACCCGTGACCATTGTTCTGGAGATAGTGTAATTGCTGACATATACCCAGTATAATATAAATGTCAACACTACCTAACTCTGAACAGTTACAGTTAGCGCCGTCGCTTGACAGCCATGAAGATTGCCAATGCCGGGGGAACCAGGCGTGGTCGTCCCACTTGTGAGGAATCCACAAGTCGACCGAATCCGAGATCGTCGCACATCCCTCACTCGTTTCGGCTTGCACAAGTCTCGACTGTTGACACTTTGTTTCAAGGAGGCGCTTGGCAATGGACATACCTTCGACGACTGTAATCAGGGCCAAGACATTGATAGACGGCACGGGCAGCCCGCCTCTGAAGCGTCCTACCGTTGTGATTGAAGACGGCAAGATCACTGTGGTGGGTCGGCAGGGGAAGGTGCAGCCGCCTCAGAGGGCGGGCGTCCGCGAGTTGGCGTTTCCAGAAGGACATCTGCTTCCCGGACTAGGGCCTGTTCACACTAATAGCCAAATTATGTTACAATCCGAGAATGGAAATCACCGAAGTTCAGTACCAACGAATTGCGCCGATCCTTCCCGTTCAGCGTGGCAACGTCAGCCTGTCGAACCTGCAAGTACTCAACGCTATCCTCTATGTCGCCGAGCAAGGCTGCAAATGGCGGGGATTGCCGCCTCGATTTGGCAACTGGCACACCGTCTACACCCGGATGAACCGGTGGTCCAAGAACGGTGTGCTCGACCGGGTTTTCGAGTATCTTCAACGAGAGCACATAGTGCGTATCAAGATAGAAGCGGTTTCCATGGACAGTACCATAGTCAAGGTCCATCCCGATGGAACCGGTGCGTTAAAAAAAACGGACCCCAGTCCATCGGCAAGTCCCGTGGCGGCTGGACCACCAAGATTCATATGGTTGCCGCGGATGCTAGAACAGCCGTGACGTTCTCCCTTTCTCCCGGACAGGCCCACGATGCGCCGGAGGGGCGAAAGCTGCTAAAGCGCCTCGGAACACAGGACCAGAACCCGTTCCTGTTAATGGACCGGGCATACGAGGGGAATGAGACCCGCCAACTGGCGTTGGCCCTGGGGTTCACCCCGATAGTTCCGCCCCTGAGCACGAGGGTTGACCCTTGGCAGTACGACCGGGAGATGTACAAGCGTCGGAACGAAATCGAGCGGTTGTTTCGACGGTTGAAGGGCTTTCGGCGCATCTTCTCTCGCTTTGAGAAGCTGGACGCTCTCTTCCTTGGGTTCATCCTGTTTGCGCTCATCTTCGATGCGTTGCGTTAGTGTGAACAGGCCCTAATCGACGTCCATACTCACCTGATGTTCGGGACAGTGGGGGAACACGGGTACAGATACGGACCCTACGAAGCAGTGATCGAGCGCGATACCGACGAGATTATGTTGCTTCGGGCGGCGCACAACACACACGTACATCTGAGTGCAGGTGTAACCACCTTGCGAGACTGCGGCGCCCGCAACCGTATCACGTTTGACCTGCGGGAAGGCGCCAGGCAGGGTCTGGTCACTGCGCCTAGGCTTCTGCTATCCGGCCGTCCCGTGACGATCACCGGCGGTCACTTCTTCTGGTGCAACGGGGAAGCGGACGGCGAAGACGGTGTCCGCAACGCGGTGCGTCAGCTTGTCAAAGAGGGGTCTGACTTCATAAAGATAATGGCGTCGGGCGGAGGCACCGCCATCACCGACAACCGAAAGCACTCCTACGGCGTTGGCGAGCTACGCGCAATAGTGGAAGAGGCCCACGTACATGGGAAGCTCACCACCGCCCACTGTCTGGCGACACAGAGTATGATAAACGCCCTCGACGCGGGTGTGGACATGATGGAGCACGGGGGATTCATAGAACCTGACGGATCTTACGTTTTCCGCCCGGAGATCGCTGAGCGTATCGCGCAACAGGGGATGTACGTCAGCCCGACCGTTCAGACAGGATACCGTGGGAGGGAGGCCCTCCTGGAACGGTCGAGGAATTCTCAGCTGAGTTCAGTGGAGAAGCAACAACTCGAAGCTCTACAAGCCAAGTGCGAGAGTCAGTTGGAGTTCCTGGGGAGGCTGTGGAGCGAGTGGGACATCAAGATCGTAGCTGGGACCGATGCTATCCAGACATTTGGCGACTACTGCCTGGGCCTGGAACTTCAGAGCCAAGCTGGCATGAGCAACATGGAGGTCATAAAGTCGGCCACAAGTGGCGCGGCCAAGGCCATCGGGATGGACAGCCAGATTGGCACCGTAGCAGCGGGGAAAGCCGCGGACCTGATAGTTGTGGAGCAGAACCCGTTGGAAGATATCTCGGCTCTGCGGACGATGTCCATGGTGATGCGGGAAGGCAGAGTCATTGTCCCCTACCGTTCAATGGAGGAGTGAGCCGATGGACGTTTTGCGGTCCGACCCTTCGACAGGCCCAGAACGGGAGGAAGGCCTCGAAGGCGATCATTGCTTACCACTCTGAATCTTATGTCAAGAAATTGGCTTCAGGATGGCGCGACAGCATGCTTGTGTTTGCGGAACTCGCCGCATCAAGCTTATCATGTCTACTATTGTTCACCCCGTAAGGATTTCCTCAATAGCCTGATTTGCCGAGACTTTGTGAACTCCGCTGGACTTGCCCGAGACATTGCAGGTGTTGCATTGCACTTGCGCTATGGCCTGCCACCCGGGGACGTTGGAGTCCGGCGGCACTATACTCATTTGGAGAGGAGGGCCAATCGACGAGGAGGCCCAATCCAATTGGCGTCGCCACAAGGGCATGTCGTGGGTAGCTCTCGGTCTTCTCGTGGATGGATTCACCGACCCGCCCCCGATAGTTGTACCACCTGTTAGGTTACACCGGCGAGCAATGAAGCCAAGCCTGTGGCGGGGGGGCGGTATAGTCCTATGAAACAGTCCTACATCGAGATTTCCCACCGGAAAGTTCGCAGTTCAGTACACGTTGGCCCACCTAAATGGACTCGAACCGATTCTCAGTAACGATTGTGGGAAGCGATGGTAAAACCCGCCATTTTGTAGCTAAATCTTAGTCCCCCTATCTCCACTTTTTCCGGCCTAGGTGTGCTGTATTCATATCTCTTCGACCACTGTGGTTGCCGTTCTCACGGACGGAGTTCATGGCTGAGCTGTTCGATTGGGCGCTCGCCCTGGAGCAGCAGCGGGAAGCGGAGCCTGAGGCCACCTGGAGTGGAGGTCCCAGTTAAGATCGCTACCATTATAGGGGTGTGCATGGTCTCGCGCAGTTCAAGGTTCACCGATAATCCACTTCGCCTACCCGGTTTGACCAATGAGCAGATGGAGTGGCTGGAGAAGCGCAACCTCCCCGTCAAAATCTGCCGCGAGGCGGACGACTCCACTCTCGCCGAAGAGATAGACCTCTTTTGGAATAAGGACGATGAAGAGCATGCAAGGGCTGCGCAGTGATTGAGGTTGAACGATGATCCGTTCAATTCGCCCATGGCCGAGAGGTATAGACCGATCATCGCACGGCCGACTAAGGAGTCCATCGCAAGGATGGTGACTCAGTTCAAGCCTGTCGGACACCCTACGCGGTTTGCCGAGGCATGAACGGGCCGCTACTAACGAGCAATGTTCGGGAGGCGCAGGTTGGCGACGAGCTCTGGATAGATGGCTTCATGAGCGCATCTCGGAGTCCGCAATGCGGGGCGGAGTGCGCGGTCGAGAAATACGGAGATACCACCATTTTCATAGAGGTTCTCCCCGCGCTGCACGCAGAGACGATCACGCTGCCCAATGAGATGCATAGTCTGTGCGAGTATGAATCGATCTTCGATGTGCCATCGCGGATATAGCGGTCGCCTCCCCTGCCTATCCATGTGTGCGGCTATTCTATTGCCCGAAATCATCCCTGCTCTGCAACGTACACTTGACGGGAGAGAATTGAGGTGAGGGTGCCCCTACGCGTAGCTCTCTCGAGACTGCGCTTCCTGACGGGTGACACTCCAGGGCATGCGTTTGAACCGGCGGCCGAGGCCTCGCTCAATCTCCCGCCACTTCCGCTCTTCATCCGGAGTGATGAGCGTCACCGCCTCTCCGGAGCGGCCCATTCGGCCAGTTCGGCCGACCCGGTGTGTGAAGAGCAACTCTGTGTCCGGCAGGTCATAGTTGATGACCTGCTCTATGCCCTCGACGTCCAGGCCTCTGGCAGCGACATTCGTTGCAACCAGGATTGGGGCGTCGCCGGAACGGAAGTCCTTCATCACACGCTCACGGGCGTTCTGACTGAGGTTGCCTTGAAGCGCTCCAACTGGATAGCCCATGCTGTCGAGTTGTTTCGCCAGCTTCTTGACGCCGTGCTTGGTTTTGCCGAAGACAATGACCAGGGCGCCGTGCCGCTCGTTCAGCAGGTCTTGGAGGACCTCGATCTTGTCGCCCTTGCGGATGGTGTACACGAGGTGGTCCACCGTGGGCAGGGATTGCAGGTCTGGGTCCACTTCGACCGTTACGGGGCCTTTCAGGTGCTTCGCCGCGGTCTTGGCAACCCACTCAGGCATCGTGGCGGACATGAGCGCCGTCTGGCGTTCCGAGGGAGTCTCGCCAAGGATCGCCTCGACATCGTGGGCGAAGCCTCTGTCCAGCATCTCGTCGGCTTCATCCAACACCATGAATCGCACTGATCGCAGGTCGAGGGTGCCTTGGCGTACATGGTCCAGCGTCCGGCCCGGCGTGCCAATGATGATCTGGGCGCCGCTCTTCAAAGCTGCGTACTCTGGCCTCAAGGACCGGCCGCCGTACAGTAACGTCACGTGGAGGCGCTGCGATGATGCCAGCACCTCTGTGACTTCGGCCACCTGAATGGCCAGCTCCCGCGTGGGCACCAGCACAAGCGCCTGAATCCGCCGGACCGACGGGTCGCACTGCTCCACCATGGGGACGGCGAACGCGAGCGTCTTGCCGGACCCCGTGCGTGCCTGACCTATCAGGTCACGGCCCTCCAGCAGGTGCGGGATGGCCTTCTCCTGAATGGGCGTGGTTTCGGATATGTCCATCCGTGCAATCGCCTGCCTGGTAGCGGCCTTCAGGGCCATTCCGGCAAATACGGAATCCACAGCGTTAGCGGTATCTTCGCGGGGTTCATCGTCCGTCACTGGCTGGTTCACGGGTGCTTTGGCCGCGGCTGTGGGGCAGCGACGACGAGATTGGTGGCACGGGCCGCAATACACCGGCCTGTCAGGATCTGGTAGGAAGGGGACGGACGTAGATGCATTACAGGCGGTACATACCGCCGGGTGGCGCTTCGTGCGGTCGGACCGACGGGTGCGGATTGTCATGGGTATGGATGGCATACGGGAAGAGAGTACCTCTTTCTAGTGGATTGAAACGATGAGCCAGCGCGGGTTGGAAAAGACAAGACAGTGGGACAGATGATAGTCCACTTCTGTATAAGTCGGGGTGCGCCGGTCACATGCGTTGGTCTATTTTAACAGAAACTCCGCGAACATTTCCTGGCCGGCTTGTGCCGCCGCACATCACCGGCAGTCCGGGGGCCGCCTAGTCTCGAGCCCGGACTCCGTCGCGGCGCTTGCGCTTGCGGTCCACAGCGGCGAGCTCCATCTTGCGTAGTCGCAAGTTCTGGGGAGTGACCTCGACGAGCTCGTCATCAGAAATGAACGCCAGCGCTTCCTCTAGGCTCATCCTCACAGTGGTCTTCAGGCGTTTCGCCACGTCGGCTGTTGACGAACGAATGTTGGTAAGTTTTTTCTCCTTGCAGACGTTGATCTCGATGTCGCCCCAGCGGGAATGGGAGCCTACGATCATGCCGGCGTAGATCTTGGTGCCTGGATCGATGAACGTGTCGCCCCTGCCCTGGGCGTTGAGCAGACCATAGGTGACGGCGACGCCGCCCTCGGTTGCCACGAGCACGCCGCTGCGCTGGGTCTGAATTTCTCCTTCCATCGGTTCGTACGAGGTGAAGATACTGCTCTTTACCCCGTCGCCGCGCGTTGTGCGGAGAAAGAAAGCGTTGAATCCGATAAGCCCTCGGGTGGGAATCTTGTACTCCAGGTAAACGTAACTGTCCTCGCCGTACCGTATGTCCCGGAGTTGGCCCAAGTTGGCGGATAGGTGTTTGGTCAGCACGCCCACGTACTCTTCGTGGGCGGTGATACTCAAGATCTCGCAGGGCTCGTGTACCTTGCCTGCGATGACCTTGGTGACGGGCGCGGGGCGGGACACCTGGAATTCGAACTGTTCACGGCGCATGGTCTCGACCAAGATGGACAGGTGCAGTTCTCCCCGTCCGGAGACCACGAACACGTCGGGGCTGGGGGTGGTCTCCACCCGCAGGCTGACGTTGGTCCGCAGCTCTCTCATCAGTCGTTCGTAGAGATTGCGGGAGGTGCAGCGGGCTCCCTCTCTGCCCATGAAAGGGGAGGTGCTGACGCCAAAGGTCATGCGCACTGTCGGTTCGTTGACGTCGATGGACGGTAGAGCCTTCGGGCTTTCGAGGGAGGCAATGGTGTCGCCTATGGACACGCCCTCAGGGCCGGTGACGGCCACAATGTCTCCGGTATGGGCTTCGGAGACTTCAACCCGCTCCATCCCACGAAACACGAATATGCGCTCCACGACGTGGGGCGTGAGCTCGGCGTCGCGGCCCAACAGGGCCACTTCGTCGCGCAGCCTGAGTGTGCCGTTGGTGATCCGTCCGATGGCCACTTGTCCGAGGTGGCTGTCGTAGTCGAGCGCCGCAACAAGCACTTGCAGTGGGGCGCCGGGGTCCCCGGTCGGCGGAGGCACCGAATTGAGGATAGCTTCAAAGAGGGGTTGCATGTCCGACCCAGTCTCATCCGGGCTCGTTGTGGCGTAACCCTCCCGGGCAGATGCATAGAGCACAGGGAAATCCAGCTGCTCCGCATTGGTAGCCACCTCCAGGAAAAGGTCCTGGACCATCTCTACCACCTCAGCCACCCGGGCCTCAGGTCGGTCTATCTTGTTGATGACCACCATAGGGGTGACGTCTTGCTGGAGAGCTTGGCGCAACACATAAGTGGTCTGCGGCATGGGTCCGTCCACGGCGTCGACCAGCAACAGACAGCCGTCGGCCATGTTCATGACACGCTCCACCTCGCCGCCGAAGTCCGCGTGGCCCGGCGTGTCGATGATGTTGATCCTGATGCCCCTGTAGGAGACCGAGGCGTTCTTGGCCAGAATCGTGATGCCGCGCTCTCGCTCCAATGGGTTGGTGTCCATAATCAAGGCTCCCACCTGTTGGTGGGCCCGGAAGACCTGGCCCTGTTTCAACAGCGCATCGACTAGGGTAGTCTTACCGTGGTCGACGTGGGCTATGATGGCCAGGTTACGGATATGGCTGTTCTGGTGGTCGCTCAAATTCATTACCTCAATTACTATCATAGAGCATTCTTCGAATGGAAAGTTGTAATACAGTCTCCCCTAGCCCACCAAACTGGACAAATCAAGAACCTTCACGCTGAGGTTCGTTCTGGACCTGTAGTCAGGCCCTGCTCCCCACCCCACCGGACATCAGCCCGCCGCGAGCGGCCAGACGGGTATTGACCTCGTGCCGTTTCTGTAACTACAATTGCGTAGCATGGTGAAGGGCGACTGCGCTTGCGTTGGACGTGGGATTAGGCAAAGAATGAGGCTAATCTTCGAGCGCACAGACTCGGCTTTGAGGCTGCGGTCTTCGTGTTCGACGATCCCATGTCTGCGACGCGAGAGGCCCCATACCCATATGAGCAAAGGTGGCGAACCATCGGCATGGTGGGCACTCAAGTCGTGATGGTAGTCCACACTTGGCCTGAATTCGACACAGAGACCGGTGAAGACATCGGGCGCATCATTTCCGCACGTAAGGCGACGAGACGAGAGAGGGAGGCTTATGAAGAGGGACATTGCTGAGCTGCCGTCAGACGTTCGGGCGCAGATACGGGCGTTAGAGGCTCCGCCCGACGACCAGATCGACACTGCCGACATCCCGGAGATTCTCAACTGGTCCGACGCCAAGCGCGGTGTCTTCTACCGTCCTGTGAAGCAGCAGATTACGCTGAGGGTCGACGCGGACATCATAGCCTGGTTCAAGGCCCATGCTCGTGATGGTCGCGAATACCAGACGGACATCAATGGAGCGCTCCGTGCGCACGTTCAGAGGACGACTCGTTCCGTGACCTAGCCATGGTCCCTCCGAACATACCAGACGGAGACTTGACTCATGAAAACCAAGCGAGAATTCCTAACCGTCAAACAGTTGGTTGACCTCAGAAAAGAGGATATGGCAAAGCCTAATCCCGAGTATTAGCGGGGAGTCGTTTGGACACCCGATCAGCAGATGTACATGCACTGGGCCTTCAGCGAGCAGGACATGGCTGCGACGAAGCGGCGGCGGGCGGCCTTCTGCCCCGATGCGGGCGTCAACCCCGGCAGGATCTTTCCTGACGAGGCTCAGCCGCATCGGGAGTCGGAATTAGATGAGCCCGTGCCCCAAGCCTCTGGGATCTATGTCTAGCGACCGGATGGAATGGCAAATTCGGATTTCACCAGGAGAGAAACATGAGCAACTTTGAGAAACTGCGGGGCCGCCTGGCAGCGGGGGAGACGATCTTGATGGACGGGGGTATGGGCTCGGAGTTAGGGAGGCGGGGGCTGGCAAGCCCCACCACGTGGTCGGGCGGTCCGATGCTCACCCATCCCGAGTTGGTGAGGGATATTCATCAAGAATACATCGAAGCGGGCGCCGAGATTATCATCACAAACACCTTTAGCACGGGGCGTGACGTGCTGGAAGAGGGCGGCCTCGCGCGTAAGGTAGCTGAGGCCAACAAGCTGGGAATCGAAGCGGCGGTACAGGCAAGGAGAAACACCGGGACGGAGGACTCGGTGGTCATTGCGGCCTCCGTATCTACGATGGCTCCCAAGTCACACGCGGAAGTTCCGGTGCCCTATGAGAGAGCTCTAGAGACCTACCGGGAGCAGCTCGGAGAGTTGGCCAAAGGTGGCCCGGACGTGGCGGTGGGCGAGATGTTGGTCCGGATATCGGACACGCTGGCGGTGATAGAAGCGGCAGCGGAGTTGGGTCTCCCGGTGTGGGTCGGGCTCTCCCTGGTCCGGGATGGTGACGGGCTTTACCTGGGCATCCAAGACAGGCATGGAAGCGAGACCCTTCAAGGCGCCATGGACGCCATCAAGGACAGGGACATCGCATCGGTATTCATAATGCACACGCCGGTGGAAGACACGGGGCCCGGGCTGGAGATAGTCAAGAAGAATTGGTCGGGAACCTTCGGCGCCTACGCTCATTTCCCCGGTCCCGGCGGCCCAACCCCCAAGGCAAACGCCCTGGACCCACAGCAGTACCTGGAATACGCCAAGGGGTGGAGTGAGCAAGGGGCGCGGATAATTGGAGGGTGCTGCGGCACGAGACCCGACCACATCCGGGCACTCAGGGAGTGGCTGTCCGGCTCCTAGCCCGGAGCCCGCCAAGCTTCCGTATAACATTATGGCCATCCCTGACTCCCTGCAATGGGGGATCGATCGGATCCCTCGCAACCGTAAGATTACTCACGGGCCGGGCCTCAGTGGGTTTGCCGTCGACGGCATCGAACCCGGGGCCGTGGTCTTCCCAAACACCATCGAGGAAGTGAGTCACTTGCTCTCGGCTGCGGACTGGGGCTGCGATTATCCCACTCGGGCTTCCCAAGCTCGGGCCTGACCCCAAATGGGACCGGCGCAACGCCCTCAACGGGTATTGGTTCACGTGGATTCCTGCTGCAACCTGGCCACTCCTCGTTGCTACAATGGCATTGCAAGCTCAAAAGTGGTTCTGTCTACAGTCAAAAAAGGGGAATTATATACCTCTATACCCATGTGAAAGAAATCACAAGGTTTCTTTTTGCGGCGCATCTACCGGTTACGCCGCCCCTGACAGGTATGTAATTCCTTCAGTACAGAGGAGGAATTATGGAAAAATTAGTATATTCGATCCACATAGATGCACCGGGGATGGCAGACGAGCTTTCAGAGATGAATTGTTATCTTCCCGCCAAATTTCTTGAATTCTCTCTTGAGGCTCGCGAGCGACTCATCCAGTTGTTTAACCTCATCGATCCCTTTGAGAGTCACTGTGATGGAAGCCGTACATTGAGCACCGGGGCAAGGGAATTCAGGTATCGCCTCCAGTTCTCTGAGGCTTTTAGAGAATTCATTGCCGCATTTAGGACAGGTGAAGGTGTGAGTAATCTTATCGAGCATGGGAATGTGCCTCCTATTTGACGGACGGTTTTCTTTCAATAAACGCGGCAACAATTAAGGCTGTGATACTAAATGCCGCAATGACTATCACAAGCGATTGGGCAAATGAGGTATCGTTTGTTTCTCCAAGAATCCAGTAATATGCCGCAGCGAAAGTGAGTAAAGCTCCAATGAGTCGTGTAATCCTCTTTAATAATTCACCGCTTGGGATTACGTCAAGGATGAATATAGTGGCAGCACAAAGTGCAAAGACTGCGGCTTTAGGCCCAGGCTCTTTTGCTGCCTATAGTGCATTCAAATATACCGCGAGACCGAGACCGGCTATACCTAGTGCATAAATCACTCTAAACGCCAACAAAATTGAATACGGACGCTCACGCATCAGAGACTCCTTCGCATCGCTTCTGTATGGTTCTGGCAATGAGAATGCCCCCGAAGTCTATCAGAATGATGATAAGCGGTCAAAAGGCTTGACATTTAGCTACGATTTGGGTATAATATCTCTATAATTCATAGAGGTACAATATCATGGCAAAGAATGCACCAGGTAAACATTTCAGAGACGGCATCAGCTTGATTGACGCCGTAAACAAATTCAGCAAAGAGGCAGACGCTGAGACGTGGTTCATTGAACAACGCTGGCCTAACGGCATAGCCTGCTCGGAGTGTGGGAGCTTGAATGTACAGGTTCGTGAGACACGCAAGCCTGCTCCTTTCCGTTGCCGCGATTGCCGCAAGGATTTCAGCGTCAAGACCGGAACGCTGATGCACGATTCCAAACTTCCTTTGAGCAAGTGGGCGATAGCCTTATACCTGTACAGCACGAACCTTAAGGGTGTCAGCAGTATGAAGCTGCACAGAGACTTGGGAATCACGCAGAAGGCGGCTTGGCACATGGCACATAGGATTCGTGAGTGCTACGAAGACGCTACGCAGCCTTTCTCTGGTACAGTAGAGGTTGATGAAACCTATGTGGGCGGCAAGGAGAAGAACAAACACAATAGCAAGAAGCTAAAGGCTGGACGGGGTATGGTTGGCAAGACTGCGGTTGTGGGCATCAAAGACAGGGAGACGAACCAGGTTTCAACGGCGGTTGTTGAGTCCACCGATAAGCCTACGCTTCAGGACTTTGTTGCCGGTCATACGACAGAGGAAGCAATGGTGTACACTGATGAACACGCGAGCTACAAGGGGATGCAGAACCATGTTGCTGTTCAGCACAACTCAGGGCAATACGTTCATGGCGAAGCCCACACGAACGGGATCGAATCCCACTGGTCAATGTTCAAACGTGGTATCATAGGAACGTACCATCATATCAGTCCCAAGCATACTGAGCGTTACGCAGTTGAGTTTGCGGGCAGGCACAATAGCCGTCCCAAAGATACCATAGACCAAATGGCTGAGATGGTTCGAGGAATGGAAGGAAAACGGCTACAATATGCCGAATTGATTAGAGAGGATGCGTAAGGACATGCAGGAAAAGGAGAAACGAGGGCGCGGTCGTCCTCCTACCTATACCATGCCTGATCGAATAGATGCCTCTCCAGAGGAAATAGCCAAAGCTGTTCTGAGTATCCCGAAGAAGGACAGATGGCGCTACATGGAACAGGAAGAGAGGAAGAGGACTAAAGATAGCTAGAGGGGAGAAAAGGAGTTGCACTCTTTGACTCGCCAGCGTCCCGAAGCTCTGGCTCCCTTAATGTCTATTCCCTAGTATCGTCGGCAGTTTTTGCCGACTTGTCGTTTTCTGAGGCTTCCTCAGTCTTTACGGACTTACGAGGTTCCAGCGCGTCTAGGTTGATTTGCTGGAATGATGTGGGTTCATCGTTTTCGAGCGTACAGAAGATTGTGGACTGTTCAAAGAACCTATCGACTTCCGTGACGGCCTTACACTCTCTCACAAGTAGGTCAGCGCAACGTCGGATTGCTCCATTGAACGTTCCATTGTAGGTCTTGCCGCCCGTTGCCTTTCTGCCCAGGCCCCATTTACCTGTTGTTTCGATAGTGCTGATGGTGAATACGTCGTGCTTATGGTGTTCGCAGACTAAACTCATATCAACAGTAGGTCCGTCTGATATAGGCCGGGAGAGAGTAAACGTTGTTCCCTTGTAATTCATGCTGGTTTCAGGCTTTGAGGGGAACAGTCCTGCCTCGACTGCCGGTCCTCTATCTCCTGTCTCTCGATAGATGCGTAGAGCTTCGTTGCGTTTCTCGATACGCTCTACCTGTTCAGGGGAGAGGTTGGGATCTCTGAATGGGTTATCGCTGAATCTGTTGTTAGCTGGCAAGGTATCCTCCTTATTCACAATCGGTTTGATTCAGTAAGCCCAAAGCGCGGGCTGCTTCATTTTCCAGGTTTCCTAGTCTGTGGCTTTCTTCGACAGTCTGAGGATCGGTTTCGCGGTAGTTCTGTACATATCCTATCGCGGCGTTCATCTGAGTAGTCCATTGCTCCAGGCTAAAGCACATGTGCTGCGATTCCTCTTTGTCGATGATGTGGTCTGCACCGATAGACGCCATACTGTCCTGAAAGGCGTCTATGTTTTCCCAATGTTCATACTGCTCCTGCCAGGGAGAATTGGGCGCATATCTACTTATAGGTGCTCCACGCATTACAGCTAGAAGATCTTCAAGCTCGGCAGCGGTATAAGAGTGTGGTGTAGAGGAGGTTAGTCCTTCTTCCTCCGATACGGCGAAAACACCGTAACAAGCGAATGGAAGAGCGACTAAACTAGCCAAACAGAGGGCTACAAGGAGGAGAAGCTGTACGAACCGGTTACGTAGGAGCGGATACTGCGGCAAGTAGGTGCCCCTTTCTGGCTAGGAACGGAAAGACCACTTGTCACAGCGAGTCAAACCCTTGTAGCGAGCCAGAGAAGGGGCGAGGGGATGATCCTCCAAACTCCTAAGACGACTCGCTACAAGAGGGGTTACGGGGCTGACAAGCCCCACTCGCTGTGACAGGAACATCTTAGCACAGGTGAACGATTGCCGTCAAGAAAAGGGTTGGGAGTTTGGTTAAGCGGTGTATAATAGATATAGGTAGGAGGTAGATATGCCTAAAGACGAGAAGAAGCGTCCTAGAGGCCGTCCGGTCAAGAATCAGATGCCCGATCCCATACCGGACACTCCTGAGAATGTGGCTTGGGCAGCGATGCAGGGGCCGCCTAAGAAGGACTGGGAGTACTTGAAGAACCGAGGTGAAGAGAGTGAGAAAGGAGAGGAGAATTAGCCGGGCAACAGAGCACTTTACGACAGGGGAGACGAATACACGTCTCCCTAGCGATATGGAAGTTGAGTTCGATGATGGACACAGCTTTGCTGCCGATATGGACGGCATAGACGATCCAGTTACCCACGCTAATGAGGTTCACAACGAAGAAGCTGCGCGGCAAGGGATAGAGCGTGTAGTTTCCCTAAACGGAGGTAGTAGAAAGGAATGATGATTAACGTGAATGAAGAAATGGCAAAGTTGGTTGTGCGGTACAACGAGAATCAGAAGCGCGTAGTTGCTTTGAGAGAGAATCTACGCGGTGTGTTCTCTCAAGCTGGATCTCTCCAAACCGCCGTAGAGTCTGAATGGTTGGACTTCAATGTTTCTGGATCAATGTATCTGTTGGAGGGAGGTAGTAAAGACGTTCCACACAACTTTATGAATGAGCTACCTGAGCGCATGAAGGAGTTGCAGGAAGCCTTAGTGGAAGAGCAACGCTTGAAGAAGGCTTTGACTAAAGGCGGATTAGACGGAATAATCAAGTAGGAAAATCGCGGCAAGATAGACGAGTTTAGGCCCTGCGAGGAGTCGTTAAGTGAGGTAAGAAAGGAGAATGAATGAAAATAACTGGATGGCAAAAGTACCTAGCCTGGAATCGCTAGAGAGACTTCCTTCATGTTGTCTCAAGGAATACTCGAAGGGCCTTTTTGACGCCAATATCGAGGCTGTCAGGGTATTCCAATCCGAGAGTGGTGACGGCCTACATGAGGCGCTCGTGGAAGCGGCCAGACTCAATCTCGGAGAGAAGTTGCGCCTGCCCTCTATCTGCACTCATCATCTGCCCAAAGTGGTAAGAAAGGAGAAATGAAATCAGCAGATATGTTAGTCCAAGTGGATGGCGTTAAGCTCGTTGAGGACGGACACGACCCCGTTGCGGTACTCGTGCGAATGGCAGAGGCAGGAGCGGGACGCGAGGAGTTTTTGCACTATGTCAATGCCGTCCGACGCCACCATCCTGAAACCTTTGGCAAGGCTTTGGCACGGTTCGCAAGCCCAGATTTCAAAGACGCGCTGGCCGACGTAAGCCCACGCATCGCTTTGTCCTAGCTGAAATGCTTCGTCTGGTGTTGCCATACACTGGATACTAACACAGCTTGAAGTGATAGGCCAGAGTAGCACAAAATCGCGGGGAAGCGTCTATAGACAGGCGCAGCCCTGGGTAAACAGGTATATAATTCCCCAAAAAAGGCCCACCAAAATGGATTCGAACTTTATCATTCAAGAGGGCCCAACGAGGCACACCGCTCTCATTGAGGTGGAATAATCCAGAAGCCTGATGTGGGTCAAATAGCTCGATGTGGTACAGGACAAGGGGATACAATGCCGCCTGGGCATGTTCCTGAGGTTTCCATCCGTCGAAAGTGTGGTAACTAATGTGGGAACTATTTACAGAACACCACTATATTATAGCTAAATACGACTCTCCCCAGCTTCCAGAATTCCCTTGAGAGAGCGGCGCCAATGTCCAATCAACCACCATCGCACAACCAATTTCGCCAGCAGACAAGCTGATGTGGCAAATGTCGGATAACGACACAGACTCGCCAGATAGAAAAATAGCAGGGAAGGGAGTTGCCGATGCGCACCACTGAGATCCCGGATTGGGTGACATTCCCAGAGGACGAATGGGTCGAGATCACGCCCGAGGAGGCGGGCCTTGACCGCGAGAAGTTCCAGCGCTTCCTGGCGAGCATGAATGTCAAGGGCGCCGACTTTGGAGGAGAGGACCACACGGGCGAAAAGTTCGGCGCCGTGATTACGCGCGGCGGCTACCTGGTGCATACTTGGGGAAACGGGGAGTACAAGTACCAGACGGCTTCGACAGGTAAGGCCTTCACCTACGCCCTGTTGGGCCTTGCCGTACAGGAGGGCATGGTCCAGGCTGACGACCTCATATCCGACACTTGGACTGGCGATGGCCAACTCTCGCATCCCCACAAGCAACTGGACCAGGGCCACCACACGAAGCTCACGTGGCGACACCTGGTAGGCATCAAGTGGGAAGCGGGGCACTACGGAGGGTTCCCAATAGAGCTGGGCATAGATTGGCGGGAACGCCTGATCAGGGGCGACGGGATCCCCGGCGTCCCCGAGTGGGCCAACTGGACGGGAGATCCCTTCTACGACATCTACTCACACATCGAACCGGGTACTCTGCGCCACTACAGCAGCGCGGGTACGTGGCGGGCAGCACAGGCCCTGACGCATCTGTGGGACAGGGACTTGAAGGACGTGCTGGACGAGAAGATAATGAGCAAGATCGGCATTGCGGCCGACGACTGGGACTGGTACACGGGAGGGGCCGTCAAGGACCAGAAGTACTTCTATCCGACCATCCCTGACTCTTACACTTACCTGGACCCTCCATACGAGATAAACGGCCATCCAGTGCGGAGCGGTCCGGGCTGGGTGGTCATGAGCGCCAAAGACCTGGCGCGGTTTGGCCTCCTGGTAGCGACCGGGGGCAACTGGAAGGGCGAGCAGTTGCTCGCCCCCGGGTGGGTCCGGACCCACTCCGGCGGAAACCGCAGTGGTCTCCATGGCGAGAACAGACACTACACAGCCATGGGCAGGGTCACTACCGAGGGAATCGACATGCGGTTCTCCGTAGATAGGGAGAGCCTCATTCCCCAGGACGTCTTCGTGGGTCCAGTCAAGCTCACGCGGATGGTTTAGGGACGTAACAGACTCCGCGGCGCCACGCAGGGCGACGAGTAGGCCACGACAGTTGTGAGCTGGAACGTCGCAAAGAGCGACAAACCCTGGCGTCAGCTTCTGCAGATGGTTGCCGACGTTGCTCTGTTGCAGGAAGCGGGCTGTCCGCCAACTCTAACGATCGGGCCACAAAGTCACCCTCGAGGCTGCCCGAACTTCTATTTTCATGGTAATGACGAGATTGGGATCTTTGGCCTGCCTCGTATCTCAAATGTCAACACAACCTGATGTAAAACAAGGAAACACTGAAGAGCGGGAATAGAAGTGGAAAGTTCCCGCCCGGGGACAGGAGTTTTCGGTTATCGCCAGTCCACCCTGGTTAGAAGGACTCATCCTGTGCGGGAATCTGGACCGTTCACCCTGAGCTTGTCGTAGCGTCTGCAATCCCCAGCCAGCCCGGACCCACCGGGGTTGAATGACCCGATTCCGTTGGATATGATGACCGGGACCCAGAGTCAGGCCCCATCTTCGGAGGTAAAGCATGAGCGAGGAGATCTACTTCGCTTCCGCCACGGAGCTAGCGGCAAACATACGGCGAAAGAGTCTGTCCCCGGTGGAGGTTGCCCAGGCGCATTTGGACCGAATTGAACAACTCAATCCCACTCTGAACGCTATCGTGTTCTTCGCCGGCGACCCTTTGGCCCAGGCCAGGGAAGCGGAAGCGACTGTCATGCGCGGGGACAAGCTGGGACCGCTCCACGGCGTGCCCTATACATTGAAGGACTGCATCGAAACGGCGGGGCTGCCCATGTCCCTGGGTTCCAGGATATACGACGGTTACGTATCTCAGCAGGACGCCGAGGTTTATGCCAGGCTGAAGGCAGCGGGCGGCATCCTGTTGGGCAAGACCAACATGCCCGAGTTCGCCTTGTGGTGGGAGACGGACAACGAGGTGTTCGGGCTTACTCGTAACCCTTGGAACCTGGACCGGACGGCTGGCGGTTCCAGCGGAGGCGAGGCGTCGGCCGTAGCCGCCGGGCTTTCACCCTTGGGGTTGGGGACGGACCTTGGTGGCTCTATCCGGGCCCCGGCCAGCCTCTGCGGCGTGGTGGGGATCAAACCTACTCTGGGGCGTATTCCCTACACGGGCATCCAACCCCAGGTGCTCCACCGCGCCATCCACGTGGGACCCATCGCCAGAACGGTTGGCGACGTCGCCCTGGGGATGGCCATACTGGCCGGTCCCGACGGCGTGGACCTGTACACACCTCCGGCGCCCGTGCCCGACTACGTGCCGTTGGACCTGGACCTCAGCCGGCTGAAGGTGGGGTGGAGCCCCACCACCGGCGTGCCCGTGCAGCCGGAGGTGCAACAGTCGGTGGCCGAGGCCGCGGCGGTAATGGGCGAGCTGGGAATGAAGGTCGAGCCGGTGGAGATTCCCGCCCTGACGGAGAGGAACGCATCGGCCATCTCTACCGTCATCTACACCATGGAAGCGCGGCGCTACCTGGGACCAATCATAGCTGGCCGGGAGTCGGAGCTAACCCCGATGATCCGGTCCCGCTTCGTGGACGGCAACACCTTCACCATGGATGAGTACCTGAACGCCTCGCAGGAGTGGGAAGAGCTGCGTCAAGCCATCAAGGAATACTTCGCCCGCTACGACGTGTTCCTCTGTCCGACGGTGCCCATGACAGCCTACCTCCACGGGCAGAATGAATTCCACATTGAAGGCCGGACCCTGGCTGGTAGGCATACCCTTCGCATCATCCTGCCCTGGGACCTGACCGGCTCCCCGGCCATCTCCGTACCCTTCGGCTGGAGCGCCGACGGGCTTCCCATAGGAGTTCAGTTGGTGGGGCGACATTTCGACGAGTTGTCGCTTCTGCAAGCAGCCCGGGGCCTGGAAGCCAGCAGGCCGCAAACCAGGAGACCGCTGCTTGCCTGAAGCAAGTGCCGCCGGCTCAGGCCCGGCCTTCTCATTTTCACTAAACGCATTGGCGCAGTCGCCTGTGGGTTGTGCCCGGAAATCTCCCAGGGTCTTTCGGTTCTCAGCGAGTGTCATTCTGAGCGAAGCGAAGAACCTAGAGCCTGCTTCCAACCACGGTTGGGGGTCCACCACCGCAACAGTAGTCCGCCCACGGCCTTCGACAGGGCCTTTTAGATTCTTCGTAGCAAGCTCCTCAGAGTGACATGGTAGGGGGTTATTGCGGTGTTTCCGTGCGAGAGTCGAAAGACCCTGACCTGACAACCAGAGCCTTTTATTTGGGGAGTTATACCATTTCGTCTTGACTGCGCCATGAATCATCCAAATGCGTATGCGTCGTAAGAACCCCTACCGTCATTCCCGCGAAAGCGGGAATCCAGAAAGCCGGCAGGCGAGAATACGGCGGCATCACCATAAATTGGTATTACATACGATGATACCCTTACAGGGACGCGATGAAACCGCGTAGCCACTGCGACCATGCCTCCCTGTTGTAGGTCGCCTGGAGCATATCGGTCGCCATTGATGACGTGCAGACTGAGAACGTCTATATTGGCAACCATCAAAAATGGGACTGCGATAATCTCACACGGGTCAATTCGGCTCGGGCCTGACTCGAAGTGGGACTGGCGCAATGCCCTCTCAGCGAACGCAACAACTGTTAGCAACCAGCAAGAATGGGACGCTGTGAGAGCCGAGAGATCAGAGGTCTGATTGAAGTCTCGTCTGCTCCTTCTGAGTCAATGTCACTCCTTCCATGGGGTGACATTTTCCCTGACCATTTAGCTACTGACATAATCGTAGAACAACAACATTGTCATCCCCAATCTTTGTACCACGTGTTATGGTAATCCGACAAGCACAGGGACATGCCCAACGGTCAGGACAGCCTCGAACGCTGGCTGGACTTAGCCACCGTGTTGTCCTCCAATATCGCCACCTCTCTTGGGAGGTCAGGTCACTTATCTAGGCTTACAGTTCAACTACCAACTCGAAAGCTCTACGTCAGTAAGGTCAGGTGTACCAAGCTAGTTTGTCAGTAGTCAGCTTTCAGTTGTCAGAGTTTGATGGGTTGCGATTGCCGGGTGTATTTCGGTGGTGGTCTGTTCCGGCTGGGCTGATTTGTTTGCTGATTGCCGGTTTGCTTCCGGGATGCGGCGACGATTCTGCACCAGCGACTACGCCCGACGCCAACACGCCAATCACAAATCCAGTTACGCCGACTGCGCCTCCGACTATGGGCGCGGTCCCAGCGTCAAACATTCCGCTTCCAACGCGCCCTCCGGTTTCGATCCCGCTCCCGACCAGGCCCGCCGGCGTCGCGGGGCTTGCTTCCGGGGACGCGATGATAGCGTCGTCCCTGGAGAAGATGGCCGACGCGGGCAGCCTGGCGTTCGAGATAGAAGCCAATCTGCGGATTGAACTGGACAACCTTACATATGAAATACCGGTCAACTACGCCGGCGATTTCCGATTTGGCGGCTATGCTGCTGCTGACGTTAGTGCCGCCACGCCCGAAAGGGTAATCGAGGCTCGCGTTATCACTTTCGCGCCGCTCTTCTTTGCGGCTACTCATGTGCTCGAATCGTCGTCCGAAGGCTGGGATACAACCTATGGCAACTCGCCCTACTATATAGACCTCACAGGGCTGGTAGGCGGGACTCCTGATGAACTGATTGGCCTGGGGCTCACAGGGCAGGAGACGCTCGACGGGATGGACATTCACGTCCTATCTGGCAAACTGCAGGGCCTGGAAATAGCCGGAGCGCGGGGCGATTTCAGCGTCGTTTACCGGATTGGTGTGGACGACGGCCTCGTGCGAGAGGTGTTCGCGTTCGGCGACCTGGAAGTCAATGACGATGTAACGCTGATAGGCGACACAGACGCCGACACAGCCTCGATCGAGCTAACGGCGCGGCTGTTCGATCACGGCAAGCGGGTCGATATTGTCACTCCCGGCCTTTCTATCCCCCGCTTTGAACATGAGACGGCACTGCTGGATGACGGGCGCGTTCTGCTGGGCGGCGGCTTCACCGGCATCGCCAACAACAATGTCCTTGTTCCTATCCCTTTCGGACTGGTGCAGATATACGATTCCGAGGCAGGCACCTGGACGGCATCGGAGCCACCGCAAGGTCCCGGCATACTCTTCGAGTTCATCAAGCTCACAGATGGCAGGGCGCTGGCGCTTGGGTTAGGCGGCTTTGAAGGTGAGATTGGCGCTATGGCAAGCGTGTTCGACCCCGTCACGAACTCGTGGTCCGAGCTTCCCCCTTCTCCGCTGGCCCGCGGCCTTCCCAGCACCTTCCTGCTTAACGACGGCCGGGTGCTGGTTGTCGGAGGCATTGACTTCTCTAGTATGTATGGCTTCTCTCCCGAATACATCAAAGAGGTTGAGATTTTCGACACAGAGACCGGGGAATGGCAGATGGCGGCGTCCCCAACACAGGTTTTCGAAGAACAGCCTCTATTCTCGCTGTTGAGTGACGGGCGAGTGATGGTGATGGGCCAGGTTGACGACGGGTCGTTCGAGGTGACGACGCGCGCCGAGATTTACGACCCCGCAATAGACACGTGGACGCCTATAAGCAGCGTGGAGCCCTATTACGCGATCGACGATGCCGTCGCGCTGTCCGATGGGCGGCTGCTGGTGGTTGGAGGGCTATCGTTGAGCGGCCAAACCTCCACCGTCAACGGCCGGTTAGTTTGGCGCCAGTTGCCGGACGGGAGAAACCTCAACGCCAAGCAGATTGCCGAGCAATTCCCGGCGTTCAAGATTTACGACCCCGACTCGGACACCTGGACTCCGGCAGGTGAAACGGCATACATCCGCCCCAACCTCACACTGACGTTGCTGCCCGATGGCCGTGTGCTGGCGGCGGGCGGCGAAGATGGTTGGGGGAAGGACTTCCTGCCCTACTCTACGACCGAGATTTTCGATCCGCGGACCAACTCGTGGACGCTTGGCCCCGACCTATCCGACTTGCGGGCCGGTTCTTCAGCGACCCTTCTATCGGACGGCAAGGTTCTCCTGGCCGGCGGCATCGGGATGGCGCTGGACATAGAGGAAATCTACCCTCATCGCACGTCCGAGATTGTCGATCCCAACGCGCCGCCCGGAACGGCTCCCCCCGCTGCGCCAACGCAGCCGCCCGCCGCAACGCTTTGGTGTGTGTCCACTGCCACGTCCGTGCCCACGGGGGTTCTCACGCCGGCGCCGCCGTCTCTATCGCCTCTGACAATACTCCAAGCGGCCAACGACGCGATGGCGGCGGCGGACTCGTACCACGTCGACTTGGACCTGGAAACGGCAGGACATGTCGAGGGAAACAACCTTTCGACGGCCCAAAGGATAATCATGGACTTCCAGGCGCCTGACAGTTTACGGGCGTGCGTTACGCCGGCCGCCGTTGTTCTTGCCGACTTTCACTTCTATACGCTCATCGTTGGCGGAGTTCGATACGATTCAGACTCCGCGGATGGTGTGTGGGAGACTAGCGAGTGGCTTAACCCCTTTGCAGGCCTTCCCGTTTTCAATGAATTCCTGGCCGACCATGTAGTTGCCGATCTGCGTGGGTTATCCGTTGACGGAATGCAAACCCTGAACGGTGCCAGCGTCTATCGCTTCTCGGGGACGCTGCCCACGGCGACTCTGAGCAGCCTGACACAACATGATCATCAAGGGGAACTGCAAGTCGCCTACTGGGTGGGAGTCGATGATTCCCTTGTCAGAAGGTTCACAGCCGACGGGATTCTGGAATACGAAAACATCCCAAACGTTAACTTCACAATGACTATAGACATCTCCGGTTTCGGGCAGGAAGTGGTCATAGAGGCTCCGGAGGTGGGCAACACGCCCTAGTGTTTCAACAAGTTTGTATTGCTTGGTAGGGCGACTTTGGATTTGCGCGTAGCCTGGTTGGTGAAAGACGAACATGACACGTCGGTCCTCAGTTCCCTACACGGCGACAGTCACCCAGCCCCTAACCCCCTCCCGTCAAGGGCGGGGGAATCTTGTGGCTCCGCCGCTCTACGCTTCATTTCCCTATATAAGCACTTGGCGAGAAGGGGCTCTTGATCCAGGCGGTAGGGGTAGCAGACCGGCTGGCCGGTGAGGGGATCCTCTCCGACGTGAGCGCCTATTTCGAACACCTCTCTCAGCACGTCTTCCCGAACTACCTCCCTGGCCGGGCCGTCTGAGTGAACGTTGCCTGATTTCAGCGCCACCAGGCGTGGACAGTAGCGGGCCGCCAGGTTGAGGTCGTGCAGGACCGTGATCACCGTTATGCCCTGCTCTCGGTTCAGTTCGGCGATCAGGTCCATCACCTCCAACTGGTGGCCTAGGTCGAGGAAGGTGACCGGTTCATCAAGGAGCATAACGCGGGGTTGCTGCGCCATCGCCATCGCGATCCACGCCTTTTGGCGTTCGCCGCCGGAGAGGGTCGCCAGCCTCCGCTCGGACAGCCCCTCCAGGTGGCATGAGGCGATGGTGTTTTCGATCACGTCGTGGTCCTGGATGCCGAAGCGCTTCAGCCAGGAGACATGGGGATAACGCCCGTACCCCACCAGTTCGCGCACCGTCAGCTCGGAGGGAGACGCCGGGGCCTGCGGCAACACGGCCATGCGGCGGGCTATCTCGCCTGTCGAAAGCTCGCCGAGGGCCTTGCCATCGAGGTAAACGGCCCCGGCCTCCGGAGTGAGCAGCCTGCCTATCAGCTTGAGCAGGGTTGACTTGCCCGACCCGTTCGGCCCGATGACGCCAACCATCTCGCCTGCGGCGACGCGGATGGCAACGTCGCTCAGTACGATGCTGCCATCGTATGCGGCCGTCAGGCCCTGTATGCTGATTCTGGCATCCGTGGAATCCATGCTATGCGCCCTTCGAGGAGCCAAAGGTGAACACTATATCCCCTTGCCTCCAATAAACCGTGTCTTGTACAGCAGGAATACGAAGAAGGGGCCGCCCAAGAGCGCCGTGACGATGCCCACCGGCATCTCCAGCGGCGAAACAGCGATACGCGCGACGAGGTCCGCCCAGACGAGCAGGGCTGCGCCGCCGACGGCAGAGGCGAGGATGAGGTAGGCGTGGTTGTGGCCCCCCAACAGCCTCATCACGTGCGGAACCATGAGGCCCACGAACGCCACCAAGCCGGCTACGCTGACCGCGGACGCCGCAAGCAGCGACGCCAGCGCCATCGCGATGAAGCGCACTCGTTCGGTGCGGACGCCGAGACCCTGCGCGGCATCGTCGCCCAACTGCATCACGTTGAGCTGGCGAACCAGTAGAAGAGCGCCAACCAGTCCCAGCAGGCTGTACGGCCAGACGAGGTCCAGGTGGCCCCAGCTCCGTCCCACCAGGTTGCCCGCCATCCACAGGACCACGGGCTGAACCCTGTCGCTGAACACGGTCATCAGGCCCGTGGTGAACGCGCCGAGCATAGACGTGACGGCCACGCCCGCGAGTATCATGCGAACGGGGGACGTGCCCAGCGCGGGCTGCCAGGAGAGCAGGTAAACGAACACGGAAGCGGCCATGCCGCCAGCGAATGCGAGCAGGGGCAGGAAGGTCGGCAGGCCCGGCATAAGGACGAGCACGGCGGTTGCCGCGAGGCCCGCGCCCGCGGAAACACCGACGGTAGTGGGCGCGGCAAGCGGGTTGCGCATGATCCCCTGCAGCAGCACTCCCGCGACGGCGAGATTCGCCCCCACCAGGCATCCGAGAAGCGCCCTGGGTGTGCGGAGGTTCCAGACTATCTGGCGCGGGACTCGCTCGGAGTCACCGAAGATGGCGGCGAACACGTCGGTCGGGCTGATGAAGACCGTGCCCAAAGCGAAGGACATGACCAGTCCCACAGCCAGCGCTCCCAGCCCAACGACGAGGATCAGGGTCCGTCTCAGGTTCTGGCGGCGTAATCCTGGGACTGCAAGGCCAATCCTGGCGGAGAGGGAGCCGGCAGGGTTCATGGTCTATTCCTGCCCGGCGGGGTACATGAGCGGGCGCAACTCCTGCATGGCCCAAGCGACGCGGGGGCCGGGATAGCGCAGGTACAGCCACTCCGACAACTCGTGGACGCGCCCCTGCTCCACCGCGCGCAAGCCCTCCCAGACCGGGTTTGAGAAGAGCTCCTCGAGACCCTCTTCCCTCGCGTCGGTGGGGTTGGCGTGGCGAACCAGGAAGATGACGTCCGGGTCTTGCTCCACGACGGTTTCCAGGCTGAACGGCGTGAACGCGGGGTCCGGCCTGCCCTGATGTATGAACGACGGGCCCATGTCGGCAATAAGACGCCCTCCCATCAGTTCGACCATGTCGCCGAGGTAGGACGCTGAGGTGAAGGACAGCAGGGCTTCGGTCGATCCGAACAGGCCAAGCACCTTGGGGCCTTCCGCCGGCAGGTCCGCCTGCTGCTGCTCCATCTTGCCGCGTAACTCTGCCACTGCCTGCTCCGCCCCCGGCGCACAGCCAGCCACGTCGCCCAGGGTCTCCATCTTCCCCAGGATGTCGTCAACGGAGGCCAGGTCGTAGATGAGAACCGGGACGCCGAGGGCCTGTTCGATAGGCGGGCCGAATCTCGCGTACATGGGCGTCGCCAGCACCAGGTCCGGCCGCACCGCGGCCAACTGCTCCATGTTTGGGCCTGCGGAGTGGGAGATGGCTACGATGGGAATGTCGTGCGCCTCCGGTGGATAGACGAACTCCAACGGAATCCGAGGCCTCGCCGCCGGCTTGTAGCCGCAGGCCATCAGCAGTTCCACCATCCAGGCGTTGGTGACGGCTACGCGGAGCGGCCTGTATGGGATCTCCACCTGCCGTCGGGTGTCGTCGGTCACCGTGCGCGTAGAAGGCAGCGCGGTGGGCGTCGGCCCTGGTGGCGGCGCGGCGGTGGGCGTCGGCGTCACCAGCACTTGGACCGTTCTCTCAATGACGATAGGCGTCGCCGTTGCGGTAGGGGCAGTCTCTTGTGGCTGCCCTGAGTCGCCACTGCCGGCGCAGGACGCGGCCAATAGTCCGGCGAGCAGCAACAACAGCCCCGCCAATAACGGCGTCCTGGCAGAGATACGCGCCACATTCCAAAGTTTGGCCATTCCGTGAGTCCTCCTTGAGTTTGATACATAGGCGGGCGCTGGCGCGCCCCCGTCCGCCCCGGCCACCCCCTGCTAACCTTCCCCCTCAGGGGGAAGGGACTTTAGCGCGCCTTCGCGAGGGCTTCGTCCTCGCTGGAGAAGTCCCACGGCTCTTTGTCTAGGCCCCGGGAGAGCCACCAGCGGTAGGTCATCTCCAGGCCGCCGCGCATGTGGAAGTGGGGCGTCCATTCGAGGTCTTCGCGCGCCTTCTCTGTCGAGTAGATGCGGGTCGCTTCCCACTCCAGTGGGAAGAGTTGTTGGCCCAACACCTCGTACTCTCCAGGCTCTATATGGACGATCTCCGCGCTTACGCCCATAGCGTCCGCGATGGCGTGGACGTAGCCGTTCGCGGTAATGGCGTCCGGGCTGCATATCGTGTACGCCTGCCCGAGTGTGCCGCTTCTGCCGGGCGCCGCGGCAAAGGCGTCGGCAAGGTCATCGACGTGCACCGGGTGAACCGGCGTCAGGCCGTCGCCCTGGATCACAATGCGACGGCCCTGCGTCAGACGAGCGAAGTAGCTGAACTCCCTCGCGGCGATATAGTTGTCCGGGCCGTAAACGTAGGGCGGCCTGAGAATGGTCATTGGGAAGCCATCCCGGTTGAAGGCATCAACCAGCAGGTCCTCGCACTCCACCTTGTCCTTCGTATACTGGTTGGCGTCGGGCGTGCGGAACAGCGGGAAGTCCTCGTGAATGGGCACTGTATCGCTGGGGGCATATACAGACGTCGTGCTGCAGAATACGAAGCGCCCCACGCGGCCCGCCAGAGCGTCGATGACCGGTTTCAGGGTGGCAGTGGTGTAAGCGGAGATGTCGAAGGCGGCGTCGTAGGATGCGCCCTGAAGGGCGGCCTTGACAGCACTCGCGTCGTTGCGGTCCGCGACGAGGCGAGTTACGCCGTCGGGGAGATCGGCCTCCGTCTGTCCCCGGTTCAGTACGGTTACGCGGTGCCCCTGTTCGTGCAGCAGGCGAACTAGGTGCAGGCCGATGAAGCGGCTTCCGCCGAGTACGAGTGTGTTCATGTGGTGACCTCGGGTTTAATCTTCCAGCTTGGCTTTCGGGCTATTCATCGTTCCAGCGGTGCGGCTGGTTGGCGAGTCTGGAGAAACCCAGCTCTTCGCACAGCGCTGGGAAGGCGTCTTTCGAGGCCCCACGCCATGCCAGCTCTTCTAGGCTCTCGGACAGGGGCACGTCGAGGCGCAGCGTGGCGAGCGTTTTGTACAGCATCGCGTCCTCACGGCGTTCGGAAAGCGAGACGGCCATCGCCGCCGCGCCCCGCACCTGGACGTCCCACTCGGTTGGGTTGCCGGGGATACGCTCGATGCGCTCGTATCGCGCCAGCATCACCGCGCTGGACTTCGCGCCCCACCTCGGAATCCCCGGTATGCCGTCCGCTGCGTCGCCCACCAGGGCGAGGTAGTCGGGGATAGATGCCGGCGCGACGCCGAACTTGGCACGCGCGCCAGCCTCGTCCAGAGTTAGGTTTCTCCGCCTGTCCAGGCAAACCACCCTGTCGCCGCTGATCATCTGCGTCAAGTCCTTGTCCGGGGAGCACATGACGATCTGCTCCACGCTGGGGGCGCCCGACCATCTCGCCGCGGCCGTTGCGATCGCGTCGTCCGCCTCGAACTCCACCATCGGCCAGACCACGATGCCCAAGGCCGACGCTGCGCGCTCGGCCAACTCGAACTGGGCCAGCAACTCCGGCGGCGCGCCCTCACCCGTCTTGTATCCGTCAAACAGGTCGTTCCTGAACGACTCGATTACGTGGTCGAACGCGATGGCTACGTGGCTCACGTCCTCCTGCCTGAGCAGCGATAGCAGAGTCTGCGCCAGGCCGCGCACGGCGGCAACTGGCCTGCCATCGGGAGCCGCCAGCGAGGGCATGGCGAAGTGCGCTCGAAACAGTTCGTATGTCCCATCTATGAGATGTATCTTCATCGGCAGGGAGTTCAAGACCGGCCAAAGACCAACAGGGTGTTCAGCCGGTCCAGGGGCCAGTAGCTAATCCGCGCCCTGCCGATGAAGTTTTCGGCTGGCACTGTTCCCCAGTCCCGCGAGTCGTCGCTGTGGCGCCGGTTGTCCCCCAGCACGAAGAAGGAACCCGGCGGCACCGTCTGGGTAGCCATGCTCGATTGGTCCGGGTGTGTTATGTAGGGTTCCTCCAGAGCCTCGCCGTTTACGTACACCTGGCCATCCCTGATTTCCACGACGTCGCTGGGGACCCCAATAACTCGTTTTACGAAGTCTTTTGTTGGATCTTTGGGATAGTGGAATATGGCGACCTCTCCCCTGCTGGGCGCATGGATCGGGAACAAGGCCTCTTCTCGCTCGATGTCAACGAAGGGCAGCAGAGTGTTGACGTGCCCAGACGCGACCCGCAGATACGCCAATTTGTTGACGATGATGTATTGACCCTCCTCGAGGGTGGGCTGCATACTCGAACCCTCGACGCGAAAGTTCTGGATGCTGAATTGCAGACCCAGAAAGATGAGCAGCGCGAGGATTACGGTCTCGATAATCTCCCTGATTAGCAATCGCATGATGCGCGCGGCGGCGGCTCCTGGTTTGAAATTGCATAACCCGCTTCGCCCACGGGTGTGGTGACTCCGTGACCAAAACTGCCATCCATTATAACCGCGTTGGCTGGTATATGTTAGCCTGTCAGTTGTTCAGTTTAACGGTCAGTTCGTAGGCTGGCGTGAGCGGGAGATGTTCCCTACGGATACGGAGCTTGTGAGCGAGGCGCAGGGGGGCGACCTGGAGGCGTTCAACGCTATCGTGGAACGCTACCAGGCGCACGTGTTCAATCTGGCGGCGAGAATCACGGGCAATCGCGCGTCAGCGGAGGACGTGGCGCAGGAGACGTTCATCTCCGCGTACCGGGCCATCGGGCGGTTTCGCGGCGGCAGCCTGCGCTCATGGCTGCTGAGCATCGCGGCGAACGCCAGCCGCGACGTTTTGCGCTCCTCGCGCCGGCGGCCGGAGCAGTCTCTCGATCAGTCGCTCCTCAATCCCGGCTTCCAGCCCGCGGCTGGCGGCGAGTCTCCGGAGCAGACGGCCCTGCGAGGCGAGCTTGGCGCGGAGATTCAGCGGGCGATTCTTACGCTGCCGGATGACCAGCGGACTGCTCTCGTGCTGGTTGACGTGCAGGGTCTCAGCTATGAGGAGGCGGCCGCCGCTGCCGGCGCGTCGCTCGGGACGCTCAAGTCGCGGCTGAGCCGGGCGCGCGGGCGCGTTCGGGACTACCTGAGAAACAGGCCGGAACTTTTGCCAGAGGAATTTCGTCAAATATGCTGAAGGGGAAGGCATAGTGTTTGGGTTCTGGTGGAGACGAAAGCACAACCGGCTCCGAGGGCTGCTGTCGGCGTACAGCGACGCCGAGGTGAGCGACGCGGAGGCGCGCGAGGTGGAGGCGCACCTCTCTGAGTGCGAGGATTGCCGCTTGGAGCTTGCCGAACTTAGGTCGACGGTTGGCCTGCTGAGGGCGCTGCCGCAGTTCGCCGTGCCGCGCTCCTTCGCGCTCAGGGAATCGCCGGTCTCGACCAGGCGGACGCCGCCCATCGTTTGGACAGCGCGCCTATCGACGTCCGCGGCCGGGCTGCTTCTGGTGGCGCTGCTGCTGGGAGACGCGCTCGGCATCGTGAGGCAGACGCCGAGAAGCGCCGGTTCGCTGGCGGACGTGGCTACACAAGCGGCTCCAGCGGCGGTGGAAATGGAGGCGATGGCGGCCGCGGCTGCACAAGCGGCTCCAACGGCGGCGCAAATGGAGGCGATGGCGGCAACCGCACCGCAGGCTACTCCGCAACCTGAGGCGACGGACGCGGCTGCACAAGCGGCTCCAACGGCGGCGCAAATGGAGGCGATGGCGGCAACCGCACCGCAGGCTGCCCCGCAACCGGAAGTGATGGCGGCCGCTGCGACAGCCGCACCGCAGGCTGCCCCGCAACCGGAAGTGATGGCGGCCGCCGCGACAGCCGCACCGCAGGCTACTCCGCAACCTGAGGCGATGGCCGCGGCTGCACAAGCGGCTCCAACGGCGGCACAAATGGAGACAATGGCGACTGCGGTTCCAGCGGCCCTGCCCACCGCGATGCCAGAGATGATAGCTACGGCCGCGGCTCCGGCGCCAGCGGCGCGTTCGCTGCCACAAGCGGAGACAATGGCGGCTGCGGCTCTCCCCACCGAGACGCCCGCGATGATTGCGCCTGCGGCTCCAGCGGCACTTCCCACCGAGGCATACGCGATGATGGCAGATGCTGACGCTCCGACGCCAGCAGCACAGCCGGCTAGAGCTGAGGAGGAGGAGGCGAGTGGCCTGCTCGCGCAGGAAAGCATAGACGAGGCTCCAACGGCGACGATGCGGCTGCCGGAAGCTGCGCCGGAGAGTGGCGTCGCCGAGGAGGAGAACACGGATAAGGGCACGGGAGGCATCGTCCTGCCGCTGCGAGAGTTGCAGATCGGCGTTGGCGCGCTGCTGGTCGTGCTTGTGGCGGCGAGCGTCTGGCTCGCCCGCCGGCGTTCCGGGTGGTTGGTTGGCGGGCGAAAGTGCCCCCGCCCTTGACGGGAGGGGGTTAGGGGGTGGGTGACGCTGTTCCCCTACATGCTGTGGAAGCGGTAGTAGTCCACCACCTTCTTGATGGAGAACGCCGTGCGTTCGTAGGTTGGGTAGCTGGGGATTCCGGCGTCCTGCAATCGGAGGTCTATCTCCTTGAGGGCCTCGCCGTCGCCGTAGGGGTCGGGCGAGAAGAGGATTGCGGCGACGGGCTTGCCGGTCTTTTCGCCCGCGCTCTTCAGGGCAGCTATGTGGGCCTCTCCCCTCTCGGTATTGCGGAGCAGCTCTCGTGGGCTCATCTGCATGACGACCACGTCGATGTTGGCGTCGGCAGAGAGGATGTCCATGATGGACTCCATCATCGGGCGGTTCATGCCGCCCATGTCAACGGGGTTGAGGTAGCTTGCGCCTATCATCCGGAAGAACTCGCCCAGCCTGTCGAAGGAGTCTTGCGTGAGCATGGGAACGCGAAGTCTGGCCTTGGCGAAGGCGTCCGACATGGACACGGATTGCCCGCCGGAACCCCCGGTCAGCCCTATGCCGTCGCCGGTGAACGGGGAGAACGCGGAGAGCGCCTTCAGGACGTCCACCGTCTCCTGCATCGAGTCCGCGCGAATCGCGCCGCTCTGCCGAATGACGACGTCCCAGGTGTCCATCGACTCCGCGATAGCCCCGGTGTGCGACGAGGTCGCGCGCTTGCCCTCGTCGGTCTGGCCGCCCTTCCAGATGACGACCGGCTTCTTCCGGCAGGTCTCGCGCAGCAGTCGGAAGAAGCGGCGCCCGTCCCTGACGGCCTCGACGTACATGGCTATGAAGCGCGTGGCGTCGTCCTGGGCGAAGTACTCCAGATAGTCGGCGTTCTCGAGAACCACGCCGTTGCCGAAGCTGACAACCTTGTTGAGCTTCACACCGGCCGCCTGAGCCGCAATGGAGAATGCGCCTCCGTGTCCGCCGCTCTGGGAGAGGAAAGTCACCGGCCCGCCCTCGCCTGCGACCTGCTCCTGGGAGAAGCGCACGCCGAGCTCAGCGTTGAACAGGCCCATGCAGTTGGGGCCGAGCAGCACCAACTCGGCCTCGCGAGCCATCTCGGTTATCCTCTCCTGGAGCTCGATGCCCTCCTCGCTGCCCGTCTCGGCAAACCCAGATGTGAACATTCCCACCCCACCCACCTGCTTCTCGAT
The DNA here is from genome assembly GCA_965217565.1 of Dehalococcoidia bacterium. Lineage (GTDB taxonomy): Bacteria > Chloroflexota > Dehalococcoidia > Lucifugimonadales > CATOSD01 > CBDCIS01. The sequence continues at coordinate 140,496 of CBDCIS010000002.1, forward strand.
GGCGTCCTTGAGAACGAAGGGGGCGACTCTGCGAGGGACGGCGACCAGTACGTAATCGACCTCGTCGGGTATCTCCGTAAGGCTGCTATAGTTGGGGATGCCCATGGCCTCGATGCCGGGGATGTCGTTCGGGTCTATTTGGACTGAGAACACCTTGCCCTTGAAGGTGCTCATGTTCTTCAGCCACATGTAGCCGGAGTTCTGCTTGTCGCCCACCACCGCGACGGTGCGCGGGTTTAGGGCGCGGTCTATCTTCCTGGTGTCGATGGTCATGGTTAGTTTCTCAGTTTCCAGTGACTATCTCAGAGCCGCCGTCATTCCCGCGCACGCGGGAATCCAGAGGGGGCGCAATGGGCAACTTTCATGCTCCAGGATTGCTTTGAGATAGTTTCTTAGTTTTCAGATAGGACTATGCGGGCGTCCACTACTGTTAGGCCCTGGCGGTGGGCTATTATAGGGTTCAGGTCTAGCTCGGTGATTTCGGGGCGGGCGTCCACGAACTGGGATAGGGTCAGGAGGCTTTGTTCGAGGGCGGCAACGTCCGCCGGCTCCTGCCCTCGATGGCCCTCCAGGATTGGGTAGCCCTTTATCTCCCGTATCATCTGGGAGGCGTCGCGCTGGGTGAGCGGTGCGACCCGGAATGCTACGTCCTTGAGCACCTCGACCAGGATGCCGCCGAGTCCGAACATGAGCACGGGCCCGAACTGGGGGTCCCTGGAGACTCCCATGATGACCTCGACGCCGGGACGAGCCATGGCCTGGACGGAGACGCCGTCGATTCTCGCGGCGGGGAATGCGGCAGTGATGGACGCCAGGATCTCGTCGTAGGCCGCGGCGACCTCTTCCTCGCTGGTGAGGCCAATCTTGACGCCGCCTGCGTCGCTCTTGTGCACGACGTCCTGGGAGGCTATCTTCAGCACAGCGGGAAGCCCAATCTCGCGGCTCATCCGGACGGCCTCGTCCTTGCTGCGGGCCAGGGTGGTCGTGTTGGTCTGGATGCCTGCCTCTGACAGCAGTTGCTTGGACTCGACCTCGGTCAGCAGCACACGGCCTTCGTTGCGCGCGGCGGCGATAACGTCGTCTCTGGGCATAAGGCTATCTCCTCCAAAGTGCGGCGGCGGGACGCCGCTAGGGGTAAGGATAGTGGCGCGTGGTGGCGTTGTCAAACGGATAACCGGCGTCGAGCCTTCATCAGTCCAGTCGGTGATGTAGTTGACAGAAGGCGATGCGTTCCCGTCGTCATACCTGCGAAAATGGTGTTATACCATATGATGATAAGGAGACCTGGAAGTATCTGGCGATGTCCTAATAGTTCATCCATGCTCTAGCCAACACAGGGTGTTGGAGGGCATCATGATGATGGGTCGACCTCTTCGAATCGATTGGAGTCGGGAGGATACGCCGGAGGCGCTGAAGGCAGCCTACCGGTCAGAACGTGACACTGGCCTTCGTACTCGACTGCATGGACTGTGGCTGGTCCGGTCGGGATGGCAGCTCGGTAAGGCGGCAGGAGCGGTGGGAGTCCACTACCGGACGGTGCAGACATGGGTGGGTTGGTATAGAGAAGGTGGTGTGGAGGGAGTACTGTCGCACAAGATGGGAGGCAGGGGCAAACCGCGCTTTCTGAGCACAGATGAAGAACGGGAGTTGACCGAGGAGGTGTCGACAGGGCGATTCAAGACGGCGGGAGAGAGCAGGGACTGGATAGAGTCCGAGTATGGAGTGAGCTACAAGTTGGGCAGCGTCTATGGTCTGCTTGAGAGGTTGGGATGCAGCCCGAAGGTACCGAGGGGTCGTCATGAGAAGGCAGACATAGGTGCGCAGGAGTCGTGGAAAAAGGGGGCCTCAGTCGTTGCCTTGCCAGAGCGGGCGTGAGTTCTGAGACGGCCTTTGGCTTTGCCGATGAGATGCGAGTGGGGTTGCGGGGGATGGTCCGTAGGGTATGGGGTCGTCGTGGAGTGAAGGTACATCAGCGAGTGCAGTTGGTGTACAAGTGGACGTACCTGTTCTTGGTGGTAGACGTTCGGAGGGGCAGGCTGCTGTGGAGTTGGATCGACTCGATGAAGTCTGCGGCTATAGCGGTGGCAGTCGATAGCTTGAAGCATCACTCGGATATCGAGGCCCTGGTGTGGGATGGGGCGCGTGGTCACCGGGGCGAGATGGTACGGAGTGTTGGACTCGCAACGATCGTCCAGCCGCCATACAGTCCTGAGTTGAATCCCGCTGAACGGGTCTTCCAAGAGGTCCGCAGATGGGTGGAGGGCAGAACATACTGGGGCATAGAGGAGAAGATGGAGGCGGTTGATGCCTACCTGGGTGAGCTTAAATCTGATCCGGGCCGGGTGCGGTCGCTCACCGCCTGGAGTTGGATCGAACGTACAACGCGAAGTCTTCCCGCACACTATGCGGCCTCGTCAACATGAAATGGTATTACATACGATGATACCCTTACAGGGACGCGATGAAACCGCGTAGCCACTGCGACCATGCCTCCCTGTTGTAGGTCGCCTGGAGCATATCGGTCGCCATTGATGACGTGCAGACTGAGAACGTCTATATTGGCAACCATCAAAAATGGGACTGCGATAATCTCACACGGGTCAATTCGGCTCGGGCCTGACTCGAAGTGGGACTGGCGCAATGCCCTCTCAGCGAACGCAACAACTGTTAGCAACCAGCAAGAATGGGACGCTGTGAGAGCCGAGAGATCAGAGGTCTGATTGAAGTCTCGTCTGCTCCTTCTGAGTCAATGTCACTCCTTCCATGGGGTGACATTTTCCCTGACCATTTAGCTACTGACATAATCGTAGAACAACAACATTGTCATCCCCAATCTTTGTACCACGTGTTATGGTAATCCGACAAGCACAGGGACATGCCCAACGGTCAGGACAGCCTCGAACGCTGGCTGGACTTAGAGCCTATCCGACAACTCCGGCAGCGCGATATGTTATCCAGGCACAGGCAAAGTGGAGCATAGCAAGATAGTTGTCCAAACGCTTCTCCCAACGGATGAGCAGGCGTCTGAACCGATTCAGCCAGCTATGGCTGCGCTCGACCACCCAACGGCGGGCGCGGTAACCGGGGAGGGTCTGTTGTTCCTCCCGCTCTTGGCCTCGGCTGCGGATGTGGGCTGTGTATCCGTACCGTGCCGCCAGCTGCTCAACCTCAGCAAAGTCATAGCCCTTGTCCAGACACAGATGCTGAGGTTGTCCAGGTCGGGGAACCGGACGTTCCGCCACCATAGATTCGAATGTCGGCTCAACCATCTTCATGTCGTGGCGGTTGGCTCCATCCACACACACCCCTATGGGAATACCGTTCCCCTCTGTCAACAGACTGCGTTTGGTCCCCTTCTTGCCCCGGTCTGTAGGGTTTGGCCCAGTGCCCTCACCCCCCGAGCGGAGCCTTTGTCATGGCTCCATCCATTGCCTGCCACTGCCAATCTATTCCATGCAGTTGGTCGTATTCAGACAACCCCTGCTTCCATAGCTCCTCAAAGATTCCGGCGGCTCGCCAACGCTGGAATCGGTCATGCACAGTGCTCGGAGCACCGAACGTGCGAGGCAACGCTTTCCACTGGCAGCCGGTCCGCAGCACGTAGAAGATTCCATCCATACACTCTCGAGCAGGTTTCCATGGCCTCCCGCCCTTCGGACTCGTCTCCTCCGCAGGCAGCAACGGCTCAATCCTCTCCCACAGAGCATCGGGAATCCGCCAATCAGCGCCTACGCCTCCATGATCGATCTTCGACATGTCTTTCCTCCACTCAAGTAGAATGGAGAAAGTTTATCCAAAGTCTCTGATATCCACCAAGGACAATTAAGGTTATCGGATAGGCTCTTAGTCCGGCGGCAATCCGGCGCGTACAGGCCACTGCCTACTGGTTACACCTCCTTGCCAACTCCAAACATTCAAAAAGAACCCTTAGCCCAGAGAATCCTGAAGGTGACGACATGGGACAGATCTTCTGAGGCGCCAGCTACGAAATGTCCCCAAATGTCCCAGAATGTCGCACTTTGGGAAACGATTCTTGAAACTGATATAGGCCTGGCGGGACCTTGATAGACACTTGACGCCTTTCGTTCCGGTAGATACTATGTAAGCTAGAAGCATGGTGAACCAGAGGGGGGAGAGATGCCTTTTCGTCTCGGACCAACAGAACTGATAATAATACTGGTGATCGTCATGGTCATTTTTGGCGTTGGCAGGCTGCCCGAGATCGGTGGCGCGATTGGGAAAGCGATCCGCGAGTTCCGAAACTCCCAGTCTTCCAGGGGCGATGAAGCCGAGGGAGCGACTTCCCAATTGGAGAGCGCGGGCGTTGAAGAGAAGGGGAAGGATGCCACTTAGAAACGGTCTCAGAACTGGGTTTGAGCATGGCAATGGCGTTTCGCGAATCCTCTGGATTGCCGAGCGGTCAGCCATTACGTGAATTCCCGCTTTCGCGAGAACGACGGGACTTTTGAGATGGCACCTCAGGCCGACATAAACCTTCGGATAGTGTGAGAGACGCCCCAGCCACGGCTGGGGCGTTTGCTTTACGAGTCGGTGTCGGCCAGGCCAAGCTCCGGAGAAGACCGCTTCTTGCCTCGCCGCGCCAGTTTCGCCAGCCAGATGCCAACTTCATAGAGCACGATGATTGGCAGCGCGACCAGTGACTGGTTGATGGGGTCGAACGTTGGCGTGATGATTGCGCCCAAAATGAACGCGACGACGATGGCGTAGCGCCGCTGCCTGGCGAGAAACGCGGGTGTTACCACTCCGATTTTGGACAGGAAGAAGAGCACGACAGGGGTCTCGAAGACCACACCCATCCAGAAGAGAAGGGACAGCATCAGGTTTATATAACTCCCGATTCTTATCATCGGCGTGGCTACGTCGCTGCCAAAGTTGAGCAAGAACTTTACGGCCGGTGGGAAGAGGATGCGGTAGCCGAAGAATGCCCCCAAGAGGAACACCAGCAGGCTTACGGGGAGCAGCGCGTACAGGTACCGCTTCTCGGTGGGCGTCAGCCCCGGCGCGATGAACATTACAAGTTGGTAGAGTACGAAGGGCAGTGCTCCGAACAGCCCGACGACCAGAGAGGTCTTCATCGCCGCGCCAATGAACTCGGTCAACTCGGTGAACACCGGTTTCTGGTTGGGGATGTTGGCGAACCCCTGCGCCGGCCCCATCAGCAGGCTCAGTATCTGCGCGTGAAACGCGAACGCTATCCCGACGCACACCACGACGGCGAGAACCGACCAGGTCAGCCGCTTGCGAAGCTCGATGAGGTGCTCCCTGATTGGAAGCCGCTTTTCGTTCATATCGATTCTCGGGTTGAAGGCGGCTCCGGCTTGCCAGGGGCCGCGGAGGGCCTCTGGAAGGGCACGGGAGAATCTTCGCCGTCCGAGTCGTTCTCGGCAGCCTCATTCGAGGCGGGAGAGGAGGTCCGAGAGTCGTCTGTGTATCTCTTGACGCTGGGATTGGGGCCGCCTCCGCGATGAACGATGGGCGCTTCGGTGGGCTGGGCGCTGTCGGATTCATCCAGTATCAGTTCCGGCAGATCGGCAGTCATGCGGCGCGCCTCGCCGACCATCCTGCCCAGCGTTCGCGCGGCGCCCGCCATCCTTTCCGGCCCGAGGAACAGGAAGGCTACCAGGACGACAATCAGTATCTCCAGCGTGCCCATACCCAGGAAACTCATGCCTGGCGCCTCCTCAGTTCGCAGTTCAGGCACTGCTCGGGCGCTTGCCAGTCGGACTTTAGGCTTGCGTGTATGCCGTGCGCTTTCAGCGCGTCGATAAGCGCACAGAGCGGCAAGCCCACCACGTTGAGGTAGCAGCCGTCGATTCTGCTCACGGGTTGAAACTCCGCGTCCTGTATGGCATAGCTGCCCGCCTTGTCCAATGGCCTCCCGGAACGCACGTATGAGGCGACCTCCCGGTCAGAGTAGTCGCGCATCCATACGCCGGTTCGCTTGATCGCCGATTCCCAATGCCCGTTTTTGCCGTCATACACAGTCAAGCCGGTTACCACGGTGTGCGGGCCGTTCCGCAGCTTGTAGAGGGTGGCTTTGGCCTCCCGCGCGTCCGCAGGCTTCCCGAGAATCTCGTCGCCAAATACCACAGAGGTGTCCGCCCCGATGACGACGGCGTTGGGAAAACGCCGGGCCCCTTGGCTCGCCTTATCCAGCGATAGGCGTAAGGTGTAATCTTCGGGGGCCTCGAGAGGCATGGGGGGCTCTTCGCGGCCATGCGGGCTCAACAACTCAACCGGCAAATCCATCGCCTCGATGAGCTCTCGCCTGCGCGGCGAGGCGGAGGCCAAAACCAGCGAAACCTCATCTGAACCCATTTGAGGATTTGATACTGCTGATGTCATTGCTACGAAAACGCCCTGACTCGCCCGCCGTAAGGGTAGCGGCTGTTGCTGGGGAGTCTCAATTCGAGCGATTCCGAACCGCTGCACCCTCTATTCTACACCTCTCGACTGCGGCACGCCATTTGCCCTGAACTCAAGGCGGCGACCACCTCGACGTGGTGTGTCTGCGGGAACATATCGACGGGCTCTATGCTTTCGACTCGAAATCCGCCGCCGACCAGTACAGAGAGGTCTCGCGCCAGGGTCTCAGGCTCGCAGGACACATAGATCACGCGCCGAGGCGTTCGTCGAATCAGCGCGCGAAGCGCCTTCGGGTCACACCCGGCCCTCGGAGGGTCGAGTATAACGGCGCCCACAGGGGTGTCGAGGTCGTCCAGCGCGTCTTCGGTCCTGGCCTCTATGAACTCCAGATTGTCCACGCCCTCGGCATTCCGGGTGGCGTCCCTTATTGCCGCCGCCGACTCCTCGACGGCTATGACTCTGTGAACGTAGGAAGCGAGAAGGATGGCAAAAGTGCCCACGCCCGCGTAGGCGTCCAACAGCGTGTCGCCCTTGCCAAGCTGGAGTCGATCATGCACCAACTGCGCCATCCGCTCGGCCTGCGCGGTGTTGACCTGGAAAAATGAGGGGGAGGCGACTCTGAAGTAACGTCCACGCAGCCTTTCTGCGTAGTGCGTCTGGCCGGACGGCAAGCCAATGTCTGGATTTTGGAGGGTTGGCTGAATGAGAACGTCGCCGGTGTTGATTCCAATACGGACTGACAGTTGCGTCGTCTCCGCGCACTTGCCCTGAAGCGCGCGCAGGGTGTCGTTAATGCCCGGGTCCATGAGCATACAGTCGTTCACTCTGGTGAATCTTCTGGTGATGCGGTTGGTGAAGCCCAGGGAGCCTCGCTCGCGGACGGTGAAACGGGCGTGGTTGCGATAGTTGAACGCCCCCGGACTGGGAATCGTCGAGGAAACCGGAATGTCCTCCAACTCGGCGTAGCGTCTCATCTCGCTGACGACGGCAGCCTTCTTCAAACGCAGTTGATGCGCGTAGCTGACGTGTTGCCACTGGCAACCGGTGCACGGCCCAAAGTAAGGGCAGGGAGGCGCGATTCTGTGCGGTGAAGGCTTCAGCACTCTGGTTACGATGCCGGAGGTGAACTTTCTGCGCCGACGCCTGTACCTGATGATCCTCGCGACCACCTCCTCGCCGGGTATCCCGCCAAACACGTTGATTGCCTCTCCCTCGAATTGGGCATAGCAATCCCCCAAGGGAGCCATGCCGTCGAGAGTCAATCGGGCATGTTCGTCCTGTATGGGCTTTGTCTGTGGTGAAGGGCCAGTCAATAGCCATGCGCTCCGCGTTCGAATCTTCCAAGGGCCTGCCAGCATATAATATAGCATATGAGGACTGCGCTGCTCGCGTGGGCGGCGCGGCGTAGAATCCAGACGGGGGGCATGGAATCTGGTATGATTGACGCATACTGGTCGTTGGGAGGAAACATGGTCGCGCAGAGAAGGCTTCCAGACTGGCTGAAGGTTAGGATGCCGGGCGGCCCCAATTACCTACAGCTAAGAGAGCGGCTACGCGAAGGCCGGCTTCACACTGTCTGCGAAGAGGCGCGCTGCCCCAATATCGGGGAGTGCTGGGAACGCAGGACTGCCACTTTCATGATACTGGGAGACATCTGCACGCGCGCCTGCGCTTACTGCGCCGTTAAGACCGGCACACCCATGACGCTCGACCTGGAGGAGCCTGTTCGTTTGGCCGAGACCGTTGAGCGCCTAGGACTTAACTATGCCGTGATAACGTCGGTCAACCGGGACGAGTTGCCGGACGGCGGCGCGTTCATCTTCGCCCAGTGCATCCAGCAGATTCACAAACGCCTCCCACAGTGCAAGGTGGAGGTGCTCATTCCCGACTTCTGCGGCAACTGGGACGCGCTCGAAAGCGTGATGGAGGCGGGCCCCGAGACCCTCAATCACAATATCGAAACCGCCCGCCGGGTTTTTCGTCGTGTCAGGCCAAAAGGGGACTACGACCAGTCGCTCGAACTGCTGAAGAGGGCCAAGGAGATGGCGCCGGAGGGCGTCACCAAGTCGGGAATGATGGTGGGCCTGGGCGAGACGTGGGACGAGATAACCGAGACGATGCTGGACCTGCGCTCCGTGGATTGTGACCTTCTTACTATAGGGCAGTACCTGCGGCCGTCCCAGAAGCACACGCCGCTTGCGAAGTGGTACACCCCCGATGAATTCGAGGAGCTTCGAGCGCAAGGTGAAGCGTTGGGTTTCAGAAACGTAGCGTCCGGACCCCTTGTGCGCAGTTCGTATCACGCCGACGAGCAGCACGAGGCCGCTAGCAAGGCCGCGGGATAGCTCGGAGCTTGCCCTGCCCATGCGGATGAACGACGATGCGGCCGCTGCGAATTATGGGGTTCGGCGACCTGGGGGATGTTGTTTTGAGGGCCCTACCTAGTCGGAGGACGGCAGCTTGCGGGGTTGCTGCACCGCCATTTCGGCGTCGTGGCACTGCACCATGCCCTCACCCGCCTTCGTGCACAGCACCATAGTCCCGCAGACGTCACACTGATACCTTCTGCCTAGTTGATTGGCCATAAGCGCTTGGACTCTCCATATGAGAAGTTGCGAGGCGGCGCCGGATGTCCGGCACGCCTGATACAAAGATTAGCTACTTCTTCGGCAGCGGGTCGCCACAACAAATCATGGTGCCCTCACCGCCCTTGGTTACGACGAACTCCGAGCCGCACTTAGGACATGCATACCGTTTACCTGTTTCGTTCGCCAACTTCAGCTACACCTCTGCACTCATTTGATTGCAATGATTATAGCCCTCGGCTGCCCTAGCGTCAACGAAACTAACGCGAAGGAATCTGTTTCGGTTGAAGCGTACCTGTGTGAGCGTCCAGGCCATGGGATGCCCCACCAGGTCAACGGGAAGGTCACCTGGGGACGGCCTCCAGGACGGATCGAGCAGCCTGGTAATCCCTGCGCCCGCCTCTCAGAATTGGGGGCACCAGATAGAATGACCGGAAGCCTGCGCTGGTGAACTCGCTCAAGACCTCGAGCGCGATGTCTTCGCTCTTCCGGCCTTTTTCAAGGTCGTCGTTTACCCATTGAGGAACGCTGCTCAAGACCAGGCTATCCCTGGTCATGATCTGAATTCCGTGGAATATCGGCACACTCAGTTCTTCTCCGAATTGCTCCGCGTATCGTTCGATGAACTCCCTGGGCGCGCCGGCCTGAAAGGTAGGCTGTGAAATGAAGAAGTGCGCCCCGGAATCGACTTTACTGTGTGTAAGTCTCAATTCTCGATCCATGTCACGGCCCAGGTCTATGGTTGCTCCAACGCAGAGGCTCGTGGGAGAGCGCAGCTTCCTCCCTCTGTAGTCTATGCCCTCGTTCATCTGTCCAATAGAGCGTATCAATCCGGTGGGCGAATAGTCCTTTACATCCTTCACCAGCGAAAGCTCTCGGTTCGTGAAGGAGTCTCCCATAACCACGACGACATTTTCAAGGCCCAGCAACTCCGCGCCCATGAGCAGACTCTGGACGGCAACTTTGTTCATGTCGCGCGTGGCGATGGTGAACACGACATCCGCGCCGGTGTTAGCCTTTATCCAGTGAGCGGCAAACGCGGAGTTAATCCTTACGGATTTGCCGGGATTGTACGCGACGGAGATAAAGTCGACGTCTAGCCCCTTGGATGGCTCCAAGAGGCCTGGGTGGGAACCCCTGGGCGGAGAGAAGTCGCATATGAAGAGCGGCCGCTCGGGGTGTTGTATGTACTTATCGACAACCTTTGTCATGGTAGAGGGTTTCTTCTAGGAGATAGCCGCCCAAATCCGGCAGTCTCGCCAATGCGCTGGTGAAGGGCCCAAACGAGATGTAGGGGAGTGTGGCTAACACACTCCCCTGAGGTGGTTTGCGTCTTCGATTGCTTTCACCTCTATGGCGCTACTTCCAGCCCAACGCGCCGTTCTTGCCGGGCGTGAGGGATACCCTGTGTCCCTGGTCGCACTTGTAGCGTTCCTCGCGCACTTCTCGACGCTTGCCCGAGAGGGACGACTGGTCCATCGAATTGCCACAGAATGGGCAAATGACTCCATAGACGACCCGGTTTCGCAACCGCCGCAATTGTATGTGCGTGAGCGTATCGACGAGCGACGGAAATTCGCCAACGTAGCGGAGGATGTACCGGGTTCCGGCGCTGATGATGCTCTTGGTGCTCCGCTTGGAGGCTGGGGGTGTGTAGGAATAGTCCACGTACCCGCACTGGAGACACTCAGGCTCATCGTAGTTTATCCTAAGCTGTGTGTCGCACCTGGGACAGATCATTTGCCTCTGACTTGTCCTCGCCCCATAAGCAGGAGGGGCGATTCGCACAATATCTTGGGGTTCTGCGGTGACTTGAAATTCGGCTGTCGATGTAGTCAAATCGCTTTTCCTCTCTCCCCAGTCTCCTGGGATAGTTTGGTTCTTGTGGGTGACACCGATTGTCGGTAAAGGTTAATCATCATCTAGGCAATATATTGTAATAGTTTAATAAAAGTAAAATGATGTCAAGGGACGACTCTGGCAAAAAAAGGTGAACTTTATTGTTAGGTGAAGCGCCTTTCTTGAATTGGAGGCCCAGACTCGCCTCAGTAGCGCGCGCGCTTATACAGGCGTTCGCGCCCCGTGAATTCCGAGTCTTCGACAGGAAAGCGATAGGCCACGTGGAGGGAGCGCGCACTGGACACGGGATGGTGTATTGCAAGGGTCAGGATATTTGGGACTATGGCGCCCTCTTTGAGCTGGCGCTGTCTTGGAGAAGCGGGGACAGAGAGATTGGCTAATGTCGCACCTGTTGCATTGGGCCGGAGAGTGGAGTGGGCGTACCTTGAAAGCCGATAGCCCAGGTTCTATTATGTGCATTGTCGCGTGCGCGCCAAAAGGCTCCGCGGAGGCGCTCGGACTCGAAGCCGAGGGCCTCCGTAGTAGTTGGCCGGGTGCCAACTTCCAGCGCTCACGCTGGGCAAGCAGGTTTAGATGGAGACGTGCATGACGCTCTATCCCGTCATATTGGCCGGCGGCTCCGGCGCCCGCCTCTGGCCCCTCTCGAGGGCGCTCTACCCCAAGCAGTTCCTCGCCATTTCAGGCGAACGCTCCTTGCTTCAAGAGACGCTTCTCAGGCTGGACGGCCTTCAGGACTCCGCCCCTCCCGTCATCGTCTGCAATGAGGAGCACAGGTTTCTTGTTGCCGAACACTGCCGGCAGGCAGCGGTTACTCCATCGTCGATCATTCTCGAGCCCGATGGCCGCAACACGGCCCCCGCTCTCACGCTTGCCGCTCTCCATCTGTCTGACCGCCGCGAGAACGACGACGAAGAAGACCCGGTAATGCTGGTCATGCCCGCCGATCACATTCTTCGGGACGTGCCCGCCTTTCAAGCGGTTGCCAGGAGTGGCAGCCCTTTAGCCCAACAGGGTTGCATGGTTGCGGTCGGAATAGTTCCAACCTCGCCGAACACAGGCTACGGGTATATCGAAAAGGGTGAGGCAGTGGAATCGCTCGCCAGCGTGGCGCGAGCAGAGGCCCAAAATGGACAGGCGCGCGTCTCAAACGACGCTCTGCCCTTTCGAGTAGCCTCGTTTGTCGAGAAACCCGATAAGGCCATGGCTCAAAGACTGCTGAGAAGAAGGCGATTCCTCTGGAACAGCGGCATCTTCATGGCGCGAACATCGGTGTGGCTCCAACAGATGCGGCTGCATCGTCCCGACATCGCGGAGGTGTGTGAGGCTGCCTACGTTCGCGGGCGACAGGATGGCGGCTTCTACAGGCCGCATCCCGAGACATTCGTCGAGTGCCCAGGCGACTTCGTAGCGTACTCTATTATGGAAAAGGTGGCTGGCAAGCCTGAGAGTCCAGAGCCAGGTTTGCCAATCTCCAGCGTATCCGACGAGACCGATGCCCCTTCTCCGGACTGCCTCGTTATCCCGCTGAACGCCGGTTGGTCCGACGTGGGGAGCTGGTCTTCTCTCTGGGAGGAGGGAGAGAGGGACGAGTTTGGCAACGTGATTAGGGGCGACGTTTACGCTCGCTCTGTCCGAAACTCCCTTCTAATCGGGCGGCATAAGCTGGTGGCTGCCGTCGGGCTTGAGAACGTTGTAGTCGTGGAGACGGGGGATGCCGTGCTCGTAGCCCACATGGACCACGTCCAAGACGTTAAGGCGGTGGTGGAGCAGCTCAAGGCGGAGGACCGCCCGGAGCATTAGGGATAACGGAGGGCGGAGAGACTCTGAGGAATCGAAGATAGAGGGCGAGCGTTAGGCTCCCATTTTCATCGTTCCCGGCCGTTTTCGTCCCAGGCTCGCATAAGGGTTGCTCGAATCCTCTCGACGACGGACCAGTACCAATCCATGTCTGTCAGTGCGTAGTTTATGAATCGCAGATTGGCAACGTGGTCTGTGAACACGGGGACGAACCCGGCCTGGATGAGCCTACTCGGGTCGCCCCACGTGTGGACGACGTAGTTTTTCACCTCGCTGGGAACCTCTGTGGGGACTATTCGGGGCCTCGTCTGGAGGAGGGCCTCGATCTGCTCGATCATCTTGTTGACGGACACCGGCTCCCCCTGCCCCACGTTGTATGTGAGGGACGATACGTCGCCCAGGGTTGGCTCGGGAGCCGGGAGGGACAGCAGGAAGAGGATGGCCCGGGCTACCTCGGTGGCGAAGATAGTGTCGCGGGTTTGCTCTCCCGGGTTGAAGACGCCCTTTTGCCCCCACAACTCGAATGACACGCCCTCCCTGGCGTGCCACAGTATCTGCGTGTACAGGTTGCCGAAGTTGCCCTTATGCTGCTCTGTCACGCCATAGACGGAGAAGAATCTGCATATCTGGACTTGCAGCCCCTCGCACAGGGCTTGCTGGATAGCCATCTCCTCCATCATGAGCTTTGTCAACTCATATAGGGAGCCTGGCCACGCTCTCTGGGTCTCAACCGAGGGACGGACCTTACCCAGGCTACTTGTCGATGCGAATATCAGGCGAATTCCCGCGCCGGCGCACCATTCCATGATGGCCTTCCAACACTCGATCTCCTCCATGACGTCGGTCAGGCTGTTGAAGTGAGGCGCGCTCGAGCGTCCCCCCACGAATACGAGGATGTCCGGCGCGCGCGGCGGCGAATTCACGAACTCTAGGTGAGAGCGTGTGTCCACAAGCCCCCGAAGAGGACGCGGCAGGTTGCCCGCGTTGCCCAGCGATAGGTTGTCGTTAATCTGAAGGTTGTCGATCGGAAGGCCGAACTCGTAGAGCTTGGTTAGGATGTGCGAGCCGACCTGTCCGCACCCGCCCATGACGCAGACACTCTTGCCTTTCAAGACCTGCGCCATCCCAACGAGCGGATCGCCCTCGCTTTTCCCTATGTACCAGTCTCCGAGTTCGGCGGAGAAATCCTCAAATGAGCCTGAACCGACCATCACGTTGACACCAATACCGGGTTCTTGCCAGTTTCCCCTGAGCGCGAATCTTAACATCAACGCTGGATTGGCGTCCAAGCCAAACGGTGACCAGGAATCCCGTCTTTTGGGGTTCGCTCTGATGCGAATCGTGGCTGCCAGACCATGACGCGTGCGGACAATAGTTGTACAATACGCGCCGGAAGGAGTCGCTAAGGTAAAGCTGTCATGCGTCTCCCTGTGATTCGACCAAGTCTCAGTTCTCACAGCAGCTTTGAAGGAGAGACCAATGACCCAAAGTCCGCTGCCTGCGTCCGCTATGCCTCTGGCGCCTCCTCGCATCCTACTGGGCCCCGGCCCCAGCAACGCCAATCCCAGGGTGTTGCAGGCCATGATGTCCAACATGATTGGGTATCTTGATCCTGACTTCATGCTCATTATGGATGAGGTGTCGGAGCTTCTGAAGAGGGTATTTCAGACCGAGGAAAGCCTGACTTTCGCCCTTTCGGGGACGGGTTCCGCCGGCATGGAAGCGGGGTTGTCGAGCCTGCTGGAGCCGGACGATACCGTGATAATGTGCATCTATGGCTTCTTCTGCGAGCGCATGGTGGATATGGCGACGCGGGTCGGGGCCAACGTCGTGCCCCTGCGCGCGGACTGGGGCGGGCCATTCCCGGAAGAGATGCTGGAGGCCGAGCTCAAGAAGCATTCCAACGTCAAAGTGGTTACCGCCATTCACGCGGAAACCTCCACGGGCGTCAGGCAGCCGCTTGATGGCCTTTCCGGGCTGGCAAAGGCGCACGACGCGCTCTTCGTGGTCGATGCCGTCACGTCCCTCGGCGGCAACGAGGTCGCGGTGGACAGTTGGGACATCGACTACTGCTACTCCGCGACTCAGAAGTGCTTGGGCTGTCCGCCCGGCCTGTCCCCTGTTGCGGTTAGCTCCAGGGCGCATGAGGTGGTGAAGAGCAGGTCTCAGAAGCCCGTTTCGTGGTATCTCGACCTTGCGCTCAACGCCAACTACTGGGGATTCGATCGCGTATATCACCATACGGCGCCGGTGAGCATGATTCTTGGTCTGAGGGAAGGACTCAGGATAGTCCTCGAAGAGGGCCTGGAGGCGCGGTTCAGTCGTCACCGGCGGAACGCCAACGCGCTGAGGGCCGGGCTCGACGCGCTGGGCTTGGAACCTGTTGTGCCGCGCGAACACGCGCTGGACCAGATTACGCCGGTCTGGATACCGGAGGGCGTGGATGACGACACGGTCCGCCGGCTTCTGCTGCGAGAGCACAGTATCGAGATTGGCAAGGGACTTGGTCAACTGGCCGGCAGGGTTTGGCGCGTAGGACTCATGGGAGAGTCGAGCAAGCCCGAATACATACTCGCCCTGCTGGCGGCCCTGGAGGGCATCCTGCCGCGCGTGGGCTTCGAGGTGCCGCAGGGCGCGGGCGTAGGCGCGGCGAGCAAGTCGCTGGCGGGAGAGTGACGAGAGGTCAATGGTAAGTTTCAGGTGAATGGATAAGGAGTTGTCAACATGCCTACTTTAGAGGAACGCTACTCGCAGAAGTTCGCGAAGTCGATTGAGTGGTACGAGCGAGGCAGGTCGCTTTTCGCGGGCGGCATTACTCACCAGACAAGGTTCACGTCGCCCTTTCCGGCGTACTTCGAATACGCGGAAGGCGCGTTCAAGTACGATGTTGATGGAAACCAGATTATAGACTACATAATGGGCAACGGCAGCCTCATGATGGGCCATAGCCCGCCGGAGATAACGACCGCCGTCAACGCTCAGACCGGGCGGGGAACGCATCTCGGCGGCGCGACCACCCACGAGGTGCGCTACGCGGAGGCGATCAAGAGACTGCTGCCGTCGCTGGAAAGGGTGCGGTTCACAAGTTCAGGCACCGAGTCCACCTATCTTGCCCTGCGCCTGGCGCGCGCCTACACGGGCAAGACCAAGATAGTCAAGTTCCAGGAGCACTTTCACGGCTGGCACGACTACGTTACGCCGGAGTCAGGGCAGTCACTTGGCGGGGTTCCTAACGCCGTTCTGGATAGCGTGATCGTCGCCCCAGCCGACAGCGCGGAAGCGGAGAGAATCCTGTCCCAAGACAACGACATCGCCGCCCTCATCGTCGAGTGCAACGGGGCGCACTACGGCACATTTCCGTTGCGGAACCCGCAGTTCCTGCACGACCTGCGGGAGATTACCGCGAGACACGGCGTCGTCTTCATAATGGACGAGGTCATAACGGGTTTCAGGCTGTCTCCCGGTGGCGCGCAGTTCCGCTGGGACCTCGAACCGGACCTGACTACTATGGCAAAGATAGTCGCGGGCGGGCAGCCCGGCTCGGCGGTTGGCGGCAAGTCTGAGATCATGGAGCTTATGGCATTCCGGGGAGACCCTGAATGGGACGGCATTCACAGGGTTCCGCAAGGCGGCACCTACAACGCTCAACCCACCACAGCCGCCGCGGGTATCGCCACACTCGAGGCGATCGCTACCCAGGGCGTAAACGCGAGGGCCGACGCAATGGCAGAGCGTCTGAAGAACGGCCTGAACGAGGCGTTCATCCAGAACGAGGTTACCGGCCACGCGCATGGCATCGCTTCGATCATTCACCTCAATCTTGGGGCAGACTGCAATTGCGACCGCGACCTGTGCACTATGCCTTACCAGGACATCTATCGCACGATGCCCAACTCCAAGACGCAGGCGATTCGTAGGGCCATGCTGGTAAACGAGGTTGACCTGATGGGCGGACGGGCGTTCATGGTGTCTTCCGCGCACGACGAACAGGTCATAGACCGCACCATAGAGGCGTTCTCGCAGTCGCTGAAGGATCTGCGAGAGGAGCGGGTCGTCTAGTACGGTGGATGAACCGGCGCGGGGGCGCGGATCGGCAAGGCGCGGAGAAGCCGTTTAGCCGGTCGGCGCTCCCTCCAAGACGCGCACGCCGTCCCCAACCTTAATAGTTCCGCCCTGGACCACGTAGGCCAGCATACCGCGCTGCATCTCGAGCTCCTGCCTCAGCCCCGGCCTGATCTCGTCCATCCGGGCGCACGGGGCGCAGTGACCTGTGATTCGGACCACTACGTCGTCGCCCAGCGCAACCTTGCTGCCTTCCTCCAGGGACTTCAGTTCGATGCCGGACGTGGTGACGTTTTCGCGCACCTGGCCGTGAGAGAGTCCGAATCTCTCCAGCGTCTCCTCGTCCATCAACAGAACCTGGCGGGCCATGCGGACGCCCTCGGAGGTGGCGTGGCGGTCGCCCTCGATGCCGTGTCTTTCGATGACGTTGGCGCTCTCCACCGTCCGCATAGGCTCCCTGTGGCCCACGCATAGCTGCACTGAAACTATCTTGGCTTGCTGGCTCGAAGTCATGTGAATGCCCTCCCGGTTTCGGCTTCGCTTTACATTACACCCTTGCGGCAGGTTAATTCAAGGCCAAGAAACTATTTGGCAGGGCCTTTCCAAAGTGCGGCTGCGCTCGGAGTGACATGGACGAGGCGAAGATGTGATAGCCCTGATCCAAATCGCTTCCCCGTCATTTTGGGGCTAACGTGTACTATAATAGCAGCCAGGGCGCGTAGAGCGGCCTCCATAGCCACACCATGCTGTCAACCAATCCGACGATGCCCCATCACGACCAACCCTCCGGAAACGGCGGCGCTTGCGTACGACTGACGCCGCCAGAGCCCGTGAAAGCTGTATCGCCCAGATTCCATGAGCTGGACGCGCTGCGCGCTGTGGCGATGCTGCTGGGCATAGTCCTGCACACCGCTCTCTTTTTGATGCCCGACGCAATGTCGAAGGAGTATTCCGACGAAGGGTATCCCGACCAGAACGACGACATCTACGCGCTTATATTCTTCGCCATTCACGGGTTCCGGATGCCGGTGTTCTTCCTGCTCAGCGGCTTCTTCACCGCCATGCTGTGGCGGCGGCGGGGGCTGCGCCAACTGGCGATGCACAGGCTCAGGCGCGTCGGCCTGCCGCTCGCCATAGGCGCGCTCACCGTCATACCGATCACCACCTGGGCCTTCGTATGGGTATTCGCGCCAGAGAAGTTTGGGGTTGGAGTGATGCTCTGGTGGCCGTTCATCTGGCTCAGCACCTTCAATCACCTCTGGTTCCTGTGGTTCCTGCTGTGGCTCGCAGCCGGGTTCATCCTGGCGGCGAAGCTGGGGGTGAAGTTCAGCCATCCGGTAATATGGTGGCTGGCGATTCCGCTAACCCTCGTGCCACAGTTGCTGATGGTGGAGCCGGTCTTCGGCCCGGATACCTCCGAGAGAGTGGTTCCCAACCCGGTCGTGCTCGGCTACTACGCGCTCTTCTTCGCGGTGGGCGCTTTCTTCTACCAACGGAACTCTGTGGTGAGCCGATGGTGGACGGTCGCGCTGTTGCCCGCGCTGACGCTGGCGTTCCTAGGTGGGCTGACGTTCCTGTACGAGGTCAAGGCCGAGTGGGTGCACTCGGCAGCTGCGGTGTTTCAGGTCGCCTATGCCTGGCTGATGTGCTTCGGATTGATAGGGCTTTTCCGCTGGATAGCCGCGCGGGAGCGGTTTTGGGTGCGCTACATATCGGATGCGTCCTACTGGCTGTACCTCTGGCACCTGCCCCTGGTGGTCTTCGGGTTCAAGCTGGTCTTGGACTGGCCGGTCAATATCCACCTCAAGTTCGCGCTGATATGCGTGACCGTGACCGCGATCCTGCTGGTCGTCTATCAACTAGGCGTTCGCTACACGCCAATCGGAACGACGCTCAACGGCAAGCGAGTCCGCTCGTCGTAACGCAGGCGCGGGATTTCGAGCCTCCCTTCCCGGCCAACTGCGCCGATATATCGCGCCCGCTTGACACACACGAACACCCGTGCTATCATCTTCTCATGCGCAACCCTAACAAAACAATCCTGAAAATCCTGGTCCCGATAACCACAGGCTCCAGCTATGAAATAACCCAAAATGACCCATCTGGAAAATGATTCTTGAAACCGATACAGGCTCGACATGCCGCATCGTCATTGCCGGAGGTGTGAGACGGTGATATCCGAACTCGTTCAGGAAGTTCACCTAGCCCTGGCCGATAACGCCAACCCCAGTAAGGCCGAGGGCATGCGGGCGTATATGAAGTCTGCGATACCATTTCGCGGTGTGCAGACTCCGGTCCGCCACAGGCTTCTGCGCGCGTTGCTCCGCGCTCACCCCATCTCAGAGAAGTCCGACTGGCAGGCCGCCGTCCTTGAGCTGTGGCGCAACGTCGCCTACCGCGAGGAGCGCTACGCCGCGCTCGACCTCGCCGGGGCCGGACGGTATGAGTCGTTCCGTACACTCGACACGCTGCCGATGTTTGAGGAAATGGTCATGAGCGGAGCCTGATGGGATTTCGTGGATGACATCGCGACCCACCCGCTGCGGGGACTGCTGGAGAGATGCCCGGACGGCATGGCGCGCCACGTTCGGACGTGGAGTCGTGGCGAGGACATGTGGAAGCGCAGGTCGTCGATCATCTGCCAGATCAACCGCAAAGGAGAGACCGACCTCGACCTCCTCTTCGACTGCATCGAACCCAACCTCTCAGACCCTCACTTCTTCATCCGCAAAGCCGTCGGCTGGGCCCTACACGACCTTGCATGGAGTGATCTGGGCGCCGTTGAAGACTACGTCGAGCGCCGCCACCACCTTCTCAGTCCTCTATCGCGCCGCGAGGCCTTGAAGAATGCCGAGAAGATTCGCGCGGGGGGTCACGCGGAGCATGAAACCGCTCCCTAGCCAGCAGCCGTGAAGATAGCCTACAATGAAGATGAATGAGCGACGATTTATGAGGAACACCCTGAACACCCTCGATTTGGGTTGCCCAAGCCACCGAATATGACGCCCATCCCAACCAACCACAACGTCGGCCGCTTCGGCTCATGATGAGCCAATGGGCGCGCTCGTCACTCTCTGGGCGGCTGATCGCTATTGGCCTGCTCCTACTCGTTGTTACGACACACGCCGCCTGGTCGGTCGGCCTCGCGTTGGCGCACGGAGAAGGGGAAAGCCTGGAACTGTTCAGCGGCCGAGAGGGTTCCTATCAGGTTGTAGTCGAAGTCCAGCCGGTGAAGCCTGTGGTGGGTTGGGTCCACTTTTCCGTGATACCGTTGGAGGCCGACAGCCTTCTGCCCGTCCACGACGCGCTCATCACCATTGTCGCCCTCAACGAGCGTGATGAACCAACGTTTCAAGCCCCCGCGCTAATCACTCCAGGTTCCGCCGCCGACTCGCCGCCGTACTACGACGCCAACATCACCTTCGACGAGGCGGGCGCATGGAGCTTGCGAGTAAGTCTGGAAAGCGAGCGGCTGGGCGCAGCCACGGTCAACGTTCCCCTGGAGATAGGAGTGCAACCGGTGCTTCCGGGCGGCGAGGGAACCATCGTGTTCCTGCTGGTTATCGCCGCCATCGTAGGGGGAACCGCATACGTCTGGCTTAGCGCGCGCAGAGTGCGAAAGGCGGCCGGGGCCTAGTCCGTTACGTCGTCAATGACTAGGGTCTCGCCCTCGCGATGGAAGGTTATGGTCACCGGATCGCCAAGAACCATATGCTCCCTGAGATGCGAGGGCGAAAACCCGGCGAACGTCTTGCCGTTGGCTGCGAACTCAAGCGTCTCGCCGCTCCGGGTCCTCAGGGTTAACGACTTCAACTCCAGCAAAGATTCAGATTGAACTTCTTGAATCAAGCCCCTGGCCGTCTCCGTGTCTGAACAGCCGCAGGAGGCCAGAACACTGGCGGCGAACGCCGCGAGAACTATCCCCAAGAGCGCCCGGCCTTTTGACATCATTCACACCCGTTAACAACTATCCCCAAGCGTGCGCGACAAGACCGGCGGCGGCGGGATTGCCCGCGCTCTCATCCCCTTCATTCGCGCAAAAATAGGCCAGCTTCCTTACGGCCCTTCCCATTGCGGGGAAGGTTAGGACGGGGACAAAGTCCCTTCCTTGTGTGGACGATACCGCGTCCCTTAACTCCCAAAAGTGGACTCAATTTGAATTGACTCTGCTAAAAGCCATCCAGTAACTTGGGGAGACAGGGGAGGTAGAAGATGCACAGACTAATCCCAAGCGTACTCCTAGCAGCAATAATCGCCCTCATAGGTCTTTCCAGTCAAGCCGTGCTGGCGCAGACGGAACGCCAGCATATCGTCTTCTTGGTAGATAGACAAGCCGTCTCTCAAACAGATGATGGCGCCGACGCCACGAAATCAGTATTGAGCCTCGTTTCCACACTTCGAGACCAGCAGTACTTCACCTTCGATAACGTTGACGGCTCCTCGAACGCTATCGGCCCTCTATCGCTCAGCGATGCCGAATTCGTCGCTTTCCAGAACGGGCTCGACGGCTGGCTGGGGGCTGGGGAGCCTGCTGAGTACGCCGACCTGTTGGGCGCGCTTGCTGAGACCGCGGCCTTTCTTGGCAATACAGGCTCCGCGCCCGGAAGCGCCGTGTATCTCATCACCAGCGGCCCAACCCAATCAGACCTCAACCAGTCAACTGTTCGACTGGAAGGTCTGGCGAACCGTTTCCAGAGCAACGGATGGAAGTTCGTCGGTCTTGGGCTTCCAGGAACCCCAAGCCAATCGGTTGAGCTTCTGAACAATGTCTCTTCAGAGCTTGGAGGACAATTCTTCGACCTGTCAACTCCCGGCGGCTTCAAGAGTCTCTCGGATAGCATCCTCGAAATGGAGAGTAAGGGCGCTCTCAGCGACTTGGGAGGTGAGAGGCTATCGAATGGCGGCGTGCTCGCCTCGAAGTTTGGCGTAGCGCCCGGAACCCAGGAGACGAACCTTCTGGTGTTCAAAGAAAGCCAAGGCGGCAAGCTGACGCTGAGCGACCCCGCAGGGGTTGAGATGTCCTCGGGCGACGCGATGTCTTCATTCATCGTCGAATCCCCCTCTGTCGTCATCTGGCGCTTGTTAGACCCCGCGCCAGGGGAATGGCAGCTAAACGTTCAAGGCATCGAGGGCGCGGCCTCAACCTGGCAATACGTCGTGCACGGGTACACGCCGGTCCTCGAATCTCTTGGGACCACGCCGCTGAATGAGCCCGCCGTGCTGATCGCATCCGTGAAACATGAACAGCAGACAGTTACGGCCGACGACATTCGTCTGACCGCAAGGGTTAGCCCCCCTAAGGGAACGACTCTGTCTTTCGGCCTTAACGACGACGGTGTATCCGGAGACGCCATCGCCGGGGACGGCTTCTACTCGACCACACTGCCCCCCCTGTCGGCCGAGGGCCAACACGCGGTTGAACTGCAGCTCTCATGGATCGGGCTTGACCACCGGGTAACCTCCCAGGCGGAGTTCAGAACGCAGGCGTTCCCGTCTCTGGACGTAACTACGCTGCAGACCAAAGACTTGAAGCCCGGAGAGAGGACCAAGATAGCCGACGTCCTCGTTAACATTCAGGGCCAACCCTTCGCGGTGCCAACAGACCAACTCACGGGTGTGCTGGCCTCCAGCTCTGACGTGGCGGGAGTAGTGGAAATAGAGCCTAAACGCCTGTTGGATCAGGAGCGCGCCTGGTCATACGAGGTGTTCTTTACACCAGAAGGGGAATCGCTTCACACGATGGACTTGCGGCTGAACCTCGAGTACTCCGGCAGACAGTACGCTTACATGTCCGATTCAATCGTCCTGTCGTCTTTGCTGCCTTACTCTCCTCCCGCGCAGCAACCCGCCGCACTCCAGGCGCCCGCGCCGCCGGCTCCCATTCAGGTGGGCCAGCAGAAGTCACCGGCGCCTGGCTATTATTGGGGACTACTGTCAATTCCTGGTGTCATTCTCATCATACTGATAGGATGGGCCATCTACTGGCTTACGCGGAGGCGCCCACACGGCTTCATCTATAGCGACCGCGGCGAATTGATAGTGGATTTCGCGAATATCCGGCGAAGCCGCGTCATGAAGTTCTTTTCCAAAGACTCCGTATGGGGTAAGGAGATAAGCATACCCGGACTCGAGGGGGTGTCCTTCAATTTCGCGGGCCGCCACGTCGGCCTTCAGAATCGGGAGCGCACCCATAACGTGCGAGTTGACAACCAGCCTCTCGTTGGTAATCTCCCGATTCGGGACCGCACCTGGATCGGCACGGAGGGTAGGCTGTACAACTTCCAGCTCTCCCGACTGCCACCCCCACGGGCACAGGGCGCCGCAGGCGATGGCGATTAGCTAGAGACCAACCTGGAAGTTTGAGGCAAAGCAAAAAGGCAACCCACCAACCGACGGGTTGCCTTTTTCCTGGCCCTGTTTCACTCCGTTGAGCGCCCTCAGTCCCGCTGCTGAAGCACCTCCCCTGACAAGCTGGTAATCCTGTATATCCTAACCAGAATGGCGAGGCCTTTCCTCTCTGGGTCTCGGTCGAGTTCCGGTTGAGGCGTCTGATTCATCACCCTGTCGCGTATCTCGCCCGACTCGTGCACCGTCGCCCTGCCATGGAAGCGCCAGTTAATGCGTTTCTCAGGGTTGCGGTAGAAGACCACAACCTGGGGGTTCTCGTTCAGGTTGTCCTGGGATGAGCGCATAGAGCGCTCCCAGTAAGCCAGCGTTTCACTGTCATAAACGCTGAGGCTACCCCTCATGCTGATCTGCGGTTCCCCGTCTTTTGAGGCCGTTCCCACGATGCAATAGCACCCGTCGTTCAGAGCATTGTTGAGGAGCTCTCGCATCTCACCTTCGATAACTATCATCGTTCTTCCTCACTGTGTCCTTGCGATCTTCGCAATTCGGCTTGAAACTCAAGCCCCCGGCCATACCCTTACCGTGCCATAGACTCCATCATATCCCGGCTCGATGACAACCTCTCCACGCCTCACCCTGCCCACGCCATCGGCAATCCGTTCCCCGGCCGCCATCAGGACGTCAGCTAGAGGAACTTCCATCAACAACGAAAGTTCGTTGCCCAACTCTCCGACCAGCCGAAGGTATTCGGACCGCACTCCCTTCGTGTTGACCCCCCTGCCCATGCTCTCGGCGATTATCTGTTGAAGCGCGACCAGCGACTTGAAGGGCGGACGCCCATTGTCGGCGCCGATCAGTCCGTCGGCGCGCGTCCTAGTCGCGACCTCTCTTGCGGCGAGCTCCTCGACGCGCTGCATGACGCCAAGCGTGAGCCGCCGTCCGCACGCGGGACAACGCCCCTTCCGCTCTTCGGTTTCGCCGGGAGAGTAGCTGACGCCGCACTTGCGGTGACCCGAATAGTGGTACTTACCCTCCTCGGGAAAGAACTCTACGGTGTATGCTATGCTCTGCCTCTTGAGAGAATCCACAAGTCCCGTGTAGCTCAGTTCTCCGTTGATGACCGTCAACTCCCGTCCCAGCTTCGGGAGAGAGTGAGCGTCGGAAAAGGAGACGATCGACACGTCATCTAGCTCAGGGATTCGCCAGTTCATGGCGGGGTCGCTGGAAAGGCCAGTCTCCACCGCGTAAACGTGCCGCGCGTCGTCCCCGAAGCACTCCTCCAGCGAGTCGAATCCCGACTTCGAGCCGTAGATTCCAAACCAGGGCGTCCAGGCGTGCGCCGGAATTAAAAGGCAGCGACTGTCTATGTCCAGCAGGGTGCGCAGCAACTGCCTGGGGGACATCTGCAGGGTTGGCCGCCCATCAGCGGTGAGGTCGCCTCTGGTCGCCAGCGCCCTGTTGACGCGCTCCGCGACCTCCAGACTGGGAGCGAAGACGAGCGCGTGAATCCTGCGATGCCTGCCACGCTGTTCGGCGACGCAGTTGACCTCGGCTCCCAGGATGAAGCGCACGCCCTCGAACTCGTATACGCCTTCGGAGGATTCGACGAGCTTGCGCCGTATCTGCGAGAACCACGCCGGGTGAGTAAAGTCACCGCTGGCCAGTAGGTCGATGCCCTTGAGCCTGGCCCAATGCGCCAGGTTCTCGAGATTGAGTTCCTTGCTGGTGGCGCGCGCGAAGGACGAATGGATGTGAAGGTCGGCTGCGTAGGTCAAACCGGGAACCAATCAGGCTCTCTCGCTGCTAGCCGAACAAGCCCTCACGCTCGAACACGGAGGCCAAGATGCCGATGCCCTCGCGTATCTCTTCGGGCGAGTTGTGGCTGTACGTAAGCCGCATGTAGTTGGGGCGGTCGCGGTCGGCCCTGAACACCGGGCCCGGATTGTACTTCACGTCCGCTTCCACGGCCCGGTCCAGCGCGGCCCAAGTGTCCGCCCCCTCCGGCAGCTGCACCCACACCATCATGCCGCCGTCCGGCTTAGACCAGGTGCAGCTTGGCGGGAAGTTCTCGCCGAGGGCAGCGAGGAGCGCGTCCCTCTTCATCTTCAGGCTGGAGCTCACCTGCTCCAGATACTCGTCCTTGTGCTCCCTGAGGTACTCGTGGACGGTCATCGAGGCGAGATGGCTCGGCGAGCCGCCGAACCTCAGCTTCCCCAGCGTCTCCCTCACCTGCTCAGGGACTACGCCGTAGCCGAGACGCAGCCCGCAGCCGAGCAGCTTCGTGTAAGCGGAGATGTACATCACTGAGTCCTGGTCGTCCATGCCCTTGATCGACTGGGGAAGCGGCTCGCCATCGATCACGAAGTCCGCGTAGGATTCGTTCTCGACGATGGGAATCCCATAACGGTGCGAAATCTCCAGCAGATGCTTGCGCCTCTCCAGGCTCATGGTCATCCCCATCGGATTCTGATACACGGAGATGGTGTAGATCATCTTGGGCCGCTTGCCCTGGGCCGCCAGGTCCTTCACCGTGCTTTCGAGGGCGTCGATTATCATGCCATCGTCATCGGTGGGTATGTGAATGATGTTCGCTCGCCTCGACAGCAGCATCGCCAGCGTGCCCAGGTAGCAGAACTCTTCGACCAGCACGATGTCGCCGGGGTCGATGAAAGCGTCGAGGATGACCTGTATGGCCCCTCCTGCGCCACTGCTGAGGAAGATGGAGTCGATGTCGGTATGAAGCCCCCGCTTTTCCTCGAGGTTCTGAGCGATCAACTCCCTCATGCCAATGTGCCCCTGCGAAGGCGGATACTTTGCCAGATCCGGCGCCTGCGTGCGCATGGCAGCGCGCAAGGCGTCCGAAAGGCCGTCGGCGGGCAGCGTCTGCGGGTTGGCATACGTTACCGAGAACACGTACTTGGTATCGGCCTGCAACCCCGGGTGAGTCTTGACCGGCGCCGGCATTCTGCTGGAAAACAGGTTTTCGTAATTCATAGTGGTGTGTGTCTCCTTTCTTGTTCCTCCGCCGTGCACCGGCGTTCGATTCGGGCAGCTAGAGAGGCAGCCGCACGGCCCTGCCCGACTGTGCGCTCCGAGTAACCGCCTCGGTGAACTCCATGTATCTCACGCCATCCTCGAAAGAGGTGTGCGTCACCGGCTCCTTGCCCCTGATTGCGTTGATGAACTCCTCCTCAACGCGCCAGCCGCCCTGCTTCTGAGTAGGGATGTCTATTTCGGACAGCCCATCATCGCCGCGCCGCCCGCCGTAGAGGGTCATCGTTGACGCATCCAGCTTGAGCGTGCCCTCTGTCCCGAAGAACCACGCCTCCGGCGAGGGCGCGAGACCAAACACGGTGCTGAGGCTCAGGCGCGCCACAGGCCCCGACGCCATCTCACATAGGACGTCTATCTGGTCGGGGATGGAGATGAAGCGACGGGCGCCGGTGTCGTCCTTGCGAGCCTTGACGTTGACCCTGGTAATGGCGGTAACGCTCTCGGCATGTCCGATCCAGCGCATCATCGCCTCGTACCATATACCCATGCTCATAATGTTGTAGCCGCTCAGGTCTCGGTTGTTGCGCCAGTGGAGCGGCGCGTCGTGGTCTATGAACCCTCCCTGGCGCACGGCCACGTCCACAGACATGATGTCTCCCAAGTAGCCGTGCGCTATCAATTCCTGGATGGTTTGGTCAACCTTCAGGCTCATGGGAGAAGGCACTATCTGCGCCACCAAGTTGGGCTTCATGCGCGAGGCGCCCAGCATGTCGCGAGCCTGCGCCGCGTCCATGGCCATGCGCGCCTCGGTTATGACGTGCTTGTCGTTGTCGAGGGCGGCCAACACCATGGCGCGGTGCATGTAGGGCCAGGTGCCGATGCAGATGGCGTTGGTGTCCGGCGCGGCTATCAGATCGACCCAGCTATCATAGACCTGCGGTATGTCGTACTCGTCCGAGATGCGCTGGCCCGACGCGCGGCTGCGGTTTGCCACGCTCACCAACTCAACGCCGTCCATCGCCTTGAACCCCGGAATGTGGCGGAACGTCGTGTTCGCGCCCGCCCCCACGAATCCAATGCGAACTATCTCATCAGCCATTGGGTAACACCTTTTTCTCAGATTTTCTTAATAGGCTCGCCGCCCGTTCTCTTCGGCCCGGTGGCTTGGATGGCAACCCCTCGAACGATTTTTCGATGAGTCGAAGGCGCGTCGAGCTGGTACTGATTATAAGCAACCAAGTGGAGCGCGTCCAGTCTGGGGCCTTGCCTGTAACTGTTCAGACTTGATGCCCAATCGCGGAAGGCCGTTCCACTTCAATAGCCTTTTGAGACTTGACGCACCCGCACAGCCGTGCTAAAATGTCTCCAATGCCATTACGCAAAGCCGGAGAACACAGGAAGCGAATGTCCCAGAATGTCGCAGTTTTTCATGGCTCAATTCTTCCACGCACACAGGCGACCCGCCCCAAAGCCTGCACAGTTAGCCTCGCCTACGCGGCTTCCGCTACGCAACGCGACGGGTCGGACTCCGCGAGCACGTGGGGCCTGTGACCGGTGTGGATGTAGTCGGCCAACAGCTTGCCGGCCAATGGGCCGCGCCCGAAGCCGGAGGACCCCAGCCCCCCGACGATGTACAGGTTATCGCGTTGGGGAATCCTGCCTATGATAGGCTCGCCATCCAGCGAAAAGGGCATCAGACCAGCCCACGCGCGGTTGACCGGTAGCTCCCTGAGGAGCGGGATGACCTCGCTGGCGTGGCCCCTGTTGACCTCGATGCCCACGGCGTCGGGCGCGGTGTCGTAGCCGACGAGCTGCCTGTCGCCGCCGAAGATTATCTCGCCGTCGCGGGTCTGCCGCCCGTAGAGATGCCTGGTCACGCGCGCTTCGCCGCGATGCGTCAGACTCGGAGGAGTCTTGCTATCACCACCTGGGTCTTTGCGCCAGTAAAACTGCGACTCCATCGAGGATATGCCGTGAAAGACGCGCGGCGGGAGCACGCTGGTGGCCCACATCTGGCCACGCACGGGCACGATGGGAACGCCAAGTCCCAGCATTGCGCCCACAGGCCCGCACCAGGCCCCGGCGGCGAGCACGAGCGCGCCCGCGCGGAACTCGCCGCGTCCCGTCGTCACGCTATGGGAGCCGTCGCCGAGAGCGTCTATGCCCATAACCTCGTGGCCGGTGAGTATGCGCGCGCCGCTGGACTCCGCGGCCGCCGCGAATGCCCGCGTCGATTTGGCGGGGTTGGCCTGCCCCCGTATGGCCGAGTAGGTGAACCCCAGCAAGTCAGGATTGGCGTTCGGCTCTATGGCGCGCGCCTCCCTGGGCGTGAGCAGTTCGACGTCGCGCCCGCCAGACCGCATCGCCGCAACCGCGTCGCGGGCGTACGCGTACTGCTCCTCCGTGTGAATCGCGGTCAGCGACCCCGACTGCCTGAACTCCAAATCATAGCCCATATCCACTTGCAGCGTTTTGAATAGCTCCAGGCTGCCCATCGTGAGGTAGGCGTCGAGGTCTGGCATACGTCCCCACCCGGAGCCGCCCAGCAGGCCGGCGTTCACGCCCGACGCCTCGGACGCCACCTCGCCGCGCTCCAGCAGGACGACGCGCCGTCCATGCGCCGCAAGATGGTACGCTGTGGACGCGCCCGCCATGCCACCGCCAATTACGATTATGTCGGCTTCTCTCAAACGGAGTGTCTCCGGTGCTGCCCGAACGACAAAGGCTTCTACCTTGCCATCTGCGAATCAACGCTGTTCAGAAGTTCCACAAGCAGCCTGGCTTGATCGATCCCGATAAGAACGTCTTGGGGGTCGTACATTTCCTCGTAGAAGTTGATGTGGAGATACTCTACCGCGGATAACTTGAGCCTGTAGTCGGCAGGGTTGCTTGACATGTCTATCAATCGCCGGGCGTTGCGCCGCACATCGTTGTGTGACCTGTTCGGCCAGTCCCTCTCCCGTGCGATGCCCTTCACGCAGTGCGCGACCGCTCCCCACGCCTTTTCGGAAGCCTGGAGCATGTCGCCCTTCTCGAACTCTTCCTCGGCGTGTTGGACATAAGCCTCGCTAATCTCCTGGTGCCGTTCCGTTGGAGCCATGGGAACCCCGGGATGATGGTTGCGTTACGAGCTAAATCACCTCTTGAGACTCGCCAATGTCCTCTGAGGATTCGCCTCCGAGCTCGGCGCCGACCTCTTTGATGGCCCCGAACTCCCCCCGGAAGCCGTTGTGCATCGTGCGCGAATCGCTGCTGTAGAGCACGAACCGCGCGCCCTCACGCAGCCACTTCTGCGAGAGCTCCACGGTCTGGTGGTGGATGAGCGTCGGGGTCCCGTGCGAAGCGCAGACGCTGAGTATCTGGCGCAGCGCGGCCTCGTAGTCGGGATGGTCGTACTGGTCGGGCACGCCGAGCGATATGCTCAGGTCGTTGGGGCCGACGAACACGCCGTCGATGCCCTTCACGTCCAGGATGTTGTCCAGATTTTCGATTGCCGGCACGCTCTCGATGCCGATTATGCAGACGTTGTTGCGGTTGCGGTCTTCGAGGTACTCCCGCGTCGCCTGGCTCGGAAGCTCGTCTGCGTCGATAGCCTTTCGCGCCAGCGCGCCCTTGAGCGGCCGCCACCGGCACGCCGCGGCCACAGCCTTCGCCTCTTCCACCGTCTCGCAGTACGGCGCGAGCACGCCGTGCGACCCCGCGTCTATCGCCATCGTAACGTAGTGCGTTTCCGGCGTGGGGATGCGAACTATCGGCACGACGCCGCTGAAGCTGAACGCGGCGAGAAAGTCCGCTATGTCGTCCCTGCCGCGAGGCGAGTGCTCCGTATCGATAATCACGTAGTCGAGTCCGAACTGTGACATGGCGGTTGACCATCGGGGATTCCGACTCAGCGATAGCATCGTGCCGTACACAATGCCGCCATTGCTAACCTTGTTTCGTAGCTGTTCGCCGTTCATGTGTTCCCCTCCTATCGTTGTATCGCTATAACCTTTGGTTTGATTGATTCAGCGGCGTTTGAGCCCATACTCTCTATACGCAATGAGGCCCCAAGCTGTTCGGGGCCTCTATGAACTATCCCTATCGGTTGACTTGCCGCCATCACATCTGGATTGGCTGGTCGTACTGCTCCTTTAGGACTCGCTTCAGCACCTTGCCGAGGGGGTTGCGCGGAAGCTCGTCCACGAACACCACGGACTCAGGCTTCTTGAAGCTGGAGAGTCGCTGGCGGCAGTATTCTATGACTTCGTCGCCGCCCACCGATAGACCGTCTTTCAACACCACGACAGCCCTCACGCGCTCGCCCCAGTCCAGGTCCGGCACGCCTATTATGGCCGCCTCTTCTATCGCGTGGTGAGACTGCAGCACCTGTTCGACCTCCTCCGGCGAGATCATCTCACCGCCGCGCTTTATGAAGTCCTTGGAGCGACCCGCGAGGTAGATGTAGCCATCCTCGTCCATGTATCCCAGGTCGCCGGTGTAGAGCCAGCCTCCTCGCATGGTCTCAGAAGTGGCCTCTTCCTGGTTCCAGTAGCCCTTCATCAGCCTCGCGCCGCTGGCGACAATCTCGCCAACCTCGCCGTTGGAGACGGGGGTGGCGTCTTCGTCCACGATGCGCACCTCGACGTCCGCTAGCGGCTTGCCTACGGAAGACAGGCGGCGCAGTTTCCGTTCCACCTCCTCTTCCGAACCCTCCAGAATGTGGTCTTCGGGAGGCAGCATGGTTATCGTAGCAGCCGTCTCGGTCTGCCCAAAGGCGTTGATGAAGTACATGCCCGGAAACTCTTGGATCGCGCGCTTGATGACCTCCAGGGGCATGGGCGCGGCGCCGTAGGTTATTATGTTGAGGCTGCTAAGGTCGTGGTCCTGGAAGCCTGGATGGTCCATCAGCATCTTCAGCATTGTGGGAACCATCACGGCGCGGTTGGCGCGCTCCCTCTCCACAAGCTCCATCCACTCCTTGGCCTCGAATTGGCGTTGGATGATGAGCGTTCGCCCCCCGTAAATAGAGGACATTACTGACTGAACGCCCGCGATGTGATAGAGCGGCACTGTGAGAATGTTGCGCTCTTCCTCGTCCGGATCGACCGGAGACACATTGCTCAGGATGTAGGAGGAGAAGCTATCATGGCTCAGCATCACGCCCTTGGGGAAGCTCGTGGTGCCCGAGGTGAAGAGCAGCACGCTCATGTCGTCGCCATCCCCCTCTGGATAGCGCTCCTCGTCGGATGCCGAGGTCAGCAGATCGTCGTAGAACAGCCAGCCCTCGGCGGGTTTCTCCAACGAGATGAAACGCGGCGTTGTTTTCAGGTCGATGGCGAACGAGTTCACCAGGTCAACGTACCGCCTACCGGCAACCAGCGCCTTTGGCTCCGAGTCGTTGATCATGAATGAGAGTTCATCGGCGCGCGCGCGGAAGTTCAAGGGCACGTAAACGGCGTCCAGTTTGGCGGCGGCGAAGCAGACTTCGACGTGCTCGTTGCTGTTGACGTGGAGCATCGCCACGCGGTCGCCCGCTCCCACCCCGAGGTCCGCGAGCGCGTTCGCCATGCGGTTCACGCGGTCCTGCAGGTCGCCATAGCTCAGCCTCATGTCCTCGAAGATTATGGCGGGCCTGTCCGGCACGATAAGAGACGATATGTTCAAGAACTCGGTCGTGTTCATCTATTCACGGAACCCCCTGCATGACCTAATGAGCGTAAAGAATACCACCAAAAGCTATCTAATTCCACTCCGCCGCTTCAGAACCCGCAGCGCTAGCCGCCCTTCCAGCTCGAGCCCCCGCCGGAGGGGCATGTCCATGCCGTCGAGCAGCGCCGTCTTGACGGCCGTGAGCGTTCCGGCGTCGCGCGACGCCAGCAGCCGCGCCTTACCCTCCGCCTCAGCGAGCAGCGCGTCGCTAGACGTAACGCTGTGCACCAGACCCACCCGAAGGGCTTCACTGGACGTGATTCGCGGAGCGGCCAGTAGCATTTCGAGGGCAGGCCCCTGCCCGATTATGCGCGGCAGTGTCTGGCTGCCGCCCGCGGCCGGCGCCATGCCCAACGCGACCTCCGGCATACTGAAGACGGCGTCTTCAGACGCAATGCGAACGTCGCACAGGCAGGCCATCTCCACCCCTGAGCCTATAACGTACCCGTGCACCGCGGCTATCAGTGGCTTCCTGATGCTGAGGAAGAGACCCCAGACATCCCTCTCCCACCTGACCTGGCGCGCCACTACCTGTGAGGGAGCTGTCCCAAACTCCGAGAGGTCTGCGCCGGCGCAGAAGCCGCGCTCTCCCGCGCCGCTGAGTATCGCCACACGCACGTCGGGGTCGTCCCGCACGGCTTCGAGAGCCTGGAACAACTCGTCGCGCATCTGCACATTGAAGGCGTTGATCCTCCGTGGTCTGTTCAGCACGACGTAGGCGATTGGGCCGTCCTTCGAATAGAGGACGCTGTCGTCTTCAGTGGTCACTGGAGCGCGCCCATCGTGGTGAGTCCATACGAGTTACTCACTTCTGTATTGCGGGTCTCGTTTCTCCAGGAAAGACGCGATACCCTCGGCCCTATCGGTGGTGCTCTGCAGAATGAAGTTGAGGTCACCTTCCAGCCGCAGCCCTTGTTCGAGCGTCATGTCCTGCCCGCTCAGGATAAGTTCCTTGACGTAGCGGGCCGCGATTGGCCCCTGACGCGCGATAGCTAAGGCAAGCGCCCTGGCCCGGTTCAGCACGTCCTCCGATGCTACCACCTCGTTGACGAGGCCGGTCTCCAATGCCGAATATGAGTCGATGGGCAACGACGTGAGAATCATCTCAGCTGCCGCGCCGCGGCCAACCAATCGGGGCAGCCGCTGAGTGCCGCCATCCCAGGGTATGATACCCTTCTCCACCTGCGTCATCCCGAACATGGCTTCCTCTGAAGCGATTCGGATGTCGCACGCCAGCGCAATCTCGAGGCCCTGGTCCAGGGCGTTGCCGTCGATTGCTGCGATTAGCGGCTTTTCGATGGCCGCCACGCTCTCCGCTACCCGTAGAGAGCGCAGCGCGTCGGTCAGGCCGTCCTCATCCTGACCCTCGAACGCCGACGCGGCTGTGCCAATGCAGAATGAGCCGCCCTCGCCAGTGAGCACCACGACCCAGACATCGTCGTCCTGGCGCAACCGCTCGCAGGCGTCTCGAATCTCGAACGCCGCCCTCTCGTCGATTGCGTTGCCGGAGGAGGCGAGGGTTAGAGTCAGGGTTGCTATTCGATTATCTATCTCCAGATGGATGGTCTGAAAAGGCATGGTGTCACAAGCCTCTGGGACTATGACGAACACTACCTGGCCCGTACTACTACCTGCCGCCCGTCGCCCACGCCCGTGCTCTCGGTGGTGACCCTTGCGTGGCTGGAAAGGGTCATATGGATGATACGGCGCTCGTTCGGCGGCATCGGCTCCAGGGTTATGGCCAGCCCCGAAGACGCGACCCTCTGGGCGACCCGCTGCGCGAGGTTGGCGAGCGAGTCGTTGCGCCGCTGCTGGTAGCCCTCGACGTCCAGCATCAGGTTGACGCGCTCTCCCAATTGCCGTCCCGCGATGAACTTGACCATGAACTGGAGCGCGCGCAGCGTCTCGCCTCTCCGCCCTATCAGCAAGCCTGAGTCGTCGCCCTCGACCTCGAAGAATGGGCCGTCGAGGTCGTCTCTCTGGGCCTGCCTCAGGTTGACCACCGCGGACACCCCAAGACCGGACAGGATGTTCTCCAGGATTTCGGTAGTTACCCTAACCACGTCTGACGTCTGCTCGAGAAGCTTGACCCTCACGCGAGCCGGCTCGCTGCCGATTCCCATGAAGCCGGTCTTGCCCCGGCTAACGACGTCTATTTCTACCTCCGCGCGTTCTGCGTCGAGCTCCCTTAGGGCGATTTCTATTGCTTCTTCCGGTGTCTTTGCCGTCGTTTCTATTTCCCTCATCGCTCGCCGTCTCCTCTGCTGGGGGCACTAACGCGGGAGCCGTAGCCTGCTGTTGCCGCTCCCCTCGTCGGGCGCTAAAAATCGAGAATATGGACGTGACCGGCTCCCAGCCTGTAACAAAACCCTGAATTACAACGCCTACGGCATTGGACACTACCCAGTAGATAGCCAATCCGCTTGGAAACTGCATCGTGAAGAACCCGAACATCAATGGCATCATCCACAACATCATACGATTGGTGGACGCCTGCCTGGGGTCCGCCGAAGGTATGGACGTCATCTTCTGAACCAGATACATGGACGCTCCGACAAGCACGGGCAGCACCGGCGTTCGGTCCGGCAGGGCCAGGTCCCACCACAGGAACGTGCTGTTCAACGGAATAACCTCGTGCACCTGTGGCAGCCAGGAGTAGAGGTGGCCGGACAGGCCGATGAGCCTGTCCGGCGCGGCCGGCAGCGTCTGGAGAATGGCTTGGTACAGCCCGATCCAGATGGGGAACTGTATGACCAGCGGGCCGAGACACCCTATCGGATTCACGCCGTTCTCCTTGTAAATCCGCATGGTCTCCTGCGTTATCCGCTGCCGGTCCTTGGCGTAGCGCTCCTGTATCTCCTTTACCTTCGGTTGAATCTGGGACATGGCCTTCAACTGGCGGCTCTGCCTCACGGTCAGCGGGAACATGGCCAGCCGCACGGCTATCGTGAATACGAGGATGCTCAGGCCAAAGCTGTTGAAAAAAGTGCTGTACAGCAGCACCAGGCTGTTTATCATCGGCCTGATGAGAATCGAGTTCCATATGTCGATGACTATTTCCAACTGTTGCTTCCTAGCCCGCTAACAGGCTGCAGGCTGTCCTCTTTGTGTGGGGCTATCCTGGTTCGTAAAGTGTACCCACTCTTCGTCGGGATTGCCATTCGGCTTGATCTGGAGTGCCCTGATAGAGTGGTCGCGCGCGCCAAAATATACGAAGTCATCCTGCGCCACAATCGATGTCCGGACCTCCTCGTCCACGTTGCAGGCGTCGAGCACGGAACCGTCCAGCCCAACCAGCCTTATCTTGCCGTCCGCCGAGGCCAGCGCAATCATCGAGTCGGACACGACGGCCGGCGAGCCCACGATAGGCCCGTCGGTATCCACCTTCCAAAGCAGGCCGCCCGTGTTGACGCTAATGGCGTAGAGGCTTCCGTCAAGAGAGGGGGCGAGGATTATGTCACCGTGTACGACAGCGCGCCCCCAGTACCAGTTGGTGGCCCCGTCGAAGCTCCAAACCTCGTTTCCCGTCGCCGCGTCGATTGCGTAGAACACCCCATCGAACGCGCCCACATAGACGCGGCCATTGGCGACTACGGGCGACGCGGCCACGGCTCCGCCGGTCGAGAACATCCATTGCTCTTCGCCTTCCCGCAGGGAGACGGCGTACACGCTGTGATCAAGGGAGCCGAAATAGGCGACCCCATTGGCGATTGCGGGCGTTGACCACACCTTGCCGCCGGTTTGGAATCTCCATTGCTCGGTGCCCTCGTCGGTGTCCAGGGCGTACATGTTGCCGTCCGACGAACCCACCAGCACGAGGTTATCGCTGACCGCGGGGCCACCGACTATCGCGTCTCCCAGAGGCTCTACCCAGCGCTCCTGTCCGTCCAGAGACAGGGCGTACAGCACGTTATCGTAGCCGCCGACGTACAGTGCGTCCTCGGCGATGAAAGGTGTGCCATAAACGGCGCGGTATCTCTCCTCCCCCTGGAGCGCGAACCTCCACTTGGTCGCGCCGCTTGCGCGATCGATAGCCCTAACTTCGCCCTCCGACGTGCCTATGTACAGGGTATCGCCGGAAATGGCTCCGCCCGACCAACCCTCCGGCGTCCCAATGCGGTTGCAGGCGGCAAGGGTCAGCAGGACGAGCATCGCGCACGCCGCCAGCAAGCCAATTCTTACCTTGGGCGCGCGGCTGAACATACGCGACTGTGGGAATCCTTTCATGGGCAACATCAACTCAGGCACACGCCCTCACTGCGGCAATGGGAAAAGCCGTCGTACCCGTCGAAGAGCGCGGCGAGAGTCGCGTCGGAAAGAATCATTTGCTGCGAAACTGGGTTCACTCAGTATGCCTTCTCCCACTGGTGGCAGGCAATTCTACGGCACGGGGTCATACCCGCTCGTGCCCAACGGACGACATCGTCCCATGCGCTTTGCGCCAAGCCAGACGCCCCGCGCCACACCGTGCGCGGAGATGGCCTCATACGTGTAGTTCGAACAGGTAGGCGTATGGCGGCAACTGCCGCCCACGTAGGGCGACAGGGCCATCTGGTAGAATTGAATTGTCCCAAGCGCCAGTCTTCGTATCATTCCTCTGGAAACACCCCATCAGCGGGTTTACAGTGCCAAAGGGAGCAAAGTCCCTTCCCCCTTGAGATGAGGGAAGGTTTAGGACGGGGTAAAGCGCCCTGTTCAACTTTCATGGCGAGGGTCGCCTCGAGCGCAGTATTCCCGCCCGTCTGAACAGCCCAGTCATGGAGCGTTCGAGCCTGTGAAAGTCCGCGTTTGGCGCGTCCCTGCGCGCTATCAGCACAATGTCCCAGCCCTGTTGCAAGTCATTGAGGCGAGCGGCTTCTCTCAGCCTCCGCTTCACCCTGTTTCGCGTCACCGCGTTTCCCACACGCTTCCCGACCGAAAACCCGAACCGGCTAA
Organism: Dehalococcoidia bacterium; assembly: GCA_965217565.1. Taxonomy (GTDB): domain Bacteria; phylum Chloroflexota; class Dehalococcoidia; order Lucifugimonadales; family CATOSD01; genus CBDCIS01. Next base: position 177,155 of record CBDCIS010000002.1, read on the forward strand.
CCCCCAGGTCGTTTCGCCGCGCCGCGAGCACCAGCAGATTGTCGGGCCAACTGCGTCCCTCACGACGCACGAGCGCGAAATCCCTTGACTTCCTGAGACGCTGTTCTCTGCGCATCACCCTGTGAACGTAGGCGCGCCAACGCGAAACGCCAACCCGGATTACGCTCGGCTACCTCACTACGGCACGATGCGCCGCCGTGAGCAGAGACACTGCCGCTTGGGAACAACCTCAAACGGTAAGTCTCTCTCGCCCCTTGAACATGCGCCGCTTCAAGACATTGCGTCCACTTCGATTGCTCATTCGCGACCTGAAGCCATGCACCCTTGCGCGGCGGCGTTTGCGTGGTTGGTAAGTGCGCTTTGGCATATTCCATAATTCCGAAATTATAGGCATCCGCCCGCGCCAGCATTCTTGCGTCACCAGGCGTGGGCACCGCCCTTGATAAACGAGAGTTCTTTCTCGCGATGCAAGCGATTATACTCGCTACCAGAAACCAGTGTCAATTTAGATTGATGCCACAGGGGAAGCGCAAAGCTCAAATTGCCCGACTCCTTCTCTCCCGCGAAAGCGGGAGTCCACTTCCCGAGGCGCAGCTTGCCGAGCAGGGCGCCCACGTGGAGTCCAGCGTGCGCAGGAATGACGGTCGCCGGACTAGGAGCGAAACGCGCAGTTTTGCGCTTATCTCCGATTGCGCTGCAGAGAGATTGACCGCAAGAGGGCATACGCCATAGAATAGTGTCGTCGCTAACTACCGCGCTTTTGGCGGCTCGAGGCAAACATGAAGGCATTTGAGAGGTTGGAACATGCCGATTTACGAATATACGTGCACGACCTGTGAGCACCAGTTCGAGAGGCTCAGGCCGATGAACCGCATGGACGACGAGGCACCATGCCCCGAATGTGAGGGCGAGTCCGAGCGGCAACTCTCGGTGTTCATGTCCTTCTCCACCACCGAAAGCGGCGGCGTGAGTCCCATCGCGGGCGGCGGCGGTGGATGCGGTGGGTGCGGGCCAGGCGGTTGCGCCTGCGCGAGCGGTTTCTAGGGGAGCGCCCCAAGCGGCGCTAACAGTTCGATTATGCCCAGCGAAAGGAGGGCGCAATGGCTATCGACGTTCGAGGGCGGCTTATGGTGGTTGACCCAACCACTCAGCCGATAATCGCCGAGTTCAACGGCGCTCCCAGGCTCCGAGACCTGTCGAACAAGCGGGTCGGTCTCATAGACGACAGCAAAGTCAACGCCAAGGAACTTCTGCATACGGTGGCGTCGGTGTTGGACGAGCGCTTTGGGGTCGCCGGTGTCAAGTACCACCGCAAGCCGTCCGCATCCAAGCCGGCCGAGCCCGGCGTCATCCGGGATATGGCGGCCGAGTGCGACTACGTTATCGTGGGCGTGGGCGATTGAGGCTCATGCAGCGCGTGCAGTGTGCACGACGGAATCCACGTGGAGAAGGCAGGCACTCCCTCCGTAACCATATGCACAGACCTCTTCGTTCAGACGGCTAAAGGCATGGCAAGCATGTGGGGCACCCCTGACTACCCCACCATCTTTACCAAACATCCTACAGCGCCCCTCGACGCCGAGGAGCTCAGGGGAAGGGTCGAGGAGATGATGGAGCGAATAGTGTCCATCCTCACCGGGGTAGAAGCCTCCGGGCACTACGCATGAGCGCGGGACGCGAAACGCCGGTAACCCTCACCAGGTAACATGACAATGGAAAAGCAGCGTCTCAGCAGAGAAGTAATCGCAATGCGGGTCGCACTCGAGCTGCAGGACGGCGACGTGGTGAACCTGGGCCTCGGTATTCCGACGCTCTGCTCGCAGTTCGTGCCCGAGGGCCGCACGGTTATATACCACAGCGAGAGCGGCGTGCTGAACTACGGGCCGATGGCGGAGCCTGGCTGTGAGGACGTTGACCTCATAAACGCGGGCGGCCAGTTCCTCGCAATGTCGCCGGGGATGTCGTTCTTCAATTCCGCGGACGCCTTCGCGATGATACGCGGCGGCCACGTGGACGTCACCGTGCTGGGCGCGCTACAGGTTTCCGAGAAGGGAGACCTCGCCAACTGGATGCTGCCGGAGCGCGGCGTGGGTAACGTGGGCGGCGCGATGGACCTCGCCGCCGGAGCCCGGCGCGTAATCGCGGCCATGGAGCACACCGACAGAAACGGCGACTCCAAGATAGTACGAGAGTGCGCCTACCCACCCACCGCCAGGGAGTGCGTTAGCCTAATCGTTACTGACATCGCGGTGATCGAGATTACGCCGCAGGGCGCGCTGCTGATTGAGGTCGCCCCCGGCTGGACGGCCGACGAAGTGCAGCGTCAGACCGACGCGCGCCTGATAGTGTCCCCCGAGCTGAGGGAAGTTACGCTGTAACACGCGCCCGCCTCTGCTCAAGACCTTTGCGCAGTTCCATGTGTGGGTCAGGAGAAAGCGCGTAATCAAGGTTGTACCAACCTGTAACCGCCGACTCTGGATTGCCGAGCGACGAGCCACAGAGTGGGGTCCCGCTTTCGCGGGAAAGACGGACACCCACCCCCTAAACCCCCTCCCTTCAAGGGCGGGGGAACTTTCGTCCGCCACCCAACCATCCCCTGATGGCGCGGGAATCTTGCGGCTCCGCGGTCCCACGCTTCATTTCAATGATGTTGGCCTACTACCCGGGCAGGTTGCACACGTCCAGCGCGGTCAACGCGAGCACACGGGCAACCTGCTCCATTTCGCTGATTGGCGCGTACTCGTCGGGAACGTCCGCGGACTCCTGTCCTCCGGCCGGGCCCATCAGTACGCACGGGACGCCCGCCCTCCAAAGGTGACAGCTATCGTTGCCGGTGTAGGAATTGGGCAGCACAACGCCGATGTTGTCCGGTTCTCTGCCCGTGACCGCGCGATACTGGCGCGTCACCGCCTCCACGATGTACTCGTTCCTCGGCAGATCGAACGGCTCCATCACCACCTTGTTCGCCTTGAACACCGCTGGGGCGGGCATCTCTATCTCGTACTCGAATTCGGGGTCCTCCGCATCGATGTGGCTCAGCGCGCGGTCTATGTCCGCGATGACGGACTCAGAAGTCATGCCTGGAAGAAAGCGAACGTCCACCAGCACGCTGCAGAAGTCGCTGACGAAGTTGGGTCCTTTCAGGTCGTAGTCTCTGCCCATGCCTCCCATTATCACGCCGATATTCACCAGTGGCAGCGCGGGCAGGTCAGGCCGTGGGACGCTGGTGAGATCCACTTCCCGGATGGCAGGGATTGCTTTGCGCATCTTCTCGATGGCATCGATGGAGCCCTGCCGCCGGCTGGTGTGGCGCGTCTTGCCGATGGTGTGCACGGCCAGGTTGATGACCCCGCCGTGCACGGTCATGACATTGTTCGCGCCGTGCGGCTCGGTCAAAATCGCCATGTCCGCTAGCGGGCCGTGCTCGCACAGGTACGACGTGCCGACGCCGCCTTGGAGTTCGCCAACCACGCAGGCGAGCACGACGTCGCCCTTTAGCCTGGCGCCCGAGCGCCGCACGGCTTCTGCCGCCTGTATCATCGACGCCACGCCCGCCTGCATGTTGCGGATGCCGCCGCCATAGAGCTGGTCTCCCTCAATCCGCGGCTCCCATGGGTCGCGCTTCCAGCCGAACGCTATGGGGTCGATGTCCAGGTGACCGTTGAACATCAGCGACTTTCCCCCGCCCGCGCCTCTGAGTATCGCGATGGTCTGGAAGCGGCCCGGTTCCACCTCCTGCAACTGCACCTCGTAGCCGCGCTCCTCCAGGTAGGCGGCCATGAACCGAGCAAGCTCCGTCTCTTCCGTTTTGAAGCTGGGAATCCTTACCATACGCATGGCGAGCTCGATCATGTCCTCCCGGTTTACCGCGTCCAAAACAGCCTGCTTATCCTCCTGCGTCATTCCATTCCTCCCGTATTCGTCCAGGTTTCCTGGAGTCTCTAACCCGATTCTGACAAGAACTCGGCCAGCCCGCGGCTCCCGGCTCAACCCTTGCGGCGATAATGGCGCTCCAACTCGGAGACGTAGCCCCTTCCCAGTTCGTCGGCGTGCGCGTCCAGCCACTCGCTCAACCGAGTGCGGCCAGTCGGCGGCTCGTTGGAGACCAGGAGGTTCGCCATCAGCCCCTCGATCTCGTCGCGAGTCAGCGTTACGTCTCTGACGGCGTACCCCACGATCCTGGACAGAAACATCCCCATGCCCGGCCCTACACGCAGCATTCGCGTCTTGACGCCGATTTTGAGAGCCATCAGGCGCACCATCTCCTCGAATGTGAAGACTTCGGGGCCAACGGCATCCACGGTCATGTTGTCGCCCCGCTGCCCCACGTTCACTATCAGTTCGGCCATGTCTTCGACAAATACGGGTTGCACACCGTAGTCGCCTCGTCCGAACATGGTGAAGAAAGGGAAGCGTCTGAGGGTCCACGCGATGTTGTTGAGAAGTATATCCTCTTTGCCAAAGATGATCGTAGGCCTGACGATGGCGTGGGTAAGGCTAGAGCCTTTGACGGCCTCTTCCACAAGACCCTTGCCCCTGAAATAGGGTAGGTGTGAATCTGGGTTGGCGTTGGTGATGCTAACGTGAATGATGCGTTGAAGCTCCGCGTTCTCAGCGGCCCTGACGAGCGTCCTCGTGTTCTGGACGGCCATGTCGTGGGTCAGCTTCCCCTTGGCAAAGCGAATCCAATAGGTATTGTAGAGCGTCGCTGCCCCCTCCAGCGAGCGCGCCAAGTCGTCCGGCCTGTCGAAGTTGTAGGGGAACGCCTTGACCACGCCTCCGAACGGGTCGGGATTGTCGGCGTGACCGGTGATGGTCCTGACAGTCCTTCCCATCGACATCAGCCGTCTCGCAATATACTGGCCGGTGTAGCTGAACGCCCCCGTTACCACGTCGAACCCGGCTGATTCCATAGCGCCCCCTCCTCTCGATGCCCTCGCGCGCATTCAACGTTATAATACACCCTAAGCGATTCCCAACACACCCGTATTATCGAGGCTAGACATGATTCCTCTACGGCTGACGGTCAAGAATTTCATGTGCTACCGGGACGACGTTCCAACGCTTCACCTGGAGAACCTGCGCGTAGCCTGTCTGTGCGGCGACAACGGGCACGGCAAGAGCGCGCTGCTGGACGCCATTACCTGGGCTCTGTGGGGCAAGGCAAGGGCGGTCACCCAGCAGGAACTCATACACCAGGGCCGGCAGGACATGGAAGTCAAGCTGGAATTTCTGGCGAGAGGCCGGGAGTATCGCGTCATACGCAAGTATTCGAGGTCAGTGAGAAGCAGGCAGGGCACGACGATTCTGGAGTTCCAGGTCGCCTCCGACACAGGAGACGGCTATCGTCCAGTAACCGGCAACTCGGTGCGCGAGACGGAAGCGCTAATCCGGGAAACCCTACACATGGACTACGACACCTTCGTCAACACGGCGTTCCTGCTGCAGGGGCAGGCCGACCTCTTCACGCGCAACACCCCGGCAAAGCGCAAGGAGTTTCTCGCCGAGGTGCTCGATCTGTCCTACTACCAGGAACTGGAAGAACACGCCAAGGCGCGGAGTCGAGACATCCAGGACGACGTCCGAGACGCGGAGGGCCAGGTCGCGCTGCGGCAGCCGGAGATAGCCCGCAAGCCGGAGTACGAGCAGAGGTTGGCAGAGACTGACGCGGACATCGCCAGACTCACTCCGGAAGCGGAGGCGCAGCGGCTCGAAGTAGAGGGGCTGGGCCGCGACATCTCTTCGCTAAAGACCAAGCGGCTCGAACTGGAGATGCTGGCTCACCGCGTCGCCAATGCCCAGGACGATATCGCTCACCTGGAGCGGCAGGCGAACAGCCACCAGGCGAGGCTGGACGAATACGATGCCGTCGCGCGGCGCGACACGGAAATACGAGAGCGTCATGCCTCCCTGGTTTCCGCCAGAGCAGAGCTAGAGAAGCTGAACCACGCCCTCGCGAGCAAGGGCGAGTTGGACAGGCGCAAGTCTGTCATGCAGCGGGAGATAGCCGTCCAGGGCGAGCGACTGTCGGCGCAACTCGAGCAGCTGAGCAACGCCACTCAACAGCTCGAGCTTGAGGTGGGGCGCATTCCCGAAATCGAAGAGGGCCTTGAGGCGCTGGCAGGCAGGAGTGCGCAACTGGATGAACTGGAGGTTGCCGTTCAAGAGCAGCGCAAGGAAGCGGAGGCTGCGTCCGCGGAACTGGAGCGGCTGAATCGCGCGCTCGACCTCAAGAACAGCCTCGACCAGAAAAAGGCGGAGTTGGAGCGGGAGGTCGCCGTTCAAGCAGAGGGTCTACGTGGGCGGGTGAACCAGCTAAGCGCCAGAATCCTCCAGCAGTTGCAGCCACAAGCGGCGCGGATTCCCGGAATCGAGGAGCAGATTAGAGCAACGAACCTCGCGGAGCAAAAGCTGTCTGAAGCCGCCAAGACGATACGCGGCCACCAGGACGAATCGCAGCAAATCGCCCTCAGAGTCCAGAATCTTCAGCAATCCAATGAAGGTCTGCTCCGGGAGATGGATGAGACCAGGCGAAAGTTCGTACTGCTCGAGCGGGACGACGCGCTATGCCCCCTCTGCAACCAGCCCGTCGGAGAAGATGGCGCGGAGCACCTTCGCCGCGAGTACGAATCGCGCGGCCTCGAGGCCAAGCGGCAGTACCGGGAGAACGACGGCGAGCTTGAGATACTGACCAAGCAACAGGCAGACCTGGGGGCCCTGATTTCCCGGCTCGAGGCGGAGCGGGACACCGAGGGAAGGCGCATCCAGGGCAAATTCGCCACGCTCAAGCGTGAGCTCGAGGAGTCGAGGGCTGCCCATTCGGAACTGGAGCCAGCGCGCGAGGAGTTGGAGCGGCTGGAAACACGGGTGAACACAGGGGATTTTGCTCGCCAGGAGCGAGACGAGCTGTCACTCCTGGAGGAGGAGCTTGCGGCCCTGGGCTATGACCCGGAAAGGCGAAGCCTGGCCAGCAGGCGCGCCAACGAGATCAGTGTCCAGGTGACCAGGCTGGAGTCGGAGCTCAGCGGCGAGCGTCAGAGCGTTCAAAGCGAACAGATACGATTGGAACGAGACCTGGTGGACGCTAGGAGGGCTGAAGAGGAGCTGCAAACCGCCAGCCTCGAACTGGAGAGGGTGGGCAGCATCGTCAGAACAGAGGACTTCGCCCACGGGCCGCGTGAGGGCCTGGCGCGGCTGGACGACGAACTCGCCGCGCTGGGCTACGACGCCGAAACGCACGCCGCCGTCGGAGAGCAGGTGACGGCGTTGGACGGCTATGACGACCTGCATCGCAAGCTGTTGGAGGCTCACGCGAATCTACCCATCGAGCGCAAGTCCCTCGATGAGAGCCGCGGAATGCTTCTGCGCCGCCGGCAGGAGGCGCTGCATGATGAAGAGCGTAAGGCCGCGTCGGGAGAGGAGTTGGAGGAGCTGCCGGCGTTTGAGGCGCGGTTGGAAGAATCCGAGCCGCGCCTTCGGGAGTTCGATAATCGGCTGAGGAAGGCCGAAGTGGATAAGGGCATCCTGGAGGGCCATATCGCGCGCTGCGTCGCGCTCCAAGCGGAGTCGCTCGCCCAGGAAGAGCGGCGCGGAAGGCTCATAGATGAGAAGGGCGTGTACGATGAGCTGGCGGTCGCGTTCGGCAAGAACGGTATCCAGGCACTTGTCATCGAGAGCGCGATACCGCAGCTGCAAAACGACGCCAACGAGTTGCTCTCTCGCCTAACCGAAAACCGAATGTCCCTAAAGCTGGAACTCAACGAGGGCAGGCTGGACAGGAGGGCCGGCATACGCGCAGAGGAGCTGGACATCAAGATATCCGACGAGGTAGGCACGCGCAGCTACGAGACCTTCAGCGGAGGCGAGGCGTTCCGGGTCAACTTCGCGCTGCGAATCGCGCTGTCCAAGCTGCTGGCCCGCAGGTCAGGCGCGCCGCTGCCCATCCTCTTCATCGACGAGGGATTCGGCTCCCAGGACACCGCCGGCCAGGAGCGCCTGACCCAGGCCATCAAGTCAATCGAGGACGACTTCCAGAAGATAATAGTCATCACCCACGTGGAGCAGATCAAGGAGGCGTTCCCCGTCCGCATAGAGGTAACCAAAGACGGAGGCGGCTCGAGCTTCAGTATAGTTTGACGCCGGTTGGTTCGCGGGGTGACCGGTTAGGCTGAGACCTACGAGAAGGTGAGAAACCGGTGACGCTGTCGGCAGCCCAACAGTTCGTACGTAACTGTTCAGGGTTCGCGGCGAGTTGCCTGTGAGCGCCTGGGAGGATTGGGGCGGCGGCCTGCCAGCCCTAAAGTGTTTTTCAAACTGCGACATTTTAGGACATTTCGTAGCTGGGGCCTCAGAGGATTTGTCACACCTTGTCACCTTCAGGATTCTCTGGGCTAGGGGTTGTTTTTGAATGTTTGGCATTGGCAGGGAGGTGTAACCTGTTTTTATGGCTGCGTGGCATGGAGTTGCGCCGGATTACTGCCGGACTTAGCGAGGATAGCACGGGCGTTCGCGTGTGTCAAGAGGTCGCATGACCTCATCGGGGGCTTTCCAAAGTCGAAGGCAGACGCCGTCACCCACCCCCTAACCCCCTCCTGTCTGACAGGGGTAGGTATCTGTCGTTTCGTAGCTGCAAGCTACAGATATGGCATCGCAATCCAGGCCAATGTATGTCATTCCGAGTGAGCGTATCGAACCGAGGAATCCAGAATGGCGCATCGCAGACAACGCTATGACGTTGCCGCACTGGGTGGCTTGTTGCAAGCAGGGCTGTAGTTGCAATCGGAAGACTCTGGATTGCCGAGCGGCTAGCCACTTCGTGGGTTCCTCGGCTACGCTCGGAATGACATGTATACAGACATACTTGCAATTCGCGTTTTACCTACCCTTGTCAGCCCCCTAACCCCCTCCATTTGACGGGAGGCGGAATCTCGTCGCAGCCTCTCTGGAAAGAATAGACACAACCGCCCCTTTCAAGGTAAACTGCTTCTCATGTAGCGGCTGTTGTCTTACCGTTCGGGACTGGCGCGCCGCAACGCGGCAATTGACCGGAGAAAGCGCATTTTGCAAAAGTCTCGATTCTATGGTCACATCCCTCCCTGGGCGGTCGAAGAGGAAACTCCGGGCCGCCTCGTCGTGCTGGAGGGTATGGGCCGAGAGTAACGACCGGTTGGTCGCGGCCGCATGGCAGAAAGAGGCTGAGTAGTGAACATGCAACGCCGAGTCCTGGTGGTTGGACGACAACAGGACGAGACGGACAGGGTAACGAGTGTCCTAGAGGGCAATGCCTTTATCGTTACCAGCACTCTCAACGACGACGTAGCGATCGACCTCGCGGCGTCCACCGGCTTCGACGCGCTCGTTGTCGGCAGCGGGGTGTCTCACGTGGAATTCGCTTCGCTGAGGGAGGACGTCTTGCGGCGTCAGCCGGACATAAAGGTCGTCGAGGAGCGAGGCGTGGACTCTGTGCTTACGCTGCTGCGCCAGGCGTTGAAGGGCCCGCTCGGCTAGTTCACTAACAGGCAGTCACCCAGCGAGAATCGCACTCGGAACGGGGCGTCATTCCAATGGCAAAAAGAATCATAGGTCACAGCGTGGAGCGCCCCGAGAGGAATCCCGACGAGGGGCCGTTGTCCTTTCCCGTCGCCAAAGACATTCAGGGAGTTGCCGGCATCCCCAAGCGAGACAACGAAATCTCCTACTACAACAGGGAAGCGCCGCTCGAGAGCGTGGCGGTAGCCGAAAGCGCGTCCGCTCAGTGGGCCAGCGCGGTAAGGCGCGAGTTCTCCCCCGAAACGGCCGACCTCTACGAAGACTTCCAGCAGGAGATGACGCCGGTCGTCGAATGGATTAAGGCAACTCGAGACATGGAGCCGACCGCAAAGCCCAGCGGAGACAACGTCACCGAGCTCATACGCTTGAAGGCTCTCGAACTGGGCTACGGCGAGGTGGGCTTCGCGCCGTTCGATCCCCGCTACGTCTATCGCAGCAGGCGGGCAGACCTCAATCCGCGGCTCCCCACCGCGATATGCCTAGCCCTGGAGCAGGACTTCGACGCCACACAGACTATCCCCAGCATCGAAGCGGAGAGGGCGCAGGGAGAGGCGTACCGCCGTCAGGCGGAGCTCACCAAGACGCTGATTGACCTGATTCTATCGTTGGGCTACCGGGTACAGGTATCCGGCCCAACCTGGCATCTCGGTCCGATGATTCCGATGTTCGTCGAGGCGGGCCTTGGGCAGCTGGGCGTCAACGGTCAACTGCTCTCCCCGCGCTTCGGCTCCCGCGCTCGCTTGCAGATGATTCTCACCGACGCCAAGGTCACCCACGACAAGCCCGTTGATTACGGCATCCACAAGTTCTGCGCATTGTGCCAGGTGTGCGTAACCCGCTGCCCCGGCAGGGCGCTGGAAGGCCAGAAGCTGTGGTATCGCGGCGTCGAGAAGAACAAGCTCAACTTTGCTCGCTGCCGGCCGGTGATGACGCGCTACTCAGGATGCGGCGTCTGCATGAAGGTCTGTCCCATCCAGAAGTATGGGATGAAGCCGGTCATGGAGCACTACATAGAGACGGGCGAGGTGCTCGGCAAGGGCACCGACAACCTGGAAGGGTACACCCTTCCCGACAAGGGCTACTTCAAACCCGGCAAGCTGCCTCGTTTCGACGCCCAGTTCTTTAGCATGCCCAGAGGAAGAACGGAAGACAACCTGTTCGACGAACTCAAACGGGAACTCAATGATGCCCAGCAGGACGGCGCTGCCAGGTCCGACGAAGTATGGCGCGAATTCAGGGAAAAGCTCCGCGAGTCCCTCGATCGTCCTGCTGGTCCGTTGGACATGGGAATGGACCTGAGCGTTTAGCGGAGACGATTCTTTCCTTGTTTTGACATCAACGCGCCGGGCGGGTTTCGAACCCGCCCCTACAAGTATCGCGGGCAGCTGAGCAATTTGGCGTAGTAATCTTTGGAGGTGAGGTATGGCAGTAGTAGGATCGGGCGACTTCAGGTACGAGCGAGTAGCCTCGTGGCCCAACATGCCCAAGTATTGGTCTTTTGGAGCCGCATCGGACGGCGCGGTCAACTCGAAGAACGAGGTTCACATATTCAGCCGGGGCAGCCACCCGCTGACCATATGGGACACGGACGGCAACTTCATCTCGTCCTGGGGCGAGGGGACGTTCTCCGCGAATCCTCACGGCATCTATATTGCGCCCAACGACAACGTCTGGCTCGTGGACAGGGACTTTCACATAGCCACCGAATACACCCAGGGCGGCGAGACTATCCGCACGCTCGGCAACAAGCTCGCGCCATCCCCCTCGTTCACCGGTATGCCCTTCAATATGCCGTCCGGTATCGCCATCGCGCCCAACGGTGAGATGTTCGTCTCCGACGGCTATGGTGGCCACCGCGTACACAAGTTCAGCGCGGACGGCGAGCTGCTGCTTTCGTGGGGCAAGCAGGGCAGCGGCCCCGGCGAGTTCGCCCTGGTGCACAACGTCTGGGTGGACAGGGACGGCCGCGTGCTCATATGCGACCGCGAGAACGACCGCATCCAGATTTTCGATGACGAGGGCGCGTTCCTGGAGGAGTGGACGGACCTGGAGAAGCCCGGCGACATCTGGATTCACGACGACGTGGTTCACGTGGTAGAACAGGGCCCGGGGACAGGGGTCAGCCTATGGACGCTCGCGGGCGACCTCATCACCCGATGGCGAGGCAGGGAAGGCCCCGGTGAGGGAACGCTCGTCGGGGGGCATGGTCTCTGCGTTGATCTGCAAGGCAGCATCTACGTAACCGAAATCGGCCAGGGCCTCCGGGTGTCCAAGTTCCAGAAGCTGTAAGGCTGGAGTATGGAACCGCGCCGACGTGTGATCGTTAGGTGGGTTCTTCCGATTGGGCAGCGTGCGGCGCGTGTATGAAGTGGCCGACTCGCCGCCACAGATCGACGCCGTGCAACCGAAGCGTCACGGACTCGCCGGGGGCGCACGTCTCGGGCAGCTTGGCCCTCACGCGGTAGGGATACTCCTCTAGCTCCAGGTACGCCGTGCGCCCCGGCTGGTTCTCCAGGACGACAGCCCGGTAGAACTCCGAGGGATTCCCTTCATCGGAAAGGCGCTGATCCAGGAACTTGAGGAACCAGTAACGCTTCCTCTCCTCCTCCAGCTTGCCCACCTCCTTTAGTTGCACCTCGGCGCGTTGCGCGACTGAGGTTATGTCCTCGGTTGAGTAGAGAGGGCCTCCGTAGCTGAGGAAATGGCTGATCTGGCGTTGCATCACCAGGTCCGGATAGCGTCTCAGGGGCGACGTGGCCTGGATGTAGGCGGGCACGCCAAGCCCGGCGTGAGGCGCGGGGACCGTGTCCAGGTCCGCCGGAGTGAGCCGTCGCATCATCAGGTAGCGACGCAGAGGGCCATCCGGGGTATCCTTCGGGATGTCCTCCAGGTCCGGCGCGGCCTGAGAGCGGTATGCCGCTGGCAGGCTCGCGTCACGGCAGAACTCCGCCAGCAGCGAGTTGGATAGAATCATAAGCTCGGCGACCATCTGGCGGGCGGTGGTCGAGGGTAGTACTCTTACGTCCACTTCTCCCGACGACCTTACTTCGATCCGCATCTCAGCGCGTCCCATCATCAGCGCGCCCGCGTGCTCTCTCTTCTGCCTGAGCGCAAGGGCCAGGCGGTTCAGAGGGTTCATCATGTGGTTCCAGGAATGACCGTCGTCGTCAATTGCCCCGTCCACCTCTTCGTAGGCAAGCGCCGCCTGGCTGCGAATGACCGACGGTGTAACCTCCCAGTCCAGCACGTCGCCGCTTTCTGTCATACTGACCAGCAGGCTGAGAGCCGCCCGGCGCTTGTCAGGCAGCAGGCTCCCGATCTCGTGCGAAACGCGCGGAGGCAGCATGGTTATCTGCCGCTCTGGCAGATACAGCGTTGACATGCGGCGGTCGGCCTCCTGGTCGATCGCGCCGCCGTGCGCTATGAGCGCGGCGCCGTCCGCGATGTGGATACTGAGGCGAAAGACCTGCGACGGCTGGTCGCGGACTATTTCGAGCGATACGGCGTCGTCCTTGTCCTGAGTTTCAGCGTCATCTATCGTGACTGTCGGCAGCGCGGTAAGGTCTCGCCGGCGCGGCTCATCCAGTATCGAGTAGATGTCCAACGCGCCGGCCTCGGCCAGGGCATCTTCGGGGAACTCTTCGACGATTTCGGCGCGCTCCAGTTCGAGGGGTTCGTCTGGAGAGAGTACACCAATCCTCACCAGCGTCTCGAAGCTGAGCCTCTGGAGGTCGCGCGCGCCGGTCTCCAGCCTCTGGAGCAGCCCGGAAGCGGCCGCGCTTCGGGTGTAGTTCTCGCCGTGGACAGCATACCCTCGCAGGTGCTCGATCAGGGCGGCCTGGTAGGGCGTCATGTACGCTGGCAGCGTTCCCCGCGACAGGCTCTCTGCCAGGGTCTCCGACGCCTGCGCGTTCTCGATAGCTCGCTGTCTGCGAGCCTGAATCTCCTCGACCGACTGTTTGGAGCGCGCCAGATAGCCATCGTGGTTATCGACGAAGTACAGGGACGACCGGTCCAGATGAAGCAAGATCGCCACCATCTGCGCGCCCGACGGCGTTGGACCCCAGTGCAACTCCGCTATGTCATCGAGGCTGAGCGCCGTGTCCTCGTCGCGTACGATTTCCCACACCTCGGTCAGGTCCAGCTTGGACGCCAGGCTCTCCACGCTGCGGCGAAACTCCTCGAGCTGCTCCTCTCCCTCGGCTATGAATCCGGTGGTGAGGATAATCCTCTCGGCGGGAAGGCGCGCCTCTTTGTTGCGGCCAATCGAAATACGAACCTGCCGGCTCCTGCCTGCGATGTTCGCGCCCTCACCAAGAAAACGCCCCACGCTGGTGCCGCCCTTCATGCGGGCGACTATCACTTCATCTAGCTGCATACGCGCTCCAGAGTGCCCTTCCAGTTGGATTGCGGTACCATCATAACCGATAACGGGCCACCAGGCATATTCGGCCCGGTGTTGACCGGACACTGGCCTTTGTGCTTGAACCGTGCTAACGTCATAACATGGCTAACTTACAGGCGGAGAATATCCCGGACGAACTTCAGGGGCGACGTTGTGCTCACGGCCATGATTTGCTCTAGCCGGACACAGGAGCGAGCGACATGATGATAGACCTCACGGATAGAGTAGCAATCGTTACCGGCGGCGCGAGCGGCATAGGCAGTGGAATCTGCCTCGCGCTCGCGGGGCAAGGAGCCAACGTCGTCGTGGCCGACATCAACGCCCGGGGCGCGGAGGCCGTAGCGACAGAGGTCGCCGCGATGGGGCGCCAGTCGATGGCCGCCGCGGTGGACGTTACCGCCCGCGCTTCCGTGGGAGACATGATCGCCCAGGTGTTGGAAAGGTTCGGCAGGATAGACATCCTGGTTAACGACGCGGGCGTAATCGGCTCGGCCAACTGGTGGGAGCGAGAGACGCCCAGCGACGACGATTGGGACTACGTGATGGCGGTCAACCTGCGCGGCGTCGTCAACGTGTCTGAAGCGGTCTCACCGCACATGATTGAGCGGCAATACGGCAAGATAGTCAACATCGCCTCCATCGCGGCGAGGCAGGGCGGCCCGGGCATCCCACACTACAACGCCTCTAAAGCCGCCGTCGCGAGTTGGACGCAATCCAACGCCCTTCAACTGGCTCCATATAACATCAACGTAAACGCCATATGCCCCGGCCTGCTTTGGACGCCAATGTTCGAGGGTTTGGTGCGCCACAGGGCCGCCTTTGCGTCGGACGAGTCAACGCACGGCCTGACGGGACGCGCACTCTTCGAGAGAACCGTTGAAGACACAATTCCCATGAAGAAGGAGCAGACGCCCGAGGACATCGGAAAACTCGCGGCATTCCTCGTCTCGGACGACGCCCACAACATCACCGGACAGGCCATCAACGTGGACGGCGGCAGGCGCATGAACTAGGCTGTCGTACGCGTTCCCACGCGGAATGTGGATATACTCCTATGCTAACCAGAAGAGGGCATATGACGTTGTACTTTTCAGAAAGGGAATCCACTTCGATGCCCGGATTCTTGGCGCTCCCTTGAGAGAAAGGCAGGCATGAAGGACGGCGCCGATGCCAACGTCGACGTTGAAGACCTGGTGAAGAGAGCCAAGGAAGGTGAGGAGTCCTCCTTTGCCGTCCTGTACGAGCACTACTTTGACCGGATTTATCGCTACGTGTCGTTCAAACTGAGAGATCCGATTGAGGCGGAGGACATCACGGGGGAAGTGTTCTTGAAGATGCTGGAGTCTATCCACTCGTTCAAGTGGAGGGGATTCCCCTTCTCTTCATGGCTGTTTAGAATCGCCCACAACCTGGTGGTTGACCACTTCAGGAAAAGGGGCAAGAGGGCAACCGTGCCGCTGGATGCCATGCCCGCGGCCGCCGGCGCGTACTCCTGGGACGTGGACGGTCACATCGACCTCAAGCTCACAATGGGGGAAGTGTACGGCGCGATGGAGGGTCTTACCGACTTGCAACGCGAGGTCATATCCCTTCGCTTCGCGGCGGACCTGTCGGTAGCGGAGACCGCGCTCGCCGTTGGCAGAAATCAGAACGCGGTCAAGGCGCTTCAGCACGCGGGACTCAAGAAGTTGAGGAACATTCTTGACGATGAGCCTTCCCCCGCAGTAGCCCTTCGGAGCAGGGAAGCGTAGCGGTGACGTGAGATGAACCGCAATTTCGATGACATACTCAACGAGTGCTTGGATCGAATCGCCAGCGGCGATTCGATCCAGCGGTGCGTCAGCCGCTATCCGGAACACGCGGTTGAGCTCGTTCCGCTGCTCAGAATGGCATCCGCGACCAGCAGAGCCGCGCACGCTACTCCCTTCGCGGCGGCGGCGCGCGAGCGCGGCCGCCGCCGGCTGACGCAGGCGTTGGCCAACGGGCCTGCCATCCCAAAGCGACGCGCCCCCATGTTCTCCTGGATACGCGACCTTCTGCGAACTCCGCTCGCCAGGCCGATGCTCGTAGCCTTTGTCGCCGTGATGGTTACCGCGATTGCCGCCGGCGGCACCACCATGGCCTCGTCCAACAGCGTGCCTGGAGAGCCGCTCTACTGGGTGAAGACCACCAAGGAGAGTATAACGCTCAGGTTCCGCCTTTCGGACATGGGCAGGTCTGAGGAACACGTTCGGCTGGCCAGCGTGCGCGGCGACGAGATGCACCGGCTAATGGCTCAGGGCAATTTCCTGGAGGCCGAGAAGCTGGTGCTGCGAGTGAAAGAGCATTTGAACCACTCCGCGGCATACGCAGGGATCGTGATTCTGGTCAATCCCGTCGAGATGCCCGGCAGCGTGCCTGGGCAGGTCACGGGCGGGCCCCAAACCTCGGAATTGAAGACGCTGCTCGAGAGAAACGAGCAGGCGCTTTCCAATCGACGCTCCTCCATGCTGCAGGACACCCCCTCTGACCAGAGGCTGAAGGCGCAGATGATCATGGGCCAGTACGCGCTCTGGCACAGGATTTTCATTGTGGCCTTGGAAGGTGATGGCCCTTGGGGTGGGCACCTGTTCTTTATGGTGATGCCAGCCGGTTCGTTCGAGGTGTCGTCGGGGTACAGCGGCCCGTAACGCGAGGGCGTGGGTGCAAGGTCTCCAGCCGTCATTGATAGGCGTGTGGCGGGCGCCCCGACCTAAAGGGTTGGGAGGTAGCGGCTGATCTCGTATTCGCTGACTTGAGAGCTGTAACGCTCCCACTCGATCTTCTTATTCTCGATGAACGTGCGGAACACGTGGTCTCCCAGGGCCCTGTGCACCAGTTCGCTGTTCTCCGTAATCTGGATCGCCTCCCACAGGCTTCCGGGGAGGGACTCGATACCATTCGCCTTGCGCTTCTCTTCAGTCATGAGGAAGACGTCGTTATCCATGGGAGGGGGCAGCGCATAGTCGTTCTCGACTCCTGCCAGGCCCGCGGCGAGCATGACACTGAAGGCCAGGTAGGGGTTGCAGGCCGAGTCTGGGGCGCGATACTCGATGCGCCGCGATTCCTCTCGTCCCGCCTTGTACGCGGGGATGCGAATGAGGTCGGAACGATTCACCGTCGCCCAAGAGACGTGCACGGGAGCCTCGAACCCCGGCGCCAGCCGCTTGTACGAGTTTACCCACTGGTTGGTCACCGCGGTTATCTCCCTGGCGTGGCGCATGAGCCCGGCTATAAAGCGCCGCGCGACGTCCGAAAGCTGATAGGACGCCTCGCCGTCGTAGAAGGCGTTGCGGTTATCTTTGAATAAGGACTGGTGGGTGTGCATTCCGCTGCCATTGATGCCGCCGATAGGCTTGGGCATGAAAGTCGCGTAGCAGCCGTGCCGCGTCGCTATCTCCTTGACGACGAGGCGATACGTCATAAGCGTGTCGGCCATGGTCAGGGCGTCGGTGTGGCGAAGATCGATCTCGTGCTGGCTGGGCGCGGCCTCGTGATGGCTGGACTCCACGGGGATGCCAAGTTCTTCGAGGGTCAACACCGTCTCGCGCCGTAAGTCCGTGGAGAGGCTGGAGGCGTCCTGGTCGAAATAGTTTCCCTGGTCCAGCGGCTCTGTGCCGGTGGAGTCTTTGAAGTAGAAGTGCTCGATCTCCGGCCCAACGTAGTAGTTGAAGCCCAGCTTTGCCGCCCGTTCGAGGTTTCGCCTCAGAACGAAGCGCGGATCGCCCTCGAAGGGCGTCTCGTCCGGCGTCACAATGTCGCAGAACACCCTGGCCACCGCGTTCGTGCGCGGCCGCCAGGGAAGGATGCCGAACGTCGTCGGGTCTGGCAAGGCGTACAGGTCGCGTTCGTCGGAGCGCGCGAATCCCTCGATAGACGAACCGTCGAAGCCCATGCCTCGCGTCAGCGCGTTCTCCAGCTCTTCCACCGTAATGGCAAACCCTTTCAGGCTCCCCAGGATGTCTGTGAACCAGAGGCGTATGAACTTTACGTCGTTCTCTCTGACCTCGTGAAGGACGTATTGGATTGCCTCGGGATCCCTCATGCGGTCTCACCTCGAAAGGAGCTCCTGGAACCCGGAAAAGCAACGAGAGCCTGCGCTTTAGGAACAAATGTGGCCAGGCGCAGGCTCTCGTGTGATTGCTGGTCCAGGTCTGTCGCGCTAGGATGCCGCTCCGCACACGGTGTTCAGTATCAGCTCCGTCACCCTGTAGGGATCGCAGTTGGCGTTTGGTCGCCTGTCCTCGATGTACCCCTTGCCGTCGCGGGCCACCTGCCAGGGGATGCGGACGGAAGCGCCCCTGTCCGACACGCCGTAGCGGAACTCGCGGTATGAGCAGGTCTCGTGGAGGCCGGTCAGGCGCTCCTCGATTCTATGGCCGTAGTTGGCGATGTGCAGGTCGTGTTTGGTTCCGAGAGCCTCCGCCGCGGCAACGCAGGGTTCGTAACTCTCGCGCATCTGCCTGGTGGAGACGTTGGTGTGCGCGCCGGCGCCGTTCCAATCGCCCTGGACCGGCTTGGGGTCGAGCCGCGCGCTCACGCCCTTGTTGTCCTCGGTCGAAATGTGAATGTCCTCACCGATGCGGTACAGCAACCACCGGGCTACCCAGAGGTGGTCTGCCGCTTCGGGCACGCCTACCGGCCCAATCTGGAATTCCCATTGCGCGGGCATGACCTCCGCGTTGATACCTGAGATCATCAATCCCGCCTCGAGGCAGGCGTCCAGGTGGGCTTCCACAATGGGGCGGCCAAACACCTCGTCCGAGCCGACTCCGCAGTAGTACCCACCCTGGGGCGCGGGAAAGCCGTTGGCGGGCCATCCGAGGGGCTTGACGCCGTCGAAGAAGGTGTACTCCTGCTCGATGCCGAACCAGGTGTCGAAGTCTGCGTACTTCTCCGCCGCCGCCGCGCAGGCCGCCCGCGTGTTCGTCGGGTGCGGCGACATGTCCGTCAACAGCACCTCGCACAGCGCGAGAATGTTGTCGCCTCCGCGAATCGGGTCGGGGCAGGTAAACACAGGGTTCAATACGCAGTCCGAGTTCTCGCCTGGCGCCTGGTTGGTGCTCGAGCCGTCGAATCCCCAAATCGGTGGCGCCTCACCCTTCGGAACCACTTTGCCCTTGGAGCGCATCTTGGCAGTCGGTTGAGAACCGTCTATCCAGATGTATTCCGCCTTGTAGAAGTCCATCATATCCTCCTGGATAAACTCTGGAGCGAACTCCCTTAACTAGAACGACTGATGCCGCATTATGACAGCTATCGCGGTATAAGCCAAGTCTTGCCATTTGCCGAACACGTTCCGCGCCCACCGGAATGTGGTGGCGTGTTCATTGTGGGCCGTCCGTGTTTCGTAGATGTTGCTCGAATGTTAAATTATTGTTACATTCCCTCACTTGGGCAGCCAGGTTGTGTTGCCGTTCCCGAGCCGCGTTTCAAGAGCTCATCCGACACCTGCCAATGTAACCGACGGTACGCCCGAAGACGGGATGGGTCATTTCGAACTCGACCCTAAAACTGTCTTCGTCCTCTCCTGTTTCCGTGGTGCGGCCACGACCGAAAGGTGAGAGCCAGGTGGGGAACCTAACGATCAGCCCAAGAAAGGGCACTCGTATCGTGTATCTTTGGACATCGAAGACCAGGCGTCCCGCGTTATCAACGCTCAAGCCCATCTCTACCCCCAAGCCGAATCTCGTACTCTCAATTATCGTATGGTCGCCCAAGAAGACCATGTGAGACGCAAACGTCACGTCTCCAGGGAAGCTGGCGTTGCGGAAGAAGGTCCTAAGCCAATGCATCGTACCCGAATCATCGATCCAGTTGTGCACGGCGAACTCGACCTCCTCGCCGCCGTGCGGGACCGGGGCACGAAACAGCATGTGCGAGAGCAATGCCAGCGGCCTGATTGCCGTCTTAACATGGACCATGTCCATGACGCCGGTCGCATACACCATGTGCTCAGAGTAGTGCTTGCGCACCGCCGCATGGAGATTGCGGAAATCCTCCCCCAGGGCCCGGTCGACGGGTGAGTTGTTACCGGGTGAATCGGCCCTGGGTCTCGGCATCATCTCCTGAAATCCTCCAGTGTAAAACCTCTCTTGTGTTGCCTGCCGGGCGCCTTCAGCGATCCCGCGGCAGCGAGGTGATCCTACGATAGCCGTACCTGCCGGAGCGGTCAACAATCGATACGGCATCGGGCGCGGCGCAGACTTTGACTTTCCTGAGTCGGAATCGTAAAATGCGTTTCATAGCGCTTTTGGAGGTGTGTTTCATGGAAAAAGTAAGGTTGAACGTTTACGGGGACTATGCTTGACCCTGGGTTTACAATGCAGCCGTGTGGCTGGATAGGGTAAAGCAGGTGTATGGCGATGACCTCGACATAACCTGGAAGAACTTCTCCCTCGAGCAGATCAACAGCAAAGAGGGGCCGGAGTGGAAGGCCTGGGAGCAGGGGGAGCCAACGGAGCGCCGCTCGCTGCTGTCGCAGATGGCGGCTGAGGCCGCGCGTCGGCAGGGGCCGGAGGAGTACGACAAGTTCCATCTCGCGTTGCTCACGGCTAGGCACGCCGGCGAGGGACGTATCCCGCTGAACGAGGAGGAGCCTCTGGTCGAGTTGGCCGACGCGGTCGGCCTCGATGTCGGGCGTTTCCGGGAAGACCTGAAGGACCCCGATCTCGCGAATATCATAGGCAAGGAGCACGAGGAAGCGGCCGAGGAGGGCATCTTTGGCACGCCGACTTTCACCTTCGAGAACGGCACGTCGGCCTATATTAAGACATTCATCCCACCGGAGTACGACTCCGTAGCCGCGTTCGACAGCTTCATGGCGACGGCGGGCCACAGGTCCTACATCGGCGAGATCAAGCGGCCTCAGCCGCCCTGGCCGAAGGGCGCTGTCAGGTAGCGGGGACGCCTCTTTAGGCATAACTTTTCCGCTGCTCCACCTAAACTTCCGCTGATGCTTTCTTTGGGGATGCCTGCTTATGGCAGGCGTCCCCTGGTGGTTAAACACGTTTGTATTGCCTTGTAGAGCGACTTTGGATCTGCGCGTAACCCGGTCACCCACCCCCCATTCGGCAGGCTCTAACCCCCTCCCGTCAAGGGCGGGGGAATTTTGTGGCTGCGCCGCGGCCCCGCTTTGACTGCCGGAAAGATGCCGGATATGCCTGAGAACGAACTGCGCGAAATGGAGTCTCTAGCCAGCAAGCTGGGCCTCTCCTTCGAGGACATAGACCTGCTTCGTTTGGCGTTCGTCCACGGTTCCTATGCGAATGAGAACGCCGACAGCGTCCCCGAGTCCAACGAACGGCTGGAGTTTCTCGGGGACGCGCTGATTGGCCTTGTCGTCGCCGAGGAGATGTACCGGCTCAACCCCACGCACACCGAAGGCGACCTCACGGGGTTGCGCGCGGCGCTGGTGCAAGGCGAAACGCTGGCCCGCGTCGCGCGCTCGCTGGAACTGGGCCGACTTCTCCTGATGGGCAAGGGCGAAGAGGCCGGCGGAGGGCGCGAGCGGCCCTCGAACCTCGCGGCGGCTTTCGAGGCGCTGGTCGGCGCAGTCTTCCTCGACCAGGGCTACGCCGCCGCACGCGAATTCACGCTGCGCTCACTCTCCGACGAACTGCCGGCCGCAGGCGCGCGTGTGTCCCTAAAGAACGCCAAGTCCCTGGTCCAGGAGCTCGTACAGGCCAGGGGCATGGACGTGCCCACGTACCGGGTCATTGAAGTGACCGGCCAGGACCATGCCCGCGTATTCACTGTCGAGGTCGTCGTGCAGGGCGAAACCATGGGTCGAGGCAAGGGCAGGCGAAAGTCCATAGCCGAGCGCGAGGCCGCGCAGCAGGCCCTGAGCGCGCTGGGGGAACCGGGGTAGGCAGCCCCGAAACCGGTGAAAACCGCGGAAACTGTATCATTCTGTTTCAAAGCGTCCCATTTCCTAGCTGAGCTACCGGGGCCGGAGCCATGAAAAGCGAGGCTCGTGATATGGGAATGAACCTGGCTGTTGCACTGTGTGATAAAGATGACACAGGGGTTTTTGCTCCCTTCGCGCCGGCTCGACGGCGTTGGCCCGCATGGACGAGAAAATGATAGCACGCACGTTCGCATCTGTCAACAGGGCGGCGCCATTTTTGTTGTGGACAGCGACCCCCGAGTTTGGCTATAATAATTGCGTCTCGCGTGCTTTGTATTGAGTACCCACGCTCCCGCGAACGAGCTATGACATCATCGTGCCGAGGTGGTGGAATTGGTAGACACGCAGCGTTGAGGGCGCTGTGGCCGCAAGGCTGTAGGAGTTCGAGTCTCCTCCTCGGCACCAGTGCCCGTTTCCGCAGGTGACAACCCCGATTTCCCCCACCGATGCCGCCGTTTTGCCGACATCCGCTCTCCCTTTATCAGCCCCCGACGTTCAGCCAAGAGGCCGGCAGAGGCTACACCAGACGAAGGTCGCAGTCGGCCTTTATGCGCGGGGCACCGACGACGATGAAAATCCGCCGCAGGCGACAGCAGGAGGGTTATCGTGCTTCACTGTAGGCCTAGATGTCAATACACCACTGACTACCAGGAAAAGCAGCATTTCCTTCGGGTATGGTTCAACATTTGGGACGATAGAGATTCCTTCGACCCCGAGGCTGTCCGTCGTAACGAGGAATATGACGACATAGACCAGGCAATTGCGCGACTGGATGAAATTGGCAATGACGCAAGTTTTGATGTGATCTCAAGGCAGTCCTCATCAATGCTTGCGAATCGGCTGAAGCAATTCAAACGAGGTGGTAGCTTGAACTCCCGTGAAAGGCAGCCCAGAGAGGACCTGATGGCGAGTCTAAATGAGATGGGAATCGTCGGATAACTATGACAGAAATGGACGCGTCAGGCGCTGCCGAGCCGCCCACTGTCTTTATCGTGAGTGTTGCGACCACCGATTTGCGCCTGGAAAGCCCGGATGTCATTTACAGGCCAGAACATATAGTACGAGTGGCCTTTGACTTGATAAGAACAGAAGACTTGCTCGAAGAAGTCGAAGGAAGGGAGCCTATGGGGTTCCGCACACCATGAGAGGCAGCATCCGGCAGACGCCAGCGCAGGTATCTCACCGTGCGCGTCACCTCTCGGACACGACTAGCGCGAGTAAGCGGCTGTGCTCATCGCCACTGTGCTAGGAGCGTGCGGTCTCCTCCGGAAGTTGGTCGGCGAGGGAAGAGTATCCGTCCACGGCAATGAGGTGGCGTGGAGATTGTCTTTCAACGAAAGGACGAGAAGAGGAGGTACGTGACCCATGCCAGAACAGCATCAGTATTGGCTAAACACAGGGGGACGTAGGCCCATCATTCACATGGCTGCCTGTGAGTCGTGTAACTACGGGAAGGGGATTATGCCGGGTGTCAGCCACATCGCCAACGGCTGGTACGGCCTCTACGCCACATATGGAGCCGCGGTCGACGCGGCCCACTCCAAAGGCTACAAAGAAGCAAGCATCGGGGAATGTTGCCGGTATCTCTTTCCCTTCTCCTGAGCGGACTGGAGCGATGACCCAGCCCAACTTCGTGGATAAGACCAACTCAACGGGCGATCGCTCGCAAGGATGGCGCAGGTTCGTCGAGAACCTCTTGCGGGCGATCACGCGTAAGCGCGCCGCTTCTAGGAAAGGAGACGAAGAAATGATCTTCCGCGTGAACGTCGACTACCCGACCAACAGGGCGACCGTGCACAAGTCATCCTGCCCTCACATTTCCGCGGGCAAAAAGCCTGAAGATGGCTACTGGCGCAGTTTCGAGACGAGGAATCAGGGCATGGCCTTCGCCGAGTCAACGGGGCTGAAGGCGCACGCCTGCCGCGTATGCTCCCCCGGCGAGTGATAGGACATCCGCACGTGAGCGCCCCCAACTTCGCGGACAAGACCATCTGGATGGGTGACAACCTGCAACTGCTCTGCGCGGCTGCAACTCCCTCAAGGGCGATAGGCCACAGGAGTACCTGATGGCGCGGCTGGCGGAAATGACAGTATTGGCATGAAAGGAGCAAGCGCAAAATGGACGCTTACTTTGTCGTATCTCTAGTGGTCGGGGTTGTCTCTATAGTGCTAGCTGGTGTAGCTATATTTTATGCCTCTCAATCCGAAAAAAAGAGTAGAGACAACTATGATCGCACAAACGCTGTCCTGTCGAACATTAGTTAGAAAGCAGCGGTGATCGAAGGCGTGGTGAACAACACGCAGGAGAGACTCGTTGAGACCATCACTGATATTGCGCGACCTCAGCGAGAAACAGAAGGTGAGCGCATGTTCAATATAATGCTTCCAGCAATGGTGGAAAACCCTGAGCTCATCGAACGTCTCATCCAATTGAGCCAGCAAGTCGGGAATGAAGACAAAGACACCCCAGGACAGGCAGCATCTGACAGCGCCACCAGAGCGCAGCGCCGCAGAAATCGATGAGCAATGAAAGGAGGCTAGGTAGTGTTGACATTTGAGATACCGGGCATTTCATAACCGAGTAAGCCGTCCAAATTGTCATTCTGAGGAGCAAAGCGACGAAGAATCTAAAGCCTATGCCTGAAATGCCGCTACCGCTTTAGATTCCTCACTGCGTTCGGAATGACATGAAACCGGAATGTCAACACTACCTAGAAAATCGCGCTCAGAATCGGCAAGATTGAAAGACAGCATCTGGCAGCGCAGTAGGACAGAGAGGGCAAGAGGAGTCCAATAATGTCTGTTGCCAGGTCAGTTGGTGCAAAATCGGCGGCGTGGGTCGCACTGGTTGCGTTGCTGGTCGCAGACGGGCTGATTTGGGTGATGCTCCGCACTCGCTCCAATGAACGCCGGATTCGTCCTACCCGACGAACACCCTGGCCGAAGGGATTGAAGCAGAAGCTGATGAGGCGACAAGACAGAACCTGCGCCTACTGCGGGTATCGCCGAATCGCTAGCAGCCTCGACATTGACCACATCGTTCCGGTTGTCCGGGGCGGGTCCAACGATGAGAGCAATCTTCAGGTGATATGTCGGTCATGTAATCAACGCAAGGGAATGCAGACCGACGAAGAGTTTAGGGCCCGCTATGCCAGCCTTGTTCCGCAGAGACGATTGACGCCGCCGCGACGCCGCATATCACAGCGCGAGTTTAGGGAAGAGACTAGGCGCACGAGCCAGGGGGACAGTGTCCAACATTTCAGGCGAACGCGCTTCATTTCAAATCGTGAAAAAGTCGTCTCTGGATGTATGGTGCTCGGTATTGCAGCCATCATCGGCACCGCGTGGGCACTTGCGTCGTTGGGTGCCGATGGACTGCTCCTCGCGCTGCCGGCGGTAGTCTTGGGCGGGTTTGCCGGGTTCGGTGTCTGGCTCAGAGCATATATGACAGGTTCGATGATAGAAGGCGACGACTGAGGCAAAAGCGGGGAGTGATTGAATACGAGGCAGCATCCGGCAGCGCAGCACTGGCTCTTGGGAGCTGACGGTCGATACCCGGCGCGACGCGTTCGGCAGACGCCGGCGCAAGTACGTCACCGTGCGCGGCGCCAAGGCCCACGCACAGCGCAGGCTCCGCGAGTTCCTCCCCACTCTTGACACTCACAGGGGTAGGTAAAATGCGAATTGCAGGTACGCTTAGCCCATGTCATTCCGAGCGTAGCCGAGGAACCCACGAAGTGGCTAGCCGCTCGGCAATCCAGAGCCATACGCACTGCAAGAACTTGGGATTCCTCGGTTCGCTACGCTCACTCGGAATGACATACGTTGGCCGCAATTGCGATGTCTCAGCTATGGTCTGTAGCCACGAAACAACATTTACCTACCCCTGTCAGCCACTCTCGACAGGGGCATAGACCTGCCCACCGAGAGATACTGCTCTGCCACTGGCTCGACCTTCAAGAGCTACGGGCGCCGCGTGGGGCACGAGGGAATGACGGTCCGCAGCCTTCGCCACTTCCACGCCTCGGTGACGCTACAAAGCGGGCAGAACATCGTCGTGGTGAGCAAGCGGTTGGGCCACGCCAACGTGTCGAGCACCTCGGACATCTACGCCCACTCGCTCCCCGGCTGGCAGCGACAGGTGGGCGACGCCTGGCAGAGGCGATGGAGGAGAGATAGTGATGAGGCCACATATTAGGTCTTTGGTTTGGGCGATGGCTACTGTCGTTCTCCTGTCATTCGGATGTGAGGGTCCACCGGGCCCTCCTGGGGTTCAGGGTATCCCAGGGCCACAGGGTGAGGCGGGGATGCGCGGCGAGCCTGGCCAACAGGGGCCAGCGGGGCTACAAGGCCCCACGGGGCCGCCGGGATCGCCTGGGCCACAGGGTGAACAGGGAACGGAGGGCGCGAAAGGTGCCTATGGCCCAGAAGGGTACCCTGGCGAGGCGACCGATATTTGGCCTGAGTTACGCCTTGACTTCACCATAGACCAGGCTTGCTCCGAGCGTATACTCGCGTCCGTGGAATACAGCGGGACGGCGCAAGAGATTGACGAGGAACGGGAGCATCTGAACATTCTGCTTGGCATCCACGTCCGATTTATGTCTGGAGAACAGTCTTATAGGATCCAGTCTGCCATGCAACAAGTTGAGTATATGTCCCGAGAGAATAATGAGGCTCGCAACCCGTGTGAACTCAGCTATGAAGCGCTAACCTCGTTCGTGCGTGTCCGGGACAACAACCCGATGGGGCGATGGAGATCGGAGGTGCTTGGCCGCTATTGGAGGTGCGAATATCCCGGTTCAAATTGGCTGACCGGTGGCTCACAATCGAATGAAGAAGAGTGCGGAACACTGCGGTGGTGGCTGCCGGAATCCTGGATACCGCCCGGGCGATGAGGATGCCGACAGCCGCATCCATGCTATTGACAACCGACCACGGTGAAGGTAGCTTAGAGAGACTACGCTCATAGCCCTCAACAACCGCCGACGAGATTGTCCTTTGAGTATCCTCCCCGGCGCCGGGTTGTGAGACTATCCGGCGACGTAGCCAAGTGGTTAAGGCGGGGGTCTGCAAAACCCCTATTCGGCGGTTCGAATCCGCCCGTCGCCTCCACCAATACAGCGAAAGACAGGGGTTGGTGACGCTTCTCGCCAACCCCATTTTCATAAATGCCGGCTCGAACTACCGATAACGCAACGGAGGCTGTCTATGACTACAGTCAGCATCGACCACATCGCCATGCCTACCGCCAACGCCGAGCGGCTACTCGAGTTCTACAAGCGCATCGGCTTTGCCATCAACGGGGAAGATGAGTGGCGCGCGGGCAATGCCAACATCTTCTCCATACAGGTTGGGGACTCCAAGATAAACGTGCATCCCGAGGGCTATACCGCCGGCCTGCGCGGGCCGACCGCCGTGCCGGGCTGCGCCGACATCTGCTTCGTCTGGGAGGGCGCGGTGGAGGAGTGCCAGCGTATGCTGGAGGCGGCGGGCGTCGAGATCATAGCCGGCCCCGGGCCGCGCAGAGGCGCTCGCGGCGGCGGCGGACTACCGGCGGTCAGCCTGTACGCGAGAGACCCCGACCAGAATCTGCTGGAGTGGATGGTATATCTTGACTCTTAAGAGACGCAGGCTAGGACGGACCAACCTGATGGTGACCGAGCTGGGGCTGGGAGCGATGGACACTCCGCAGGTCGATGAGGGCCGGGACACGCTGCGCGTCGCGCTCAACCTGGGAATCGACTTCGTCGATACGGCCAGGGACTACCAGGGCAGCGAGTATCTCATCGGCAGCGTCATAAGGGAAAGGGCGGACAATGACTTTTGTGTCGCGACCAAGACGTTCAGTCGAACCATAGACGGCAGCCAGTCCGAGGTGGACAAGAGCCTGCGGGTGCTGGGTCTCGACAGGATATGCCTCTACCAGCTGCATGACGTGTCCTCGATCAACGCCTGGGAGCGGGTGATGGGCCGGGGCGGCGCGCTGGAGGGCCTTCGGAACGCGCAGGCGAGGGGACTGGTGGAGTACGTCGGTATCTCGTCCCACGACCTGGAAATCCTGGAGAGGGCCATATCGTGCGGGGAGTTCGACGCGATTATGCTGGAGTACTCCGCATTCTACAGGGACACGGAGAGACTGATAGCTCTTGCCAGAGAGGCCGACGTAGGGACAATCGTGATGAGGCCGCTGGGAGGCTCCGGCAGAATGAGCAGTCTCAGGACGAGGAACGCGCAGGGCGACATGGCCCTGACGCCCGCGATGCTCCTGAGATACGCGCTGTCCAACCCCGACATATCCGTGGTGATACCTGGCGTGAGGTATCCCGACAGGGCGCGGCAAAACGTGGCGCTCTGCCAGTCCTACCAGCCCCTGAGCGAGGCGGAGAAGAGGCGTTGCGAGGACGCAGCGGCAAGGTTTTACTAATCCCTATGCCCGACGGCTCCGGTCGCTTTCGCCCTGCCGATTGTCTGCGAGCGGCTTGCGGTAGCACGCGAGGCCACCGGCCCGCCCTGTGGATTGCCGAGCGGCGAGCCATTGCGATGGGTTCCCGCCCCGTATCGGAGTACGGGGCAGGCTTTTCGCGGGAATGACGGCGACGCGGGCCTGACGGCTCGGAGGTCGCTTTCGCCCTGCCGATTATCTGCGAGCGGCTTGCGGTAGCACGCTAGGCCACCGGCCCGCCCTGTGGATTGCCGAGCGGCGAGCCATTGCGATGGGTTCCCGCCCCGTATCGGAGTACGGGGCAGGCTTTTCGCGGGAATGACGGCGGCGCGGGCAGGCCGCCGAATTCCGTCTCCCCAAATCCCACACCCGCAAAGCATCTCTGATACACTTGCGCCATGCGTAATCGTGCGTCGTCGTCCGCGCCGGAGTCCGACCCCGCGTCCCCAGCCCGCGGCATCTTCTACGGGTGGTGGCTCGTGGGAATTGCCGCATTCATGCTCACGCTGATGTCCCTGACGGTGTTCCAGGGCTTGGGCACGCTGCTCGTAGTCCTCGAGCGTCGGTTTGGTTGGAGCCGCTTTGCCCTCTCCGTCGCGTTCTCTCTCGCCAGGGTAGAGGGCGCCGTGCTTGGGCCTATAGAGGGAATCCTGGTTGACCGCATCGGCAGCCGTCGCATGGCGCTTTTTGGCTACCTCATCATGGGGGTCGGCTTCCTCCTGCTTGCGGGAGTGAACAGCCTGTGGCAGTTCTACGTGGCCTTCATCGTCATCACGCTCGGCTCGGGACTGGGCGGCTGGCTGGCCATGGTGGCGATGGTCAACAACTGGTTCAGACGCCGCCGTTCGTTCGCCATGGCCGCCGCGATGTCCGGCGTTCACTTCGGCGGATTTCTCGTTCCGGTCTTCGCGATAGTTCTAGAAGCGTACGGGTTCAAAACCACCTCGCTCGGAATAGGGATTTTTCTGCTCCTTATCATCGGCCCGGTCGCCAGTGCGATCCGCAACCATCCGGAGGACTACGGTATGAGGCCGGACGGCGACCCGCCGCCTGGCAGCGAGCCCCGCTCTCCTGGCGCCGCCGCCGCGTCGGCGTCCCTAGACGTTGACGAAGAAGTCCATTTCAGCGTGCGGCAGGCGCTCAAGACCTCCGCCTTCTGGCTGCTCACCTTGGCGCAGGTGGCCTCCAGCATCGCCATCGTTACGCTGTCCCTGCACCTGTCTCCCAAGCTCGTGGACATGGGAATGTCCCTGCCCCGCGCCGGCATGGTGCAAACGGGCTACACCGTCGTCGCCCTGGGAACGCAGTTCGTTTCGGGCTACTTTGCCGACAGGCTGCCCAAGCCGCCCCTGATAGCCCTGCTGCTTACGCTCCAGGCGATCGCGATACTGATACTCGCCCTTGCCGAAACCCCCGACCTGGTATGGCTGTTCGCG
Organism: Dehalococcoidia bacterium; assembly: GCA_965217565.1. Taxonomy (GTDB): domain Bacteria; phylum Chloroflexota; class Dehalococcoidia; order Lucifugimonadales; family CATOSD01; genus CBDCIS01. The sequence goes on from CBDCIS010000002.1 coordinate 206,917, forward strand.
CTGCTCTACGGTATAGGGTTCGGAGGGCGCACGCCGCTCACGACGGCGATTCGGGGAGAGTACTTCGGGCGACGGTCGTTCGGCAGGATTATGGGCATATCGCAGCTCCCGATGAACATAGGGATGATGTTCGCCCCGCCATTCGCCGGCCACATGTTCGACACCACGGGAAGCTACAGAGTGCCGTTCACGGTTTTCGCCGCGCTGAGTTTCATCGGCGCGATTCTGATGTTGTTTGTCAGGAAGCCCGGGATGCCCGCCCCGCAAAGGGGCGCAGACTCCGGTTCGAGCCGGGCCATCCCAATCCGAGAGTAGGCCGCGTCCCTTGTGGGCGCCCAAGTCACGGGATGACCGACCAGGGCAACCACAAGGGATTGCCCCTACGAGGATAGGGCCTTTTCATTGTTGAAGGCAGACGTCCCCATCCACCCCGCCGTCACCCACCCCTTAAACCCCTTCCCGTTGTACAGGCTGGGGACAATGGGCGGACCTCTGATCAAACGTGAACAGTTATCGGCAAAATTGGCGTTGACATGCTCACTCCGTTATCTTATAATCTTTGTTTGTCGTCCATTGTGACGATGCCCTCTTTTCGTAGTCAAGAAACTCATTCGGATTTACGCAGGGGTAACATCATGCCCACAGTAAGCCAACTGGTAAGAAAAGGCAGGAAATCGAAGCACAAGAAGGACAAGGCGCCGGCGCTGCGCTATTCCTTCAACTCCCTGAAGAACAGAGGGAAGCGAGATTCGGGCTCTCCTCAGAAGAGAGGCGTGTGCGTCCAGGTTCGCACTCAGACGCCAAAGAAGCCAAACTCGGCCCTGCGCAAGGTTGCCAGGGTGAGGCTGACCAACGGGATGGAAGTTACGGCATACATACCTGGCGAAGGCCACAACCTGCAAGAACACTCCGTCGTGCTGATACGGGGGGGCCGCGTGAAGGACCTGCCGGGCGTTCGCTACCACATCATTCGCGGCGCGCTGGACACCGCCGGCGTGAGCGGTCGCAAGCGCGGACGAAGCAAGTACGGAAGCAAGAGGGGATAGCAGATGGCGCGTCGCAGAAGGGCTGAAAGGCGGCTGATTATCCCAGACCCGAAGCACAGCAGCGTCGACCTGGCCCGTTTCATCAACAAGATCATGATGAACGGCAAGAAGACGACCGCGCAGCGTATCGTGTATGGCGCGCTCGACCAGATCGAGCGGGAGGCGCACCGGCCGGGGATCGAGCTCTTCGAGCAGGCCGTCAAGAACGCGACGCCGATGCTCGAGGTCAAGAGTCGAAGGGTAGGGGGAGCAACCTACCAGGTTCCCACTGAGGTGAGACCCAACCGCCGCGTGACGCTGGCGATGCGCTGGATTATTCGTGGAGCGCGCGCTAGGAGCGGCCGCCCGATAGCCGAACGGCTGGCCCAGGAATTGCTGGAAGCCGCCAGGGGGCAGGGTTCGGCGGTACGACGACGAGAAGAACTGCACAGGATGGCGGAAGCCAACAGGGCTTTCGCTCACTACCGATGGTGAAGCAGATGGAAGCAACGGCCATTCCCGCGGTGGAGTCGATAATGACTTCGCAAGCGGGATTGAGCAAGACTCGAAATATCGGGTTCATAGCTCACATCGACGCCGGCAAGACGACGGTGACCGAGCGCGTGCTCTATGCGGCCGGCCGCATCTACAAGTTAGGCGGCGTGGACGAGGGCACGGCGGTGATGGACTGGATGGCCCAGGAGAGGGAGCGTGGCATCACGATAACGTCCGCGGCCACCACCTGCGACTGGGGTGAATACACCATCAACATCATCGACACGCCGGGCCACGTTGACTTCACCGCCGAGGTGGAGCGCAGCCTGCGGATTCTAGACGGCGGCGTGGTGGTATTCGACGCGGTGGCGGGCGTGGAGCCGCAGTCCGAAACCGTGTGGCGTCAGGCAGACCGCTACGACGTTCCCCGCATCTGCTTCGTCAACAAGATGGATCGGGTCGGCGCGGACTTTCACCGCACCATAGACAGCATAGCGCATCGCCTACAGGCGAACCCTGTGGCGGTCCAGATTCCGCTGGGCGTGGAGGACTCCTTCACCGGCGTGATAGACCTGATAGAGGAGAAGGCCCTCATCTACTCCGGCAATGATGGGGCGATGCCGCAGGAAGGCCCCGTGCCAGAGGAGTTCATCGAGGAGTTTCGCGTCTATCGAAACGCGATGATAGAGAAGGTCGCCGAGACTGACGACGAACTTATCGTCAAGTATCTCGAAGAGAAAGAGATTACCAAGAGCGAGATCAGGCGCGCGCTGCGAAAGGCGACCATCGACTACCGCCTGGTGCCGGTGATATGCGGGAGCGCGCTGCGCAACCTGGGCATTCAGCCTCTTATGGACACGGTTGGCAGCTACCTTCCCTCGCCTTTGGATGTGCCTCCGGTCATCGGGACGGACTACAAGACAGGTGAAGAGGTTAGCCGAAGCCCCAGTCCTGACGAGCCGTTCTCGGCCCTGGCCTTCAAGACGGTAGCAGACTCCTTCATCGGCAGGCTGGTCTATTTCCGGGTCTATTCTGGCTCGATAGAAACCGGCGCGATGGTGTTCAACTCCACCAATGGCAAGAGGGAGCGATTGGGCAGAATCGTCAGGATGCACGCGCAGCGTAGAGAGGAAGTCGAGAGGGTAGGCCCTGGCGAAATCGCGGCGGCCGTTGGGTTGAAAGAGACCTCCACGGGCGACACTATCTGCGACCGGAACGGGGCAATGCGCCTGGAAACTATCACCTTCCCTGAGCCTGTTATCTCGGTCGCCATCGAGCCGAGGTCCCGTGCCGACCAAGACAAGCTAATAGACGCGCTCGCCAAGCTCGCGGACGAAGACCCGACCTTCAAGATAGCCAACCATCCGGAGACCGGCCAGACGATAATGTCCGGCATGGGCGAGCTGCACCTGGAAATCCTCGTTGACCGGATGAAACGCGAGTTCAGCGTGGAGGGCAACATTGGCAGGCCGAAGGTCGCCTATCGGGAGGCGGTCTCCGGGTCGGCGCGCGCCGAGGGGCGCTTTGTGCGTCAATCGGGGGGACACGGCCAGTACGGTCACGTGTGGCTCGAGATCGAGCCGCTGGAGCGGGGTTCGGGCATACAGTTCGAGAACAAGGTGGTTGGCGGCGCGATTCCGAGGGAGTTCATCTCGTCGGTCGAAACAGGGGTGCGCAAGGCCCTGAACACCGGTCCCATATCGGGCTATCCGCTGGTGGACACGCGAATTACGCTGGTCGATGGGAGCTATCACGAGGTGGACTCTTCGAACATGTCCTTTGAGATAGCCGGTTCGATGGCGGCGAAGTCCGCCGTGCTCAAGGCCCGGCCTATCCTGCTAGAACCGGTTATGTGCCTGGAGATCGTTACTCCGGGCGAATTTTTGGGTGAAGTGCTTGGAGACCTCGGTCGGCGCCGCGCCAATATCAGGAGCATAGAAGGCAGGGGAGACATCCAGTCGGTGAAGGCCAACATACCGCTCGGGGAGAGCTTCGGCTACGCGAGCGCGCTGCGTTCGCTGACACAGGGCAGGGCCAGTTATACAATGGAATTCGAGAGCTACGAGCGGGCTCCGGAAGGAGCGTCGGTAGCATAGGGCGAGGGCGGCCCTTTAGCGAGTCGGGAGTTTCTGAAGAAGAGCTTTTGCCAGTGGTGAGATGGTTAACAGACAGAAAATCAGGATAATTCTAAAGGCGTTTGATCACAAGATCCTGGACATGTCGGCGGGACACATCGTTGAGGCAGCCGAGCGCACCGGCGCGCGCGTCTCCGGCCCTGTGCCGCTGCCGACCTCGATCAAGAGGTTCTGCGTGATACGCTCGCCGCATATAGACAAGGATTCGCGGGAACACTTCGAGTTGAGGACGCACAACAGGCTCATAGACATACTGGAGCCCACCTCGAAGACTATCGACTCGCTGACCAGGCTCAACGTGCCCGCGGGCGTGGATATTTCGATCAAACTCTGATAGGGACGTCCCAAAATGACAGTCCATGCATTTTTAGGGAAGAAAATAGGCACTACGCAGACGTTTCACGAGAGCGGTGAATCGGACTGCGTGACCGCGATCCAAGCGGGCCCCTGCACCGTGACCCAGGTGAAGGCAATCGACAAGCACGGCTACGACAGCGTGCAGTTGGGCTATGAGCCTGTCCGCAGGCTCAACAAGCCCAGGTCGGGCCACCTGAAGGGTCCCGGCAAGCTCTTTCGATACCTGCGGGAGGTCCCCGCGGACGACGTGTCCGAGTTCGAGGTGGGCCAGGAGATAGACACCGGCGTGTTCGAGGCGGGTGAGATAGTCGATGCGATTGGCTGGACCAAGGGCAGAGGGTTCGCCGGTGGGGTCAAGCGGCACGGCTTTCACGGCGGCCCAAAGACTCATGGGCAGTCCGACCGCCACCGCGCGCCGGGCTCGATAGGCGCGGGCACGACGCCCGGGCGGGTGCTCAAGGGGCTGAAGATGGCAGGGCACATGGGCAACAGACGGGTAACGATTCGCAACCTAGAGGTGGTGTCCGTAGAGCCGGAGAGAAACCTGCTCTTCATCAAGGGCGCCGTTCCGGGAGCGCGCAACTCGCTCTTAATCATCAGGAAAACGGGACGCAGGAGAAATCGCCAGTCGTGAAGCTCAGACTGAGGAATATCAAGGGCCACACAATAGGCAGCGTCGAAGTCAGCGACCGCGTGTTCAACGCGCCCATGAACAAGGCCCTCGTCCACCAGGTGATGGTGGGTCAGCTTGCCAACGCGCGCCAAGGCACGGCGCAGGTGAAGACGCGGAGGCAGGTGTCGGGCGGCGGCGCGAAGCCCAGGCCGCAGAAGTACACGGGCCGCGCGCGCCAGGGCTCGATTCGCGCCCCGCAATGGAAAGGCGGAGGGGTGGTCTTTGGTCCCGCGCCAAGAAGTTACAGGCATCACACTCCCATCCGCATGAGGCGGCAGGCGCTGCTTGCCATGCTGTCCGACAAGGCAAGAGAGGACCAGCTGATAGTGTTGGACAGCCTCGAACTCGAAACGCCCAAGACGAGGGAGATGGTCAGGGTACTGGGGGCGCTCGACGTTGATTCGTCCGCGCTTCTGGTGGCCGACGGAGCGGACGCCGCCGTGCTGCGCTCCGCAAACAACATTCCGAAGATAAAGACATTGCCGGCCTCCCTGCTCAATACGCTTGACCTGCTGAATCACCGCAAGCTCGTTATGACGCTCGACGCGGTCAGGAGGGCTGAAGAGCTCTGGAGCGCGCCATATAGCCGCCGCAAACGGCAGGCTGTCGAGGGATAAGCGAGATGCACGCCTTTGACATTCTCAGAAAGCCGGTGATAACGGAGAAGAGTACCTTCATGCAGGAAGAGGGCAGGTACGCCTTCGAGGTCGCGGTCAAGGCCACAAAGCTCCAGATCAAGCGTGCCGTGGAAGAGGCGTTCGACGTGCGCGTGATAAAGGTCAACACGATGAACATTCGAGGGAAGCGCAAGCGATACGGGGCCCGCGCTACGCTGCAACGCTCTCGCAAGAAAGCCCTCGTGACTCTGGCCCCGGGCCAGACGATTACGATATTCGAGGGGGTTTAGATGCCACTGAAGGCTCGCAAACCGATGACGCCCGGGCAACGGGGCGCCGTGCTCCAAACGTCCGACGACATAACGAGGCGTCAACCCAAGAAATCCCTGGTGCTGCCACTGAAGAAGCGGGGCGGCAGGAACTCGAGTGGTAAGATAACGGTGCGCCATCGCGGGGGAGGCCACAAACGGCGACTGCGGGTCATTGACTTCAAGCGCGATAAGACGGGAGTGCCGGGCGAGGCGGTCTCCATCGAGTACGATCCCAACCGTTCGGCGCGCATCGCCCTGATCAAGTACGCGGACGGCGATTGGCGATACATTCTGGCCCCTCATGGACTGAGAGTGGGCAGCAAAGTCGAGGCCGGAGCGCAGGCCGCCCTCAGACCAGGCAACGCCCTTCCGTTGAAGGCGATTCGTCCTGGCACAATGGTGCACAACGTAGAGTTGAAGGTCGGCAAGGGCGGCCAGATAGTCCGCAGTGCCGGAAGTTCTGCTCAGGTGCTCGCCAGAGAAGAGAGGTACACGCTGTTGAGGCTGCCCTCTGGAGAGGTGCGCTACGTCTTGAGCGAGTGCATGGCGACGGTGGGCCAGGTCAGCGCGATAGACCACAAGAATGTCAAGCTCGGGAAGGCGGGGCGCAAGCGCAACATGGGCCGCAGGCCAACCGTGCGCGGCGTGGTGATGTCGCCGAGAGACCACCCGCATGGCGGCGGCGAAGGCCGGTCGCCCATAGGAATGCCCGGCCCGAAGACTCCATGGGGTAAGCCCGCGCTGGGTTACAGAACCCGCCGCAGGAAATCCACCGACAAGTTCATCGTGCGCCGACGCTACCAGAAGTAGGTCAGGGAGATTTAGGCTATGTCGAGGTCGATCAAGAAGGGGCCATATGTTCACCCCAAGCTCGTCAAGAAGGTTGACGCGGCGCGACGCAGCAACAGCAGGGCGGTTATTCGCACCTGGTCGCGGGCGTCGGTTATCATGCCTGACATGCTCGGATTTACGATAGCGGTGCACGATGGCCGCCGCATGGTGCCCCTGTTCATCACAGAAAACATGGTGGGACACAAGCTCGGCGAGTTCGCGCCAACCAGGACGTTCAGGGGACACTCCTCGAAGTCGGAGAGAAGCAGTTCGGTTAGATGAAGACTTGCAATAGCCGCAGGAACGGGGCCCTGGAGGGAGGCTCAATCGGAGTTGAAGGGACGAAGGGATAAGACGTGGCCGTATCAGCGAAAATGAAAGACACGGGCGTTTCCGTAAAGAAACTATTGCCCATTATCGATCTCGTCAGGGGAAGGAAGGTAGAGGAAGCGCTAGTGATGCTTCAGTTCCTGCCTTCGCCCGCCGCGGCCAAGCTCGCCAAGGTAGTCAAGTCCGCTTCGGCGAACGCGGAGAACGAGTTGCTCGCCCGGCCCTCGGACCTGCGAATCGTCGAGATATACGCCAACGAAGGCCCTCGCACGAAGCGCTTTCGAGCAAGGGCCAGGGGCCGTGTGGCGAGGATAATCAGGAGAAATAGCCACATCACCGTCGTAGTTGACGAGGAGGAGGACAACTAGGTTTGGGTCAAAAGACACATCCGATTGGCTTTCGACTAGGCATAATCAAGGACTGGCAGGCGACCTGGTTTGCCCAGAAGCCGTCCGACTACCGCAGCCTCGTGAAGGAAGACCTGTCTGTGCGGGACACCATCCTCAAGCGATACCCGGATGCGGGCATATCGCGCATTGAGATCGAGCGCGGCAACAACGATGTCATAATCACGATTCACACGGCGAGGCCGGGTATTGTGATTGGACGCGGCGGCCAGCGAGTGGAGCAACTGAGAAAAGACCTGGAGGGCGTTACCGCGAGACGAGCCAGGCTCAACGTCCAGGAGATCCGGCAGCCTGAAATGGACGCCTACCTGGTCGCCCGCAACGTCGCCGACCAGTTGGTGAGGCGCATTGCCTTTCGCAGAGCCATCCGCCAGGCGGTCGCACGCACGCGGCAGGCGGGAGCGGAGGGGATCAAGATTCTCATTTCCGGCAGATTGGGAGGAGCGGACATCGCGCGCAAAGAGAAGGCCATGGAGGGGAGGATCCCTCTACACACTCTACGCGCCGACATCGATTACGGGCTTGCGGAGGCGGCCACCGAGTTCGGACGAATCGGAGTCAAGGTCTGGATATACAAGGGTGAGATACTCAAGCCATCGGCCACGGACCAACTGCTGGAAGACATGGCCCCAATAGAGGTAACGGTCAAAGCGGAAGAAGAGACGGAAGAAAATGCTGCAACCCAAACGAGTGAAGTATCGCAACCAACATAGGGGCCGGCGCAAGGGTATGGCGGTGGCCGGCAGCTCCATGAATTTTGGCGAGTATGCCATCAAGGCCACCGAGTCCGCCTGGGTCACCTCGCGCCAGATTGAGGCGGCGCGTCGAGCGATGACACGCTACGCGCGAAGAGGCGGAAGAATATGGATTCGCATATTCCCGGACAAGTCGGTTACCTCCCGGGCCGCCGAAACCCGCATGGGCAGCGGCAAGGGCGCGGTTGACCACTGGGTCGCGGTGGTCAGGCGCGGCAGAATCATGTTCGAGATGGCCGGAGTCCCTGAAGAGATGGCACTGGAGGCTCTCAGACTTGCCTCATCGAAACTTCCCATGGGCACCAAAATCATAACCAGGAACGCGGCCTAGGCCGCAATGCAGGGTCAACCAGTATGGAGATAGATGACATCAGGGGCATGACAGACGACGAACTTCAAGACGAGCTCAATGAGTCGCATCGAGCTCTGATGAACCTGAGATTTCGCACGGCCACGATGCAGTTGGCAAACGTCAACGAGATCAGGAAGACCAGGAAGCGTATCGCCAGGATCAACACCGTGGTTCGAGAAAGAGAGTTGGCCAGGGCGTAATATGAGCTATGAAAGACGCAAGGTCCGAGTAGGGGTAGTTGTCGGCGACAAGATGGACAAGACCGTCGTCGTCGCCGTCGAGTGGCGACAGCCTTACGCGCTCTACCGCAAGTCGGTCAGACGCCGCACGAAGTTCAAGGCGCACGACGCGGAAAATCAGTACAGGTTGGGCGACACGGTCAGGATCATGGAAAGCCGGCCAATCTCCAAGACCAAGCGTTGGCGCGTTGTCGAGCTGTTGCAGCGCGAAGAGCTCGCCGAGATTCAGCCGGACGAGATTGCAGTGGAGGAGCTCGTCGAACTGGAGTCTGTTCCCGTCGCCGAGGAAGAGGCGAACGGCGCTAACGTGGCTGAGGAAGCGATGGCAGTGCCGATTGTGGCCGAGGCTGAAGCGGCGGCCCCGCCCGAAACCGGTATCGAAGAAGAGACGGCCTCTGAATCTGGCGAGGAAGAGGGCCAGAAGGAGACCAGCGAGGCATGATACAGAAGTACACCCGCATGAGAGTCGCGGACAACTCTGGGGCGAAGACCATAAGCTGCATCGGAATACCCGGCGGCAGTGGCAGACGTTACGCCTGGCTGGGCGATGTTATCGTCGCATCCGTAAAGGAAGCGGCACCGGCGGCGGGTGTGAGAAAGGGCGATGTTGTAAAGGCGGTCGTTGTGAGGGCCGTAAAGCCGCACCGCAGGCCGGACGGCTCCCATATTCGTTTCGATGACAACGCCGCCGTCCTCATCAACGACGAGATGATGCCACGGGGGACTCGCATCTTTGGGCCGGTCGCCAGGGAGCTCAGAGAGAAGAATTTCATGCGAATCGTTTCTCTCGCTCCGGAGGTCCTGTGATGCGGCTGCGAGCTAACGACAACGTGCTGGTCATCAAAGGGAGAGACCGGGGCAAGCAGGCGCGTATTCAACAGACCTTTCCCAAAACCAACATGTTGCTCATAGAAGGTGTGAACGTTGTCAAGCGCCACACCAAGCCAACCGCTGGTATCAGGCAGGGCGGCATCATTCAGAAGGAGCTTCCAATTCAGTCCTCCAAGGTGATGCTCATATGCAACCACTGCCTCAAGCCTACCAAAGTAATCAGCAGACGCCTGGCGGACGGCACCAAGGCCAGGGCCTGCGGCAAGTGCCAGGAAGTGATCGAGTGACCACCGAAGAGCAGAACCAGAAGGAAGAACCGAAACAGGCAGAGGCGCCCGCCAAGAAGCCGGCCAGGCCTCGCCGGCGCGCGACTGCGGCCGCAACCGAGCCTGGAGCGGATACCCAGCCCGCGCCTCGCCGCCGGCGGGCCAGCCGCGCGAAGGCCGAGCAGCAGTCCGAAGAGCCCAAGGCCAACGGGTCCGGCACGCCAAGGCCCGCGCCGCGAGTATTCACCAAGCTCAGGGAAGAGGTGGGGCCGGCGCTGATGCGGGAGTTCGGCTACACCAGCCCGATGCAGATACCACGCCTGACCAAGATAGTTCTCAACATTGGCATGGGCGAAGCCCTTCAAAACGCCAGGGCAATGGAGAGCGCGACGCGCGACCTGACGCTCATCTCCGGGCAGCGACCCGTTACCACGCGGGCGAGGAAGTCGGTGGCGGGGTTCAAGATAAGAGAGGGGATGGCGATTGGCTTGAGCGTAACCCTGCGCGGCCGGCGTATGCACGAGTTTTACGACCGACTGGTGAGCTCCGCGCTGCCGAGGATCCGGGACTTCCAAGGCGTCTCTCGGGAGGCGTTCGACGGAAGGGGAAACTTCGCGCTGGGAATACGGGAGCAGGTGATATTCCCTGAGATAGAGTACAGTTCCATCGATCGCATTCGTGGCCTTCAGGTTGTAATCGTTACCACCGCGCAGTCGGACCGGGAAGGGATGCGGATGCTGGAGTTGCTGGGGATGCCCTTCACGAGAATTGGGGACATGGCGAGGGTGGCGTAGGACGGCGTATTGACGGGCGGTAGGTCCGCACGAAGGCAATGCAAGCTAACGCAAGGTGAGGTCACTTGGCAAAGGTATCCAAGATAGCAAGATGGAAGAAACCTCAGCCGTTCAAGGTGAGGTACAAGAATCGCTGCAACAAGTGCGGCAGGCCGCGGGCGTACATCAGGCATGTCGGCCTCTGCCGAATCTGCTTCAGGGAAATGGCACTGAACGGGTTGCTTCCAGGCGTGCGCAAGGCCAGTTGGTAGAAGAACCCAACGATCAACCTTTAGCCTTAACCTAGGGTGCAAGAATGGCAGTAACAGACGCGATAGCAGACATGCTGACGCGAATTCGTAACGCGATAGTAGTTCGTCACGACACCGTGACGGTTCCGGCGTCCAACATGAAGGTGTCTCTTGCGAGAATCTTCAAAGAAGAGGGCTTCATCAGGGGTTTTGACGTGATCAGGAGCGATGGCCCTCAACCCAACATCAGGCTCTTCTTACACTACAGAAGCAAGGACGAGCCGGCCATATCGGGCCTCAAACGGGTGAGCAAACCCGGACTCCGCGTTTATGTGAAAAAGAACGAAATCCCACGCTACTACGGCGGGCTGGGAGTAGCCATTCTGTCAACCTCCGAGGGTCTCATGACAGGAAGGCAAGCATGGCGTAAGGGGCTTGGTGGAGAGCTCCTGTGTTACGTCTGGTAAGGAGCGCCTCATGTCCAGGATAGGAAACCAACCCATTCCGCTGCCTTCCAACGTAAAGGTGAACATAGACGGCAGCGACGTTACCGTCGAAGGGCCACTGGGTTCGCTGAACAGGTCGTTCAACTCCGCGATGAAGATTTCGAGGCAGGACGGCGTTCTGGTCGTTGAGAGGCCATCGGACGAGCGTGAACATCGCTCTCTGCATGGGCTTTCGCGCAGTCTGTTGTCGAACATGGTGACCGGAGTGAGCGCAGGATACGTAAAGTCGCTCGAACTGGTTGGCGTGGGATACCGCGTACAGCAAAGCGGCGACGGCATAAGCTTGAGCGTAATGCTCAGCCATACGGTGAACATAAACCCACCTCCAGGGGTTACTCTCGAGGTCGAGGGCAATAATCGCATTCACGTAAGAGGCATCGACAAGCAGGCGGTTGGGCAGCTTGCCGCCCAGATTCGCACCGTCAGACCTCCCAACGTCTATACGGGCAAGGGAATTCGATACCTCGGCGAGCAGATACGGCTCAAGCCCGGCAAGAGCGCTAGGAGGGCGTAGAGATGCCAAGGGCACGTAGCGGAAAAGCCAGAAGGTTGGCGAGGCACTCGCGTGTGCGGCGCAAAGTCGATGGAACGGCGCAGCGCCCCAGGCTGTCGGTGTTTCGCAGCCTGCATCACATCTACGCGCAGGTGATAGACGATTCGCAGGGCGTAACGCTGGTCGCGGCCTCGAGCCTTGAAGGTGAAGTCAGGACGCAGAAGGACGGCAGAGCTAAATCCGACCTGTCGAAGCAGGTTGGGTCTCTCCTGGCGGAACGCGCAAAGCAGAAGGGCATCAACGCGGTGGTCTTCGATCGCGGAGGATACAGGTATCACGGTCGGGTAAAGGCCCTCGCGGACGCGGCCCGAGAGGGGGGCCTGACGTTCTAGGAACGTCGCCCTAGTCCGCTGCCGCGCGATGACGAGAACAATCATACCCTGGTCCGGTCAGGGCAGTCTATTGGAGCAATCATGGTAGAAGCAAGCCTTTCGCAAACGGAAGAGTTGCCCCTAACCGAGAGAGTCGTGAGAATCTCGAGGGTGGCGAAGGTGGTCATGGGGGGAAGACACCTGCGCTTCAACGCCGTGGTCGTGGTAGGCGATGGCGACGGGCACGTGGGAATCGGCATGGGCAAGGCCGACGCGGTCCCCGACGCGGTCCGAAAAGGCGCGACCGCGGCCAAGAAGAACATGATAACGGTGCCTCTCAAGGACAACACCATTCCCCACGAGATAGTCTCCAAGTACGGAGGCTCGATAGTGATGCTCAAGCCGGCCGCGCCCGGAACCGGCGTGATCGCCGGCGGCTCGGTGCGTGCCGTGGTAGAGTTGGCGGGAGTCAAGGACATCTTGACCAAGGCGCGTCGCAGTACAAACCCGGTGAACGTTGTCAAGGCCACTTTCGAGGCTCTCTCCAAGCTCAAAGACCCTGAGGAGGAGTTCGCCAAGCGCAGGCAATTGGTGGAGGCCATTCGAGAGAGGGAGCAGCGGCAGCAGAGCCAGCGAAGGCCGGCGAGAACGCCGAACACAGCTTAGAGCAGGCAGAACATGGGCAGACTCAAGGTAACCTGGAAAAAGAGCGCAATAGGATTCAACAAGACCCAACGGCTGACTATCGATAGCTTGGGGCTAAGGCGGCTCAATCACTCCGTAGTGCACGAGGATACGCCTTCGATCCGGGGTATGATACACAAGGTGAGGCACCTGGTGGTGGTTGAAGACGTCGAGTCCGACGTTGGCGTCGTCTGAATCTCTTCTCTATACGGAACACAGGCTGGATTACTATGCAGCAACATGATCTGAGACCGCCCAAGGGCGCAAAACGAAAACGCGTGAGGGTAGGGCGCGGCGACGGAAGCGGCCACGGTAGCTATTCGGGGAAGGGCATGAAGGGACAGAAGTCCCGTAGCGGCGGCGGCGTGCGCCTCGGTTTCGAGGGCGGCCAGTTGCCCCTTATCAAGTCTCTGCCCATGATCCGGGGCTTCACGAACGTGTTCCGCAAAGAGTACAGCATTGTAAACCTGGACCACCTGGCAAGGTTTTCCGCGGACACGGAGGTTACGCCCAGGATGCTGGTCGAGTCGGGCGCGATAAGAGACCTCAAGAATCCGGTCAAGGTGTTGGGCAGAGGCGAGATCGAGGTCTCGCTGGTGGTGGAGGCGCAAAAGTTCTCCAGATCGGCGAGAGAGAAGATCGAGGCCGTGGGCGGAAGCGTGAGGGAGGTCGAGTAATGCGGCAGGCCCAGGCCGCGAGGGCGCAACAGACCTCCAGGCCACAGCTTATCCAGTCGATGATAGACGCCATGCGGGTCCCGGACCTGCGCGGCAAGATCTTGTTTACGCTGGGAATGCTGGTCATCTTCCGCTTTGTGGCGCACGTTCCTGTGCCGGGCGTGGATACGCAGGCGCTTTCACAGGCGTTCGAGCAGCAGGCGTTGCTTGGCTTTCTGGATCTGTTCAGCGGCGGGGCGCTCGCCAACCTGAGCGTGGCGGCGCTGGGGGTTTACCCGTACATCACGGCGTCCATAGTCATGCAGATTCTGACGCCCGTGCTTCCCAGTCTGAAAGCCCTCTCCCAGGAGGGCGAGAGTGGGAGGCAGCGCATCAATCAGATCACGCACTGGCTAACGGTGCCGATCGCGTTCCTGCAGGCGTGGGGACAGCTTACTCTGCTGAGGCAGTCGGGCGTGCTTCCGACGGTTGACTTTGGCCTGAACATCCACACCATGGCGATGGTCGTGTCTATGGTAGCGGGGACGATGTTCCTGGTGTGGCTTGGGGAACTGATAACGGAGCGTGGACTTGGAAACGGCATATCCCTCATCATTTTCGGAGGCATCGTGGCGCGGTTCCCGCAGGTGGTGGGACAGGGCTTCCTGGACAGCGACGAGGCATCGGGCCTGCTTCTGCTTGGACTCATAGGATTTGCGATTATCTACCTTATAGTACTATTCAACGAGGCTCAGCGGCGGGTGCCGGTGCAGTACGGCCGGAGCGTCTTTCGGGGAGGGAGGATGCAGCGCCAAAGCGGCTCGACGTTCTTACCGCTGCGCGTCAACTCGGCGGGCATGATCCCGCTGATTTTCGCCTTTTCCATCATTATTCTGCCCGCTACAATCGCCAGCTACTTCAGAAGTCCGTTGAGCGACGATTTCGTGTCGCGCATGGCGCGTTTCCTCTCGGACACGCTCGACCCGACGAACTTCCCGTACTGGGCGGCGGTGTTCGTGTTGGTGGTCATCTTTACGTTCTTCTATACGCTGGTCATATTCCAGCAGCAGAACCTGTCTGAGAACCTGCAACGCAACGGGGGGTTTATTCCGGGTATTCGTCCGGGCAGGCCGACGCAGGAGTACCTCAACCGGGTTCTGGTCCGCATAACGTGGGGAGGCGCGCTGTTCCTCGGATTCGTGGCTATCGCGCCGTTCTTCGTGACGCAGGCCACGGACGTGCGCGCTCTCACGCTCAGCAGCACGAGCTTGCTCATCATGGTGGGCGTAGCGCTGGATACGATGAGGCAGTTGGAAGCGCAGTTGCTGATGCGAAACTACGAGGGGTTCATTCGTTAACATCGAGGAGATTGATTGCTTACGAAAGCTGAGAGGGGCCGCATAGCTTGAGGGTCATCCTATTGGGGCCGCCGGGAGCCGGAAAGGGCACGCAAGCAGCCCGCGTCGCGAGAAAACTGGAGGTTTCGCAGGTTTCGTCGGGAGACCTTTTCCGCGAACAACAGCAGAAGGGCACTGAGTTGGGTCGTTTGGTGACGTCGTACATGGACAGAGGCGCTCTCGTCCCCGATGAAGTTACCATCAAGATGGTAATGGAGTGGATCAATGACCCTGAACAGGAGCGAGGGTTCGTCCTCGACGGCTTTCCGCGGACGCTCGCCCAGGCGGAAGCGCTCGACGCCAGGCTTGGCGAGTCTGAGAGCATAGACAGCGTGCTGTACATGGACGTCTCCCGCGAGGAGTTGACGCGAAGGCTCACTGGCAGGCTCATCTGTCGGGGATGCCAGACGCCGTATCATACGTCGTTTTCGCCCCCGCGCCTGGCCGGCAAGTGCGACAGTTGCGGCGGCGAGCTCTACCGGCGTGAGGACGACATGCCGGAGGCGGTCAAGAAGCGAATTGAGGTCTATCGGGAAGAGACGGAGCCGCTGGTGCAATACTACCTACAAAAGGGAAAGCTGGCCGAGATCAACGGCCAGGGTCCTGTTGAGCAGGTCGGGGAGGCGATGATAGAGGCGGTAACCCAAATTGAAGCCGGACCTATCCGGTAGTGTCCGGACGAACGCTATCGATATGAACACAAACATCAAAACTCGAACAGTCGGAAAGAGGCCGGGTGGAGTAACCATCAAGTCCTCGAAAGAGCTCGAGCTGATGCGGCAGGCGGGAAGGGTCGTAGCGCGGGCCAAGGCCAGGGTGAGAGAGGCAGTCCGCCCGGGAATTAGCACGGGGGAGTTGGACCGCTTGGCCGAGGAAGAGATCCTGCGGCAGGGCGCCACTCCCTCGTTCAAGGGCTATGCTCCCCCGGGGATGAGACCGTTTCCGGCGACCATCTGCGCGTCCCTGAACGATGAGATTGTGCACGGCATTCCCGGAGACAGGGTGCTGCGCGAAGGGGACATACTGAGTGTGGACGTCGGCGCTATCGTCGCGGGCTTTCACGGGGACAGCGCCTTCACGGTGGGCGTCGGCGAAATCTCTGAAGAGGCCCTGGGCCTCATAGACGCCACCAGGCAGGCGCTGAATCGAGGCATCGCCCAGGTCAAGGCGGGCGCGAGGGTTGGCGACATCTCCTCCGCCGTGCAGCGATATTCGGAGAGCCTGGGCTATTCGGTCGTGCGGCAGTACGTGGGCCACGGTATTGGGCGCGCTATGCACGAGGACCCGCAGGTGCCCAACTACGGAACCCCCGGCAGGGGTTTCGTGCTTCGCAACGGAATGGCCGTAGCCATAGAGCCTATGCTCAACATTGGCGGCTGGGAGACTGTGCAGCTCGCGGACGGCTGGACCGTAGCGACCGCGGATGGCAGCCTGTCCGCCCACTTCGAGGATACGGTCGCAATAACCGCGCAGGGCGCGGAGGTGCTGACCTAGTTCGCGCAACCGGGTTAAGCTGCCTGCGCTCGAAGGGTAATGGAGAGTCGATATGAAGGTTTCCGCGTCGGTCAAGAAGCGGTGCGCCAAGTGCAAGGTGATTCGCAGGGAAAGACGAGTCTTCATCATCTGCGAGAACTCGAAGCATAAGCAGAGGCAGGGCTAAGAAGCCCGTCCTTGGATGGGGAGGGTTTCGCATCGGCGAAGATGTTGGGTTACACTCGAATTGAGGGGGAAACATGGCGATAATTTCCGGCGTGAACATTCCTGACAACAAGAGGGTTGAGATTTCCCTTCGCAGCATATTCGGCATCGGTCCGACGCAGGCCGCCGACATCGCGCAAAAGGCCGGCCTCGAAGACAACCCTCGCGTAAGAGATCTGACCGAGGCGGACCTGAGCCGCATCAGGGAGATCGTAGATCGCGAGAAGGTGGTCGAAGGCGACCTCCGACGCGAAGTGAACATGAACATCAGGCGGCTGATAGACATAGGCAGCTACAGGGGCTTGCGGCACCGGCGGGGCCTGCCCGTCAGAGGGCAGAGAACGCGCACGAACGCGAGGACTAAGCGCGGAGCCAAGCGCACCGTGGCCGGACGCAGACACAGCGTCACACGCAAGTAGCCAGACTTTTCCAAGCAACCGAAAGAGAGCGAGAAATGCCAAGAAGGCCAAGAACGAGGCGTCGAGAGAGAAAGTCGGTCCCGATTGGCAGGGCCTACATTCAATCCACGTTCAACAACACGATAATCACGCTGACCGACACCCGGGGCAACGTGCTCTCCTGGGGAAGCGCCGGAACTGTAGGTTTCAAAGGCTCACGAAAATCGACAGCTTTTGCCGCGCAGAGGGCGGCCGAAGATGCCGCAAGAAAGGGTATGGAACACGGCCTGCGCCAGATAGAGGTTTACATTAGAGGGCCGGGAGCGGGCCGAGAGGCCGCGATTCGCTCGCTGCAAGCCGCCGGTCTCTTGGTCACCAGCATCCGCGACGTGACGCCCATTCCGCACAACGGATGCCGTCCGAGGAAGAGGAGGCGCCCCTAGCGGGGGGGGGTCGGCGAACTATGCGACGCCGGACAGGGATTCTCTCAAAGGTGTCAAGGGACTGGGTATCGAGTCTCCAGGCGGAATTGTCTAAATCGAACTACTACTGAAACGACTTTCGGAGGGGAACACATAGCAAGATGGCACGATATATTGATCCGGTATGCCGTCAGTGTCGCCGTATTGGGGAGAAGCTCTTCCTGAAGGGGGATCGATGCTTCACGCCCCGATGCGCCATCGAGCGGCGCAGGAGACCGCCCGGAGACCAGAACCCCCGCAGGAGGCGGGCCTCCGATTGGGCGCTTCAACTGAAGGAGAAGCAGAAGGCGCGATTCACCTACGGCGTTCTCGAACGCCAGTTTAGGAACTACTTCAAGATGGCGCGCGAGCGACAGGGGATTACGGGCGACAACCTTCTCGAGTTGCTGGAGAGAAGGCTCGACAACGTGGTTTACAGGCTGGCTTTCGTCGATTCCCGCCGCCAGGGCAGGCAACTGGTAAATCACGGGCACTTCACCGTCAACGGACGGCGAATGGACATCCCCTCGTATCTTGTCAAGCAGGGCGACATGATAGCCTGGAAGCGTGTCACCGACACAGTGCCGGAGTTCATCCAGACCCTGACCGACGGACTGCCGAAGCGCCCGGTGCCTACCTGGCTGCGCATGGACACCGGCGATCTGACCGGCGAGGTCGCGTCTATGCCCGATAGCTCCGAGATAGACACCGGCATTGACGCGCGGCTCATCGTCGAGTTCTATTCCAAGTAGCGTGAATTGGTAGAACGCTTCAATCCATTAGCATTGGGACAGGAGTATTCGCTATATGGTGCTTGACTTCCAGACTATGACCACGAGGGAAGGATCGGACGTTGAAGAAGAGGTCATACCGGCCCCCGAGATCTCGATCGTCGAGGCCGATGACAGGTATGGTAGATTTGTCGTAGAACCGCTCGACCCGGGATTCGGCGTAACTATCGGCAATCCGTTGAGGCGCGCACTATACAACTCTTTGCAGGGCACTGCCGTTACCTGGGTCAAGATAGAGGGCGTGCTACACGAGTACGCCACCATTCCACACGTCAAAGAGGAGGTCTCGGAGTTTCTGCTCAACGTCAAGGGCATCCGGCTCCGTTCCGAGGTGGACAGGCAGGGCAAGCTGCGCCTCGAGGTGGCCGGCGAGGGCGAAGTGTGCGCCGGTGACATCATGGCGTCCTCGGACTTTGAGGTCGTCAACCCGGAGGAGCACCTGGCGACCCTCGATTCCGCCGAAGCGAAGTTGTCCGTCGAGTTTAACGTCGAGCGAGGGAAGGGCTACGTGCCCGCCGCGCTTGGCGAGGGTCAGCCGATAGGCGTTCTCCCGCTGGATGCCGTCTTTACGCCCATTCGAAAGGTAAACTACAACGTGGAAAAGACCAGGGTGGGTCAGAGGACGGACTTCGAGCGCCTGGTTCTGGAGATTTGGACCGACGGCTCTATAACGCCCCTGGAGGCTGTCAAGGAGGCATCCAGAACGCTGGTAAACCAATTTTTCCTGTTCGTCAACGTGGACAGGGCAGCCGACGATGGCGCCGAAAGGCCGTCCAGAGGCTCGCTCATACCGGCCGAGCGGTACCAGATTCCCGTTGAGCGACTCGGCCTGTCCTCACGTACCCTGAATTGCCTCAAGAGGGACGGGGTCAACGTTGTTGGGGAAGTGCTCGAAAGGACCCGGGAAGAGCTGCTCGCGATAAGAAACTTTGGCGAGAAGTCCTACAGCGAGCTCTTTGAGCGCCTGGGCGAGATGGACCTGCTGCCGTTGGAGTTGGACCAAGATGGCGCTCAGAATGGCGCCTCCGCTGATGAGCCAGCCGAAGTCTCTGAGGAGGCGGTCGCGGTGGTAGCCGAAGTCTCTGAGGAGGCGGTTGCGGTAGCAGCCGAAGCCGCCGAGGACGAACTCCAGAATGAATAAGGAGACCCCGAGATGAGACATCACCTCTCTGGGAGAAAGTTGTCCCGTCCTACGGGACACCGAATGTTGATGCTGCGCGGCTTGGTGACCGACCTCGTACGTTACGAGGCCCTGCGCACTACTGACGCCAAGGCGCGTGAGATAAGGCGCATGGCCGAGAAGGTCATTACGATGTCCAAGAAGGGCACCCTTCACAGCCGCCGCCAAGCGCTGGCGCTCCTGACTGACGAGGCCGCGGTCAGGAAGCTGTTCGATGAGTTGGCCCCCAGGTACGAGGCTCGCAGAGGCGGATACACGAGGATGGTCAAGCTGGGCCCTCGCAAGGGCGACGCCGCCGAGATGGCCCTCATCGAGTTGATGCCCTGAGCGCTTCTCAGGAGTGAGACTCTCTGCTATCGATACAGGTGCGCCAACATAGACCGCGGCAGGGCATAGTCGCCCTGGCCCGGCATTGGGTTATGGGATGCGTGTGGCCCTTATAGTCGAATACGAAGGCGGCAATTACCATGGCTTCCAATACCAGTCCAATGCGCCGTCTATACAGGGAGAGCTCGAGGGGGCAATAGCAAGTTTCACAAGTGAAAAGGTTCGAGTGAAGGCGGCGGGCCGCACGGACGCCGGGGTTCACGCGAAAGGGCAGGTGGTGGCGTTCGACACGTCGTCCCGCCATTCCGCCGACGCCTTTGTGCAGGCGCTCAATTACTACTTGCCCGAGGAGATAGCGATAAAGGCCGCCTATTCCGTTGATAAGGGTTTCGACCCGCGGCGAGATGCCCTGAGCCGGACGTACAGGTACACAATACTAAATAGCGCTACCCGGTCGCCCCTGCTCAGAAAATCCGTCTGCCTGGTGCGGCAGCCGCTCGACGTAGGCAGGATGCGAACGGCGTCGAGGCTCCTGGAGGGCGTTCACGATTTCGCTCGATTCGCTGGGCCGTTGGCCGATGACGACGCGAGCACCGTGCGCAACATCTATGAGGCGTCCGTGAGCAAGTCGGGCCAGTTTGTAACATTCGACGTCAGAGGCAGCGCCTTCTTGCCGCATCAAGTAAGGCGGATGGCCGGTTCGCTAGTTGAAATTGGACGTGATAAACTCTCGTTGGACGAATTCAGAACGTTAATAGACGGGGAACGCGGAGACGCGAGGATGCCCTCTCTGCCGCCGCAGGGATTGTGTCTTCTGGAAGTGAGTTATCCCGCCTTCCCTCCGAATCTGACTTAGGTTGCGACTTATCCCTGGCCCCGTCGGTTCCCGCCATGGGAATCGGGGGGAGCGGGCGGGTCGTAACGGGAAAGGTCTTTACGCTAATGGTAACCAGTGGCAAGACATACCAGACCAGGGCCTCGGACTTGAAGCCAGCCTGGCATGTTATAGACGCGGAAAACAAGACGCTGGGCAGGCTGTCTTCCGAGATAGCCGTCTTGCTCCAGGGCAAGCACAGGTCTATCTATGTGCCTCACCTGAACACGGGCGACTTTGTCGTCGTGATCAACGCTGAGAAAGTGAGAGTAACCGGAAGGAAGCTCGAACAAAAGATGTACTACCGTCATAGCGGTTATCATGGAGGTCTCAAGGAGCAGACCCTGAATCAGGTGCTCCGAAGGACGCCTACCAGGGTTATCCAGCACTCCGTCAAGGGCATGTTGCCCAAGAACGCGCTAGGCCGCAGGATGCTCTCCCGTCTCAAGCTGTATGCGGGGGACAAGCATCCCCACGAGGCCCAGGTGCGAGCAAGCCAGCGGGCTGAGGAGGCCTAGTTGAACGAGCAACAGTACTACTATGGCATCGGCAGGCGCAAGACCTCCATTGCGCGGGTCAGGGTTTACATGGAGTCCGGCCCCATCTTGGTCAATGGCAAGCCAATGGAGGAGGTGTTCGCCTGGGACTCCTGGCAAAGGTTGGTCACGCAGCCCTTCGACTTGACCGGCAGCCGCGGCCAGTTCAGGGTCGTTGCCAAGGTGTTTGGCGGAGGGATTGTCAGCCAGGCCGGAGCGATGCGACATGGAATCTCCAGGGCGCTTTCAATTGCCGACCCGAACATGAGAACGCCATTGAAGAGGGCGGGCCTTCTCACTCGCGACGCCAGGGAGAAGGAGAGCAAGAAGTACGGCCTCAAGCGAGCCCGCAAGGCTCAGCAGTACACGAAGCGATAGCGCGGCCCCCTCGCGCCCGCGAGCTCTATCACGTATGAACCGGTTCTGTGATGACTACGGCAAGACAGTCTAGGCCACGCAAGGCGCGTGACTCCGAACACCGGCTCTCGATGGCCACCGAGAACTACCTGTTGTCGATCTTCCGGCTGGAAGAGCAGGGAGTCAGGGTAACCTCCACACAGCTGGCGGAGCATCTCAAGACGCTTCCGGTCGGCGAGGGAATGGGAACCTCTCTGCCATCCGTGGTCGGCATGGTGCGCCGCATGGTGCGAGAGGGACTTGTGAAGATTACGCCCACCAAGAACGTCGCCCTGACCAACGAGGGTCGTAAGTCGGCTGAGGGCATCGTCCGGCGGCATCGTCTGGCTGAGCGAATGGTTGTGGACCTACTAGGTCTGGAGCTCCAGAAGTCCCACGTCGAGGCGCATCGACTCGAACACGCTATCTCTCCCGAACTGGAAGAGAAGATAGTAACCCGCCTGGGAAACCCCACCACCTGCCCCTTCGGCCATCCCATACCGGGCAGCGGATACTACCCTCGCAGTCGCTCTACGACGCTCGACAAGGCGAAGCCTGGGCAGAGTCTGACGATAGACCGAATCCCGGAAGACGACCAGGCGCTGTTGGAGTATTTTGTCGAAAACGGGCTTGTGCCCGGGCAGGCGATAACGGTGAAAGAGGTCGCGGCGTCGAGGGGCGTCATCTCTCTGGTCTGCGATGGCAACGAGGTGGTCTTCAGCTACCTGGTGGCATCGTTGATAAGGGTGTACCCGGCCACCTCGAACTAGCGTCCGATCCTCGTTCGCAGGAACTGCACGAGCCGCCAGCGTTCATCCTCCGAGAGCAGACGCATGAACTCGGGCATCGGCGAGGTTGACTCCCGTCCCCGCAGCAAAGACGAGGACCCCTGCCGGCCGCCCAGGGAGATAAACGCGAACAACTCCCCGTCGGTGGAAGCGACGGTCGTCTCCGCATCGGTGAGGTTCGCGGGGAAGGGCGAAACGTTCCAAACGAGCGTGCCGTCCGCCCGGGTCAGCGTGGTGATGGGCCCGTCTCCCTGAAGACCCTGGCCGTGGCACACCGAACAGTTGATGTCGTACAGCTGCTGAGCCTCCGCGTCGTTGTACGATTGCGCGGACTCCGCCGGAATCTCCAGGACGCCATACTCTTCTAGGCTGTCGTATCGCACCTCTTTGCCTGTTATCGGAACAGAGTCCGCGGGAGGAAGCAACCTCGGCCCTTCCTGGGACTTATAGGAGGGCTGATAGTGCATCTCGGTAAAGACCTGCACCGAATGCGCTCCAGACTCCGGGAAGGCGGGCAGCTTGAAGTTAACCGCGTCGCCAATAGAAGCGTCGCCAGTGTTATTGTTGTAGCAACCCGCGGCCGCCAAAGCGAGAAGGACCATTGTTGGCAACGCCAGCGTCCTGAGACGCGCCAGCAACCGGCTCGTCTTGAATGATCTTGCCGCGCAAACGTAGAACGCTGCCATCGCGCTAACTACTCTCCCATCCACGTTTGACCTCTTCCGCCCCGGCATTCCTCAATACATCCTCGGCCTGCCCGATTCTGCCCTCATCGACGGTCACGGTGATGCCGATGTAGCCCTCGGTTATCCTGGTGTCGTAGGCTCCCATGAACAGGCGTGGCAGCCTGGACTCGAATATGATGCCGACTATCGTGAACAGGATGGCCCCAAGCATGGTGCCTTCGTACATGATGA
Organism: Dehalococcoidia bacterium; assembly: GCA_965217565.1. Classification (GTDB taxonomy): domain Bacteria; phylum Chloroflexota; class Dehalococcoidia; order Lucifugimonadales; family CATOSD01; genus CBDCIS01. The sequence goes on from CBDCIS010000002.1 coordinate 230,038, forward strand.
TTGCCATCGGAGGGATGCCCAGCACGGGCTTGCCGCCGGTCACCAGCGGGTAGGCTATCTGCGTGCCCGTCGTTAGGACGAGCCCGATGATGAAACCACACGCAGCTCCTATCAGAGGCCATCTGAACAGCTTGTGAACCGGCTCGGCCTCGCCGAACGTTCCCTCGGGGTAGGGCGTGCCGGTCAACACCTCATACTCGCTGACGCCATACCCTTCGCCACTCAACGCGTCCATAGCGTCGGCGGCGACGTCTTCGTCCGTGAATAGACCTATTACGCTACGCAATGCCATGACAGCGCCTCACTCTCGGATGCTGGCGGGAACAGTCCGCCTGCCGATCTTCACCTCGTCCCTGAAGACCATGCCCTCTTTGATGTCGAACAGTGGGATTATCGGGAACACCTTGGCGAACACCAACATTCCCATGGCAACCCACGCGAAGGTTCCCGCGACCATCAGGATCTCAATGAGACTCGGATGATACGAACCCCAGTTGAACTCTACAGGCGTCTTTCTGGCAACGCCCGGAATGATTATCAGGAATCGCTCCAGCCACATGCCCACGTTTACCAACACGGTGGTAAAGAACATCAATGCCGGGCTGCGGCGCACACTCCTGAACAGCCACATTGGCACGGGTATGAAGTAAGCCGTCATCAGGAAGAGAAGGAATAGCCACATGTACGGCGGCTGGAACACTTGGAGTTCGCGCAGGACGATTTCGGGACGTTCCAGCGTGTACAGCGCGAATATCCACTCCAGGAAGAAGAAGAAGAACCATGTGGTCGCCACGATTATCAGCAGGCGGCCGATGGCGTCGAAGTGGTCCGGTCGAATGTAATCGCCCGCCTTGTACAGCCACACCATCAACGCCATGAGCATGGCTACCGCGGAGACGCCGGAGTGTATCGCGCCGATGATGAAGTAGGGCGCGAATATGGTCGAGTGCCAGCCGTCCACGCCAATCTGCACGGCGAAGTCCCACGAGACTATGCTGTGCACTGATACGAACACGGGCAGCACGAGGGCGGAAAGCAAGATTCCGGCGACCGTCTGCAACTTCCACTGCCGCGGCGTTCCTCGCCAGCCAAGACACAGGAATGAGTATATCGCGCGCACCCACTTGTTCACGGCCCTGTCGCGTATTATCGCGAGGTCGGGAAGCAGCGCGACGAAAACGAACAGCGTGCTCGCAGTCAGGTACGTCATGACCGCGCTGGGGTCCCAGATGAACGGGGAGCGGATGTTGATCCAAATGCCCCTGGCGAAGTCATAGGGAAACACCCAAAGCGCGGCGCGCCATGGCCTGCCAACGTGCACCAGCGGCGCCGCCATGAGAGCGGCCGTCAGAGAGAAGACCGTCATCACCTCGGCTGCGCGGGTAATCGGACGCCGCCACTCGGCTTGCGTCAGCCGCAGGATGGCTGAAATCATGATGCCGGCGTGGCTTATCCCGATCCAGAACACGAAGTTGGTCATGAAGAAGCCCCACATGACCGGACGGTTCAGGCCCGTAACTCCCACGCCCTTGTTCAGCATGAATCCGAACGCGCCTCCGGCGGTCATAAAGACCAGCAACAGGAACAAGACCGCGCCAAGCCACCACTTGGGCATGCCCAGCACCGGCGCGAGAAGGTCCCTGTTTATTTCCCTCTGGGTTCGTTGGAGGTGTTCCTGCATTCTGGCGTTCCTCTGATTGTGCCGCTAACCCACCCTCGTTTTGAGTCGCCTTCATGCGTGCTGGCGAGGGCGGCCAATCCGGATGAATGTTTACTACGCTGTGTCGAGGACAAACGTCAGTCGCGTTTGCCCAGAATCTGCACCTCGGTTCGATGGAAGGGTTTGTGTACTCGGTAGAGCAGGATTTCGCGCTGCTCCCAGATGTTCACGACAGGAATTATCCTGGTCGCCAACAGGAAGATCAAAATCGAGCCCGCGATAGTCCCCACGACGATGAATATGTCCGCCACATCGGGAATGTTGGCCGCCATCGCCGAAACGTCCTCCAAGCGCATCTCATGCTTGTCAACGTGTGGGTCCCCGATGCCCGGCACGGTATAGGCTGCCACGTACACCCTGATACGGTCGAAGAACGCGCCCGCGAGAACCGCCACGGCGATGATGGTCGGCCCCCAGATGCTCTTGCGAAGCGGGTTCCAAATCATCGTGAACAGCGGCGTAACGAAGCTGAGTATGAACGCGGCGAAGAACGCGGGCAGGTAGGGCCCCACCATCAGCAACTCGAGCGCCGCCTGCTCGCTTGGCTTTTTGCCGTACCACAGGACGATGAAGCTGGAGAACCAGAACCAGAACCAGAGCAGAGAGAGCGCGAACATCAGCTTCCCCAAGCCCCAGAACTGGTCGAGCGTGAAGTATTCCTTATAGCCGCCGAACTGCCGCAGGCAGAACATCGTCAGCACAATCGTGGCAGTCGCCGCCTGGAGCGCGTTTGCCGCCTGAGTCGCTGGATAGAGCGCGTCGATCCAGCCGGGCACCAGCGCTATGGCGAAGTCCACCGTTATCAAGAAGTGGACGAACACCAGCATCATGAAGTATAACGCGCCCAGAATGCCCATCCTGTGATAGAGCATGTTCCACTGCTGGGACGTGCCTATCCACCGGCCTGACAGTCGGCGGGCGCACCTCTGCCGCCAGCCGCTGGAGTTGTCCCTAACCAGCGCCAGGTCGGGCAGAGCCGACACCCAGAGCAACGCCAAGCCAACGAACACCAGCCCGGCGAGCGCGAGAGTCGCCCATATGTGCGGGGAATAGCTCGGTACCTCCCCGGGGTGGAAGAACCACAGCGTGCGCCGCCCGTCTTCCAGGCTGGGAAGCACCCAGAGCAGCGGTATGAATAGGATGAGGTTGAACAGCCCCACAATGGACCACAACTCCGCCGCGCGCGAAAGGGGACGACGCCAATGGGCCTTGGCTATCCTAGGAGCGATGGCCACCATCGGGGCAGCCTGCGCCGTCGTAAGGATGAAGACGAACATCGCGGCGTAGTATCCCCATACGGCCTTGTCGCTTACGCCATCCATCAAGCGCATGACGAAGCCTACGATTCCGAGCACGAACAGGATGCCACATACCGCCACCACACGCCAAAACACCTCACCCGTCTTTTCGTGCCTTCGCAACAGATCGCCGGTCACTCCCGCGGGCGTAGCCAGAGCGGTGTGACCGTTGTGCGAGCCGTTTGCGTTGCTCTTAGCCATGTGAGACTTCCTCGGCGTGTTTATCTACTTTCTTCAAGTAAACCACGCTGGGGTGCGTGCCGAGGCCCTCGAGCATGTGATAACCCCGGCCTTCCTCTGCCAGTTCTTTGTCCCGCATCTTGGAGACCTTGCTGTTAGGGTCGTTGAAGTCGCCAAACACCAGCGTCTCCGTTGGGCAGGAGTTGACGCAGGCGGGATTGAGCGCCCGGTTGCCGTCCTCGACCTCAGTGTCGTCTCGCTCACCCTCCCGCTTGGTGCGGCGTATTCGCTGGACGCAGAAGGTGCACTTTTCCATGATGCCCCGGCTGCGAACCGTAACATCCGGGTTAAGCTGATTCTTCAGGCTCTCCGGCCACGCCGGCTCCCAGAAGTTGAAGAAGCGGACATGGTAGGGGCAGTTGTTGGAGCAGAAGCGAGTGCCCACGCAACGGTTGTAGACCTGCACGTTCAGACCCTCGGGATTGTGGTAGGTGGCGTAAACGGGGCAGACTGGCTCGCAAGGCGCGTCTCCGCAATGCTGGCAGAGCACGGGTATGAACCGCGCCTTCACGTCTGGGAACTCGCCCTCCCAGTAGCGTTCGACCCGAATCCACTCGATGGCCCGCCTCTGATTGAAGTGTTCCTCTTCGTTGATTGGGATGTTGTTCTCCGACTGACACGCCACGACGCAAGCCTGGCACCCTGTGCACTTATCTACGTCGATTACCATTCCCCAACTTTCGTTTGCCATAAGTCTACCTCTACTAGCTGTCGTACCTGGTTATCTGGATGACCTGCCGGTCCGCGTCTTCCGGCCTTTCGGTCACGGTATTCTCGAACTTTGGCAATCTGACCCAGTCGCCGGTCTTCTCGATGTTCACTCGTGTGGCGGCCCACGCGAGCGCGCCCGTGGAGCTATCCTTCACCGAGGGGGAGAGAACCGACAGAACGTTGGCGCCGCGCCCCTTGGCGTAGCGTCCTCCTGCCGAATGGCCCTGTCCCATCGGTATGGACACGACGTCCGGAGCCGCGCCGGGATGCGGGTAGGCCAAAGCCTCGATCGTTCCATTGGAGGACGTCACCTTGATTACGTCCCCTTCGCTTATGTCCATATCTCTTGCCACTTCAAGATTAATCTCTACCCAGGTGCGCCAAGTGGCGCTGGTCACTGGGTCTGGTGTTGCCTGAAGCCATGGAAGGAACGCCCCCGGCCCGTCGCCCAAGGACGTCGAAGCGAAGGGCATAAGGTGAAACTTGAACCGGTCGTCTGAGTCGAAGGCCGGCTCTTCGGCCGGAGGCAACTCCGGCGCCGTCGGCGAGCCGCCCGACGCCCTGGCCTGGGTGTCCCACCAGCCGCCTCGCTGAAGCACGCCGTTCCAAAACTCACCAAAGCTGGCCGCTCTTACGGAGCCCCGATTCATGTCGAACAGTTGCCGGGCGCCGTCCTGCAGAATCTCCTTGAAGGTCTCTCCAGGCAGACCCAGGTCTATGTTGAGACCCTGGGCGATAGTCATAAGGATGTCCGCGAAGTTGCGGGTGCCCAGGTGCTCGCCCCTATCTCCGAAGAAGGGGCGTATCACCGGCTGCTGAAAACCCACGACCTCGTAGCCCGGCCCCGCCTTGGGGATATCGCTTCCCCAGTCTTCGAGGTAGTTGTTCTCAGGAAGCACCAGGTCCGCCATCGCGGTGGTGTCGTCCATGAAACCCGAGAAACTGAAGATGAAGGGCACGTCGTAGGTCGCGTCCTTGAACCCCGAGGCGTCGGGAAGTCCGTACCACGGGTTCGCGCCTCTGACCATCAACGCCTGGACCTGGCCCTGCTTCATCTCGGCAATCAGGCCTTGCCAGTCCTCGAAAGTTGCCGTCGCAGGAGCGGTCGAAAGGCCGTCCAGGGCGGGCGGGCGATTGGGTATTATGCCTCCTGGCTTACCGAAACTTCCAACGAGATGGTTCAGAGAGTATATGGCGATGAGATTGAAGAGGCCGTTCGAGTGCGCGGCGGCGGAGCCGCCTCCCATAGCGATGCTGGAGTCGCTCTGCGCGAATTCGTGGGCTATCCTGCGAATCTTGACCGCCGGCACACCCACCTTGTCCGCGATGAGCTCGGGCGCGAATGGGGAGAGCATATCGGGATTGCCGCCGGTCAGCGACTGCGCCGCGCCGGAATCGCCAAGACCATCGGCGACGATGACCTGGGCCATGCTCAACGCCAGAAGGCCCTCGAATCCCGGTTTTACGAATATCCATTCGTCGGCGTTGGCCGCGGTCATAGAGAAGCGCGAATCCACGTGCACCAGGTTGCCTCGCTCCCGCTCTCCCTGCCGAAACTCGCCGTACCCTCTCGAGTAGCGTATGGGCGAGACCCAAGTGTTGAGAAAGTCGGCGCCGAACGAAAGGATGAACCTGGAGTTCTCTATGTCGAAATCAGGAATCTCATCCTGGTCGAACACCTGCTTTATCGCGGCGCGCAGATTGGTCTGCTCCACCGTTTCGTAGGGCACGTGTCTTCCACGGTACGCCTTCACGAAGCGGTCTATCACCAAACCCATGTGTGCGCCTGTCGGCTCCGTGACCATCACCATCGCCGACTGGTTTCGCGCTTCCTGAAGGTTGCCCAACTGGAAGGTTAGCCGCCCGATGGCGTCCGTCCAGCTGATCTCCTCGAAAAGACCGGAGCCGCGCTCACCCACACGCACGAGCGGCGCCTGGATGCGGTCCGGATGGTACAGCGCCTGAAGGCCCGCCTCGCATCGAGCGCCATGTCTGCCGCGGTTGATAGGGTAGTCGAGGTTGCCCTCGATCTTCTTGGCGCGGCCCTCCATGACCCTGACGACCAGCCCTTCGCTCGTCGGGCACTGGCGGCAGAGCGTAGCGTACCAGTTGGAGAGGCCGCTGACGGCGTCCTCCGGCATCTCAATCGAAGACTGGACGAACAGCTCGTCCTCGGGTACGCCGCAGGCGGCGAACAGGATCGCGCCGGAGGCGGAGCCCCCCGCCAGGGTAAGGAATTGTCGTCTTGTTAGCGCCATACTCTCCTTAGCCTCTAATAGTGGCAGGTAGTGCAGTCGGTTGGTGCGTTGTTATCGCGGTGACAGTCAACGCAGTCGCCCATCTTGAGGGAGCGCACCTGCTTCACCTTCGTCATGCCGCCCACGTCGCCGTGACACGTGGAGCAGACCGCGGACGCGGCCACGCCATCCCTTTCTGAGAAGTACCTGATGTGGGCCTCGTGGACGAAGTGCACGTGATCTGGGAGCCTGTGAACGCGCACCCAGTCGATAGGTTGGCCCTGTTCATACATCGCCCGCAGCTTCTCGACCTCGGGAAGACCGTCTCCAACGGTCTTGTGGCACGTCAAACACAAACCGGCCGCCGGGACCGTCGCGGCCGCGCCCCTCGTAACGTTCCTGTGGCAGAACGTGCAGTCCAGCCCCAGTTCTTCCACGTGCGTGGTGTGCGGGAACGCGATCGGCTGGTCCGGCCCCTCGTCAAAACCGAAGATGACGGGCCTGCCGAACCAGGCGGATACCACGAAGGTGGCCAATAGGCCCGCCACAACCAGACCGCCGAGGCCAACGAGGCCGAGCAACCCGAAGCCCAACAGCTTCTTGGCGGGAGGCCTCTTGTATTGAAAGTCGCCGGGAATCAAGTTTGGTTAGCCTCAGAGTTAATCAACTTGTCCAATTCTGCCGCGTTTGCGCTCGAGTATCGATCGCTTGCCACTTATGGCGTCCGCTAGATCCAGTAGCTTTCCCAGATTCTTCGGAGAACACCGGCGAGGTCGATAACCTGGACCAGGAAGAACACGGCGAGCGCGAACGAGATGATGGCGAGAAGGTAAAACAGGGGCCGAGCCTTCTGCGCGGCTCTGGGGACGTGCTGCGACGCCACGAGCGAGGGGATGAAGTTGTGCCCCAGCAGCATATTGCTGGCAAAGAGGACGACAAAGAGAACAACTAGCCAGAGATTGGTCATCAGCTTGCCAATCTCGCTCCACTCTGAACCGCCCAGCGCAGATGGATCCATTCGTTAGCGTTCCTCACATGGTGCGCAGAGTCCGCCGACCGTCACCGCGTGAAAATTATCACATGCTACAATAGGTGTCAAGAGTTTCTGCATGGTTCGCGCAAAACTTTCTCACTAGCAGCCACGAAAGGGGCCATCGCCAATTATCCCTTCCCTTTGGGGAGTATAGCAGGGTCTCCGGGGTAACTGTTCAGAGTTCAGGGAAAATGAAGTGATTTGCCTCAGGCTACCTCACCCAAGCGCCTAACCCCCTCCCGTCAAGGGAGGGGACAATGGGTGAGCCTCCCATCAAACGTGAACAGTTACTCTCCGGGTGGGTCGCTTGTGAAGCCGTGCCGCTTCACCTACAATTGTGGTGTCGGGACGTGGCCAGCCGGTTCGCGTCCCCTGCTGGCTCCGCAACAACCACACTGGAGGCGGTCACTGATGGATACCCAAGTTCGCCTGCGAATCGACACACGCGAGCCGTTCGCCGACGGCATGAGCTTCGGTGCGGTCGGTCCCTACGAGCGGCTGTCGGGCCGTGTGGACTTTGCCATCGACCCCGACGAACACGCCAACCACGCCATCGTGGACCTCGCCCTCGCGCCTCGCGATTCCGACGGCATTGTCGAATACTCAACCGACTTCTACATCCTGAGACCGGCCGACCTGGAGAGGGGCAACCGCCGAATCCTGTACGACGTGAACAACCGCGGCAGCAAGCGCATCCTCCAGTTCTTCAATGACGCCGTGCATAGCAACCAACCCGCGGACGTGGAACACGCCGGCAACGGCTTTCTCATGCGCAGGGGCTACTCAGTCGTCTGGTCAGGATGGCAGGGAGACATCATGCGCGGGGACGGACGCCTGGCGATGGAGCTTCCCGTAGCCCGCGAGGGCAAGCATGAGGTCACCGGCCCGGTTCGCGCCGAGTTCATCCTCGACGAGGCCGGCGTAACCTCCATGCCACTGAGCGGGAACGGCTACACCCACAGCTACGAGGCCAACTCCACGGACACCGCATCCGCGACCTTTACGCTGCGCGAGTACGAGCGCGATCCAAGGGTCGCCATCTCGCCATCCGAATGGCAGTTCGCCAGCCTGGATGAGGACGGCAGGCCCACGCCATCCGCCTTCCACTGCTATCTGCCCGCCGGATTCAGGCCCGGTTGGATTTACGAGCTGGTTTACACTGCCAAGAATCCCCCCGTGCTTGGGCTGGGCTTCGCGGGCGTGAGGGACCTGCTTTCGTTCCTGCGTCATGCCGAGGCGGATTCGGACGGCGGGCCGAATCCGCTGAAGCAAAACGGCGTCGGCATAGAGAAGGCGTATGGTTGGGGTCGCTCGCAGAGCGGGCGGTTCCTGCGCGAGTTCGTCTATCGCGGCTTCAACGAGGATTCGCGGGGCTGCCGCGTCTTCGACTCAATCTCGCCTCACGTCTCCGGTGGAGGCCGCGTGTCCCTCAACTACCGCTTCGCCCAGCCTGGCCGCTTTCCCCGTCAGCACAACGACCACTTGTATCCTTCGGACCAGTTCCCGTTCGCCTACGCGGTTACCACGGACGCCCTCACGGGCAAGATAGACGGCATCCTGAAGCGTCCTGACACCGATCCCGTCGTGATACACACCCAGACCGCGTCTGAGTACTGGGACCGCAGGGGTTCGCTGGTGCATACCGACTCCCTGGGGAACGACCTTTCCGATCAGGAGAACGCCAGGGTGTTTCTTTTTTCCGGTTCCCAGCACAACGCCGATCCCCTGGGAGGGCCGCGCGCCGGCGCGCACCGGCACCTGTCCAACCCGCTCAACACGACGCCCCTTCTGCGCGCGCTACTGGACTCCCTGGATGACTGGGCCACCAACGGCTCGCCGCCGCCCGCGAGCCGTGTGCCCACCAGGAGCGACGAGACCGCGGTTCCGGCGGACGTCGCGCATTCGCGATTCCCCACGATTCCCGGCGTCGAGTGTCCCGACGAACTGAACCGCCTTTACGTGCAAGACCATGGCCCGCTGTTCGACAAGGGAATCCTGGGAGAAGAGCCTCCTATCCAGGACAGGGGGCGAGAGTACACGGTCCTCATCTCCCAGGTAGATGCCGACGGCAACGAGGTAGCCGGAATCCGCGCGCCGCACGTAGCCGTGCCACTGGCTACCTACACGGGCTGGAACTTCAGGCCGGATGGGTCCGCGGAGAAGGCCCATGCCGGCACGCTGGGCAGCTACTTCCCATTCGCCAAGACTGAGGAGGATCGGCGCAGCGGCGGCGACTCGCGCCCCTCGATCCAGGAGCGTTACCGCTCGAAGGCCCACTACGTCCGCGCCATCGCGTCGGCGGCCCAGAGGATGGTGGAGCAACGGCTGCTCCTGGAGGAAGACGCGGACCGCTACGTCGAGCTTGCCATGAGTGAGCGGGCGTTCGGCTGAGGTTTGCTTTGTGCGGCCAATAGTTGAGTAAAGGAGACGCCTATGAGCGACGCATACGACGTCGTGATAGTCGGTCTTGGAGCGATGGGCAGCGCCGCCGCCCATCACCTCGCGCGGCGCGGCAAGCGGGTGCTCGGCCTGGACCGCCACACTCCGCCGCATACGCTGGGGTCGTCTCACGGGGAGACCAGGATCATACGCGAGGCGTATTTCGAGCACCCGTCCTACGTGCCCATAATTCAGCGCGCATATGAACTGTGGAGAGAGCTCGAGCAGGACGCCGGGCGCAGCCTGCTTCTCGAAACCGGCGGCGTTATGGTCGGCCCCGCGGAGGGCGCGCTGGCGCTCGGAGCGGAACTGAGCGCGAGAACACACAATCTTCCCTACGAAAAGCTGTCCGCCGACGAGGTGACCCGCCGCTTTCCCGTGCTCCGGCCATCGGAGGACATGACAACCATTTGGGACCCTCATGCCGGCATCCTCTACCCGGAGGCCTGCATAGAAGCGCACTTGGAACTCGCGGGCCGCGACGGCGCGGAGTTCCGATTCGATGAGGCCGTCACCTCGTGGATGCCCGACGGGGACGGCGTTAGAGTTGTCACGCCAAGCGAAACATACCGCGCAGACCGGATACTGCTTTCGGCGGGCGCGTGGATGTCCAATCTCGCGCAAGACCTGGAACTGCCCCTGGTCGTGGAACGGCAGGTCCTATGCTGGTTCGAGCCTACGACCGGCGGAGAGGGCTTTTCGCCGGGGCGTTGCCCAATCTTCGTATGGGACTATGGGCAGGAGCGCCGCTTCTACGGCTTTCCAAACCTGGGCCGCGGCGTCAAGGTCGCCCTGATGCACCAGGGAGAGGACACCGCCCCCGATTCCATACGCCGCGAGGTTGGCGCGGAGGACGTAGCGACGGTTCGCGCGATGCTAGAGCGCTACATTCCGAGCGCCAACGGGGCGAATCTGGCCTCCGAGGTTTGCATGTTCACCAATACGCCGGACAGTCACTTCCTCATCGACTTTCACCCGCTCAACTCGCGGGTGCTCATCGCCAGCCCGTGCTCGGGGCACGGCTTCAAGTTCGCCAGCGCCATAGGCGAGATACTCGCCGACCTGCTCACGGAGGGCCGTTCAAGCCTGGACATCGAACTTTTCCGGCTCGACCGCTTCGAGTAGCCGGCGACAATCAGCAGACGGAGGCAAGACATGAGACTCGAGGGCAAAGTTGTCTTTATCAGCGGAGGCGCGCGCGGAATGGGCGCGGCAGAGGCGAGGCTGTTCGCCAGGGAAGGCGCGAGGGTCGCCATTGGCGACGTTCTGGAGAGTGAGGGCCGGCAGGTGGAGGCCGAGATCAGCGAGACGGGCGGCGAAGCCCTGTTCGTTCGCTTGGACGTCGCCAGCGAGTTGGATTGGGAGCGCGCCATCGCCGCAACGGTCGCACGCTTTGGCAGGCTCGACGCGCTCGTTAACAACGCGGGCGTGAGCGGCCGCAGCATGGTGGAAGACACCAGCGTGGAGGATTGGGACAGGGTCATGGAGATTAACGCCAAGGGCGTCTTTCTGGGCACGAAGGCCGCTATACCGGAGATGCGAAAGGCGGGCGGAGGCTCCATCGTCAACATCTCGTCGCAGCTTGGACTGGTCGGGACGGACAACAGCAGCCCGCAGTACCAGGCCTCCAAGGGCGCGGTGCGCATATTCACGAAGGCGACCGCGATACAGTATTCAAGCGACGGCATCAGGGCCAACTCGGTGCACCCCGGCCCAATCGTCACGCCGATGACGGAGTCCCGTCGGGCAGACCCCGCGCAGCGCGAGCTTATGCTGTCGCGCATCCCGTTGAACAGGTACGGCCAGCCCGACGACGTGGCCTACGGAGTCCTTTACCTGGTTTCAGACGAGTCCTCATTCGTAACGGGAAGCGAACTGGTAATCGACGGCGGCTGGACGGCGCAGTAGCGAGGAAGTTGGTCAGTTTGTCGGCCCGTCAGTACTTCAGTGTTGGCGGGCGTTCCCGGGGCTTTTGTTTTCACGTGGGAGCGCACGATAGCCGCCGACCGTCCGATGAAGAGAGCCCCACCACCCGGAGGTGGTGAGGCTCTTACGCCAAGGCAGCCTGTAAGCCGAGTTCTGTATCCCGACGAGTCGGGACGGCGGCCATCTATCTAGCCCTTCCGTTGCCGAAAGGGTCGTGCGGCCAACCCGGGGAAAGGGCCGGGTAACCCGTTAGTCCCCTATTAGGCCTTGCTCCGGATGGGGCTTGCCTGGCCTCCGATGTTACCATCGGAGCGGTGAGCTCTTACCTCGCCTTTTCACCCTTATCTCTCCGTTGCCGGTGAGACGGTATGTTTCTGTGGCGCTTTCCGTCGGGTTACCCCGCCCCGCCGTTAGCGGGCATCCCTACCCGGTGGAGCTCGGACTTTCCTCCCTCACGCGAGCCAGGAGGCGTCGCGGACGGCGACCGCCCAGCCGCCTTGAACAAGGTGATTATAGCATCCTCACACCGCCACTTCCACCGCGTCGTCCTTCACGACGATCCGGGCGACGTGCTCGCCGAGGAAGCTCTGCTGTTGCTCGATGTCCAACGACTCCCAGTTCTCCAGCGTTTGCGCCACGTCAACGGGCTGCTCAGCGTTTGCCGCCCCTCTCCGAACGCTGTCCAGGTCGTCGAGGTACTCCCCAAGCGTTTCGATGCTCAGCGCTCCGCTGGCGGTGCGTCTCATGCCCTGCACGAAGCGGCGCTCGGCGTTCTTGACGCGGGCGTCCCACATGGCCTTGACTTCGTCCTTGCGCGCTTTGGAGACGTCGACGTCGATGGACACTTCCAACTCCCTTGCCCTCAGAGCGTGCTTGAGTTGGCCCAGGATGGCCCCCTCCAGGCGGGAGGCGCGCCAGGTGTGGTACTCGCACAGGCTCTGATTGTTTCTCGACTGGCACTGGTAGTAACGATACACGCCTCGCGCCCGCTGGCCGTCCTTCCGCTTCCAGGTCTGCCGCCGCGTGACCCCCATCATCTTGTTGTCGCAGTAGCCGCAGACGACGAGGCCGGACAGCATGAAGGGCTGGGCGTTCACCACCCTCCCGGTGGGACGTCTAGCCCTTGTCGCCTCCTGCGCGGCGCGGAAGACCTCGGGGGTGACGATGGCTTCGTGGCTGTTCGGCAGTCGGAGGCCAAAGCGTTTGTACGTCCCTATGTAAGTAGAGTTTTTGAGGATGTCGCGTATGGTAACCATGTTCCACTTGCCGCCGCGGCGAGTGGGAATCTCTCGCTCGTTGAGGTGCTGAGCGATCAGGCGGATTCCAAGCTCGTCCCTTGTGTGCAGCCGGAATATCAGTTCCACGACCGGCACCTCGTCCGCGACGACCTCCAGCGCGCCGCTCTCGCCTATGCGGTAGCCGTAGGGCGGCTTTCCCAGTCCGCGCCCCTGCAAGGCCCGATTCCGCATCGACTCCCTTATGCGTCGGCTGCGAGTGCGAGAGACGCCCTTGATGCCGAGCGTCTGAAAGCTGTTCTGTAGCGGGTCTGGAAGGTCATCGTCGTCGCAGGTGACCTTCGCTCCCATTCCCTCGAGCTCCACAAACGACCGCGCTACCGCCTCCAGGTCGCTCCCGAGGTGGCTGGCATCCGGTATGACCACCAGGAAGTTGCTGCCGGACTCACGCATGTATTCGACCATGGCCCCATATTGCGCGAACCTTTCGACACCCTCAGCGTCCACGTCGCAGAAGGTCTTTACGGGCTGGTGCACGTTGCGGTCGCAGTAGTCCAGGAAGGCCTCTTCGAACGCCTGGAAATACTTTTGACCGTCTTTGGATTGGAAATAGCCTATAGCGCGCATAGTAAAATCAAACCACGTAGAGAATCCGGCCGCAGCTGTTGCAATGGACGAGTTCGTCAGCATTCTTGGCGCGCTGCACGTCCATCGTCGGAAGCGTGATGCGGCACCCCTGGCAGGCGGCTCTTTCGACCCTCGCCACCGCCTGGCCGCCTCGGCTCTTCAGCAGCGTCTCGTAAATGGAAAGGACAACGGGGGGAATCTGCGGAGCCATGTTCGCGCGGGCCTGCCGCAAGCCCTCGATTTCGTCGTTCAGCCGTTTCTCCGATTCGACCAGCTTAGGATATTCGGCCTCGCGTTCGGCCTCCGCTCGGGTCAACCGCTCCCGCGTCTCGCTGAGGGACGCCTCCAGCTCTTCGATCTGTACCATCAGCTCCAGCAGTTTGTCTTCCTCGCCGGCTCGCTCTTCCTGAAGGAAGGCCCTCTCCTCCTCGCTTGCGGCCAACTCACGCGGATTGGTGACCGCGCCCCCGTAGAGACGTCGCTCGATGGCCTCCAGTCGCTCTTCGAGTTGCCCGACGGCCCTCTCGCGCTGTCCACGCATCGAGCGACGCTCCGACAAACTCGACTCCAGTTCCTCTGTGCGCCTTCGTGCCGACGTCAGCGCGGAGACGTCCGCCAGCCTGGCGGATGTCTCTTCCAGCGCCTTCTCACTGGCTGAAAGCTCCCAGTCCACTTCCTGGAGTTCGTATAGCTGCTTGGACGAGAACATAACGCTTACATTCACGCAGACGGGGCGTGAGGATTATAGGCGCGCGGCGGACAAGTTAACAGCATTATCGTAGGGAACGCAGCTATTGTATATGAACGCCTCGGTCAAGTCATAGGCAATCCGCGCTACACTTTGCGCGCCTTCAGGTCGAACGGGGGCAACCACGAGGGATTGCCCCTACATGCATCTGACCGACTAGGTTGGTACAGGTTCCTGTATGTCAGCCCAACAGCGATTACAATTCCGGCTCGGTGTGACTATAATCTATCGCGGGCATCCCTATAGATAGCAGGGGGACCCCCGTCCGATTCGTGAGAAAGGGTCTGGGTTGAAGATAACCGTAATTGGAGTTGGTTACGTTGGGGCGGTGGTGGCCTCCGGGCTGGCTGCGACGGGCCACGACGTGCTGGGCGTGGACATCGACCGGCGCCGGGTCAACACGCTTCAGACAGGCAGGGTTCCGCTGTACGAGCCGGGGCTGGAGGCGCGCGTGTCCAGCGGCGTTCGCCGGGGCAATCTGCGGTTTCTGCACCGCGACGACGTGGACGAGCCCCTGGGCGAGGCCGCCGTCATCGCCACCGGAACGCCTCCTTCGGGCAGCGGGGCCGCCGATCTGAGCCAGATGAAGGCGGCGCTGGGCTGGATAAAGGCCAAGCGACCCCGCAACCTGGTTGTCGTGATGAAAAGCAGCGTGCCGCCCGGCGTCGGGCAGCGCATTCTGCGAAACGATCTCAAGGGCCTCGACATCCGCTACGCGGCAAACCCTGAGTTCCTGCGCGAGGGACGCGCCGTCACCGATTGGGACTCCCCCGATCGCATAGTAATCGGAGTCGAGCCGGACGACAATTGCACCGTCAGCATCGTGAAGCGTATGCACGCGGGCATCGACGCGCCTTACCTGGTCACCGGCATCACCAGCGCGGAGATGATCAAGTACGCGAGCAACGCTTTCCTGGCGACGCGCATCTCATTCATAAACGAAATCGCCGCGCTCTGCGACCGCGTTGGCGCCTCCATCGACGCTGTGAGCGAAGGCCTCGCCATGGACGCCCGCACAGGCGCGCGAATTCAGGCAGGCGTGGGCTACGGCGGCTCCTGCTTCCCCAAGGACGTGCGCGCGCTGGACTACCTGGCCCTGACCAGCGGGGTGAACGTGGAGTTGCTGCGGGCCGTCATCAACGTCAACAACCGCCAGCAACTGCTGCCCATGCACGCGCTGCGAGAGCGTTTCAACGGCGAGTTGGCAGGCCTGCGGGTGGGCGTTCTCGGCCTGGCCTTCAAGCCGGAGACCGACGACGTTCGCGGCGCTCCGTCGCTGGCGCTGATACAGGCGCTGGTGGACGAGGGCGTCGCGGTGGCGGCCTACGACCCGCAGGCGAACAAGGCGGCCGGCGACCGGCTGCCGCCGGCCGTTCGGATGGCCGGCTGCCCCGCCGACGCCGCCGACGGGGCCCAGGCGCTGGCGTTGCTCACCGAGTGGGAGCAGGTTGTCGAGGCCGACTGGCCGCGCATCGCCGAGGTCATGCGCCCTCCACGCTTCGTCTTCGACGGCAGAAACGCCCTGGACGCCGCCGCAATGCGCAAGCTGGGCTTCGAATACCTTGGAGTGGGCAAGGGAGCAAACGAGGTCGGGGATCCGGCGCGCGCGAAACTGCGACATTTTGGGACATTCTGAGACATTTCGTAGCCGGCGCCTGTGGCCAGGGCGCCCCAAGGGGCGCGTGGGTACCTACAAGAGTGCCCCCACACGTTGGCAGATTAGCACGTATGTGCATACATGTCAAGTATCCGCGCGGTCTTTCAGGAGTTGGCATTGAGTCGGAACTGTTGCAGCCCCTCGACCTTATGAGAATCTGTCTGGAGCCTAAGCCAACCCCGTGAGATCGCTACTCCAAAGGATGCTCCCTGCCCCTGACCGGCGCGCCGCCCGGCAGACCATGTGGATAGGCGGCATTATGGCCGTCCAGATCCTTGCCAGCATCGTCCAGGTGGCCCTCTCGGCCCGGATTCTGGGCCCGGAAGGATTCGGCGTACTGGCCGTTATCATCGCGGCGACCGGGCTGCTGTTTACATTGCTGGCCCTGCCGGGCAATGAGGTCATAACGACATACGTGTCGCGCTATCTGGCCGAAGGCCGGATGGATGAGGCCACGGGGACACTGCGATTCGCGTTCGCGGTGTCACAGACGCTGGCGTTGGTTTCCTACATTGTGCTTGTGGGCGCCACACTCGCTGTGAGCGGCCTGCTCGGAGTCGCGGAGGACTACACCGCCGAGGTGATCCTGTTCGGAGTCGTCGGCCTATTGATAGCGACCTTCCGCGAGAGCATGGCAGTGCTGAGACTGGCAGACCAGGTGCATCTGGGGTTTGTGGCGGCGGCGGCTGGCGCAATGGCCAGGATTGGGATTCTCGCCGCGGCATGGCAAACGGGAGGAGGGTTGTTCATGGTAGTCCTGGCGTACGTGGGAGGGAATGCGGTGACCGGGATCTGGATTTTCATCGCCGCCGCGGCGTCCGAGCGTAAAGCGGGGCTGCCAGGATTCCTGCGTTCGCTGTCGATTAGAGTGCCCGGTCGAGACGTTATCGCGTTCCAGGCAGGGTCGTTCTGGCGGTCGTCCGTTGAGGGTGTCATCTTGCACATCGACGTGCTCCTCATCGCCAACATGGTCAGCGTTGCCCAGGTTGGTCTGTACCGGGCGGCTTACCAGATAGTGAATGCCACCAAAAACCCGTTTCACGCCGTATCTGCGGGGGTACAGGCCGAATACAGCAAACAGTGGTACGGCGGCGATGGCGCGGCTGTTAGGAGGATTTCCCGCAACTTTACGCTGCTGTCATTGCTGGTTGCCGTCGCCGGGTACGCGCTGCTCGCCATAGCCCACGAACCCATCATCCGGCTGCTGTTGGGGCCAGGATTCGAGGGAGCCTCCCGCCCGCTGCTGTTCCTGCTTCCCGGAGCCCTGGCTTTCGCGGGCGTCGCGGCACTCTACGTGCTGCCCGCCGCGACAGGACGCATCCTGCCTCACCTGGCATCGTCGTCGGCCGCCCTGGCGGCGATGGTAGTCGCGTTGGTTGCCCTGGCTCCCCGCTATGGCGCGGAGGGCGCGGCGTGGGCGAACTCGATTGGCTGGATTGTCTTCGCGGCGGTTATGGTCCCGTTTGCAGTCGCGGTTCTCAGGCGAACCAGACACCTTTCGAGCCTTGACCTGACGGAGGGACGTTCCGCGTGAATATACCGTCGATGGTTGCAAAAGTCAGCGAACTTTCACGGGTGTACGCGCCCGTCATCCTGGCGTTGTACGTCTATGCCTACGTGCTTCGCGGCGGGGCGCTGCTGTTCGGCTTCATAAACCTGACCCTGGTTTTCCTGCTGCTGGCGGTGGCATGCGCCGTGTTCCCGTTGGTGTTCGACCGTGGCAGCGTTAGATACAGGTTCTCCTGGGCAGACGCCGCCATTGGCGCCTTCGGGCTGGTCATGCTGGTCAACAGCAGCACCGCCGAGGGGCTGGAGAAGGCGCTGCGGTTTCACGCGCTCGCGCTGACAGCATATTTCGTCGCCCGATTGGTGTTGGTGGACGCCAATCAGGTGAGGAAGTTCCTCTACACCATCGTCGCCGCGGCTTCCACGCTGGCGGTGCTGGCCCTGGCCGCCACGTTAGCGCCCGGGGCAGTGGAGGGAACATTCCTGGGGGATGCCTTCCACGGGGACAGGCTAACCTTTGCCGAAACCAATCCAATCCCGCTGGCCTGGTTTCTAATGGTAGGGGCGCTGATTTTCATTGGGTTCATGCCGGGATTGGGGACGCGAGCCAAAATACTCGCGGGCGCCATGTTTACCATGGTCGTGTTCATGCTCTTCCTGACTGGCAGTCGCGGGGCGGTAATTGGGACACTCATGGCGCTGACAACCCTGCTTGGGCTCGGCTTAATCAAGCGTTCAGCCCGTCATCTGCGGCCGATAATCTTCGCATTCACCATTGTCTCGGCAATGCTATACCTACTTTATTTCAGTGGAGATGACCCGAATTCACCCTTCCACGCGATAGGGCCGCGTTTTCACGACTTGAGCTCGCTGGGGGACGACCCCTCGATTGCGGGCAGGCTGGAGCTGTACACGGAAGCCATCGGCAAGTTCCTGGATAACCCCCTTCGCGGCGCGGGAACGGCCGGGATGGACGTGTACGCGCACAACATGTTCCTGGAAACGGCCTCAGAGTTGGGGTTGTTGGGACTTGCGCCACTATTGGTTTTCCTGTACCTGGTATCGCTCTACCTTTTCAGATTTGCGTTGCGAGCGAAGATTCGCCCGCCCAACCTCGATGTCGTCGCGGCGGCGGTCCTCTGCTTCGTGTCCCTGTTCACCGTGAGCCAATTCTCAGGCAACCTGGCGAATGCCAAAGACCTGCCAGCAATGTTCGCCATTATCATCAATTTCCCGTTGTTGTTCGACTTGACGGGGCGGCAAGGGGTTTCACCGCGAAACGATAGGATAGGGTCTCGCCCGTTGAAAGTCCTTCATGTAACGGCCAGCATGTCGCCCGAATGGGGCGGGCCGGTGAAAGCTGTCAGGGCAAGGGAAAGTTGCAGATGCGTCTTTTCCACGTGTGGAGACGAGTAAACCAATGAAAGTGGTAGTGGACTTACTTTTCATCATACCTAGTAAGAACAGGGGTAGCCAGACATATGTGGACAGCCTATTGCCACACATGGTGGCGCTCCCAGGGGTAGATATAGTGTGTCTGACCAACAGAACCAACCATCGGTACTACCAAACGGGCCTCGGTTTTGAGTGTCACCTTGCCCCTGTCGGTGGACTGAATCGGTTGCATCGCTTGGTGTACCAGCAAGTGTTGATGAGTTCCGCGGCAAAACGTCTAGGGGCGGATGTACTTTATTGTCCAGGCGGGCTTTCTCCGGTTCGTCCTAGCATCCCGACAGTCTTGGTAATGCACGATGTGAACTTTCGAGACATTCCAGGATCGGTTGCGGCTGGGAACCGCATCGCTTACAACCTCATTCTTCCTCGCGCCATTCGCGCGGCGTCGCAGGTGGTCACAGTGTCGCAGTTCTCTAGGGAACGCATCCTTGCCGAGTTGAGTGGGGTGAGAAAGCCAGTGGTGATACATGAGGGGCCGCTGACAAACTCCAAGACCGCCGATGAAGTTGAGTGGACGGTCGTGAAAGAAAAATACGGCATCACAGGGGAGTGTTTCCTGTCGATCTCCAGTGGACTGCCGCACAAGAACATAGGCCGTTTGGTTCGAGGCTTTGTGGAGATGAAGAAGAGGTTTCCTGGCGAATGGCAACTCGCCCTGGTCGGCCACGATCTGAGCGACGAAGTGAGAGCATACCTCAGTCAAGAAGGGTTCATAGGTAGCGTGATCGCAACCGGATTCGTTTCCGATGTGGAAAAGGTCGCATTTTTGAGGAACAGCTTTGCATACTTCTTCCCGTCTCTATACGAAGGATTCGGCCTACCTGCACTAGAGGCGCAATCGTGTGGTCTGCCACTGGCGGCATCAAGATTCGGTAGCCTTCCCGAGGTCTGCGGGCAAGGCGCCACGTACTTCGATGCGAAGTCGGTTGAGAGTATTGCAGACACGTTTCAGGAGCTCTGCCAGAACGCGGACTTGCGTAAGCGCTTAATCAAAGCAGGATATGAGAATCTGTCTCGGTTCTCATGGTCGCGTGCGGCGGAACAGACGATGGATGTTCTCAGTAACGCTGCCAACGAGAATCGGAGGGTTGCCGGAGGTCGCAGTTGAGCTTCAAATTGGCTGAATCCAGCGTAAGAGTCGCGCAGATTGGCTGCGGGTACTGGGGTAAGAACCTGCTTCGCGTCCTGATGGAGTCCGGAGACCATCGCAGCCGCCGGGGGAACCTATCTCCAGCGGTGGTTGGGAGACGTGGTGTTCGCGATGCTGACGTACTCCGGCGGCAATCCGGCCAACAGGCGGCGTACGGCCTAATCGATGCCTAACCGGACGTAACCATGGCAGTCGCCGACTACCTTCGCAGCGGCGCGCTGTCAAAATCTGAGATGTGAACCATGCGCGTAACCCACGTCATAGGGGTCTATCGTGAGGGGTTGGGCTATGAAGAGAATCACCTGTGTTTTGAGCAGGCTTCTCTGGGAGCGGAAGTCTCACTGATAACGTCTGCGTTGGCGCAAGGCACATGGCAGGGTCTGTCCCACGGCCCGCCCGCCCCAGAGACTGAAACGCCGGGCGTGTACACACGCTCCGGCGTGACCATACATCGGCTGGAGCACAGGCTGTCGGTCAGAAAGAACTCACAGGTTGTTCTCAAGGGTCTGAGAAGCGCGCTCAAGCGGATGCAGCCCGACATCGTGCACGTGCACGGACCGGTCGGCGCGCTGTCGGTCCAGTCCATGCTCGCGTGCAGGGCCATGGGGCTCCCGTCGGTTGTGGATAATCACCTCTGCTACTTCAATCTCCAGCCGTACTACGCCGCCAAGCGGGCCTATTACCAGACTTTTCGCCGTATCGTTCTGCCGTACTTTGCCTCGTCCGTCGGCACGTATGTACCTCTGATGCCCGACAGCGCGGCGGTTTTTCACAACGAACTGGGCATACCATACGAGCGGATGACCCAATCGACGCTGGGAGCAGACACCGAGACGTTCAATTTTCGTCCGTCGGCCAGGAAACGAATTCGCGAGGGGTTCGGGATACCCGGGGATGCGCCGGTCATCACGTTCGTGGGACGCATTACCCCGACGAAGCAGGTGGAGGAGTTGGTGTCGGCCTGGTTTCGCCTGGCTCTGCTACACGATGCCTACCTGCTGCTTGTTGGACCGGCAACACAGGAGATGCGCGAAAGCCTGATTGCGCCGATAGCGCCACCACTGCGGAGTATGCTGAAGCTCACAGGCTATGTTTCCAATCCCGACCTACCCGACTATTTTTCTGCCGCCGATATCGCCGTGTGGCCCGGCGACCCGGGCATATCTACCTTTCAGGGAATGTCATGCGGTCTAGCGATTGTATGCGCGGAAGCAGACTACCTACCAAAAGCATACGGAAACTACGAGATATTCCCCCGCGGTGACGTGGGCGCGCTGACCTCCACCCTAGCTTCAATGCTCACGGACCGCGACAAGTTGGACAGCATGAAGAATGAATCTCGCCGCTTTGCAGAGGAAGTATTCGACTGGAAAGTCGTAGCTTCCAGGACCAACGCCATCTACGATAGGCTAATTCATGCGAGAGCCTAATGTCGGCTGACCGCAGTGTCGTTCCGTCTGCCGAGCGAACGACTCGCAGCTAGCCCGGGTGGTCCGGGCCATCGCGTCGTTTGGGGGTTAGACCGTCGCGGGCATCCGGTTTGACAGTTCGCTCCAATTGGGAAGAATCGCCAATCACTACTGTGGATGCCGTTCCTGGTTGCCTCTCGAGGTGTGCATCGACGAAATCGAGGCTTTGTACACGGAAACGAACGCCACACGGATTTGGCTGCCATTCTACCCCTAAGGAAGAGGTGTACGAGGAGTTAGAGTCCCTGGAAGACTCATGGCAGATGGAGGTCAGCAGTTAGCTGATGGTAATGGACACTACCTATGGCTAATTGAGCGCAATTGATACGGCGCTTTATTGCCAAGCTAGGTGTGAGAATCCGGATCGATAAGTGAACAGAATGAACTACGACCGTGTCAAGAAGGAGATGAACGCCTACGATGGCATTGCCGCCAACCGTATGCGTTCCGACATCGGCGCGGTCACCAAGAGTATGGTTGGCGCGGACCTGACTGACCGGTTTCTGCGAGGCAACGACGTCGGCCAGTTCCCAAAACCTGTGTCTCGGTGGATAGATTCGATTCAGGACGGGGTCTCACAGCTTTTGGTCTATGACTGGCTTTGCCCGATCGAAGGCCGCCTGTTTGTGCAACTGGGAGGCTCCGGCTCCCATGCACTCAAGGCTCTGATGGCCGGAGCGCGTCGGTGTGTCTTGGTCACGCCATCAGCCGCGGAAGGCGAGGTCGCCCGCGAGATGGCGGAATACCTCGACCTCGGCGACAAACTCGACGTCGTCATAGGCATCGGGGAGCGTCTCCCCTTTGCTTCCGGCTCTGTGGATAGGGTTTTCGGCGGCGGCACCCTGCATCACATCCAACTGGAGGCCGGGATTCCCGAATTGGCCAGAGTATTGAAGGCGGGAGGTCGCGCCGGCTTTGCGGAGCCACGCGTCAACTTCATATACAAGCTTCTCGAAGTAACCAAAATCAGAGAACTCGTCAGGGAGCCGGGAGCACAGTGTTACCCATTGAAAGTCTCGGACGTAATCGCGAATGCCGCGGCGCGTTTCCGCGTAGCTCAATGCAAACTGTCCGGTGGGCCTGTCCGCTACGGGATAGTTGGGTTGACCCGGGGTCTAAAGATAAAGGTGCCACTCGCTTTGGCTCTACCGGCGATAACCTACGAAACCAGGATACTTTCGAAGCTCAGGTTGAGTTCGCTGCTCGGAGGTCTCGCGGTTCTGTTTGAAAAGTGAAGAAAGGCCTCGTGGTTACACCTTCACCTCACTCTTAGGGGTCGTGTAGGGTAAAGTAGTTCAAGCCCGGAGCAACGTTCACGCCACCCGGAGACCGGTCAATGAATGACAATCGGCAGGAAAGAGAGTCCGTCTGGAGCGTCGGCCGCAACTGGCTGCCCGGGTGTTTTGGTCTAATCTTTGCTTTGACATTAGCCTGGACTTGGCTGGTCGCCTGGGCCGAGGTGAGGCGAGGAGAGCATGAAGACATCGCCGAAGTCGTTATCGCCGTGGTCAGCAAGAGTGCTTCGGCCGTGCCACTCATCGTAGTTTATGCTATCTTGATTGTAACAACCCTCGATTTCATAGGAGGCGCGGCAATGGTTACGTACAGATACCTGGAGCGTAAGTTCCTCAAGCCTCAGCAAGAAAAACTCCAGGCTGAGGCCAGGGCCAAGGGTAGGGTCGAGGGCAGGGCCGAGGGTGCTGAGCAAAACCAACGTGCGTGGGAGGACTGGAACCGTCGCCGCGAGGAAGCCCATGCCAGGGAGGAGCCATTCGACGAACTCCCGCCGGGCTGCTGACACCCGGACTCCTGAGGGCACTGAAATTCGCCAAATGAAGGCACTCGAACAGAACTATCGCAAAGGGACGCTCGAGGTCGTGGACCTTCCCGTGCCGACCGTGGTCGGGTGATTGTGGGAACGCAGGCGGACCGAGTGGGGGCCGTGCACGTTCGGGAACCGCAGCATTGTTGCCGACCCGCGCCGCGCCGAGATGAAGGATATCCTGAGTCAACGGATAAAACACCTGGAACACTTCCGTCCCTTCGCGCCGTCCATCCTCGAAGAGGATACGGGAGCGTGGTTTGAGCGAGACTACCCGTCCCCATTCATGTTGATGGTTTATCCTGTTCGGGATGAGAAGCGGGAACTGACGCACGCACACACGTTGATGGCACAGGACTGCTGCGAGCCGTGAATCCAACCCCGCATATCGGGAACTGATCAACGCCTTCAAGCGTGGCACTGGCGTCCCAGTGCTGCTGAACACGTCCTTCAACGACAATGAGCCGGTGGTGAACACGCTCGATGAGGCTCTTGACTGTTACGCCCGCACCAGAATGGACGCTCTGGTCATGGGGCCGCACCTGGTGGAGTTGGCGAATCATCGCGACTGAGTTTAGTAACCATCTCAAGAGCGCGGCCATTCCTGCGAAAGCGGGAATCCACCCAGTGGCTCGTCGCTCGGCAATCCAGTGCGTTTTGCGGAACTTGGATGCAATGCTCGAACGTAGTTCTGAGATAGTTTCTTAGCGGGAACGTTGGTCAGAATGAAGGTCTCCATCATAACCTCGGTATTCAACGACATAAGGGTGGGCCGTGCCCTCGATTCGATACTGTCGCAGCGGCACGGGCACGAACTCGAGCTGGTCGTGGTGGACGCCGGCTCCACCGATGGCACGCTGGAGGTGCTGGAGCGCTACCGGGAGCGCGTCGCCGTGCTCGTCAGCGAGCCGGACCAGGGCATCTACGACGGCATGAACAAGGGCGTTGGCCTGGCCACCGGCGACGTTGTGGGCATCCTGAACTCCGACGACCAGTACTGCGACCCGCTGGTAATCAGAGATGTCGCGGAAGCGTTCGAGCAGGAGGACGTAGATGCCTGCTACGGAGATCTGGAGTACCGCAACAGGGAAGGCAAGCTGGTCAGGTACTGGAAGTCCAGTGAACACCGAAGGGCGAAATGGTATCTCGGCTGGATGCCTCCGCATCCGACGTTCTTCGTGCGGCGGCGCGTCTATGAGCGGTACGGCGCATTCGATCTGCGCTATCCGATTGCGGCAGACTATGAACTGATGCTGCGCTTGTTTCTCAAATACAAAATCAGAGTGAAGTACCTGCGGAGGCCGGTGGTGAACATGGCGCCCGGCGGCGCTTCGAACGCCTCGCCGGGAAACATCTTGAAGGCAAACATCGAGGTGGCGCGCGCGTGGCGGGACAACGGCCTGCGCGGCGGACTGCTCGTTCCATTGCTGAAGCCGGCCAGGAAGATTCCACAGTTCGCGCCACTCTTGCGAAGGGCATAGTGTAAAATAGTTCCGGCATTGGACCGCGTTCACATAACCCCGAGCCCTGCCCATGAATGACGATCGGCAGGGAAGGGGATCCGGGTATGAGCCTTTCAGCGAACCCTCTCCGGGCCGTTGGCGTTTCGAGTTTGGAGGAAGCGATGAAAATCGTAGTCACCGGAGCAGGAGGCTTCATTGGCCACCATCTCGTGAAACGCCTGAAGTCAGAGGGGCATTGGGTGCGCGGCGTGGACATCAAGCCGCCGGAATTCGAAGACAGCGCGGCTGATCAATTCTTGGTGGCCGACCTACGCTATTTCGACAGCTGCCTTCAGGCGACAGACGATATGGACGACGTGTACCAACTCGCTGCCGACATGGGGGGAATCGGCTACATCACCGCCAACCACGCATTCCTCACCCGCAACAACACGCTCATCGACAGCCATATGCTGGAGGCGGCGCGGGTCTCGAAGGCGCGGCGATACCTGTACACCAGTTCCGCGTGCGTCTATCCCAGCTTCCTGCAGGGCGTCGAGGATGTCACTCCACTCCGAGAATCTGACGCGGTTCCGGCAGACCCGGAGAGAGGGTACGGCTGGGAAAAGCTATTCGCCGAGCAGCTAGCAACCTACTACTATGAAGAGTGCGGTCTCGATATGCGGATTGTCCGCTTCCACAACATCTATGGCCCGCTTGGCACCTACGACGGCGGTAGGGAGAAGGCTCCGGCGGCGATCTGTCGGAAGGTCGCGCTGGCCGAAGACGGCTCCAGTATCGAGGTCTGGGGAGACGGTGAGCAGACGCGGAGCTTCTGTTACATCGACGACTGTGTTGAGGGACTGCGACGCATCATGGAGTCCGGCTATACGAAGCCCATCAACCTGGGCACGGAGGACATGGTGACGGTCAACCAGTTGGTGGATGCCGTGTGTTTGGCATCCGGGAAGAGTCTCTCCCGCTACCATGACCTGACCAAGCCGCAGGGTGTGAGAGGCCGCAACAGCGATAACACTATCCTGAACGAAATAATCGGTTGGCAGCCGGAGGTCGCGCTTCAGGATGGTATCAGGCACACCTACGACTGGATAGCTGGTGAGATTGCCGGCCGCGGCATTATCCGCGCGCTCCTCTCCGAACCCACTGACGAGTTCGCTCCATAGCCGCACCCGGACCGTTATTCCTTCGACCGCCAAGCGTTGACCAGTGTTCGGCGTACTATGTTACTATCGGCATGAGCGCGTGTAACATGAGAGACAGTCAGTGGGTAAGACACGCTCAGGACGAAGGTGCAAATCCAGGTCCATTTGGTGACAGTGAGGACAGGGGGGAGGGTAATGATAGATTACACCAAGTTCTGTATGTCCCTGAAACATCTTGAGGCACAGCACGAAAACTACAAGACCCTTGACACTTCGCTGCCCAGCCTTATCCAGGAAGCCGTGGCCGAGTCGGTCATCCAACGCTTTGAGACCTGCTACGATACGCTATGGAAGGTGTTGAAACGCCACCTGGCCCAAGAGTTGGGCATTCCGAACACGCCCAACAGCCCCAAACCCATCTTCAAACTGGCTTATCAGAACGGCTTGCTGCGCTCCGGTTGTGAGCAATGGCTTCGCTACGCCGACGCCCGTGTCGCCACAGCTCACGACTACAGCGGGGAGAAGGCAAAGGCCAGCCTGCAAATCATGGGCGATTTCATCGGGGGCGCCATTGACCTCTACAAGGCGATGAGCGGTACCTCATGGGAGTGAACGACGCCCTTGACCTCACCCCCGAACAGGTCGAAATGGTCCGTGGTCTGCTGCGAACACACTTGCCAGACACTACGGTTTGGGCCTACGGCTCTCGTGTTACCGGAAAGGCCAATCGCTACTCGGACCTGGACCTCGTCACGTTCGCGCCCGCCGCTCACACGAGGCAGGTGGCCGAGTTGAGGGACGCCTTCGACGAGAGCAATCTTCCCTTCCGAGTGGACCTGTTCGTCTGGGACGAAGTCCCGTTCTCTTTCCACCCGTACATCAGGCTATCCCACGTCGTGTTGCAAGAGTCTGCCACCGGTGGAGTGCAGCAGCGCGCGTGAACGCCGCCGCAAGCTTCTTCCGCTTGTGAGGGACGCCTTCAACGGGAGCATACCCCTATACTATCTCCATTGGCTTGAACATACACCCCTCCACGAAAATATCGAAGAAGTCGGGCGTGGTTTCAAGTTCGACGTGTTCCACACGGCGCGTCAGCCCCTCGATTGTGCGGCGCATTTCGCCTGAGAGGAGCATGATCGTCGCACCCTCGAGCGAGGCGTTCCCGACTTTGGCTATCCTCTCAGGTGGCAGGTTGGCGATGAAACCTATGGCAACGGCGTTATCCACGTTCACGTAGTTGGCGAATCCACCAGCCAGACACAGTCTCGAAATCGCCTCCGGCGAGACGCCGTACTGCCGAAGGACGATATACTGTCCCGCGTAGTTGGCGGACTTGGCCTGGGCGAGGGCGCTGATGTCCGCCCTGGACAGCGACATCCGGTATTCCGGCGCGAAATAGAATTCATTGCCGCCATCTTGGAACGCCCCCAGTTCACTCATCAGTCCGGCGCGTCTCAGTTCGGCGAGCAGATCGACGAGTCCGGAGCCACAGATGCCCTGCGGCTGGGCATGGCCGATTGTGCGATAGGCGACTTGCCGGTCGTTGAGGGTTATGGACTCTATGGCGCCGTCGTAGCCGGGCATACCATAGGTCACCTGGCCGCCCTCGAAGGCGGGTCCGGCGGGACAGGACGCCGCCAGCATCCTGTGCCGGTTGCCCACGACGACCTCCGTGTTGGTGCCAACGTCCACCAGCATCATCACCTCGTCTTCCTCATCGATTCCCACGGCAAGCAGGTCGGCGGCAACGTCGGCGCCAACATGACAGCCGATGAGCGGCCCTCCGTACACGTTGGCCTCCGGGAACACTCGCAGGCCAAGCTCTTTCGCCTTGACGTTGAGCGTGGTGCTGGAACGAGCGCCCGACTCCACCTCGAGCTGGGTGGCCGACTTGTAGGGCTTCTCGCCTATGCTCTGGACGTCTATTCCAAAGAAGATGTCCCGCATGGTGGCGTTGCCAACGACGACTATCTCGTATATCAGCCTGCGGTGAAATGCGAGGCGGCGCGCCATGTCCCCAATCTCGAAGTTGACGGAAGAGAGGATGACCTGCCGGAGTTGACCCTTGTATGGCCCGCCGTCGTAGGAGATGCGGTGCATGATGTCGCTGCCGCCGAAGCGCTGCGGGTTCTCGAACGACGCGGTATAGACGACCACGCCGCTTTCGAGATCCACGAGGTTGAGAACGACTGTGGTGGTCCCGGCATCGATGGCAAGGCCGTACATCGCCCCCCGGTAGTCATCGATGCGCCTGCCCTCGAAGTAAATGCCATCGCCGCGCCGCGTGGTTAACGGGTCCGGCTTGACACTGCGCCGCGTGGAAGCGGTCAGAATCCTGGGCTGGCGGCGAAGAAGGGCGAACTCGACGCCAGCATCAGGGTCGAGCACGATTGCCTGGCAGGCGAGCCGGTAGTTCTCGCGCAGAAAGCTCTCCGCCGGGGTGGCCGCGTTAAGCCCCTCCGTGCCACGCTTCACCTCGACGATGCACTCGTGGCACTCGCCATTCCTGCCGCAAGAGGTTGGAACCCTAACTCTGAGCGAGTCGGCGTAGTCGAAGACGGATTTGCCAACGACGGAATCCAACCGTTGCCGCCCATGAAAAACAGGACTCATAGCGGAATCGCGATTCGCTGGCCACTGACCACCGATGAGTGATTACTGATCACCACCCACCATCCACGCGCTCCGGTAGTCCAGATGGTCGCTGCCTGTGCACAAGGGAAGCTCGCCCGGGGGCTTGTCGCGGAGTTGATTGCGGCAGCCGAAGTTGGCAGTGCAGCGGTCGTTCGTGTTCTTGTACGGACAACGCCGCGTGGAGACCTCGTTCACGGTCTCCGACATCTCCTTGAAGATGCCGTAGAGCCGGGCCATGCTCGCCCGGTAGCGCTCTTTGTCAACCGGCTGACTCACCTGGCAGGCCATCAGTCGGTGGTCGCGGCCGGCACCGGCCGCTTCGCCGAAAAGTCCTCGACGTCCAGAAGCCGCCGGGCGAGCTCGACGCAGTCGATGGCGTCTTTGCCGTAGCCGTCCGCGCCCATGTCGTCGGCGAACTCATGGGAGACGGGCGCGCCTCCCACCATGATCTTGACCATATCGCGCAGACCGGCCTCCTCGAAGGCGTCTATGGTCTTGCCCATGTTGGGCATGGTGGTGGTGAGCAACGCCGACATCCCCAGCAACTGGGCGTCGTTTTCCATAACCGCGTCTATGAACTCGTCCGGCTTGGTGTCCACGCCAAGGTCGAGGACGCTGAACCCGGCCCCTCTCAGCATCATGATGCACAGATTCTTGCCGATGTCGTGGAGGTCCCCCTTCACGGTGCCCATGATGACGGTGCCAATAGGCTCGATGCCAGACGCCGAGAGGATCGGCTCGACGTGGGCCATGCCAGCCTTCATGGCGCGAGCCGCGACCAGCACCTCCGGCACGAAGATGACGTTGTCGCGGAACTTTATTCCGACGATGGCCATACCGGCTATCAGCCCGTCGTCAAGGATGGTGTTGGCGGAGAAGCCCCTATCCAGTGCTTGAGTGGTAAGGCGGTCAACCTCGTGGTGGTTCCCCACGATGAGGTTGTAGCTGATGTCTTGCATCAGCGGGTCGGCGTCGTCCCACTGCGCGCGTATGTGCTTCTGCTCGAACGCCTTGGTAACGTATCCAAGCTCGCGTTCGAGCCCATCGTGGCCTACCGGCATGTCAAACGCTCCCTACAGTTGAGGGCGCTATCCCAGAGCACCCCAAACGATTCTAACAGGTAATGCAGGGCCATTCCACATCTCTGAGGCCATGCTTTGCCACGCGAGAACGCCGCTTGTAAGTGTTTGTGCGATTACCCAGTTGGTGAAAGACGAACATGACACGTCGTCCGCAGTTTCCTACACGGCGCCGGTCACCCACCCCCTAACCCCCTCCCGTCAAGGGCGGGGGAACTTTCGCGCCCCGACCCCTTCGCGTCAAGGGCGGGGGAATCTTGCGGCTCAGCCGCTCTATGCTTCATTTCAAGGATGTTGGCCTACGATGTTGGCCTACCAGGTTAGTCATTCCATGGCCTGGGTGCCCACAAGAGACGCTTCCGCGCATTCGCCCACCTACCAGATTGGCGCAGCATCCTCGTCCTGCACGCATTGACCCTCGCTCGCCAATGCCTTTATAATGCTATTGCCTGATTCAGATGGGGAGTGTAAATCATGGCTTTGAACCAGCACGCGCCTCACTCGAAATCAGAACCCACGAACACCTCCGAGGACGACTTGCGCGAAGCATGTGGTGTCGTTGGCGTTTACTCGCGCGGCGAGGACGTGGCGCGGGTGGCGTTCTTCGGGCTGTACGCTCTGCAACACCGGGGGCAGGAGAGCGTGGGGATATCCGCCGGCGATGGCGAGCGGATTCGCGTGCGCACAGCCATGGGCCTCGTGGGGCAGGCGTTCCAGGATGAAGAGCTTGCCTACATGCCCGGACACGTGGCGGTAGGCCACACCCGATACTCTACCACCGGCTCGAGCCAGCTTTGCAACGCGCAGCCGACACTCTCCAAGGGCCCTGGCGTCGAGCTTGCGCTGGCCCACAACGGCAATGTCATCAACGCCCTCGAACTGAAGGAAGAGCTTGCCGCCGCCGGCTGCCGATTCTCTTCGACCAGCGACTCCGAGATCATCGCCCACCTCATGTCGAACGCCCCCGCCACGTCGTGGGGAGAGCGCATATCCTACTGCATGCGCCGTCTGAGGGGCGCCTACTCCCTGGCCGTCATGACCAAAGACGCGCTCATCGGCATCCGCGACCCCATGGGCGTGCGTCCGCTATGTATAGGCAAGCTCGACGATGGATGGGTGATCGCGTCGGAGACGTGCGCTCTCGACCACGTCGGGGCGGAATACGTCAGAGAGGTGGAGCCGGGCGAGGCCGTGCTGATAGACCACGAGGGCCTGCGCACCATATACCAGCGCGAGCCTGAACCCCGCTCGGCGATGTGCATATTCGAGCACATCTACTTCGCGCGGCCCGACAGTTTCCTCACCGGCAAACTGGTTTACAGCAGCCGCCAGGCGATGGGGGCGGAGCTCGCCAAGGAGCACCCGGTGGACGCCGACCTGGTTATCGGCGTCCCCGATTCGGCTACCGCGGCGGCAGTGGGCTACTCCCAGCAATCGGGCATTCCCTACGGCGAAGGGCTGGTAAAGAACCGCTACGCGGGGCGCACGTTCATTCTCCCGGACCAGCGCCAGAGAGACCTGGGAGTTCGCCGAAAGCTGAATCCCCTCCCAGATTTGATCAGGGGCAAACGCCTGGTGGTGGTGGATGATAGCATCGTGCGAGGCACTACCACCCCGCACGTCGTCAGCCTGCTGAAACGTGGGGGAGTCAAGGAGATTCACCTGCGAATCTGCGCGCCGCCCATCATGTGGCCGTGTCACTACGGGGTTGACATGGCTACGCGCGCGGAGTTGGTGGCGTCCAATATGAGCGTCGAAGAGATACGCGAGTTCGTGGGCTCGGACTCCCTGGGTTACCTCAGCCACGAAGGGCTGCTGCGCGCCGTTGGCCTGGAAAGGAACAAGTTTTGCATGGCGTGCTTTACGGGCCGATACCCCATTCCGGTGCAGCTTGAAATGGACAAGTTGGCCCTCGAGGTCTGAGCCAACGACGGCGCGATGCATCAGGCCATGACCAAGCAGACCTACACCGCGGCAGGGGTGGACCTCGAGGCCGCGCAGGACGTCAAGCGCCGCATTGGTTCAATCGTCGCTCCCACGCACGGGCCGGAGGTGCTTGGCGGCGTCGGCGGATTTGGCGCGATGTACGAGCTCTCCGGCTACGACGAGCCGGTGTTGGTGTCGAGCGCGGACGGCGTGGGCACCAAGCTGAAGCTGGCCATCATGATGGACCGCTACGACACCATCGGCGAAGACCTGGTCAACGCCTGCGTGAACGACGTTATCGTGAGCGGAGCCAAGCCCCTCTTCTTCCTCGACTACATAGCCCTCGGTGAGTTGCGTCCCAACGTCGTCGAGGCGCTGATAGAGGGAATGGCCCGTGCCTGCCAGGAAGTGGGCTGCGCGCTGATAGGCGGGGAGACGGCCCAGATGCCCGGCCTGTACGCGAAAGACGACTTCGACTTGGCAGGCTTCGCGGTGGGCGTCGTAGAGAAGAGCGCGATGCTGGACGTCTCCAACGTGCGGGAGGGCGACGCGCTGGTTGGCATCCCCTCGAATGGCCTGCACACCAACGGCTACTCCCTCGTCCGCCACGCCCTGGCCTTGGGCGAAAACCCATCGCCGCTTCGGGAGCATCACCCCGAGCTGGGCGGCACGCTGGGAGACGCCTTGCTGACGCCGCATCCGTCCTACTACGGCGCCCTGCGCAGCGTCTTTCCGCTGGTTAAGGCCATGGCCCACATCACCGGTGGAGGACTCGTCGAAAATATACCCAGGGTACTTCCAGAAGGGTTGGCGGCTCACCTAGACAAGGCAACGTGGCTAACGCCGCCCATCTTCACTCTACTACAAGAGATGCGCGGCATCACGAGGGCGGAGATGTTCAGGGTGTTCAATATGGGCATCGGCATGGTCCTGGTCTGCGGCGTCTCGGAAAGCACGGGGGTCCTCGACGCGATACCGGAGGCAAGGCTCATCGGCAGGGTGGCGCGCGACACGGGCGAAGGGCGGGTGATGCTACTGACTCAACAAGAATATGGCGAGTATCGGTGATGATCTCGCATAAATGGCAGCCCATTCAATCGCTAGAGGCCGATTGCGGAGGCCACGACTTCGCCGAGATAGACTCGCTGCAAAAGCAGTGGATCGAGGTCAAGGAGGAAGCAGAAGACCTGGAAGAGCGAGCCTTTGAGGAGTTTACGGAGAGGTTGCTCCGTAGTTGGGCAATCGAAACGGGCATAATCGAGGGCCTCTACACCGTGAGCGAAGGAGTCACGCATACTCTGATCGAAAAGGGACTCTCCGCTGAGTACGTCGAAAAGACCTCAACGGACAAAGACCCACTGGAGTTGGTCGAGATTCTGAAGTCCCATCGCTCCACCATCGACTTTGTCTATCAGTGGATTCGAGAAGGTCAACCGCTAACCAAGTGGTTCATTTGCGCCGTTCACCAGGCCGTTACCGCCCGGCAGATCACCTATCAGGCCGTCAGTCAGTTCGGTGACAGGTTCGAGACCGAACTACACAGGGGCGAATTCAGGAAGTACCCCAACAATCCAACGAGACCAGACGGAGCGTTGCACGAGTACTGTCCTCCCGAGCAGGTGGAGAGCGAATTGGACAACCTCATCTTCTGGTATGAGTCGCGACGAGAAGCGGGCGCTCATCCGCTTCTCATGGCGGCTTGGCTGCACCACAGGTTTACGCAGATCCACCCGTTTGAGGATGGCAATGGGAGGGTTGCGCGCGCGCTGCTGACGTGGCACCTGGTTCGTGAAGATTTCCTGCCTATCGTTATTCACAGGGACATTAGGTCCCAGTACATCGACGCGCTCGAGGGGGCTGACTTAGGCAGTATGGCCACGCTCGTTGAGTTGATGGTCAGGCTGGAGAAGGACACAATCATGCAGGCCCTAAAGGCCGGCGAGCCTGAGCCGGCGCTGGCCCAGGAGGCAAACCTGGTAGCGCAGGTTATAGATCACATCGCAGACAGGGTCGCGCGCAGGCGTAGGGCGACTGCCGAGCGGATGCGGAGAGTCAATGATGTTGCGCTGAATTTGCGGGATAGGGGCGAACGCTCCCTCGACCGGTTAGCCCAGGAGGCAAGCGTGGGTCTGAGAGAAAAGGCAGGTATCAGCGTCTCCCCTTACGTCGAAAGCGGCGGCCCGGACAGCGCAAATGAACACTGGTATAGACACCAGATTTCTCGCGCCGCGGACGAGTCGGGCTACTGGGCAAACCTCACCGAGCGCAAGTATTTTGTCAAGCTGACGTTGAATCCCTCTCCAGGCTCTCGAACCCCGCGACTTGTCCTCGTGATTTCTCTGCATCACGTGGGCCGCCAGCTTACCGGTATTATGGTAGCCGCCCCTTTCGTGGAGATCGAACACAGTTCCCGCGAGTACAACCCGTATGACGCGCCACAAGCAGGGACGCCAGAACTCTTCAGCGGCCTCGGAGTTAGCCCGTTCACGTTCACCTGTCAGGACTCGGCCGAGGCCCTAACTCCCAGGTTTTCCAAATGGGCCGAGCAGTGCTTCAGTGTCGCCCTCAGAACCTGGGGGGAGTACCTTGATGCGGCTAGTTAGCGACAAGCGATTAGGAGAAATTAGTTGAAGACGCTTCTTAGCGTATATGACAAGACGGGGCTGGTGGAGTTCGCGCGGACGCTCCAGAGCGCGGGCTATGAGCCGGTGAGCACCGGCGGCACGCACAAGACGCTCACGGACGCTGGCATTGACGTTCAGCAGGTCTCGGAGCTTACGGGGTCTCCGGAGATACTGGATGGCCGCGTGAAGACGTTGCACCCGACGCTGCACGGCGGCATCCTGGCGCGGCGGGACCTCGCGGAGCACGTCGATGAGCTTTCCGCGCACGGTATAGCCGCCATCGACGTCGTCGTGAACAACCTGTATCCCTTCGTTCAGACTATCAGCGGCGGGGACGTGACACTGGAAGACGCCCTCGAAAACGTCGACATAGGCGGCCCTTCGATGATTCGCGCGGCGGCGAAGAACTTCCCGCACGTGGTCGTGGTGGTCGATCCGGCCGATTACGGCTGGGTGGGAGAGTGTCTCTCCAACCAGGGCGGTCTCAGCCTCGACCAGCGCAGGCAGCTTGCGCGCAAGGCGTTCCAGCACGTGGCCCTGTACGACACGGCCATATCGCGCTACCTGGCCGGCGACGACCACCTGTCGTTGAACGAGACGACGCTGGGCTACACGAAACTGTATGACCTGCGCTACGGTGAGAATCCCCACCAGAAGGCCGCGTTATATGCCGACCCGCTGTCCACCGGGGGCATCGCCAGGGCTGGGCAGCTTCACGGACGCGAGTTGTCCTTCAACAATATCCTGGACGCGGAGGCGGCGTGGCGGGCCGTGTCCGACTTCTCCGAGCCCGCGGCCGTGGTCGTGAAGCACACCAACCCGTGCGGCCTGGCGGTCCACGCGGACCAGCCCACGGCGTACCGGCGGGCGTTCGAGGGCGATTCGGTGTCCGCGTATGGCGGCATAGTCGGCTTCAACCGGCCTGTCACGGCGGCCACAGCGGCGGCCATGAGAGGTGTGTTCTACGAGATAATCGTGGCGCCATCCTACGAACCGGACGCGCTGGAGACGCTCAGGAAGCGGCGCAATCTCAGGGTGCTCGAAGCGACGCAGGCAGAGGGCGCGCTGACGACGCTGGACGTGCGCCTCGTCTCCGGCGGCGCGCTGCTCCAGACTACCGACGCCATAGATGAAGACGTCGCCTCCTGGAACGCGGTTACCGAGCGCAAGCCCACTGACGCGGAGCTTGAAGACCTGGCCTTCGCATGGAGGGCCGCCAAGCACATCAAGTCCAACACAATCGTCCTGGCCAGGGACGGCGCGCTGGTGGGCATGGGCGCGGGCCAGCCCAACCGCGTGGTCAGCGTTCACCTATCGCTGCGAATCGCCGGGGAAAAGGCGAAGGGCAGTGTGCTCGCCTCCGATGCCTTCTTCCCCTTCGCCGACAACGTGGAGATGGCTGCCGGGGGCGGCATCACCGCCGTCGTCCAGCCCGGAGGCTCCATAAGGGACGAGGAGGTTATCGAGGCGGCGAACAAGGCCGGTATCGCCATGCTCTTCACCGGCGTGCGTCACTTCAGGCACTGAGAGACATGACCACCACACTCGACGTCGTCGTTCCAGTGCTAAACGAGGAGCGCGCGCTTCCCACAAGCATTGGCAAGCTGCACGACTTTTTGTCGTCCCAGATGGCGGACTATGACTGGCGCATAATCGTGGCCGACAACGGCTCGACCGACTCCACGCCCGAGGTGGTGGAGCGATTGGCGCGCCAGTATCCGCGGGTGGAGGGTCTGCGTCTCGAGCAGCGGGGGCGCGGTCGCGCGCTGCGCCACGCCTGGACACAGAGCGATGCCGACATCGTGAGCTACATGGACGTTGACCTATCGACCAACCTCGCCGCGCTGCCCGTGTTGACCAACGCCATCCGGAGTGAAGGGTACGACATCGCCATCGCTTCTCGACTCAAGAGAGGGGCCGTGGTCATAGACCGTCCCCTCAAGCGCGAGGTGATTTCCCGGTGCTATAGCCTGCTGTTCAGAAGCATGTTCTTCACCAGCTTCATCGACGCGCAATGCGGCTTCAAGGCGGTGAGCCGGCGCGTGGCGCGTGAGGTCGTGCCGCTTGTGCGGGACCTGGGATGGTTCTTCGACTCCGAGCTCCTCATCCTCGCCGACAAGAGCGGCTATCGCATCAAAGAGACGCCGGTGAAGTGGACGGACGACCCGGATACCAGGGTTAGGATAGTCGGCACAGCCTGGGGCGATCTGAAAGGGCTGCTGAGGTTGCGATTCGGCGGCCTACGGAAAGCCACCAGGCTACTGTCCCAAGGCAGGTGGGTCAATGTGTAGGGGCAATCCCTTCTGGTTGCCTGCGTCACTCATCATACCCAGGGCGCCCACGAGGGACGCCCCTACGAATTGGGCACCTACTAGATTGAAACGGATTGGGCCAATTCTGAACACTTGCGATTTTCCGACGCCCAAGAGTATATTAGACGTTGCCTGAATGACCAATGGCGCGCTATTTGCGGCGCCAATCCTGTTATGCATCGCGCCTGTGGTGAACGAAAATGAGAGATGTTTTGCTGGTAGTGGACATGTTGGTCGGCTTTCTGGAGCCCGGCCATAACCTCTATTGCGGCGACGATGCCCGCAAGATAGTCCCGCGTGTGCGACGGCTCATAGAAGAGGAGCAGGCCAGAGGCTCCCGGGTGTTCTTCGTATGCGACAGCCACGATCCCGACGATCTCGAGTTCCAGATGTTTCCTGTGCACTGCGTCAAAGGAACCGGTGAGGCCGAGGTCATTCAGGAGCTTTCAGGGTACGAAGGCGTCACAGTTCTCAAGCGGCGATACAGCGCCTTCTTCGAGACCGACCTCGAGCGGCGGCTTGCGGAGTTGGCCCCGGACAAGGTCATCATATGCGGTGTGTGCACCGACATCTGCGTGATGCACACCGCAGCCGATGCCCGCAATCGGGACTATGCCGTCGAGGTCCCGACGGACTGTGTAGCCAGCTTCGATCCCAAGGCCCACAGCTATGCGCTGGAGCACATGGAGAAAATACTGGGCGTCGAGCTGGTGCAGTCGAGCGCGTCAAGCCCCAACGAATAGAACTCCTTTACGGAGCGAGCGCAAATGGTAAGTCCAGAATTCGATATACGACCTCCAATTCTCGTAGGCGACACCGCGGACGTCTATCTACAGCGTGCGCTCACCATACTGCGCGGTGAAGGCGTCAACCCCTCCGTAATTATGGAGTTCTCACCGAGAAGTAAGGGAGTACTCTGTGGAATCAAGGAGGTGCGGTCTCTGCTCGCCAAGGTGTTGCCCAAGACGGGCAGCGAGGTGTGGGCGTTGGACGAAGGCGACAGCATCGCCGCGAAAGAGGTGGCGCTGCGAATCAAGGCTCCCTACAGCACCTTCGGCCTCTACGAAACGGCCGTATGCGGCATCCTGTCCTCCTGCAGTGGCTGGGCCGCAGCCGCACGCGAGTGCGTCGAGGCCGCAAAGGGTACTCCGGTCATCTCCACCGGCGCCCGGCACGTCCATCCCAACGTGGCTGCCAACATCGACTACTCCGCCGTCGTGGGAGGCTGTGTCTCCTGCTCGACCACGCTGGGGAGCAGGCTTGCGGGCATTACGCCTTCCGGCAACATGCCGCACGTATTGCCTCTGCTGATGGGCGACACGGAAGCGGCCATTCGAGCCTTTGACCGGCATATGCCGCAGGAGATTCCCAGGGTAGCCCTGGTTGACACCTTTCAGGACGAGGCAAGCGAGGCGCTCAAAGTCGCCAGCGCTCTCAGGGACAAACTGAGAGGCATACGCCTCGACACTCCCATGGAAAGAGGTGGCGTTACCTCCGAGCTTGTCGCCGAGGTGAGAGAGCGGCTCGACCAGGCAAGCTTCAGGCACGTTGAGATATTCGTCAGCGGAGGCTTCACGGCCGAGAAGATCAGGGAGTTCATAGACGCGGGCGCGCCGGTTAGCGGCTTCGCGGTCGGCAGCTATATATCCGATGCGCCGCCCAACGACTTCACCGCCGACATTCACGAGATCGACGGCAGACCCATAGCCAAGAGGGGCCGCATTCCGGGCATTACCGCCAATCCTCGCCTCGACCGCGTAATGTAGCCCTCTATGCGCAGGGTTACGCGCTACTGTGGACGCTTAGCGGGCTGAGATCCGCACCTCTAGACGTGTGCTCTCGTCGTTCCCCGGTCGCGCCCACTCCGCGATTCGCCAGCCCGCCACCCACGCGATGCCCCTTGGCGTGACCAATAGGGGCACACGCCCACGCCAGGAGCGTGGTATCTTGGAATCGACCATGAAGTCTTGCAGCTTCTTGATATGCGACATGCCAAGCGGTTGAAAGCGGTCGCCAGGCCTTCGAGGACGCATCCAAACCTGGCTGCCCACGCGCTCACGGTCGAACACCCCGGTGTAGCATTGGCCGCTCATCCGCCGACTGGGTTCGGCCGCTTTTTTGCGTGGCGCTTGCGCTTGCGCGTACTTCGCGTTCACGCGCCAACCCTCGAGCAACGTCTCCCCGGGAATCTCCAGCTTGCGCTCGCCATCCAAGAGGGGCAGCGGGCACGGGTCTGCGCCAGAGCGAGCCAGCACCCCCTCGGAATAGCCAACCGTGAAGCCGATTCCGCCAGGCAGGTCCAGCGACTTCCCGGCCTGGCCCATCATCAGCCGCGCCATGTCGTCGATGTGGTTTTGCTCCACGTCATCCAGGTCACCCTTCGCGTGCTGCGCCGCGCGGCGCAGCACGTGTCCTTGAATGGCAGGCTCCAATTGGGAGAACGCGCCTCTATCGAGCGTCACGCGCCCCTGGCTCTCGCTCAGCGCCTCTTCGCAAGACCTATCCACATGGCCCTGGATGTAGGCCATGTCCAGCGCGGCGGAGCGGGAGAGGCGCACGAGAGCATCCTTGACTGCGGGGTTGTAACTCTCCAGTTGTGGGATCAGCTCCAGTCTCACGCGGTTCCGGCCGATCTTCATCGAGAGATTGGATTCATCCTCACGCGGCTCCAATCCAAGGGCAAGACAGTACTCCGCGGTCTCCCGGCGAGAAACGCCGAGCAGCGGGCGAGCCAGCGTCACCTGCCCGTTGGCGTTGTCGCGCCGCGTCAACGCCTCCATTCCGCGCAGCCCGCTGAGACCACTTCCCCTGATGATGTGCATCAGGACCGTCTCCGCCTGGTCATCCGACGTATGGCCCAACGCTACGGCGTCCGCGCGCTGCTCGGCGGCAACCCCGGCGAGAAAAGCGTACCGCACCTCGCGCGCCGCCTCCTCTGGAGACAGCCCCTGCCGCAGCCGAAAGCCCTTCACGTCGGCCTGTTCCGACGTGAACCCGATGTTCAGGCGTCGAAATTCACGTGCCACAAAACAGGCGTCGGCGTCCGATGCCGCGCCGCGCAGGCTGTGATTCAGGTGCGCTCCATGAAGCCGTAGGCCCAGCTTGTCCTTGATGTGGCGGAGCGCGTAGAGCAGGGCCATCGAATCCGGCCCCCCTGAAACGGCGACAACCAGCAGCTTGCCGCCTGTAAGCCTGTTCTTCTCCAACGACTTTTCAAGGAGGCGATGAAGCCGCGCGACCGTCCTATTCTTCCTAGCGTATTCCATCGCTCCTCAACTACCGGCGGCAGTTTCACGCAGATGCCAGGTCTCGTTGAGCGAGGTTAGCGTCAGACGTTCGCCGCTGAACTCCAGCCGGGTGATGGAGCCCGGCTCCAAGCGCAGCCGGCGCGAGTTTCGCAGCGGCATCTCCAACGCCTTGCTCACCAGGGTTTGGATGACGAAATTGTGTGTGACGACCACAACCGTCTCGCCGGGGTGACGCTCCACGAGTTCGACTACGGCGGCCCACGCGCGCTCCTGCGCCTCTAGCAGCGATTCGCCTTTGGGCATTGCGGCAGTGCCCGAGTCACTGGCCCAGCGCTCCATAAACTCCGGAAAGCGCTCCCGGACCTGCTGAATCGTCAGCCCATCCAGTTCGCCCACGTCGGCCTCGCGTAGCTCACTGACCGTCGTGATGGGCGTTTCATGCGCGTCAGACGAGGGTTGAGCGGTTTGTAGAGCGCGAGCCAGCGGGCTCGTGTACAGCTTGAAGGGCAGGTCGTGCGTCAGTGCCCTGGATATGGCCCGGGCCTGCGCCCTGCCGGTCGCGTTGAGCGGCTCGTCATTGATTCCCTGTATGCGGCCATCCCTATTGAGTCGCGTCTCGCCGTGTCTGACCAGTACCAACTTCAAACTCAGCCCAATCCTGAACGTCATAAAGTCTCGTAACCTTGATAGTTTCTATCTTGAGGTCTTTCATCTGCACCACCTCCAGCGTCAGGTTCTTGTAGTCGAACTGCTCGCCCTCGGTGGGGATGTGCCCGAGGAGGTCCAGCACGAATCCGGCGATGGTGTCGAAGTCGCCCTCGGGAAGGTTGATCTCCATCTCCTCGTTCGCTTCGCCGATGCTCATTCCCCCCTCTACCTGGAAGACGTTCTCGCCGATCTCCTCGAACTCCTCCTCCGGGGCTACGCCCTCCTCTCCCACCGGCCCAACGACCTCTTCGGAAAGGCGTTTTAGGGTAACCAGTCCGGCCAAACCGCCGTACTCGTCCACGACCATGGCCATCTGGTTGCCCGACTGCCTGAGCTCTTCGAAGAGTTCCGCGACACGCTTGGTTTCGGGCACGAAGTAGGAATCGCGAATCACGTCAGTGACGGAGTCGGTGTAGCCCAGGTCACTGGTCGCCATGGCTTTGAGGATGTCCTTGGCGGACACTATTCCAATGACGTTGTCGCCATGACCTCGATAGACAGGAAAACGGGTGTGGGCGTTCTGAACGTATATGTTCAGGAACTCCCGCAGAGTGGCCCCGTGCGCTATGGAGGCCATCTCGTTTCGAGGAGTCATCACTTCCCGCACCTGCATATCGCCAAACTCGAAGACGTTCTCCAGCATGTCCGCTTCGGAAGAATCGAACGTGCCCTCGGCCTCTCCGATGTCAATCAGCGACCGCAACTCACTCTCTGTGATCGACTCCCGCGAGGGAACGTTGACCCCGAAGATGTTGCGCGCCCGGTGTGGTATCCACTGAAGGACGAACACCAGCGGCCACAGCAGCAACTCGATTCCCTTTAGAGGCCGCGCGTACAGGAAGGCCATGCGCTCCGGATAGTGCACCGCGAAGGTCTTGGGAACAATCTCGCCGAACACCAGCAGAATCAGCGTGCCCGCTACCGTGGCCGCGACTACCCCTCTGCTCTCCCCGAGCAAATCTACGGCCAGCACGGTCACCACCGCCGTGAAGGCCACGTTGACCAGGTTGTTTCCCAGCAGAATCGTCGCCAGCAGCCTCTCCGGTTGCTCGATCATGCTCGCTACTCTGCGCGCGCCCGGACTGTTCGTGTTCACCAGATGGGCGACCCTGACCTTCTCTAAGGAGAGAAACGCCGCCTCAGAACTCGAAAAGAACGCCGAGAACAGTACGAACACTATCATTAGAATGAGACTGAACGCCCCTGCGTCGGGCATCACTGTACCTCCCGCGCCTGGCCCGAAAGAGTCAGGCGCACACCTGGCGGCATATGGTGAGATGGGATCAGGGCGCTTCTTGTGGAGTGGGAAAAGGGGAAGGCGGTCTCGTCCCATACGGGCGAGAGCGTTAAGCTGCGTAAGTGGTGCGGGGCCTCAGATATGGACATCTAGCGACGCTCCGCGTTGGCAGGCGAGTCGCTGGGATTCATATGCAGTTCGTCCCAGAGAAGCGCTATGGCCCTTCTAGTTACGGAACTCCCGAATCCTCGACGCTGAAGGTGGCTCCAGAGCCTGCGTCGGAAAGTGGCGTGGTCTGAGTCGTCCAGCTTGTGGGCGAGCCTCAGCCCGGCGCGATAGGCGCTGTCCTGGTCATCAACATCGCGGATGGCGCTCTCGGCGATGTCCCTGTCGATCCCCTTCGAGAGCAGTTCCCGCTTGATGACAGCCGCGCTGCGAGGCTTGAAGGATACGCGGCTGTTCGTCCAAAGCCGGGAGAAATCGCCGTCGTCGATAAGGCCCCGCTCCCGCAAATACGCCAGAACCTCGCCTACGACGTCCTGGGGAAAGCGGCGCGAAAGACGCGCCCGGACCTCTGCCTCGCTTCGTGGTCTGTACGAAAGAAAGCGCTGGGCAGCGGCGCAGGCGCGTTGGAAGGATTCGCTGTCGTTCATGGTCTTGCGACTCAGAGTCGCTTGGGCCTAATGGTCTCCTTACGCATGTCCCTTCCCCACGCGGGGGAAGGTTGGGATGAGGGCCGAGCGGCTTCCGCTCAGTTATCCCCTACCGCGGCCGCCACAGCAAGGGGCTCTCCAGCCGCGCCATTCTCTTCACTCGCCTCGACTTCGGCGCTCTCTACCGTCGAAAGCTCAGGCGCGAGCTTGGCCTTGGTCAAGCTCTGTATGCGCTCCGTGAGGTCCGTGTGCTCCCTCATAAACGCCTTGGCGTTCTCTCGCCCCTGGCCCAGGCGGGTATCGCCAAAGGAGTAGAAAGAGCCGCTCTTCTTCACCACCTCCATGTCGGTGGCGAGGTCGATCAAGTCGCCCTCCCGACTGATGCCTTCGTTGAACATAATGTCGAACTCGGCGACGCGAAACGGAGGCGCGACCTTGTTCTTGACTATCCGCGCTCTCACCCGGTTCCCGACTATGGTGCCGTTCTGCTTGATCGACTCTATCCTGCGCATATCTATTCGCACGGAGCTATAGAACTTCAACGCCCGACCGCCGGGCGTTACCTCCGGATTGCCGAAGAACACGCCCACCTTCTCTCGCAACTGGTTGATGAAGATGACGGAGGTGTTGGAGCGGCTGATGGCAGAGGTCAACTTTCGCAGTCCCTGCGACATGAGGCGAGCCTGTAGCCCAACGTGGGTGTCTCCCATGTCGCCCTCGAGTTCGGCCTTGGGAACCATTGCCGCTACGCTGTCCACAACCACCACATCGACGGCCCCGCTGCGCACCAGGTACTCGCATATCTCGAGCCCCTGCTCCGCGGTGTCCGGCTGCGATACCAGGAGCTCGTTCGTGTCGATGCCGCACCTAGCGGCGTAGCTTGGGTCTAGGGCGTGCTCCGCGTCGATGTAGGCGGCGGTTCCGCCCTCGCGCTGAGCCGAGGCCATGACGTGATAGCCCAGCGTTGACTTGCCGGAGGACTCCGCCCCGAACACCTCCACGACGCGCCCCTTGGGAATGCCGCCTATGCCCAGCGCGATGTCCAGGGAGATAGAGCCGGTGGAGATGGCTTCGACGGGGCCGGTAAGGTTCGCCTCCCCCAACTTCATCACCGTGCCACGGCCAAAGTGACGGTCTATCTGCCCAATGGCAAGCTCCAGGGCCTTGCTCTTTTCTGATGCCATGTTTTGCTTACTCCAATGTGCGAACGGCTGTCCGAACGCATAACTCCTTCAGAATCCAAGTTGTCAAGCGACTACAAATCGGCAATTCTCAAGGCGAGTTCATCATATCATGGGCCTTCTTCTCCATACAAGGTTAGAACTCGCCATCGGCGTACACTATCATCGCTCCAACATCGACCGGGCACAGTGTAGCACGCCGGATCACAAATGTAAA
Organism: Dehalococcoidia bacterium; assembly: GCA_965217565.1. Lineage (GTDB taxonomy): Bacteria > Chloroflexota > Dehalococcoidia > Lucifugimonadales > CATOSD01 > CBDCIS01. Next base: position 273,735 of record CBDCIS010000002.1, read on the forward strand.
GACATGTGTTCGCAATAATCATTTACACATAGGCGCTTCAATGCAATGTGTTATACTTCCAGTTGTACCGATGCTGGGAGAGGGAGTGGAAAATGACGACCACAAAGCCGAAGTTATTGGCTGCCGGCGATCTGCTGCGTCTGTCTAACGAGGGCGTCCATGGCGAATTGATTAGAGGAGAGCTTTGCGAGACGATGCCTTCAGGATTTGACCATGGCAAGATCCTAGTGAAACTGGTCGCCGCGTTGAGTGTCTTCGTTGAACCCAGGCGGTTGGGGAGTCTAACTGCCTCAGATTCGGGCGTCTGGTTGGAGCGTGACCCTGACACAGTGCGGGAACCCGATATAGCCTACTTTTCGGCGGAGAAAATACCGCTGGACAAGAGCATTCCAGGCTACGCCGAGGCGCCTCCCGACTTGGTGGTGGAGATTCTATCTCCTAGCAACACAATTCGCGAGGTAAACGACAAAGCGCTGATGTGGCTTCGATACGGAGTGCGCCTGGTGTGGGTTGTGCGTCCGGCGGCGCGCTCTGTGGATGTGTACAGCGAAGGTAACGAGGTGGTGACACTGGCTGAGAATGACATGCTCGACGGTCTGGACGTGCTTCCGGGGTTCACCTGCCCGATCATCAACGTCTTTGGCCCATAGCGCAAGTGGGGGTCCCCCATGTAAACGCTACCTCCAATCCCATCCCTACACTCAGGAGCACGCCTTGAACGCGCGTTGGGGCCTTTACGTTGCCGCCTTTGTCGTGGGAGTCGTCCTCATAGTCGCGGGGCTGAGCATGGGGAACACCACGCTCACGCTTGCTGGCGTTATCATCGGATTCGTCCTCTTCCTTACGCGAAGGCGCATCGAGTGACCTCTCGCTATTGCGCCGGGTAATCCGATAATCCCCCTTGTTCCTGACGTTCTGGCACTGACGGCCTTCGCGCCGCGCGCCGTTTGACGGTGCGGCGGCTCGGTGCTATCGTCTTGCCCATTACTTAAGAAGCGTCGCGTGTTCTTCCCTGACCTGGGCCGCTTTGACGCCTCCCGGCTGGGGCGGGACGCAGGGAACCCCTGATAGCCGGACAGAAGAAGGGGCCATGTGACATGGCGTCAGCCTCAGACAGCGCGCCGGGCGGCTCGGTCAACAGGTGGCTTGGCCTCGTCGCGGCATCAACTGGGATGTTCCTCGGCAGCTTGGACATCACCGTCAACGTCGCCCTTCCCAACATCACGAGCAGCTTCGACGCGGACGTTCAGACCGTCCAGTGGATCATCATCTTCTACGTTGGGAGCAGCACGGGCCTTCAGCTTGGACTTGGCAGCGCGGCGGACACCTACGGGTTGAAGCGCTTCTTTATCATCGGGCTGGTGGTCTATACCCTGGCCGTGCTGCTGATAAGCCTTGCGCCGCTGCTGTCGATGGTCTTTGGCCTCCGCGTGCTTCAGGCGGTGGGCAACGGACTGTTCATGGCCTGCGCGCCCGCCCTGGTGACCGGCATGTTCCCCGCCGAGGAGCGCGGCAAGGCGCTTGGCATGATGGCCGGACTGGGCACGCTGGGAATGCTGGTAGGCTCCCTGGGGGGAGGCGTGCTGGTGGACAGCTTCGGATGGCGCGCCATCTTCGCCGCGAGGGTGCCGTTCGGCATCTGCGCGATCGCCCTGTCGCTCGTCGCGCTGCGCGAGCGGCCATCGAGCGAGCCAAAGCAGGGGTTCGACCTGCGAGGGGCGGCCACGCTCTTCACCGGACTGGTGTCCTTCATTCTCTTCCTCACGCTTGGCGGAAGAATGGGATGGGCGGCCCCCGTCGTCCTGGCGCTCGCGCTGTTATGCCTGGCGTCGCTCGGCGCGTTCGCCTACGTGGAGGGTCGAGCGGCGCGCCCGGTGCTGGATCTGCGGCTGCTCAGGCACCGCGTACTCGCCCCGGCGTTCGTCTCTGCCTACCTCATATCCATGAGCGGGTTCGTCAACTGGTTCATCCTGCCATTCTTCGTAAGCGACGTCATGGGCGCGAACGCGAAGACCTGGGGGATGTTGATGATGCTGATGCCGCTAACGATAGCGGTCTCCGCGCCGATAGGCGGCTGGCTCTCCGACCGCGTACCGCCCGCGTACCTGGGTACGGTCGCCGCGGTGATGACGACGGGAATTGTGTTCTCCTACACCATGTTGGGCGAAGGCGCGACGGTGTTCGACATGGCCGTCAGGAGCGCGGCCATGGGCATCAGCATGGGGTTGCACCAAGCGTCCAACGCCAACCTGGTCATGGGTAACGTGCCGTCGAACAGGCTCGGAACCGGCGGGGCTATTATGACGCTGTCGCGCAGCATGGGGAGCGTTTCGAGCGTGGCCGCGATGAGCGCCCTCTTCGCGGCCCGCCAGGACTGGCACACGACCACGCTCGCCGGTCTGGGCGCGGTCGGCGGCGCGCAGGCGTTCATCCTGGCGTTCCGGGACACGTATGCCGCCGCCGCGCTGCTAGGCGTAGCGGCGGCGGCGGCGTCAGTGGTGTACTGGCCTCGATTCGTCAGAGGGCGGAGCGAACCGAGGCCCAGTTCGCACAGTTCCGTCTGACGAGACTCTCAGGCCACCTCCTTCTTCGGGCCGTCAATCGCCAACTTGGAGGCTACGGCTTTCGGTTTCCCCAACTCCCGCACGTGCCCGCACTGCAGGCACTGCGTGAATACGCCATAAACATCCTGGCTGGCAATCACGTCGCCGCGGCATCTGGGACAGTCTTTCAAACGCACCATGTCTATCAACTCCATCATGTTCTAGCTGGGTCTCAACAACCTGATTTATGCCGGCGAAACACATGCTAGAACATGCGTTGTTAATAGTGCAAGCGTTCTGGCGACTATTTTTTCCAATCTTTGTACGATATCAGTTCCACAGCCCGCCCCCTCAACGTCGCCATCCTCGGACAGCCTTACGGGCTCGGCGTTTGGCCAGTAGATGGCGGCAGCGGCACGCTCCGGGTCGGAGCCCCAGACCCGGCTCGACCTGGAGCTGAGCCACATCCCACGGATGGGCTCAAGCACATAATTCTGACTGGCGGAAAGTGCCCTGCGAAGCGTGTTCTTGGCGAAACTATAGAACTCAACCCTGTTGTCGTGACGGTTGGGCACTTTCGCTGTTCGCCCAAGCTGTGCTAGAATGTACTGTGTCTGGCCCCGATGTGTCGGGGCTGTGTTGTGTGAACAGGGCTTTTATTCAGGAGAAGCGTGGAGATGGACGTTCAGAGTCTCAAGCTGTCACATAGGGGAGTTCTCGGCAAGAAGGTAAAGGCATTGCGTCGCAATGGGATTGTCCCCGTGCACGTGTATGGAAGCGGGATTGCCCCGATGTCTCTGCAGACGGACGCGCAGGCGCTCCAGCGCCTGCTGCCCCGCGTCGGCACCAACGTTCCCCTGTCGATAGAGATAGAGGAGCGGGGCGACCAGAACATCTGCTTCGTCCGCGAGGTGCAGCGGCACCCGGTGACCGAAGACGTCCTCCACGTGGACTTCCTGCGAGTCGATGTTTCGCAGACCACCCAGGCCGAAGTGCCCATTACCCTGATGGGCGTCGCTCCCGCCGTTCGAGACATGAACGGGACGTTGCTGCAACAGTTGCAGAGTATCCTGATAGAGGCGCTGCCCATGAACGTGCCGGCGTCCATCGAGATCGACGTCTCCGGACTCGACGACTTCGATAAGGCAGTGTACGTCAGCGACGTGTCGGTCGATTCCCGCGTTACCATCGTAACCAACTTGGAAGAGATGATCGCCAGAGTCAGCGCGCCTAGGATCGAGGTCGAGGCTGTCGCTGAAGCCGAGGAAGAGGGCGAGGGCGAGCCGGGGGTCGATGAAGTCTCTGCCACCGAGGAAGAGTCGGAACGCTAGAGCGCAGCGTGACGGTGCGTGCCATGCCGCGACGTTTGATTGGAGTTCGTCACCTGAAAGTCAACGTGAAGCTGTTCGCCGCGTACCGCGACAAGGTCGGGAAGCCGGAGGTAGAGCTCGATTTGCCGGCGAAGGCCACGCTAGGCGATCTGGCCCAGGAGATGGTCCGCCGTCATCCCGCGCTCATAAGCGACCCCTCAAGGCTGGTGTCGGCGGTCAACCAGGAGTTCCAGGAGCATAGCTACGCTCTCAGCGATGGGGACGAGGTCGCGCTCATTCCGCCGGTCAGCGGCGGCGTTCTCTGAGACCCCCTTCCACTCCATCCTTGTCCCAAGAGGGGAATGGGCCTCGAAATGCCCGGCCCAGGCCCGGTAAAGGAAACTGGACATGATCGACATCACCTACGACGCCCTCGACCCGGAGGCTGTCACCGCCAAAGTGAGGCGGGACACCAATGGGGCCGTGATCACGTTTTTGGGAACGACGCGCAGCTTCACGGGGGAGCGCCGGGTGCTTCACCTGGAGTATGAGGCATACCGGCCCATGGCGGACAACAAGCTGGCAGAGATAGCCGGGGAGATTCGGCAGCGATGGCACGTTCAGGACGTCGCCATCAGCCATCGGCTTGGGCGGCTCGAAATAGGCGACGTAAGCCTGGTGGTCGCCGTAGCGTCTCCGCACAGAAAGGACGCGTTCGAGGCCTGCCAGTACAGCGTGGACCGGATCAAGCAGATAGTTCCCATATGGAAGAAGGAGTACTTCGAGGGCGGCGAGGTCTGGGTCGGCAGCCAGGAGGACGCGCAGCTGCGCGAGTCGACCGAGGTGGCGGCCTCGAACCCGCGATAGACGCCGGCCGCCCACGCGGACAGTGGTCGGCTCTCCGCAACCGCCAACGATGTCTCCAACCCACGGGAGGGGTCGCGGCGCGCCCACAGCCCTCCCATTACTTGCCGGCTATAGCTCTGAGCCGGAACGCAGGTAGGAATCCATACACTCGTTTAGTGAAAGTATTCACAAATAAAAATTGGATGGCAATGCCGAATGGTCGCCATGCTGCGCTAAAATGTGGCTCTCACCACAGTCCATTACCAATGTTGCAACTTTCCCACAATCATAGTCTCATAGTGCATAATTTCACAAAGTGAACGCTTGCGAGCTACCCGCTTCTCTGCTATATTGGCGTTCACGTTACTTCATCCAAAGGAGGGATCGCATAGTGGTCTAGTGCGGCCGCCTGCTAAGCGGTTAGGGGGCGAAATCCCCCTCATGGGTTCGAATCCCATTCCCTCCGCCATCACTATTGGTCAACAGCGAATCAATCAACCGAAAGCGAAATCTTTCAAGAGGGATGTCGTCCTCACCACTCGGTGCGCTGTAAGCCAAAGGCGCGGGTGAGCCAACGGCATCTTTGTGATAATGAATAGCTACTACATTTGGACAATCGGATGCCAGATGAACAAGGCCGACTCGGAGCGCCTCGAAAGCGCCCTGGGTCAGATGGGCCTAGCCTCCACGGACTCCCCCAAAGACGCGGACGTGGTCGTCCTGAATAGCTGCGTCGTGCGGCAGAGCGCGGAGGACAAGGTCATCGGCATGGTGACCAGCCTCAAGCCGCAGAAGCGGCGGAACCCTGAAAAGATAATCGCCCTCATGGGATGCATGGTTGGGCCGAAGACGGCGCCGCTCGAAGAGCGCTACCCCTACGTTGACGTGTTCATGCGTCCGCAGCAGTACCAGCCTCTGCTGGACCTCTTGGGAGAGCGCATGGACATCGACCCGGAGGGCTGCGTCGGCCCGCTCACGGCGAAGCCCGATGTCACCGCGTACATTCCCATCATTCACGGCTGCGACAAGTTCTGCTCCTTCTGCATCATCCCGTATCGCCGCGGCAGGGAGGTCAGCCGTCCCGTTGAGGACATCGTGAGGGAAGCCCAACTGTTGGCCCAAAGGGGCGTCAAAGAGGTGACGCTGCTGGGCCAGAACGTGGACTCCTACGGCCACGACCTGCCCGGCTCACCCGATCTCGGCGACCTGCTGGCTGTCGCGAACGACGTGGAAGGGCTGGAGCGCATCCGATTTCTCACGTCTCACCCGAGCGATATGAGCGACCACATCATCGAGTCGGTGGCCGCGTTAGGCAAGGTCTGCGAGCACGTGAACCTGCCATTCCAGGCCGGGGACGACGACATACTCGCAGAGATGCGGCGAGGGTACACGAACGACGAGTACCGGCGTCTTATCGAGAACATACGCGAGCGCATCCCCGGGGTGTCTCTGAGCACAGACATCATCGTGGGCTTCAGCGGGGAGAGCGAAACGCAGTTCGAGCGCACGCTGGAGCTGGTGAGGGACATCGGGTTCGACAAGGTGCACATGGCGGCCTACTCCACTAGGGAGGGCACGATTGCCGCCCGCATGATGCCGGACGACGTTCCGTCGGAGGAGAAGCAGGCGCGCCTCAAACGCCTCGAGGAGCTCCAGGAGCGGATTGCCACGCAGATAAACGCCGGGCTGCGCGGGCAGACCACCGAGATTCTCGTGGAGGGACGCAAGCGGGGCAGGTGGTTCGGACGCAACAGGAACGACAAACTGGTCTTCTTCGACGACGATGCGGACCAGAAGGGCAGGGTGGTAAGCGTCAAGATAGACCGCACGAGCCCCTGGTCGCTGCAGGCTATTTTGTAAGAATTGCGAGTCATGCCGCACGACATGAATGTCCTGGAACTTTAGCTCAACAAACGATATTTTCACGCTAACGGGAGTGTCCTAGGCAGCTAGGGCCGGAGGAGTCTGTCCGAGATGGTTATCAAACTCAAGCAGCCAATGATTCCTATCACCGAGATAGAGCAGTCCGCCTTTTGCCAGACCGATGACGAGCTTGTGTCTAAGACGCTCGAGGAGGAGTTCAAGGCCGGCGTGCGTTGGCAAAAGCTGCCTGTCAGCTACATGCGTATGACTCCTGAAGAGCTTGACGCGCGTATCCTGGAGTCGAGGAGCAAGCTGGGCAATCGCCTTGTCATCCTGGGTCACCACTACCAGCGGGACGAGATAATCAAGTATGCCGACTATCGCGGGGACTCCTTCAAGCTGTCCCAGTTCGCCGCCTCGCAGGAAGAGGCCCAGCACATCATATTCTGCGGCGTTCACTTCATGGCGGAGACCGCGGACGTACTCAGTTCGCCAAGCCAGAGCGTCATCCTGCCGAACCTGGCCGCCGGCTGCTCGATGGCGGACATGGCCCGGCTCGATGATGTTTACGACTGCTGGGACGACCTGCAGGACGTGCTAGGCGAGGATGGCGGCGTGGTTCCCATTACGTACATGAATTCCACCGCCGGCATCAAGGCGCTGTGTGGCCGCAACGGCGGCATCGTGTGCACCTCGTCGAACGCGACGGCTACCTTCGAGTGGGCGTTCGCCAAAGGGCGGCGCGTCCTCTTCCTGCCCGACCAGCACCTCGGGAGGAACACTGGCCTCAAGATGGGTATCGGGCTGGACGAGATGCTGGTTTGGAGCCCGTTCAAGCCGCTGGGAGGCCATACGGAGGAAGAGCTGCGACGCGCGAAGCTCATCCTGTGGCAGGGGCACTGCTCGGTGCATACACGCTTCACCGTGCCGCAGATAGAGGAGGCGCGGCAGCGGTATCCGGACGTTAACGTCGTCGTTCATCCCGAATGCACGATGGAAGTGGTACAGGCCGCCGACTTCGTCGGCTCCACCGAGTACATCATCAACGCGATACGAAACGCTCCGCCCGGCAGCAAGTGGGCCGTCGGCACGGAGATTAGCCTCGTCAACCGCGCCGCGGCCGAACACCCCGACAGGACGGTCTTCTGCCTGGACCCGGTGGTGTGCCCCTGCGCGACTATGTACCGTATTCATCCCGCCTACCTGTCCTGGGTGCTGGACGGCCTCGTCGAGGGAGTGGTGGTAAACCCAATAAAGGTGGACGACGAGACCGCCGAGTACGCCCGGGTCGCCCTGGACAGAATGCTGTCCGTGGTGTAGAGGCTGTGGGGCCACTTGAACTGCGAAGACACAAGCCCATCTCGAGAGGCCGACGCGGGGCTTTCCGAGATGGGCCTTCTATGACGCGCCTGCAACCCCGCGCAGGCGGATTTGGCTGGCATATTCTACTGTATATTGTGAGATAGAGTAGGCCAATGCAAGGAGAAAGTCCATGACTCCGAACACCGGTCTCCATATGATAGGCGAAACACCTGAGGAACCGGCGCGGACTTCTTCCCAAAACGGTAAACGCACAGTTCGCAACGGCGCCCCGACCAACGACCTCGTGCTGAGCGCCAACGTGGACGGAAATGACACCGTGTTCCCGAAAATCCTGGATCTGTATCTAAAGCCCGGTAGCGTTGTGGCCGACGTTACCTACGGCAAAGGTGTGTTCTGGCGCAACATACCACCCAACCGCTACGAACTCCACGCCACGGACATCCAGAATGGCACGGACTGCCGAAATCTTCCGTATGGCGACGGCAAGATCGATTGTGTCATCCTTGACCCCCCATACATGCACTCCCCCGGAGGAACAGCTCACCAGACGCATCAACCGTTCGAGGAGTACTACAACAACAACGGGTCCGGAGGACAGACCAAGAGCAAGTACCACGAGGCTGTTCTCGATCTGTACCGGGATGCAGGGAGGGAAGCGCATCGCGTCTTGCGCGATCGTGGAGTCTTCATCGTAAAGTGTCAGGACGAGGTGTGCTCGAACCGGCAACGCTTCACGCACGTCGAAATCATGCTCGCTTACGACAAGATGGGCTTTGTCGCGGAGGATCTTTTCGTGGTGATGAGGAACAATCGCCCCGGTGTCAGCCGTGCAGTGAGGCAAGTCCACGCGCGGAAAAACCATTCGTACTTTCTCGTCTTCTGGAAACAAGGAAGGTCCGGCGGAATATGGGAGCCGCCAAAATGAATCCCATCGATCTGATGGTGCAGGTTATCGAGGAACATTCACCCAAATCAATCTGGACTGGTTCACCTCTGGAAGGTTATCGCCGCCTCGGAAACACCAATCGTGGGCAGATTGGCGAGGATTTCGTCCGCAAATACTTGGAGGCAGCCGATATACAAGTCGGCAATGGCTCCCGTGTTACGCCAACGGACCTGCTGATAGCCGGAAAACGGTTCGAAGTTAAGACCGCTTCATTGGGAGCGAACGGATCATTTCAGTTCAATCACGTCAGGCTGGACAGAACATACAACTACCTTTTGTGCCTTGGGATATGCCCAAACAGTATCGTGTTTCTTGCGTGGCGCAAGGGCGTCGTATCTGAGGGAGGTGCAGGGGCCCTCGTGCGTATGGCTGAAGGACAGAGCACCACCCACAAGATTACCAAGAGATTGGCGGACATGAAGCCGATTGAGGAACTCCCTGTTTGGGTTAGGGAAGAGGTCATGGGCAGTAGTGAGTAAGGCGCGTGATCTCCCCACTTGGAAGGGCTGCCATCTTCATGTTTCGTCCAGGGAGGTATCCTGTGCTTCAGATTACCCCGGAAACCGAATCCTTGATTGACCGCGCGCTGATGGAAGACCTTTCCATCGGCGACCCCACCTCTGACGCGCTCATATCGCCGGAGCTTGCGGGCAAGGCGGTGATGGTCGCCAAGGCCGAGGGTGTCCTGGCGGGAGTGGACGTCGCGCTTGCCGTATTCCGGCGGGTTGACACGGCTCTGAGCGTCTGCGCGCTCGAGCAGGATGGCTCGCCTCTTAAACCGGGCGATGTCATAGCCGACGTGGAGGGGGCCACTTCGTCGATTCTCAGGGCGGAGAGGACGGCGCTGAACTTCCTGCAACGCATGAGCGGTATCGCCACCCAGACGAGCAACTACGTGCGGGCTGTGCACGGGCTCGACGCCCGCATCGTGGACACGCGCAAGACGACGCCGGGCCTCCGCGTCCTCGAAAAGTACGCCATCCGCTGTGGGGGCGGCTTCAACCATCGCCGCAATCTCGGCGACGGCATCCTGATTAAAGACAACCACATCCAGGCGTTGCGTGGACAGGGCATGAGCCTGGGCGACGTCGTCAAAATGGCCCATGCCAACGCCTCCCACACGATCCGGGTGGAGGTCGAGGTTGAGAGCCTCGACGAGGTAAGGGAGGCGCTGGACGCGGGCGCCGAGATTCTGCTGCTGGACAACATGGGGCCGGACGAGATGGCGAAGGCGGTGGAGATGGCTCGCGGCAAGGCGGTAACCGAGGCGTCGGGCGGCATCAACCTGGACACGGTGCGGGCAGTCGCCGAAACGGGCGTGGACCTCATCTCGGTGGGCGCGCTGACGCATTCGGTCGGGGCGCTGGACATAGGCCTGGACATGGTGGAGTAGTTGGTCGGTTGACAGGCGTGGCGGCGACCGGCCGGTAGCCCTTATTCAGCCGCGCCTGGGGCGGGAGCGGTCGGCTGAGTCGAGCATGATGGTTACCGGGCCGTCGTTGCGGATTGAGACCATCATGTGGGTCTGGAAGAGGCCGGTCTGCACTCTCAGACCAGACTCCCTGAAAAGGGCCACGGCGCGGTCGAACATCGCCTCGGCGTGCTGTGGTGGCGCGGCGTCGGTGAAGCTGGGTCTGCGTCCCTTGCGAGTGTCGCCGTAGAGTGTGAACTGGCTGACAAGCAAAAACTCGGCCCCGATGTCGAGGGCCGAGCGATTGAATCTCTCTTCTTCGTCGGCGAATATCCGCAGGTTGACTGTCTTGCCGACTATGTAGCTCGCGTCCTCGTCCGTATCGCCCCTGGAGACGCCGAGCAGTACGACCAGCCCCGGGCCTATGGCTCCAACGCTCTCTCCGGCGACGCTTACGGAGGCCTCCGAGACCCTCTGGAGCAGGGCGCGCAACGGGCTAACCGCTTTGTGACTTGGCTGGCGCGGACTTGGCTTTGGCGTCAGCGCCGGCCTTGTTCTCCGACTTGGAGTCTGACGACGCCTTCGATTCTGCGCCGTCTTTGCCTTCAGATTTGGAACTCGACTCCGTGGATTCCTTGGAATCGGCCGGCGCGCCGGTGCTGCCGTTGCGCCTACCGTAGTCGTTCACATACCACCCGCTGCCCTTGAACACGATGGGGACCGCGTGAAACTTGCGGCGGGCGCTGCCTTCGCAGGTTGGGCATGTGGCGACCGGCTCAGAATCGAAACTCTGTTTCAACTCGAAGCGGTGATGACACGTATCACACTCATAATCGTATCTTGGCAAGTGTAGTCCCCCCTCACCTGGTCGTGTAGTTGGCGCTCAAGGCGTGTGACTGCTAACTCTATATCCTAATCTAACAACATACGCGTATGCTGTCAAGTTTGTTGCGCGGCGCGATCCTGGGACGCAATCCCTCTATCCGACAAACCCGCCGCCCGGCTGCGTCAGGGCGCGTTCCAGGCCGTGGCTCCAGGCGTCGTTGATCTCGCTGAGAGGTAGGTTCAGGATGCCGGCGATCGCCAGTGAGCCGCCGCCGGTGCGTCCCAGCGCGAGCCAGGGAACGCCTTCGTCTTCGCATATGCGCTCGAGGTCGGGGAGGCGGTCCGCGGCGAACGAGACGACGATGCGGGACTGTTGCTCGCCAAAGAGGGCGGCGTCCCACCTGCCCGCTATCTCGAACTCGCCACGAAAGCCCAGCTCTCCGGCGACGCAGCACTCGGCCAGGGCGACGGCAAGGCCGCCGTCGGAGCAGTCGTGGGCCGAGGCCGCGATTCCCTCTCGCGCCAGCCGGCGACATGCGCGCTGGACTGCGCTCTCGAGTTCGAGGTCGATGCGCGGTCTGCCCGCAACGAGGCCATGAGTGAGCTCCAGGTACTCGCTGCCGGACAGCGCGCAGGCGTCTCCCCGCACCTCATCGACGCCGAGAAGCGCCACCACGTGGCCCCGCTGCTGGAAGGCGACGGTGACGTGGCGAGAGACATCCTCCAGCAGACCCAGGGCGCCAATGACCGGCGTCGGGTATATGCCCTCTCCCATCGTCTCGTTATACAGGCTCACGTTGCCGCTGATGACGGGCGCGCCGAATGCCCGGCTCGCCTCGGCCATGCCCTTGACGCACTCTTCGAATTGGTAGTAGATTTCGGGCTTCTCAGGATTGCCGAAATTGAGGCAGTCGGTAAGCGCGATTGGTTCCGCGCCCGCGCAGGAGACGTTGCGGCATGCCTCCGCCACGGCGATCTGCCCGCCAACGAAGGGGTCGAGGTAGCAGTAGCGGCCATTGCCGTCGGTGGACAGCGCGATGCCCTGCCGCGCGCCCTTGACGCGAAGCACGCTGGCGTCGCCGCCGGGTGAGACGACGGTGTTGGTCTGTACCTGGTGGTCGTACTGCCGGAAGACCCACCGCTTGCTGGCGACGTTGGGGGACGCCAGCAGGCGCAGCAAGGCCCGATTCGCGCTTTCGGACGGCAGGGGAAGGCTATCGAGGTCGTACTCCTGGAGCCTCGTCAGCCAGGCGGGCTTGACACCCTGAAGCCTGTACAGCGGCGGGTCCGTCAGCAGGTGTACGGGGAGTTCGCCCTTGAGCGCGCCGCCGTCGAATACCTTCGCCATGCCGTCGTCCGTGACTCTGCCGATCACGTTCGACTGGAGGTTCCACCTGTCGAAGATGGCCTTCACTTCGTCTTCGTGGCCGTCCTCGACGATGATGAGCATCCGCTCTTGGGACTCGGAGAGCATCACCTCGTAGGGAGTCATGCCGGAGTCGCGGCGCGGGACGCGGGCTACGTCAATTTCGATGCCGCGCCCGCCCCTGGCGGCGGACTCGACGGCTGCGCTGCTCAGCCCGGCCGCTCCGAGGTCCTGCATACCCACGAAGTGGTCGGTGCGCGCCACCTCCAGGCACGCCTCGATAAGCACCTTTTCGAGGAAGGGGTTGCCCACCTGCACGGTGGGCCGCAGCTCCCTGTCCTCCTCAAACGAGCGGGATGCCAGGCCGGACGCGCCGTGAATGCCGTCGCGCCCGGTGTCCGCGCCCACCAGCATGAGCAGGTTGCCCGCGTCGCCGGTCGTCGCGCTAACGACGCCGTCCTTCTCGAGGATGCCGACGCACATGGCGTTGACGAGCGGGTTGCCCGAATAGGAGGGCGCAAAGCAAATCTCGCCGCCAACGTCGGGGATGCCGATGCAGTTGCCGTAGCCCGATATGCCCGCCACGACGCCGTTGAGCAGGTACCTGTTGCGCGGCTCCGACAGGTGCCCGAATCGCAGCGAGTTGAGCAGCGCGATGGGCCGCGCGCCCATGGCGAAGATGTCGCGCACGATGCCGCCCACCCCGGTGGCCGCGCCCTGGTACGGCTCGATGGCGGACGGGTGGTTGTGGGACTCTATCTTCATGACGATGGCGAGACCGCCGCCGATGTCAACGACGCCCGCGTTCTCCGCGCCCGGCTCCACGAGCAGGCGCGGGCTGTCTTTGGGTAGCATTCTCAGCAGCGGCTTGGAGTGCTTGTAGCCGCAGTGCTCGCTCCACAAAGAACCGAACAGCCCAAGCTCGAGGTCGTTGGGCTCTCTGCCCAGCCGCTCCACAATCGCCTCGTACTCCGCCTTGGAGAGGGCCAACTGGTCAAGGGCCTCTTTGGATACCGGCATAGCCTGTCCCCGGCCTAGCCGTTGTCCAGCGCGCCGTCTATTACCACGTCCACGAGGGACGGGCCGTTGTGGGCGAATGCCTTTTCCAGGGCCGGGCGTAGCTGGTTGGCGTCGCTCACGCGCTGGCCGTGGATACCGAAGCCCTCCGCGATTCGGCTGTAGTCCATCGGGTTTTCGTGGAAGTTCATGCCGACGAACTCGCTCTCCCTGCCGGTGCCGGCAAGGTAGTTGACCATCGCGCCCTTCAGGATGCGGTAGCTCCGGTTGTTGCAGATGACGTAGGTTACGGGCATTTTGTAACGCGCCGCCGTCCACAGGGACTGTATGGCGTACATCGCAGCGCCGTCTCCGACGACGGCCACCACCTTGCGCTCCGGCTGCGCCAGGTGCACGCCGAGCGCGCCGCCCATGCTCCAGCCGAGCGCGCCGCCGCGTATCGAGAAGAAGCTGCCGGGCTCGTCGAAGTCCACCGCGGCCTGGAGCGCGCCCCGCGACGTCACGGACTCGTCCACGATGGTGGCGTTGGACGGCAGGGCGTCGGCGAGCTCCCTCATCATGCGGTCGGGCGGCATCGGCGTGTTGTCCCACCTGTCGTCGCCGCGCTGCCGCAGCGCGTTCAGCCTGGCTTGCTTCTCGTCGCCAATCTGCGCCGCGCGCGTGGCGGCGGCTTCCCGCTGCGAGCCGGACATGCCGGATTCCAGCGAATCGGCAAGCTCGGCGAGTCCGGCCTTGGGGTCGGCCCACAGCCCCGCCGTAACCGGGAAGGAGCGTTCGATCTCGTAGGGCGTCGAGTCGAGGTGGACGAGGCTGACGCCCGCGGGCAGTACCGGGTCGGTGTAGAAGAACTGGTTGAACACGTTGGTCCCGACAGCGAGGATGGCGTCGTGGCCCTCGAAGTGCCGCCGCCCGGCAGAGGAAGCCAGGTCGAGCATCCCCTCGTACAGCGGGTGGCTGGTGGGGAAGTTGACCTCGGAGAAGGCGGTCGCGCGAACCGTCGCGCCCAGCAGTTCGGCGACGCGGACGGCCTCATCGACGGCCATGGACTGCGCCACGCGGTCTCCGACGACCATCAGCGGGTTCTGCGCGTTGGCGAGTAGGCCTGTGGCCTTCTGAAGTGCCTCGACATCGGGCCGGATGCGGAAGTAGCCGTCGCTCGAGGGCACGATGTCAATCTCCACCTCCTCGTCGAGCACGTTCCAGGGGAGAGAGAGGAAGACCGGGCCGGTGGGGGGCGTCTTGGCGACCTTGAATGCCCTGCGAATCGCCTCCGGCAGGTCCTTGGCGTGTTGCACCTCGAACGACCACTTCGTATATTGCCGCGTCATCTCCACGAGGTTGCCGGAGAGGGTTGGCTCTTGGAGCAGCATCCGGGTGTCGGACTGCCCGGCGGTGAGCACCATCGGGGTGCCTCCGCGAAAGGCGTCGTAGAGCATACTGATGCCGTTGGCGAGTCCGCCGGCCACGTGCAGGTTGGCGAAGGAAGGGCTCCCCGTGGCCCTGGCGTAGCCGTCCGCCATGCCGATGGCCGGCGCCTCCTGGGTGGCGAGCATGTACTCCATGTCCGGGTAGTCCTGAATGGCGTCCATGAAGGGGGTTTCGGTGGTGCCTGGGTTGCCGAAGATGTACTTCACGCCCTCCGCCTGAAGCATCCTCATCACCACGTGTTTTCCAGCTATGCGGGGCATCTCTCACTCCTTGAATATGACTTTGGGGTCGTCGTGGAACTTGGAACGGCGGACGGGCGGCCCGCCAACCAAAGGCGTGGGCAGTCACTTCTCCGGGAGCGCGCGCGTCAGTCCCGCGAGGCCGGGGAGAGCGTCCAGCGGGAGCACCTCACCCGTCTCTTCGTAGGTCTGGATCAGCCGACGCATGTCGTCGGGCACAGGTGTGGCCGCCTCCGCTTCGTTGTCGTAGCTCACGTAGATGACCTCCGCGCGCGACAGCAAGTCACCTGAGCAGGAATTGTATATTTCAGAGTTCGTGGTCAGGCTGCTGTTGCCTATGCTCTCGACCTTCCAGTGGATTTGCAAGACATCGTCCATCCGTGCCGGAGAGAGGAAGTCCACGCCCACCCTGACCGTGGCCAAGTCGAAATGCCGCCTCCCGTTGGAGTCGTAGATTGCGATGCCAAGGTTTCTGAAATACTCGCTTTGACCGATTTCAACGTAGTTCACGTAGGCGGCGTTGAAGACAATGCCCTGCACGTCGCACTCGGCCCATCGAACTCTCAGGACGCAACTGAACCTGAAGTCTTCCTTTGGCAAGCTGCCAACTCGACTTTCGTGATGGTATTGTGAGCGTAAGCATAAACGGAGTAGACGGGAATGGCAACTTTAGGGAGGTAACCGTTCAGACTTGATGAGACGTGTGCTCTCAACCCTCACTCTAACCCTCTCCCAGACTTGGGAGAGGGAACTGACCCTCGTGGGGATTGCTCGGTCGCCTCGACTCTGAACAGTCACGGCGAAGTCGGAGCTTTGGCTGCCGGTAAGACTATTTCAACCGACGCTGACTGGACTGTTGCGAGCTCACCGCCTAGGACGACATGGCGTCCCGGAGCTTAGCCGAGCCAGCCGCGGCCGTGTATGCTTGGGGGTGATCACCCGGACAGGCGAGACAGCAGATGGCACAACGCAGAATGCACGCGGACGAGATTCTCGCGGACGAGGCCCTAGCGGCCAGGCTGGTCGCGGCGCAGTTCCCGCAGTGGCGGGACCTGCCCGTCGAGCGTGTGCGGCATTCCGGCACGGACAACGCCATCTTCCGGCTCGGCGACGAGCTGGTCGCGCGGCTGCCACGCATCCACTGGGCCGTTGGGCAGTCGGACAAGGAGTTCGAGTGGCTCCCGCGCCTGGCGCTGTATCTGCCGCTGGCCGTGCCGAAACCGCTGCGCAGAGGCGTTCCCGCGTTTGGCTATCCGTGGCCGTGGTCAGTGCACGAGTGGCTGGAGGGCGACAGCGCGCTCGACGTCGTAGTAGGCGATCCCACCGAGGCGGCGCTCGACTTGGCAGAGTTTATTCGCGCGCTTGGCTCTGTGCCCGAGCACGACCGGCCTCCGGCCGTGCCGGGCGGACGCGGCGGGCCGCTGGCGGACCGAGACGCGGAGACTCGCGCCGCTATCGCGGCGCTGGAGGACTTGATAGACACGGAGGCGGTTACCGCCGCGTGGCAGGCCTCTCTCGACGCGCCCGCCTACGACGGCGAGCCGGTGTGTATCCACGCGGACCTCACTCCGGGCAACCTGATTGTCAGAGACGGCCGTCTCAGCGCGGTCATAGACTTCGGAATGCTCACGATTGGCGATCCGGCGTGCGACCTGACTGTGGCGTGGAACTATCTGGCAACTCCTACGCGCGGCGTGCTGCGGGACGCGCTGTGCGTGGACGACGCCACCTGGCTTCGAGCGCGAGGCTGGGCGATCTCCGGGTCGTTGATCGCGCTGCCGTACTACATGCGCACCAACCCCGGCATCGTGGCGCAGTCGTGGCGCACGCTTCGGGAGGCGGTGGAGGACTATAGCGGTTGACGGCTGAATTCGGACAGGCGTCGCTTCGCCGTGTGGAACCTGTACCAGTTTGGTAGGCGCCTCCCGCGAGAGCGACTTCTCCCTCTCCCATCAAGGGAGAGGGCTGGGGTGAGGGTGACACCCCACCGACTAAACTGATACAGCTTCGCCCTCCGTGCGACCTATTGACATATACGAACGCCTGTGCTACCATACTCCCATCACCCACAACCGCCATCGCTCTCGCCCGCCAGAACGCGACACCAATTGCGCGACTGATGTGCGAAAACCACAGAAACGAGTGTCTCATTTCCTATACGAACAACCGCGACCCTACTACATTCCAACTCAGAAACATCCCCTAAATCCTCTTACAGCGTCACAGACCCCAAGTAGGAATGAGACACAATGAATCAACATGAGACACCCACAGGCGTTTTTCCGCCAGCGAAAACATCCATCCGTCCAGATGCGAGCTAATCCCACACCGGCGTTGCATCCTGGAAGGCGCCGGAACCCAGCCGACCTGGTTGGCTTGTTGTCATAGGCAGGCGCTGGCGTCCCCTCGAATCTGAAAAGCTGCCAGATGGGGACCTGTACCAGTTTGGTAGGCGTCTCCCGGAAGAGCGCCTTCTCCCTCTCCCTCGATGGGAGAGGGCTGGGGTGAGGGTGACACCCCACCGACTAAACTGATACAGCATCAGCGGTGTGCGGAGATTTGACAGCGTGGGGCGGCATTTGTAGAATACTCGCAAATAACTCAGGGGCGCTTTCGAGCACCAACGACGAGCGCTTTATCAGCATAGCTCCGGCACGGCGCGGCTTCCGGGCGCCGGTAGGAAGGAGAACGCCAGTATGTTCATAGGTCACTTCACCGAGCGACCGTACCAGGACCCCAAGTCGGGGTACTTTGGGGCCACGGGCCTGCCCATCAGGGACCTCGACCTCAGCAACGACATCTATGACTCGCAGCTTGGTTCGGACCTGTATAACCGCTACCTGGACGAGCGGCTGTACGCGGAGGAGATGGGCTTCGATGGCCTGATGCTGAACGAGCATCACAGCACGCCCTTCTGCATGGGCGGCACCATGAACATCGAGGCGGGCATACTGGCGCGCATGACCAAGCGGGCCAAGATCGTGCTGCTGGGCAACATCCTGCCCATATGGGACGACCCGCTTTGGCTGGTGGAGCAGCTTTCGATTATCGACATGATCTCGCGTGGCCGGCTGGTGTCCGGCTGGGTGCGCGGCACCGGCAGGGAGAGCGTGGCCCACAACTCGCCGCCGCCCTACAACTGGGAGCGCTTCCAGGAGGCGCACGACTTCATCGTGAAGGCGTGGACGGACCCAGGTCCCTTCCGCTGGGAGGGCAAGCACTACCACTACCGCTACGTGAACCCCTGGGCCAAGCCCTACCAGAAGCCCCATCCTCCCATCTGGCTGCCCGGGGTGGTCAGCCGCGATTCGCTCAGGTGGGCCGCCAAGAACCGCATACCCTACATCATGTTGGCGACCAAGCTCGAACCCACCCGTCAGGCGTTCCAGCTGTACCACGACTCCGCCGAGGAGTTCGGGTACACGTCGGGGCCGCAGAACATCGGCTACCTGTGGAAGGTGCACGTCGATGAGACGGAAGAGCTCGCCGAGGAGGTGGGCAAGAAGTACGTGCAGGGGCCGAGCAACCCCTTCCTCGCTGGCAACGAGGGTACGGCGAACCGCGCGCTGCTCACGCTGCCGGGGCTGACCTCGCGAACGAGGGTGCTGCCAACGCAGGACGCGGCGACGGTGAATCGCGGCGGGCAGTTGGCCCGGCCCTACGAGGACCAGATAAACGACTACACCATCATCACCGGCACGCCCAAGACGGTGCTGCCCAAGATTCGACACGTGCTGGAGTACCTGCGTCCGGGCAGCGTCTTCTTCTGGGACGGCGACGGCGCGATGACGCACGATGA
Source organism: Dehalococcoidia bacterium (assembly GCA_965217565.1). GTDB lineage: Bacteria > Chloroflexota > Dehalococcoidia > Lucifugimonadales > CATOSD01 > CBDCIS01. The sequence goes on from CBDCIS010000002.1 coordinate 292,651, forward strand.
CCAGATGCGGAGCCTGCGGCTCATGGGCGAAGAGGTCATACCGGCGGTCAAGGAGATGGGCAAGGAGCTCGAGCTGTTCAGCCCATTCGAGGTCGATCCGGCCACCAACACGCCTATCACGAACGGCGTCGCCCAGAGCCGGCCCGCCGAGGCAGCGCCGGTCAGCGACTAGCCGCGCGATGGCATCGGGGCGTCCGGTCAACCGGACGACGGACGTCGTGGTCATCGGCGGCGGGCCGGGCGGAAGCGCCGCGGCGACTATGCTGGCCCGCAAGGGATTCGGTGTGCTGCTGTTGGAGCGTGAGCGCTTCCCCCGCGACCACGTTGGCGAGTCCCTCCTTCCAGCGAGCATCCCCGTGCTCGAAGAGCTTGGCGTATCGGAGCGCGTCCGCGAGGCGGCGTTCCTCCCCAAGTGGGGAGCGACCATGGTCTGGGGCAGAGATAAGACGCCCTGGTCCTGGTATTTCCGAGAGACCAGCCGGAACTATCCTCACTCCTACCAGGTTTGGCGTCCCCAGTTCGACGAGATTCTGCTGGACAACAGCCGGGCCAACGGGGTTGACGCGCGGGAGGGTTGCGTTGTCACCGACGTTCTGCTGGAAGACGGCGGTGCTCGTGGCGTGCGCTGGCGCAGCGACGACGGGATGGAAGGCGAGGTCAGCGCGCGGTTCGTGGTGGACGCCAGCGGGCAGTCGGCGCTCATCGGGCGCAAGCTCCAGTTGCGCCACTGGGACGACTTCTTCCAGAATCTGGCCGTTTACGGCTACTTCCAGGGTTCGCGGCGCCTGCCGCCGCCGGACGAGACCAACATCTTCATAGAGTCCTACGCCCAGGGCTGGCTGTGGAACATCCCCCTGCACACGGGCCTGGCGAGCGTTGGAGCGGTGGTCGATAGCGGCGCGGGTCGGCGCGAACTGCTTCGGCACGGGCCGCGTGGCTTCCTCATGCGCCAGATAGCGGACGCGCCGCACACCGCGGAGATGCTGGCAGACGCGAAGCTGAGCAGCGGCCCGTTCGTCGTCAGGGACTGGTCTTACCTCTCCGAGCGCATGGCCGGCGACGGCTACGTGCTCGTGGGCGACGCCGCCTGCTTCGTGGACCCTCTCTTCTCCTCCGGCGTGCACATGGCGCTCATGTCGGGCGTGCTGGCCGCGGCCTACGTTACGACGGCGCTTAAGAACCCCGGCATGAGAGACGCCGCCGGGCGCGTTTACGAGGAGCTGTACCGCACGGAGTACGACCACTTTCGGGAGTTGGCAAAGCTCTTCTACTCCAGCAACCGGACGGTGGAGTCGTACTTCTGGGAGGCGCGCCGACTGCTCGACGCCGGCGACGACCGCTCTCCGAGAGAGGCGTTCATCAGCGCGCTTGCGGGTCAGCCACCGCGCGGCTATGAGCGCGTCGCGCTGGAGCGCGGGGAGCCGCCGCCGGACGTCGTGGCCGGGGTTCGCGCGGTGGAGTCGCGGCGAGCGGAGCGCAGGGCAAAGCTGGAGTCCGGCGGCGCATCGCGGGCTGCGCTCCTCGCCGCCGTGCCCCGTCTCGCGCCGGACGCGCGCGTCGAGCGCAAGCCGGTGATAGCGGAGGGCGAGTTCGTGTGGAGCCACGTCCTCACGACGCACGCGCGCCGAGAGGGCATCCCGTGCAGCGGCGTGGTCGCCGGCATGGTGTCCCTCATGGATGGACGCGCGTCGGTCGCGGAACTGCTCGCCAGGCTCTGCGAGGACTACCGGGAGGAGCAGCGCTCCCAGGTAGCGTCTGCCGCCCTGAACGCGCTGCGACTCCTCTACGTGGACGGCGTGGTGGAGGAGCTGGCGGGCATGTGAAAGGACAGGTCATACTCGCGCTGCCGCAACATCCTGGTAGGCGATTGGAGCGATGGCGGATATCCTCGCGCCCCAGCCGCTAAATCCGTTCGAAGTAGCGCACACGCTCCCAATCCGTCACGGCTCGCCGATAAGCGTCCGCCTCAGTGGAGAAGAAGTGCGTGTAATGCGCCACCACATCCGCGCCGAACGCCGAACGCCCCAGCTCGCTTCCCTCGAAACTCCCGATCGCCTCCTCCAGACTACCCGGCAGCATCGCCTCGTCCGGCGCCGAGTAAACATCTCCGAGGTATGCCGGCGGCGGCTCAATCCGTCCCTCGATGCCTGCCAATCCCGACGCTATAACCGCCGAGTAGGCGAGATATGGATTCACATCCGCTCCTGGAATCCTACACTCAATCCGCAGACTTGACCCTGTGCCCACAACCCGGAACCCGGCCGTGCGGTTGTCCGGCGACCACGCCAGCGCTGTAGGAGCCCAACTTCCCGCCTGGAACCGCTTGTACGAATTTACAGTCGGCGCGTAGCACACCATCAACTCCGCCGCGTACCGCATCCACCCGCCCAAGAACCAGCGAAACTCATCCGAACACGCAATCCCGGCCAGATTCCCGTCCCCTGCGAACGCATTCGTCAACTTCCCGTTCTTGTCCGTCCACAGACTCACGTGCAGATGCGAACTGGAACCGGCCTGTGCCGCGTCCGGCTTCGCCATAAAGGTGGCGCTACACCCAAGCTGGTCCGAAATCTCTTTCACGGCCTGCTTTAACACCAGGTGCCGGTCCGCCATCTCCAGTATCGGCGCGTAGCGGATGTTCAACTCATGCTGCCCCCGACCAAACTCCCCCTTGGTCGATTCAACAGGCACCCCAGATGCCGCGAGATAGCGGCGGAATGCCCCATTCAGATCCTCCGTCCGCGCCGCCTGCAGGAGGTGATAGTCCTCGATGTACCACCCAGCCTCTAGCAAATCTCGATACCCGCTCTGCGCCGCCTCCGAGTATGACGTCCGAAACTGGTAGTACTCCAGCTCAGACCCCGCCATAGCATCGAACCCCCGAGCGCGCAACCGCTCCAGCTGTTTACGCAGCATCGAACGCGGCGCCACTTCCACCGGCTCATGCCTTGGCTCTACTTCCGCATCGCAGATCACCAGCGCAGTCCGATCGAGCCACGCCAGCTTCCGAATCGTTCCCAGGTCCGGCGCCAGGTGCATATCCCCGTAGCCGCCATCCCAGTTCGAAAACTTGTACCCTGCGACAGGCTCCATCTCCATATCTACCGTGAACAGGTAATCGCAGGCATGCGTCCCGCCCGCCACATCCGTCAGGAAGAACGAGGCATCCAGCCGCTTTCCCAGCAGCCGCCCATACAGGTCCGGAAACGCCAGAATCACCGTATCGATCGAGCCCTCGTCGATCGCCGACCGCAACCCCTCAACATCTAACATACCTCGTGTTGTCGTCTTCCCCGCACACACGTTCGTTGCCTCCAGCCTACCTGATCCTCGCCCGTACCGCGTTGGCGCTCGTTACCCGCCTTACTACGGCATCATCACGTGAGTCAGCTACTTGATGGGTAAATGCAGTGTACCATCTTTGCATAACGCACCGGCGCAGAATCTCCCTCAAGATGATGCACGAGCGCAGCCAGCCGCTCTACACCCTCTTGCCCGAGTACTGGCCGCCTCCTGTCCCGGAGGGATACGATTGGCCCAGCCTGCTTACGCAGGACGGCGACGAGATGGAGTCCCATTACCGCCGCACCCTGGAAACGCTGTCCCGCTTGCGGCGCCGTCGGGTTCATGCTGGCCGACCGCAGGCATGTTCTACGCGCAGGGAGTCAAGGCCAACCTGGACATCTTCTGGCTGCAGGACGAAAGCATGGAAGACTAGGCCAACCTGCCGCCCCCGGATGAGCTTGCGGGGCTTGTAGGGCGTGGCGCGTCAAGACGTTTCTTGACAAGTATGGTTGGGCAGCACTAGACTGTAACCCCTACGAAACACAGGAGGCGTTCGTGATGGCTGCACAACGAGAGAAATTCTCCAGCCAGGCCTATCCGGAACTGCTGGAGGGGATGCGCGAGATAGCCCGCAAGGAGGGACGGCACTTCCAGGCGGTGCTGGAAGACGCCATGAGCAGCTACATCGAGGTCAAGGCGCAGGAACGGGTTCGCCCCGAGTTCATGGCGCACTTCCGGGCCAGCCTCGAGAAGAACCGGCTGCTCGGCGAACTGCTGGCTAAGTCGTGACTCATGGCTTCCCAACAATCGAGGAAGTCCTAGTCATACATGATACGTCGCTTCGTGAGTTCGGCGGCTCTATGGGCCTCCGCGACCCGGGCGCGCTGGAATCCGCGATGATGCGCCCGCAGCTTGGATACTACGATGGCATAATCGAGGAGGCCGCCGCGATGATGGAGAGCCTTGCCATGAACCACTCCTTCGTGGACGGCAACAAACGCACAGCGTTCTACACCACCGACTCCTTCCTGCGCATGAACGGGCACTTCATCGACTGCGACAACAGGGAAGCGCACGGGTTCTTCATGAAGCTGTTCGAGACGAACTCGTTTCGATACGCCCAGTTGCGCGACTGGCTGGAGGAAAAGGTCAAACCGCTGCCCTGAGTCGTGTAATACCTGGGAGAAAGGCCGACAATGCCTGACACCGAAATAACCTTCCAGGTGAAGGAGCCCCCCGAGGACGGCTGCGAGGCCCACGCCCTGGGTTACAGCATCTTCACCGAAGGCGACGACTGGGAGCGCCTGAAATACATGCTGAGGGATGCAGTCCTCTGCCACCCCGACAAAGGAGAGATGCCCCGACTGATTCACGTCGATTTGGCGCCAGAGGAGGGAGTCCCGTCTTGATGCTCTGCTCGATACGGCTCGAGTTGGTGAATCGTGCCTAAAGTGCGTGATGCAATTCGGCTCGTAGAGCGAGACGGCTGGCGATGGGTGAGAACAAGGGGAAGCCACCGCCAATTCAAGCATCCTGTGAAGAGAGGAACTGTTACGATTGCCGGGCAGCCGGGGGTCGATGTACCCGCCGGCACATGGCGCAACGTCATCAGACAAGCTGAGCTTGATAGAGGAGCAAGGTAATGGCGTACACTGTCATAATCGAAGAAGGCCCCACCAGTTTCGGCGCATATATCCCTGACCTCCCTGGATGTGTAGCCGTGGCGGAAACCCGTGAGGAGACAGAAAAGCTAATCCGCGAGGCGATTGTATATCACCTGGAAATGATGGCTGAGGATGGCGAGTCAATCCCGGAACCGCGCTCGACGGCAATACTGGTTGAAGTGGATAGCGCGACAGTGCCCTCTGTACCAGCCGGACGGGAGAGGGCAGGTCATGTCTAGCATCGAGATCAAGCAGGCCATCATGAACCTACCCAAGACCGACTACGCCCGGCTGAGAAACTGGCTGTTCGAGTAAGACTGGCAAGAGTGGGACCGAGAGTTTGAAGAGGATGTGAAAGCAGGCAATCTGGACTTGCTCGCGGCTGAGGTCATGAAAGCGAAGGCAAACGGTACTAGCACCCACCCCCTAGTAGATGACCTGCTCCTCCGCAAGCTGGCTTATCTCCTCGGCGGAGAGGCCGAGCAGGTCGCCGAACACGGCCTCGTTGTGCTCACCGAGCGGAGGGCATGGGCCGATTACGCGGCTGGGGGTGTCGGCCAGGCGCACGGTTGCGCCCGGGTGCTCATGGACACTGGACACGGGGCGATGGTCCACCGTAACGACGTAGTCGCGCGCTCGCAGGTTGACGTCGTGATACAGGTCCTCGGCGTTGGCGACGATGCCCGCGGGAACGCCGGCGCGCTGAAGCGTTCGCATCACCTGCCGCGCGGTCATGTCCTGAGTCCACGCGCCCACGTTGTCGTTGAGCTCGTCCAGATTCGCGAGCCGCCCGTCGAGCGTGTCGAACTTCGAGTCGGCGGCCCACGCGGGTTCGCCCATCGCGCCGCGAAGCGCCTGCCATTGCCCGTCGGTGTAGCACGCGATGGCGCACCAGGCGTCGAACCCCAGGCACGGGAACACGTCGTGCGGCGCGGCGTTCGGGTCCCAGTTGCCGGCCGCCTCCGGTATGCGGCCGTTGAAGGAGTAGTCCAGGAAGGCCACGCCCATCGTCGCCACGAGCGCTTCCAGCTGGGCGAGCTCTATCATCTGGCCCTTGCCCACGCGGTCCCTGTACTCCAGCGCGGACAGCACGGCGAACGCGCCCGTGGCCGCGCCGTAAAAGTCGGGCAGCGGAACCTTCGGACGGGTGATGCCCGGAGATTCGGGCTGTGCCCATATCCCCATCGCGCCGGTGTAGGCCAGCAGGCTCTGGCCGAAAGCGAGCTCCGAGGAGCGGGGGCCGGTGGTTCCCATGCCGGGCATGTTCAGGTAGATGATGGCCGGGTTCAGTTCCCGTAGCCTTTCGTAGCCCAGTCCCCAGTTCTCCAGCACTCCGGGGCGGAAGTTCTCCACCACCACGTCGCACAGCCGGATGAGCCGCTCGCAAAGTTGGACGGCCTTCTTCGTGCGGAAGTTGAGGGTAATCGACCTCTTGCTTCGGTTTATCTCGACGAAACTGAATGAGGCGAACGGCCCTCTGGCCTGCTGCCGGTCCGGGAGCATGTTGGACTCTACCTTGATAACGTCCGCGCCCAGCTCTGCCATGTAGCGGGTCAAGTAGGGGCCCGCCCACACCCGGCTGAAGTCCAGGACGCGAAGGCCCTTCAATGGCAGGGGATGCTTCACTCCCGGGTTTGAAGTTGCATAGCCCGCTTCGCTCGCGTCGGCGGGCTTCGTCTCGGACCCGCGGGACTCACCCCACTCCGTGACCACCCCGTCGGTGTGCTCGCCCAGCAGGGGCGGGCGGCGATAGACGCGCGAGGGACTCTCACCCATGCGGAACGCTCCGCCGGGAGCCAGGTATTCGCCAACAACGGGATGGTCTATGTTGACCAGGAATTCGCGGGCGGCGAGGTGGTCGTCCTGGACCAAGTCGTGGATGGTCATCAGCGGCGTCGCGGGAATGTGCCGCCGCTGCGCCTCCTCCGCGAATCCCATCTTGGTGAAGCCGAGGCTGAACTCCGAGATTATGCCGCTGAGGATATCTCCGTTTTCGCGGCGGAACGCGGTGTCCTTCCAGACGTCGTCCTTGAGCATGGGGTTGTCCAGCCACTCGAACAGAGCATCGATGTGGCGCGGGAAGCTGGGCTGCATGTAGATGAAGCCGTCGCTGGTTGGGTAGGTGTTGGTGGGGCCGATTGTGGGGCTGGCCCCCGGCCTGCGGTTTATCTGCCCGTCCGACGCGTAGCGTCCGAAGTACGCGAGGATGTTGCCCAGAACCTCTTGCATGGAGACTTCGACGTGCTGGCCCCGGCCTGAGACGCTTCGATGACGAATCGCGCTGAGCGCGGCAAAGGCGGTGTGCTGCGCCGGGAGTTGGTGGCCGGGCGCGAACGGAGCCATCGCGGGCCTGGCGTCGGGGTCCCCAAAGCCGTACATCAGCCCGCCAACGGCCTGGATGATAAGCTCGCCGCTCAGATAGCCGCTATACGGCCCCGAAAGGCCAAAGGGCCTTATGGTGACGTAGATGAGGCCGGGGTTGGCGCGGCTTAACTCATCGTATCCCAGCCCAAGAGCGTCCAGGTCGCCGACGGAACCGTCGTCCAGCAGGATGTCGGAGGACGCGGCAAGAGAGCGAAAACGTTCCCTGTCCGACTCATCCTCCAGGTTCAGCGCGACGCTTCTCTTGTTCAGGTTCAGTGACAAAAAGTTGATGCCGCGTTCGGGGCCGGCCGCCTCGCGGGCGAATGGGCTCAGGTGGCGAGCCGCGTCCCCGTCCGGCGGCTCGACCTTTACGACGTCTGCCCCCAGGTCGGCCATGAGCCGCCCACAGTACTGGGAGTTGGGGCCGGTCAGGTCGAGCGCGCGCAGGTGGGCCAGCGCGCCGCCAACGTCGTCGCCGCACTCCGGGCAGAGGCGCGCGGATACGGTGGCGTTCGCCTTGCAGACCTGGCACTGTTTTGTCGCGGTGTTCGTCATTTCACGCTGACCGAGTTGCGCCTGCTGCCCTCGAGCACGGATGCCGCCACCGCGCAGTGGGAGGGACCCCTGCGCCGTCACTGATAACTGACATACTGACTATCTCAAAACTACTCTGGAGTATCAAAGTTTAGGATCTCAAAAGCGCCGTCTTTCCCGCTATCGCGGGAACCCATCGCAATGGCTCGCCGCTCGGCAATCCACGTGCGTTGAGATAGTTACTAACTGGCTTGCTAGTCGAACCTAGACCTGCGGGCCTCCAGGTTGCTGTGGATGTCCAGCAGCACGGTTCGGCCCTCGGCGTTCAGCTTTTGCGCCTGCTTTATGGCGCTGGCAACCTCGTTCGGGTCGGTTACGGTGATGCCCACCGCGCCCATGCCCTCGGCTATCTTGGCGTAGTCGCCGCCCATGTGGGTTACGCCGAACAGCTCCCGCGCCGTCGGGTAGCCTCCGGGGTACGTCGCCATGCCGCCGTTGTTGAGCACGATGGTCGTTATGGGCGCGCCGGAGCGCACTGACGTCTCGATGTCCAGGCCGGACATGCCGAACGCGCCGTCGCCCATGAAGTTGAGGCAGAACTTGTCGGGCTTCGCCAGCTTCGCGCCTATCATCAGCGGGATGCCGTAGCCCAGGTGCGTGGTCTTCCCCCAGCCGACGTAGCTGTTGGGAACGGTGGCCGTGTAGAAGGGCATGATGGTATCGCGCGGCGCGCCCGCGTCGTGGGTGACGATGCTGTTATCGTGGTCGAGATTTCGCTCCAGCTCGCCGATTACCCGGTAGGTGTTGATGGGTGTATCGTTCGATTGCAGAACGTCCCCCCACTCGGAGAGCCACTGCCCCTTGACCTCGGCTATCTCGGCGACCACGCCGTTCTGTCCCCTGCGCCCGTTCTCGCCCGCCTGCGCCTTCACCTCGTCGATGAGCATCCGGATGGTCAGCTTGGCGTCGCCGGGGAGGCCCACGTCCACGGTGAAGTCCTTGTTGATGTCCTCGATGCTCTCGGTGTTGTGAATTATCAGCTTACCGTCGGGAATGGGCTGGCCGTAGCTCGTTCGCGTCATGCTGGAGCCGATCGCCATCAGGACGTCCGACTCCTGGAGCCAGCGGCGCGCGTGAAGTCCCGTCGCGCTGCTCCCCGAGCCGAGCGCGAGCGGATGACGCTCGTCGAACCCGGACTTGCCCGGCATCGTGCAATAGACGGGAACCTCGGCCAGTTCGGCAAGCTCCCTAAGTTCGTCCGACGCCGCGGAGAGCAGCACGCCCATGCCGGACCATATGACGGGCTTCTTCGCGCCTAGCAGCAGCTTGACGGCGTCCTTCACGTCCGCCGGCGAGGGCGCTTGCGGGCTCCGCTTGGGCGGCTGGTAGGTCATGGCGGACTCGGGCACTTCCTGCGAGCCAACGTCGGCAGGAATCTCCACGATGACCGGGCCGGGACGTCCGTTGCGCAGCGCGTGGAAGGCCCTCCGCATCACGCTGGCAACCTGGTCTGCCTTGAAGAGCACCTCGCCGGACCTGGACACCGATTCGTAGGTGCGCACCGGCGAGAAGTTGGGCTTGACCGAGTACTGAGAGACCGACGGCCCGCCGGGAAGGTACAGGATGGGAACGTTGTCCGCGAACGCCTGCGCGAGGCCGCCCATCGAGTTCTCGGAGCCGGGGCCGCCCTGCGTGATGATGACGCCGAACCGCTCCCGGTTGTTCATGCGGCTGAAGCCGTCGGCTGCCATGAGAGCGCCGCGCTCATGCCGGAACATGATGGGCTTGATGCCTTCTCTCGCCACCACCTCGATAAGCTCGTTGGAGGGGAAACAGGAGACCCACTCGACGCCCTCCATCTTCAGGATACGCGCTACCGCTTCGAGTACGTTCATTCGGACTCCTCCACAAATCTCCGGGGATAGGGTTCTGGTATTGTAGGATACGCCTTAACGCGAGCATGGGCAAGTTTAGGGATTGGGCCGGTCAGCGTCTTTCGATTATTGCAATCGGGGCAAGCCCGCTCGACCTGAATATGTCGAAAGGCCATCCGCCAATCCCACATCCTCTGAATCCCACAATCGCAAAACCCCGTAGGGGCTCGTAGCTCGGCAATCCTGATTCTGACAACACCTTCTTGACATACACGAACAATAGTGCTATCATGCCTCTATTCACGCACGCCCAGCCGCCATGTAGCAACTCGAACACATAGACATTCTGTACAGAGGACAAACTCATTCCCAAAATCCCTGAATCGTCAGATCCTGATTCTGGCGACAGTGCAAACCCCACAGAAAACAGGGTGGCATTTCATGGCAAACAGCCGCGAACCTACCGCATTTCCAGGCAGAACACTGGTAAACATCCTGCAAAATTCCAGACACCCCAAGTAGGGATGCATTAGAATGCATGAAAATACGATACCCACAGGGCTTTTGCCGTCAGCGAGTACATCCCGAGTCTGACAACGCCTGCACGCGAACAATCGAAAGACCCTAATGAGTCGGTGGGTCAGTATCACTACGAGGCTGACGTTGATTGCGGCCCTGCCTAATGCCCGCCACGCCCATGTCCATCTCCGTCCGCGCCGCCGCCCTCGTGGTCGTGGCCATTCCCATGGCCGTGGTGGTGTCCGGTATCCGCAGGCTGGGAAGGCGGCGCCAACGGCACCGCGAGCAATACCAGCGCGGCCACCAGGTATAGCACGGCGACGAAGAGGAAAGTGGCCTCGATGCCGCGTGTATCGAACAGCCAGCCCGCTATGAGGGGCGCGGCGGCGCCCAGGGCGAACCGAGAGAAAGAGAACACACCCAACGTGCTGGCCGCGACCCCTCCGCCCACGGTGTCCAGGGCGGCGGCGGTCAGAATCGGCTGGTCGCTGAAGAAGAACGCCCCTATCAGGGCAAGAATGACAATCAGCGCCACGCCCTGCCCGAGGGGCGCCAGCAGGGCGGTCAAAACGCACAGCGCGAGCAGTCCGGGAACCAACACGACCTTTCTGCCAAAGCGGTCCGACAGGTAACCCATGACCGGCGTAGAGACGACGCCGACGCCCACCAGCAGGGCGACGTGCAGCCCTAAGTTCCACTTGGCCATGCCCAGTTGTCCTTCACCCTCCAGACCCATATACAGCGCGAGAAACGGGACAAACGCTACGGCGGACATTCCCCTTAGTCCGCCCACCAGCATTATCCCCCACAGCCGGGGATGGGAGCGGAACGACCGGCCCGTCTGCGTCAGCTGCTCGCGAAGTCCAGTAACCGAATCGCCCTCGCCGCCGGTCTTGCCGATGTCGCGGAATGCCCAATAGACCACGAAGCTGAGGAGCAGCGGCACGGCGGTGTAGATGCTGAGTATCCCCCGCCAGGTCAGCGCTCCCAGCAGGAGGCCGGTCAAGGCCGGGCCGAGAACGTCCCCGACGTTGCCGCCAATTCCGTGAAGGGACAGCGCCGACCCGCGCCGATGGGTAAATTGGTGGGACAGGGCTGCGGTGGCCGGCAGGTGCCACACCGACGCCGCCATTGCCACAATCGCCATGCCGAGCAGCAAGACCAGGTAGAGGGGGGCAAGCCCCATCACGAGCCAGCCAAGCCCGAACTGCGCCATGCAGATCGCCAGGACCATTCCCCAATGGCGGCGCACCATGTCGGTGACCACGCCGCCGGGAAGGGCTATGACTCCCGACACGAATTCCCGGGTCGTCGAGATTGCGCCCACCTGCAGTCCGCTCAGCCCGAAGGTGGAAACAACCGCGGGCAGCATGACGAAGAAACTCTGCGTAAACCAGTGGAAAACCGCGTGCCCGCCGCTCAACCCGCTCAGAATGAAAGGGGCAGTTCTTCGCAATCCCTGCGGCCGGTCCGGCTCGGGATGACCTTCGTGAGCTTCCCGCATTTCGGCGCACTCCCGGAGTCTATTGGGACAATGCCAGAGGTCGGAATCATTCGCATAAACGCCCTGACCCAGATGATACTATGCTTATCAGGCATTTCAGTCAACGCGGGAACGCGGCCAGCCACGAAAGCCCCGCGCCTTTGGGGGAGTTAGTCAGTCGGTCAGTATCATGACGACAGCCGCAACGCTCTACTTGGCTTTGGAGGAGCGAAGGTGACATTGCCCTGACAATATGGGACTTGCCACTTTGCTTTGAGATACGCATACTTGGGGAGCGGGAAGGAGGCTCACGACATACTGTCAAGTCATATGCGGTTAGGAGTGTTGGATGTTGAAAAACTCTTTGCTCGATGGCGTCCGCGTCCTCTCCCTGGAGCAGGTGCACGTGTTGCCCTGGGGGACGGCGTTTCTGGCAGACTTCGGCGCGCAGGTGGTTCGCGTGGAGAGCGCGGAGCACATGAACGACCGTCGCGCTGGGCCGTTCCCGGACGGCGAACCCGGCGATGAGTGGTGGAACGAGGGCGGCACCTTCGCTTACTGGGCGCGCAACAAGGAGAGCCTCTGCATACAGGTGGCCCATCCTCTGGGCAGAGAGACGTTCCTAAAGCTGGCGGAAAACGCCGACGTCGTAACCGACAACTTTCGCCCCGGCACTATGAAACGGCTGGGTCTGGACCACGAAACGCTGTCCAGCGTGAAGCCGGACATCATCACACTGAGCTGCACCGCATACGGACACACCGGCCCCTGGCGGGCCTACGGCGCGCGCGCCCGCACCGTTGACGCCGCCTGCGGTCTGTCTCACCTGACGGGCTACGAGGGCGGGCCGTCCCTGCGAGCCAGCGCGAACTACATGGACCACACCGGCGGCCTGAACGTCGCCTACGCGCTGCTGCTGGCGCTGTACCGACGCCGCAAGACCGGGAAGGGCGCGCGAATCGACCTCAGCATGTACGAGACCGGCGTCTCTTGCATCGCGCCCGCTATTCTGGAAGCTCAGCGCGGCGTATCGCGTCCGAGGCTTGGCACGTCTCATCTGTGGAAAGCGCCGCACAACGTCTATCCGTGCCGCGGCATCGACCGCTGGATAGCCATCGCGGTTACGACGGACGACGAATGGCGGGGTCTGCGGCACGCGATGGGAGACCCGAACTGGGCCGCGGAGCCGGCGTTCGACAGCGCGTCCGGCCGCCACCGGAACAGGCAGCGGTTGGACGAACTCATAGGCCGGTGGACTGAAACCCAGGATAGCCATGAGCTCTTCGAGATGCTGCAATCTCATGGCGTCCCGGCAGGGCCGGTGAATACCGCCAAGGACCTGGTCGCCGACCCGCATCTCCGGAGGCGTTCGTACTTCGAGGTTTTCGACAACGAGAACGCGCCCAGCGTCGGGCCGAGGGTCTTCGCGGGCCGGCCCTTCCAGGCATCGAAGATACCGGAGTCCCTGAACCTGGTCTCCGCGCTGGGCCAGCATAACCTCGAGGTCCTGAGCGAGATGGGCGGCCTGTCCGACGAGGAAATCCAAAGGCTTACCTACGAGGGCGTCATCTCCACCCGTCCGAGGGAGCTGGACAAGCCTCCATCGGGAGCGGCTCCACGCAACCCCAGCGAGGTCAACTACGACGCGGCGTATAGGCAGCGCGCGGCGGGTGTGTTGGGAACGCCTGCAACGTAAGGGGGATAGCTCTTGAGAATCGCGGACTCGGATTGGAGAATTGGTAATGTTGGGCATACTTGGTGACCTGCGAGCGGTGGAGCTGTGCGAAACGCTCTCAGGGGGGTTCTGCGGCAAGCTGCTCGCGGATCAGGGCGCCGACGTTGTCAAGGTGGAACCTCCCGGAACCGGCGATCCCGCGCGCCGTGAGCCTCCGTTCGTTGGCGGCGCGGCGCATCCTGAGCATAGCTCGCAGTTCCTCGCCTTCAACACCAACAAGCGCGGCGTCACGCTGGACGTGAACGACGCATTCGCCCGTGAGACGCTGTTGCGCCTGCTCGCGGACAGGGACTTGCTAATCGAGGATTTCACGCCAGGCTACCTGGATGCGCTTGGGCTGGATTATGATACCCTACGCCGGATGAACCCGCGCCTCATCGTCGTGTCCATCACGCCGTTCGGACAGACGGGGCCTTACAGCCGCTACAAGGGCGGCGACCTGGTAGCCCAGGCAATGGGCGGTTTTCTCCACACCACCGGGGAGTCCGAGCGAGCGCCCATGGGAACCGCGCTCGAGCAGACGGCGATAGTGGCCGCGAGAAACGCCGCCATCGCCGTCATGGCCGCGATTCTCCACCGGGACGACACGGGCGAGGGCCAGCATATCGACGTGTCGGTGATGGAAGCGGTGGTGAGCACGCCGCCCAGCTTCATCCACCAGTACAGCTATACGGGAGTCATCGCCGGACGTGGATTCGGCGAGGGCAACGTTATGGACGGGATGCACCTCGCGACCGCCGACAGCGACGTTACGCTCACCACGGCGGGCACGGGCGGCAGCCCTATGCGGGTATGGGCCGACTTCCTGGATGAGCCGCGTTTGCTCGCTCCCAAGTTCACGACGGCGCAGGGCAGAGGTGAAAATGCCGAGGAACTGCTCGACATCATCCAGTCCAAGCTCAGGCATTGGAAGGCCCATGACTTCATGAGGGAGGCCATGGATCTCAGGCTGGTGGTCGGCGTGGTGCAAAGCCCGCGGGAAGTGGTCGATTGCCCACACCTCGCGGAGAGGGGAACCTTTGTCGGCATGGAGCGCGCGGATACCTGCGGCCTGCGATACCCCGGCCCCGGGTTCCTGATTGACGGCGAGAATCCCATGAACGGTGAACGGCCTGCGCCGCGTCTGGGCGAGCACAATCTGGAGGTGTACCGCGACGAGCTTGGCCTTTCCGACGAGGAGATTTCGAGGCTCACCTGATATGGATAAGCCTTAGCTGGAGGTTGGCTAATGGAACATAGAGTGCAGCGATCATGGCTTATCGTGCCCGTCGATGACGACGAGCGGCTGGCCGATGCCGCAAGCAGCGGCGCGGACGTGGTCGCGCTGGACCTCCAGGACACCGTCCACGAGACGAAGAAGCACGAGGCGCGCGCTCGCGTGCGCGACGCCATCACGCGGATGCGCGACAGCGGAGCAGAGGTGTACGTGAGGTGTGACGTAGAGCTGCTCTATGCCGACCTCAAGGCGTCGGTCTGGCGCGGGCTGCACGGCGTTCTGCTGCCGGGTGTTGTCAGCGTCAAGCAGGTGCAAGAGGCAGACCGCCTTCTGGTGGAGTTCGAGGCGGCGCGCGGCGTGGTGAAGCCGCCGCCAATTGGCGAAATCCGAGAGGCCGATGATCCGAGAGGGCCGGAGCAGGCGTTGGAGATTCACCTGTCCCTGGACACCGGCCGCGCCAACTGGGACGCGGAGCAACTGATCGCGGCAAGTCCCAGGATTCAGTCGGTGAGCCTCGGACGCGCCGACCTCGTGATGGACCTGAGGGAGGAACCCTCCGGCGACCTGCACCTGCTTCCCTACCTGAACCAGCGGCTCATCATGGTTGCCAATGCCTGCGGCGTCCGGCCCATTGGCGCGTGGTGGCGGGCCACCTCTCGCGGACTTGCCGCCACCCCGGAAGCGACCCTGAAGGCTGCCATCGACGGACGCCGGGCTGGCTTCAGGGGCGCGCTGTGCATGCGCGGCAACCAGGCGAGCGCCCTGAACGTCGGCTTCACGCCCACCAGTGAAGAGGTGGCTTGGGCAGAGTCGATTGTGGATTCGTCCAACGGAGAAGCCGGTCCCGCGCAGGCGGCCATCGCCCTCGACACGCTCGAATGGGCGCATGCGTGCGAGGCGCGGGACCGGGCGAAGGCGGGATAAGAGTTGTTTTCCTTCCCGGCGAGGGAGGAAATTCGACAAATTGGAGGCGCTGCGATGGCGAGAAGGGTTAGACGCTCCGGGCTGATGATGCCCGTAAACACGGAGCGGTTCGTGAACAACTCATGGCTGCGGCACAGCGACAGCCTGGACTACGACCTGGAGGACTCTGTGCCGCAGTCCGAGAAGGACAACGCGAGGGCGGTCGTACCGGCCGCGATCAAGATAGGTCTCAAGGGGGGCGCGGAGGTCTCCGTGCGAATAAACTGCGCCTACGTGGAGGCCGACCTCGATGCCGCCGTATGGCCGGGCGTTAGCCGAATCTCCCACCCCAAGACCGAAAGCGCAGCGCAGATTCAATTGGTGGACGAGGTTATCACCCGCCTCGAACGCGAGAGAGGCATACGTCCGGGCACAATCGAGGTCAACGCCATGATCGAGACGACGCTGGGCGTGGCGAACTCATACGAGATCGCGTCGAGCAGCCCCCGTGTCAAGAGCTTCTCTGGTGGCACGGGCTACGACATGTCCATGGACATGGGCCTGGAGATGTTCGTGGGCTTCGACCAGTTCTTCTACAATCGCGGCGAAGGTGCGCTCATCGCCATGGCGCTGGGCTTGGAGCGCGGCGGCGGCGTTTACATGCCGGACACCACCGGAAGCGTGGGCGACGGCGACGAGACGCTCGTGAGGGCGCAGGCCAACCGCAAGGTGGGCTTTCGCTCGGGCGGCGGCCTTCATCCCAACGTCGTGCAGCCGCAGAACATCGGCCTAACGCCAACGCCGCACGAGGTGAGCGAAGCCCATCGCGTCCTCGCGCTCTTCGAGGAGATCGACGCGCGGGGCGAGGTCGAGGCCACGCTCGGCGGCAGAATCGTGGACGCCTACGAGGCCGCCAGAGCCGCCGAGCTGGTCGAATGGGCCGATGCCTGCGCCAGGCGAGACGAGGAGAAGGCGAAGGCCAGGGAAGAGTCGCTGGCGGCAGAAGACCTATTGAAAGGGGAAGGCTGATGAATCCCTTTGTGCGTCGTTCCTATCTGACGGTGTCCGCGCTCAATCGGGGAGACGTGGAAGCCTCGTGGACACACAACGCCGACGCCGTCATCCTGGACCTGGGCGATTCGGTTCCCGAGGAGGCCAAGCCGGTGGCTCGCGGACTCGTCGAGGACGCTATACCCATGGCCGCCAAGGGCGGCGCGGAGGTGTTCGTCCACATCAACAAGGCGCTCGCCTATGCCGACATCGAGGCGGCGGCGCGGCCGGGACTAACGGGAATCGTGTTCGCCGGCGCGGAGTCGGGCGTTGACGTCGAGGAGACGGACGCCATACTGGAGGAGATGGAGATACGCGGCGGCATAGCTATCGGCGCGTTGCAGATCATAGTGTTGCTGGACTCCGGCAAGGGGGTGTGGAACGTGCGAGAAATCGTCGGCGCGAGTCCGAGGGTGTCCGCGGTTGGCCTGGACGAGGTAAACCTCTGCCGCAGCCTGGGCATCGTCCCGAACGCGGAGTCCGACCCTTTCAGCTACGCGAAGGGTCGTGTCGTCATCGAGGGCCGGGCCGCGAAGATACACCCGGTAGGCGTAAGCCATCCCTACGGCGTGTTGCCGGAGTTCGACGACGCCGACGAGATCTACCGCCTCGCCCTCAAGGGCAAGAACCTCGGATTCGCGGGCACGATCTGCCCTGACCCGTCATGGGTTGAGCCGGTCAACCGCGCCCAGACGCCGACGGAGGAGCGGCTGGATTTCTACCGGGAGACACGGCGTCTATTCGCGGAGGCCATCGCCCGTGGGACCGCGGCAATCCCCTATCCCGGCACGAAGATGATGATCGATGTGCCGGTGGATGAACGCGCAAGGCTAACGCTGGAACTCTGGGAGCGCTGCGCGGCCCGGGACGCGGAAAAGGCGGCGGCTGTGCAAAAGGCGCTCTCCAACTAAAGCGCGATTTCCCTGCGGGGCCGTTGGCCGATAGTCACGGCGGACTACTCGCCGCCTATCCCTCCAGCGCGCTGAATGATGCCGACATTATGCTGTCAACATCCACCTCGTACTCCCTGTATAGCTCGGTGCGGCTGCCCGACTGCCCGAAGCCGCTCACGCCAAGCGGGAACGACGTGGTGTTCAACGCACCTCCCATCCACGCCAGCGAGTGCGGGTGGGCGTCGACGACGGTTATCACCGGCGCGGCGCGGTCTGCCGAGGGCACTACATCGGCCATGAACCGTGAGCGGTCGTAGCCGAACTTCATGGCGGCCCGCACGGAGTCCTGGTATCGCTTGTACAGCGGCCCGGGCCCCGTTACGCTGATGACGTTGGCATAGACGCCCTCATCCAACAGTTGACGGCTGGCCTCGACCGCTTCCGGCACCATCGCGCCCGACGCCAAGATGTGAACCGCGTTCTCGCCGGGGTGGTAATCGTCCTCGCCGCGCCTATCTACCAGCCGGTACGCGCCCTCGAGCACCTGCCGCCGCAGCCGTTCGCGCTCGACGCTTCCCTCCTCCGGCACGCTGAAGAGCTCCTGGTCCACGCGCTTGCTCGTCAGCCTGAGATAGGTGGAGTGGCTGCGGGTGCGCACGTTCTCCAGCGCGTCCAGCATGATCCACTCCAGCTCCTGCCCGAAACAGGGTTCGTAGAAGGCCACGTCGGGCATCTCGATTCCAATGGACGGCGTAACCAGCGACTGGTGAGCGCCGCCTTCCGGGGCCAACGTGATGCCTGAGGGCGTTCCGATCGCGATGAACTTCGCGCCGGAGTAGATGCTATACACGAAAGCGTCGAGGCCGCGCCTCACGAACGGGTCGTACAGCGTGCCAATTGGATACAGCAGTTCGTCGTCCATCTCGAAGGAGAGGCCCAACTGCCCTAGCATCATGAACAGGTTGTTCTCCGATATGCCAAGCTCGATGTGCTGGCCGTGGGGAAGCTCCTCCCACTTGAGCGCCCTTAGTATGCCCTCCTCCGGCAGCGGCCCCGACTCGCCCCTTGCCCAGACGCCGGCCTTGTTTATCCACCCGCCGAGGTTAGTGGAACTGGCGACGTCCGGGCTGACGGTGACTATCCTCTCGGACACTTTGGGCAGGTTGCGACCGATGTCGGTGAGCACCAACCCGAATATCTGCTGCGTGGACATGCTGCCGCGGTAGGTGTGTCCGAAGTCGGCCGGCACGGTCGTCCCCACGACGGGCGCGGGCGAGCTTCGCGCGTCGTCATTCAGCCGCGCCCGCGTCTCGGCGCACAGCCGCCCGGCCGCGCTGTCCGGCTCGAACCCGGCCCATACTTCGTCCTCCTCAACGCCAAGCTCATGCCGCAGCTGCTCCATCTGGTGATGGGATAGCGTGACCGTGTGGTTCTGCGGGTCGCCCACGGAGGGCAGCATCCAGCCCTTCAGCGTGTAGGCGAAAACGACGTTGGGGCCGCTGTCCACGTCGGCCCTGGAGAAGGCGTCTCGCAGCGTGGCGAAGTCGTGACCTCCCAGGTTGTGGAAGAGTTCTTGCAACTCCGAGTCGCTCCAGCGTCCAAGGAAGCGGTGCATGTCCTTGGGGTAGCGGCTGGACTGGGGAAGCCACTCGCGCAGCGCCCTGGCGGACAACCGGAGCAAACGCTGGTAGAGTTCGTTCGGCATCTCGTCGATGCAGACGCGCAGCAACTCGCCGTTGGGCTCCTCGAAGGCGGCCAGCAGACGGCTGCCATACTTGGCGTCTATCACGTTCCAGCCGTTTGCGGAGAACATGTCGCGCCAGGCGCGCACCCGGATGCCCGGTATCACGCGGTCGAGGCTCTGGCGGTTGAGATCGACCACCCACAGCACCTGCCCAAGATCGCTCATGGCCGGCTCCGCGATGGCTTCCCATACGGAGCCTTCATCCAGTTCGGCGTCTCCCACGAGGCTGATGTAGCGGTGGCTAGTCCGGTCAGTGTTGTGAAGGCGCGTTCGGATGTACTCGTGGGTGAGGGCGGCGAAGTTCGGCGCGACGGCCCCCAGGCCAACGGAGCCGGTGGAGAAGTCAACCGGATCCGGGTCCTTGGTGCGGCTTGGATACGCCTGTAGTCCGTGAAAGGCCCTGAGCGTCTTGAGATACTCCCTGTCCAGGTTACCGAGCAGGTACTGTATAGCGTGGAATACGGGGGATGCGTGCGGCTTGACCGACACCCTGTCGCCCGCACGCATGAAGTCGAAGTACAGAGAGGTCATGACGGTGACGACCGAGGAACTGGACGCCTGGTGGCCGCCAACCTTGGCGTCGTCCGGGTTTTCGCGGACGTCGTTGGCGTAGTGAACCATCTGCATGGAAAGCCACAACACCCTGTTCTGGATTTCAGAAAGAGTGCGGTCGCGTTCGTCGGCCCGAATATCGGTCTCTTCCGATAGGTTGATAGCCATGTCCTCCCCCTGATGCCCCGTCATTCGGTCCCTTTCCCCAAAAGCAAAATCCGCACAAGCAAATTATAGGGCGGCTGCGTGTAACGTCAAGGCGCGGCGTAGGGTTGATTGGGATTGCCCCGCATCCCGGCTGGCAACTCTTCAGACTTCGTGGTGAATGACCTGTGAGCTTGGAAGGGTCGATCCCGGAAAAACTGCGTCGTTTTGAAACTGGGTCATTTTGGGTCATTTCGTAGCTGTGGCCTCAGAGGATTTGTCCCATTTGTCACCTTCAGGATTCTCTGGGCTAAGGGTTCTTTTTGAATGTTTGGCGTCGGTAAGGAGGTGTAAGCTGTTTTCATGGCTGCGTGGCATGGGTATGCGCCGGATTGCCGCCGGAGTTAGTGAAGCGATGATAGCACGGGCGTTCGCCTCTGTCAAGAAGGCGTATAGCGCAAAAGGTTGTTCAAGTCGCACTACCTTCAGGGGTTTGGCATCTAGTCTGAACAGTTATCCCGGCTATGCTGGCGTTGACCGTGAAATTGGATGCGCCTATAATCGCTGGTGTGGCGCGGCTCCTGTAGCTTACGCAAAAAGAAAGCGAGGGCCTAAATGTCCGAGATCGAGAACCCTGATGTTGCGCGAGTATTCGAGGGCAAGAGGGCCATCGTGTTCCGCGAATCCGACGAGCTACCAGTCGAACAACTGAAGCACTGCGTCTCGCTCGCTCTGACGTATCATCGTGTGAAGCACCTACCGCTGCTGGGCGGGTGACCAGGTTCTTCTTGCGTGGTCCCCGGTGCATGGCGGTGCGGCCCTGCCATTGAAATTGGCTTGAATCCAAACCCAGCACAGGCGAACATCACATGACGACACGCTGCGATTGGCCGGGTGACGACCCACTCATGCTCGACTACCACGACAACGAATGGGGCGTTCCCGTGCACGACGACCGGAAGCTGTTCGAGTTCCTGGTTCTCGAAAGTGCGCAGGCAGGCCTTAGCTGGCGAACCATCCTCATAAAGCGGGAGAACTATCGCCGCGCCTTCGATGATTTCGACCCAGTCAAGGTAGCCTCCTACGGAGACGAGGACCTGGCGCGGTTGCTGTCTGACAGCGGGATTGTGCGCAACAGGCTCAAGCTCAACGCGGCGATTCAAAACGCCAAAGCCTTTCTTGCCGTTCAGAGTGCCTTCGGAACGTTCGACAAGTACATCTGGTCGTTCGTGGATGGAAATCCCAAGACCAATACCCGGAAGTCTGAATCCGAGATTCCAACCAAGAGCGCGGAGTCGGAGGCTATGAGCGCGGACCTCAAGAAGCGCGGATTCAGGTTCGTAGGCCCCACGATCATGTACGCGCACATGCAGGCCACCGGCATGGTGAACGACCACCTGACCAGGTGCTTCCGATACGACCAATTGCGCTGAAAGCATCCCATCGGAGGCCATCTTGGAGTTGAAGATGAGACCCGCCCTTTGGCTCACCCTTCTCACCCTCGCCGCGTTCGTCTCGTTCGCGTGTGGTCAGCCCGATGCTGCGCCCGTCGCCTCGCCGCGACCCACGTCCATTCCCGCAACGCCAACCACGACACCGACACCACCGACGGCGACGCCCGCGCCGTCGCCAACTCCTGTGGCCGTGGACACGCCTACGCCCAGTCCCACGCCAACCGCGGTTCCGCCCGCGCTCGAACTCGGCACGCAGGCGCCCGACTTCGAGGTCACCCTGTTTGACGGGACGCCGCTGCGTCTGTCCGACCTCAAAGGAGAGGTCGTCGTGCTCAACTTCTGGGCGTCGTGGTGTACACCCTGCCGCCGCGAGATGCCGGCTTTCGAGCAGGCTTGGCAGCAACACCGGGAGCAGGGCGTGACATTCCTGGGCCTGGCCGTGAACGACTTCGAGGGCGACGCCAGGGCGTTCTCGGAGGAGGTCGGCGTCACATATCCGCTCGGCATGGACGTCGATGACATGGTGGCGAACGCTTACCTAGTCGGTGTAATGCCGACGACCTATTTCATAGACCGCGAGGGCAACCTGGCGCGCAAGCTCTCCGGTTACGTCAACCAGGGCGTCCTCAAAGTCTTCCTGGCAGGACAGGTTCAGTAGCCAGGAGAGCGCTCCGCGCCGCCGTTTTCATCTTGCGGACGCCCTTGGTTTGCGGTATAGTTCGACGATAGCCGCACACACGTAGGAGGCTGCCATGACCACCACGAACGAATCCCTGCAAGCTGTCAAGAGCTATGCCGACGACAATGACCTTGACTTGAGCTGGATGGATACGCGAGGTGAATGGGGCATCAAGGCTGAGCCAAACCGACGCGGTCTCACCCTGGCCGACATCCAGACAGGCTCCTACGGCGATGCGCCGGACCGGAGCGACAACCAGACCGGCAGACCACGCGGCGCCGCGGCCCGTCCCGACTCCTACCGCGTGGGCGGCTACACCGTGCGCAGCAAGTCGGACATCTGGCTCACCAACGCCGCCATGCTCTACGAGGAGGCCCTTCAGCGCCAATGGAGCTCCGCGACGGATATCCCCTGGGACACCGTCAAGCCTCTTCCGGACGACATCGAGCGCGCGCAGTGCCAGCTTGCCACCTTTCTCACCGAGGTCGAGTTCGTGGCCGCCGATGTGCCGGGGCGATGGGTCGCCAGCACGACGCCCGACTACTTCGAGCCGCGCATGTTCCTCATCACTCAGATAATGGACGAGTCCCGGCACCTCGACGTGTTCCGCAAGCGCGCCTTCGCCAACGGCGGCGGACTCATGCAGCGGCCCACCGTCACCACGAGCGGCGTGGTCGGCAACATAGACCTCTCGCGCGACTTTACCGAGATGTCCTCTCGCCTTCACATCTCCGGCGAGGGCGGCGTGCTGACCATATTCCGCTTGGGCGAGTTGATGGCCTACAACGACGCTGAAAAGCGCATGTACCGCCTCGCCGCGCAGGACGAGTCTCGCCACGTCGCATTTGGCGTCATGCACATGCGATACCTCAGCGAGACCGAGCCTGACCGCCGCGAAGAGGTGCACATCTACCTCGACGAGGGCGAGCGCGCTATGATGGCGGGCAACCAGAACCCGGCCGGAGGCGACTCGGTGACCACCGAGGCGATGGCTATCCTGCTGGGCGGCGGCAAGCAGAACTACGACGAGGGCTACAAGAAACTCCTCGCCATTCGCCGGCGCCAAGTAAAGGAATACATACAGCGCATCAGGTCGGCGGGCTTCGGGGAGCGCTTTGTCAACGGGCGCGCAAACGCCGAAATGATGGCGTATGTCTAGGGATATCCACAGCGTTGCCGCTAGTCTCGCTCCCGCAGGCGCTTTGCCAGGGCAGGGATGATGGCCGACACTACGTCCAACAAGCCCGAAACTGAAAAGGTTCCCCCGGAGGAAGCCGCGACCGAGCCGCAAGTCCCCGAACCCTCCCTGGCGTGGATGGAGCGCACGCTCGAATGGGGCGTCAGGGTCAAGCCGGGCAAGAGCGGACTAACAATGGGTTCCCTGAACGTAGGCATCTACGGCGAGATTCCCGACCACTGGGACGACCAGACGCGGATGCCGCGCGGCGCGTACCCGATGCCGGGCGTGCCGCCCATCGGCTTCAGCATCCGCAACAAGTACGAGCTATGGGCCGATAACGCCGCGGAACTCTACGAGGAGGCGATTCAGCGGCGGTGGGTTCCCGCAACCGACATCCCCTGGGCAACGATAGAACCCCTGCCCGACGACGTGGAAGCCGCGATGTGCCAGCTCTCCACTGAGCTGAGCCAGCAGGCCAACCTCGAATTCGAGACCATCGGAAGCTGGCTCCAGCACATGTCCTACGGCTATCACGAGGTCAAGAACTTCCTGGCTACCGAGATGTTCGACGCGGCGCGCCACTGCGAGGCATTCCGCAAGCGCGCCCTTGCGAACGGCGGCGGGCTGGGCCTCGAGAGCAAGGGCGACGTCAACCGCATGATCCTGGAGAGCAAGGGCGGCTGGACCGAGACAGTCCTGTTTCTTCACGTGCTGCGAGGCGACTTCACCATGACGCTCTACCGCTGCGGTGAACAGTTCGCCCACAACCCCGCTGAGAAGACGCTGTTCGCCCGCTGCATACAGGACAAGGCCCGCCATATCGCCTACGGCCTGATGCACCTGCGGTACGCGCTGGCGCACCAGCAGGACAAGGCGCTGGTTATGCAACGCCTGCTGAACATCGGTGAACGTGTGCTGGAGCGGGAACTCGAAGACCCTGCGCTCAGGGAGTCGCTCGCCATCATACTTGGCGGCGGTATCGAGGGCGCGCGCGTCGGCATGAGGCGATTCGAGCGTCTGATGGGCGACTACGTGCGGCAGTACCTCGCCCACATGGATTGGCTGGGCATCCACAGGGGCGAGCAGTTCCCCAAGGGACTCGCCCAATACCTGGAGGCGTAGGCGTGCCCGTATTCCCGTCCGTAGAGTGGTTCGACGCCGTGCGCGGGGTGTTCAACGGGGACGATTCCTATCACGGCGCGGGCGGCGGAACCTGCGACGCCGTCGTGGGCGTCAAGGCAGGCCAACAGGTCTTCCTGCTGGTGTTCGAGGGCTTCGAGTGCGCTGAAGCGAGGGAGATCGACGAAGCCGGACTCGAGGAGGCCGACTTCTACCTCGACATGACCCCCCAGGAATGGTGGGAGATGCTCCAGAACATCAGCGAGCACGGTACAGCTGACCTCAACCACACTCTTAACACCCTGGACCTCGGGCGCGACGAGGGACTCGCCCTCTCGAAGAGTGGCGACCAGTACAGGCAAGACCTCTTCTTCCGATACAACCAGACGTTTCAATACTTCTTCGACGCCTCCGCCCGCGTCGAAACAACACCGCAACCAGGGTAACCCAAAATGCCGGCATTCCCATCCATAGAGTGGTTCGAAGCCCTGCGCCGGGCGGCCAACGACACCGGGAGCCTCCGCGCCCTGGGCTCATGCGACGCCAAGGTGGGAGCCAAGGCCGGGGACAGGGCGTTTCTCATAACGTTCGAGGGGTTCGAATGCGCGAGAGTGGAACAGATAGACGATGACTCTCTCCGCGACGCCGACTTCTACCTAGAGATGCCGTCTGAAAAGTGGAAGGGGTTGCTCCGCAACATCAGGGGCAACGGCAGCGCGGACGCCGAGCATTCGTTCAACCGGCTGGACCTCTCCCTGCCGGGCGGCATTGTGAGGTCATGGGACGAGTACCGTCGCAATTCGTTCCTGCGGTACCACCTGTCCATCCAGGCGTTCTTCGACGCTTCCGCTGCGTTCGAGACCACCTTCGAGTAGGTGACGAACCATGCCTATCTACGAGTACCGCTGCCAGAACTGCCGCCACAAGCCGAGCGTGCTATGGCGCAACTTCACGCCGCCAGAGTCGATCGAGTGCGACGCCTGCGGCAGCGAGAACACGACGCGGGTGATTTCGTCCGTTTCGGTCCACAAGTCCCTCTCCACCAAGATGTCCGAGCTCGACCCCAAGTACGACAAGATGGTCGATGCCGCCGCGAACAGCACCTCGGAGGCCGACCCCTACCGATACATGGGCGGCGATCTAAAGGCGCTCAGCAACGCGCCGGAGTAACCCTAACAAGTCCTCATCGGAGCCTGCTGCTGATGTCTCAATCCCCCGCGTCGCCCCCTGGCGGCGTGGGTGGCTGCAACTGAAATGAAAGCCCATGAATGATTCCCCGCCAAAAGTGACGCGCCGAGCCGCAGACGTTGGAGTCTCCAACGAGGGCGCGCTGGCTAAAGGCGCGGCCGACTTGGGCCTGCACCTGAGCCTTGCGCAGTTGAAGCGGTTCCAGCGATACTATCTGGAGTTGGTCGATTGGAACAGGCGAGTAAACCTTACCTCCGTGACGGAATGGAAAGACGTGCAGGTTAGGCATTTTCTGGACTCTCTAACCGTGGTTCTCGCGATTCCCACGCGCCGGTTGAACTCAGGCAGGTTCGTGGACGTGGGCAGTGGAGCGGGCTTCCCCGGAATTCCCCTCAAGATTGCCTTCCCTGCCATTGAGACCACGCTTGTCGAGGCTACGGGCAAGAAAGCTGATTTCCTGCGAAACCTGGCGCAATCACTGGGGTTGCCCGGCGTAGATGTCAGGACGGGGCGCGCTGAAACCCTTGCGCACGATTCACAGATGCGAGAGGGTTTCGACGTTGCGCTAACAAGAGCGGTAGCCAGGATGAATGTAATCGCGGAGCTAACGTTGCCTTTCTGCCGATTGGGCGGCATCGTGATCGCGCAGAAGAGCATTGACGTGAAAGACGAGCTTGCGCAGGCAGAGAAGGCTGTTGGGACGCTGGGAGGGGCGATTCGCGAGGTGAAGCAGGTTGAGATTCCGGCGCTGGGCCGGCGCAGGTCACTTGTTGTGCTGGAAAAGATTGCCACGACTCCGGAGCGGTATCCAAGACGGCCGGGGATGCCGGAAAAGCGCCCCCTTTGAAGGCAAGAGATTCCGGCGCGCGCATGACCAGTATCCCACGCAAGCAGGCCGAAGCGGCATCCATCGGGCGACGTATTCTCTCGATTCCTACGCTACTGTCCTTCGTCATTGCGGGGTCGTTCATCTTCTTCCTAGTAACGCGGTTCGACCTCGACTGGCACGCCACTTGGGACAATCTCCGTGGCATGAATCCCTGGCTGTATCTTCTGGCCTTTCTCCTGTACTACCTCAGCTTTGGTTTCAGGGGTGTTCGCTGGCGGCTCCTCGCCAAGAACGCGGGCCTGGAGTCCCAGCCTGGCGCCAGGGTGCCGTCGGTGCTTCAGAGCACGTCATTGATAATCATAGGGTGGTTTGTCAATTCGATAACCTGGCTTCGCCTGGGCGACGCCTATCGCGCCTATGCCTTTTCGGAAGAGTCTAGGTCCGGCTTTTCGTGGAGCCTGGGAACGGTGCTGGCGGAACGCATCCTGGACATGGCAACCGTTTTGGTCTTGATAGTCCTCAGCATGCTCCTTCTCACCATGTCCACCGATATTGTCACGTCTGGCAGCCTTGTGACCGCGGCGACCATTATGGCCATCGGGCTGCTGGGACTGGCGTATCTCATGAAGGCCTGCGGCGCGAGGTTGGCTCGCTTTCTTCCCGGACGATTTGAGAAAGCCTATCACAGATTTCAGGACGGAACGCTTGGCAGCTTCAAGCATTTGCCCACTATCTTTGCCCTTGGGCTCGTGGGCTGGCTCATGGAGATAGCGAGGCTCTATTTCGTCGTAGAGGCGCTGGGGCTGGACGTAAGCCTTCCCCTCGTATGTGTAGTCGCCCTGGGCCACGCCCTGCTTAGCGTGGTTCCCACTCCCGGCGGACTCGGCGCGGTAGAGCCTGGCATGATCGGACTGCTCACGCTCAGCCTCGAACCACACAACGCCGTTTCCATTACCCTCGTTGACCGCTCCATAACCTACTTGGGCATAATCCTCGTTGGTGGGTTGGCATTCTTGATGAGGCAGCTTGCTCGCGACAAAAGGCTCCGCAAGAAGGAACCGCCAGTGCGCGGTGTCGAAGAACACCCCAATATAGCGGACGCCTAGACGCTGACCTTCGCGGCGCGTGCTCTCCCCAGTCTGTACCCTGACAAGGGTAGGTATTTCAAGATCAGCCTCAACCGTCATTCCCGCGAATGCGGGAGCCCGTCGCAATGGCTCGCCGCTCGGAAATCCAGAGGGGTAGGGCACTTATCCAATCTCGATTCTCGATTTACCTATCCCTGTCAGCCCTCGACTGGAGAGGATTTTAGGGTGTGGGTGCGAGGCAGGATGAGGCCGCCCGCCTCCAAAATTGAAAATACCCTGCCAATGCCAGCATTTCTCTTGACTTGACCTGCAAAAGGGGGTACACTCCGCCGAAAGCTAGGAAATTCTGCGGGAGGGACACATTATGCCTAAGACCGTGCATCACGTCGTAACGCGGCCCGGAAGAAACCATGGAGAACCGGAGGTAAGTATTCCCGTTGCCGAAGACCTCGTTACCGTGCCAGGGGCTCCGGTTCGGGAAGAGGACGTGTCATTCTATACCAGGGTGTACCCGCTGGAGACCCAGAACATCGAGAAGGCTGCGGATCGCGACTGGGTTTGGACGGTGTACACGGACGACGTGTTGGAGTACCGCACGCGGCACGACGAAATCAACCAGCCGCTGGTTGACGCCGCCCTGAAGACGGGCGATATCGAGCCTACTGCGGCGCCGGAAGCCGGCAAAGACCTTACCGAGGAGATTCGCCTGAAGGCGCGCGAACTCGGTTTCAACGAGGTGGGCTTCACCAGGTTCGATCACCGCTACGCCTACGCGAGCAAGAAGACCTGGGTGAAGTACGAGCACGCCATCTGCGTCGCGCTCGAGCAGGACTACCTCCAGACCCAGACGCTCCCAAGCCTCGAGGCCGAGTTCGCCCACTTTGGCACCTACGAGATCGAGGGCGCGCTGGCTCTTGACCTGGCCGACCAGATCCGCGCCATGGGCTATCACGCCCAGGTGCACAGCCCCAACGACAACAGCGGCGCCTATATCCCTATGTTCATAAGCGCCGGGCTTGGGCAGTTGGGCGCGAACGGCCAGTTGCTCTCGCCCCACTTTGGCTCCAGGGCGCGGTTGGCTATCATCACCACCGATGCCCCGGTGACCTACGACCAGGCCGTGGACTACGGCATCAACAAGTTCTGCCAGATCTGCCAGGTGTGCGTGAACCGCTGCCCCGGCAGGGCGCTGCTCAAGGAGAGAGTCTGGTGGAGGGGCACAGAGAAGTTCAAGGTCATCTACGAACGCTGCCGCCCCGTCATGGCCCGCTATGAGGGTTGTGCCGTCTGCATCAAGGTTTGCCCCGTGCAGCGCTACGGCATGAAGCCTGTCATGGAGCACTACGTGGCCACCGGCGAGGTGCTCGGCAAGGGTACCGACAACCTCGAAGGCTACACCATCAGGGACAAGGGTTACTTCGGCCCCGGCGAACTGCCTCGCTTCAACCGCGAGTTCTTCGAGATTCCTCACGGCAGAAGAGAGGAGTGGCTCTTTGAGCAGTTCAAGGACAAGCTGACCAAAGAGGGCGTGCCATCATACGAGTCCCTGGTTGGCTTCGCCACAGACGTCAAGGAAATCCTGGAAGAGGGCACAACCACTAGGGGGGATGAGTAGTCTATACCTGAGCGATGGCGTAATGCGCAAGCTCCTGGCTGGCCCATCAACAGCCAGGGGCTTGAAGCGCGCTGCTAGTGAGTTTCAATTCGAGATGAGGCCAGCCACGCGCTGGCCTCATTACGTGAGGTTGTGAAGATGTTTCAGAAAAGCCACATCGATGCCCTGTTCGATGAGATCAAGCGGGAATGGGAGGGAAAGCCCGAATTCGAAAAGTTGTCCCGTGAGGCGCATCTCGGTATCGCTTACTCCGACGCGGGTCGCCCCCTGGGAGACGAGTTCGACTCCAGGGTTGTCGCGCTGATCGGGAAGCACAAGCCGGAGTAACGGATTTAAGGGGTTTTAGATGACAACGGAATTGTTCGCAATCATCGGCGTAGGGGTTTCGCTTGGGCTGTTTGGTCTGGCCAACCTCCAGGTGATGAACAAACGCTTCGACGACGTAAACAGGCGCTTCGACGACGTAAACAAGCGCTTTGACGACGTAAACAAACGCATCGACGACACGAACGGCCGCTTTGACGACACGAACAGGCGCATCGACCAGCTCGCGTCGAACGTCAAGCAGGTGGAAACGCGCGTGACCGAACTGGAGAAGGGCCAGGCGCGCATGGAAGGGATGTTGAACGGCCTTCGCGAAGCCCTGTTCGCGCGCTCGCGCGAGGTGGCGGGTTCCAATACCGGGTAACTCGAGCCTTTTGGGAGAACTCAGCATGACCATCGAAGCCAAGTCCCGTCTCAAGCACAGGAGCCACGTCGTCAGCGACGGGCCGGACCGAGCCGCCGCCCGCGCCATGCTCCGCGCTGTCGGCCTGCGGGACGACGACATGGACAAGCCCTTCATCAGCGTCGCCAACCTCGCAAGCGACGTCACGCCCTGCAACGTGCACCTCGACCGGCTCGCGCAGAAGGTCAAGCAGGGCGTCTGGGACGCTAACGGAGTCCCATTCCTGTTTGGCACGATTACTGTCAGCGACGGCATCTCCATGGGAACGGAGGGGATGAAGGCGTCTCTCGTCAGCCGAGAGGTTATCGCCGATTCCATAGAGACGGTCACGTTCGGCGAAAGCATGGACGGCCTCATAGTCGTCGCGGCGTGCGACAAGAACATGCCGGGCGCGATGATGGCGATGGCGCGGCTCAACGTCCCCGCGCTCTTCGTCTATGGCGGCGCGATTCTGCCGGGCAACTACCTGGGCAGGGACATCAACATCCAGGACATGTTCGAGGCTGTTGGCGCATACTCTCAGGGCAAGCTGACTCGCGATGAGCTGGAGAGCATGGAGCGCGTGGCCTGCCCCGGCGAGGGCGCGTGTTCGGGCATGTTCACCGCCAACACTATGTCCTCGGCCATCGAGGCCATGGGCATGTCTCTGCCCGGAGCGGCGTCCATTCCGGCGGTGGACCCCCGCAACGAGGAGATAGCACACCGCGCTGGCATGGCGCTGTACAACCTACTCGAGAGGAACATAAAGCCGCGCGACATCATGACGCACGAGGCGTTCGAGAACGCAATCACCGTCGTGCTCGCCATGGGCGGCTCCACCAACGCCGTCCTTCACCTGCTCGCCATCGCCAACGAGGCCCAGGTGCCGCTGGACATAGACGACTTCGACCGGCTCAGCCGCGTCACGCCCTACATCACCGACCTCCGTCCCGGCGGGCGGTTCGTCATGTCCGACGTTGACAAGGCGGGCGGCGTGCCCGTTGTGATGAACGAACTGCTGAGGGCGGGCCTTCTGCATCCCGACGTGATGACCGTCACGGGAAGAACACTCGCCTCGAACCTCGCCCAGTTCGACGGCCAGCCGGACAGCCGAGTGGTCTATCCCGTCTCCTCGCCGCGCAGCCCAACCGGCGGCCTCGTCATCCTCAAGGGCAACCTGGCGACGGAGGGCGCGGTGATGAAGGTCGCCGGCACCAAGCACCTCAGCCACGAGGGGCCGGCGCGCGTGTTCGACGGCGAGAGGGCCGCGTTCAACGCAGTGACCAGCGGCGAGATCGAGGACGGCGACGTGGTCATCATCCGCTACGAGGGCCCCAAGGGCGGCCCCGGTATGCAGGAGATGCTCGCCGTAACGGGCGCGATCATGGGCGCGGGCCTCGGCGAGAACACCCTGCTCATCACGGACGGGCGCTTCTCCGGGGCCACTCACGGCCCGATGATAGGCCACGTCGCGCCCGAGGCGGCCGTCGGCGGCCCCATAGCCTTGGTGCGTGACGGCGACCCAATCGTCATGAACGTCGAAACCCGAGAGCTAAGCGTCCAGGTCTCCGACGACGAGCTAAACCGCCGCCGCCAACAGTGGACGGCCCCGCCGCCAAACTACCAGACGGGCGTAATGGCAAAGTACGCCAAGCTGGTATCCTCCGCATCAGTGGGCGCGATAACAGGGTAGGGGGCGGCTTCCGCCGCCATCAACCTGTATCAGTTTCGTAGGCATACTGGAAACCCCGTCCTTCCTCGTAGGGGCAATCCCTTGTGGTTGCCCCGGCTGGTTGCCTTGGCTGGTCGTCCATGGCCTGACCGCCCACTCACCATATTGAAACGGATTCCACCGCCAATCGCCTCTTGACACCCATCGAACGCCCGTGCTACGATCGTCTTACCAAGTCCGGAGGCAATCCGGCCCACCGCCATGCCGCATAGCCACGAAAATAGGTCGAACGTCCTTGCCAACGCCAGACTCTCGAATAGTACCGTCACCCCCTGGAGTCCTGGAGGTGACAAAAAGGGGAAACCCTTCTGAGCGCTCAGCTACGAAATGTCCCAAAATGTCACACTTGGAAAACGCCTTTTGGCGAGTAGCCCTGCCTTCACAACGAAAAGGCCCTGCACTTATCCTCTGACCCGCTGACAGACTCCCTCCGTTTGTGATATATTGCACACATGGCTGGCATGGTTGCGCTCGGAGCTCAGGAGAGATCGCGAACTCGACGCGGCGGGTTCGTGAGGGACGGCCTGTTGGTCGCCAGCGCCATCCTCATGGCGTTGACGCTGTACATGGTGTTCCTGTGGGTGCCTACGGAGCAGAATCTGGGCGTCTCCCAGCGAATCTTCTACTTCCACGTGCCCCTCGGCTGGTTGGGGATGATCTCGATAGTGATCGTCGCGTTCGCCAGCGTCATGCACCTTCTCACCGGCAAAGGCAAGTGGGACAGCCTCGCCTACTCCACCGCCGAACTGGGCCTTGTCGCCGCCACCCTGATACTGGTTACAGGCAGCATCTGGGCCAAGCCCGTGTGGGGCGTCTGGTGGACGTGGGACGCCAAGCTCACGACCACCCTCATTCTCTGGTTCATCTACGTGGGTTACCTGATGGTCAAGGCCTACGCCCCCAGGGGTTCGCAGGGCCAGCGGTTCGCCTCCGTGGTCGCGCTGATTGGCGCGGTCGATGCGCCCATAATCTACATGGCCACGGTGTGGTGGCGCACCGCGCATCCTGAGTTGAACATAGGCCCTCTCGCGGAGTCGGGCGGCCTCGACCCCAGGATGGCGCTAACCTTTCTGGTTTCCATGCTCGCCTTCACCGTCCTTTTCGTTTACCTGCTGATTGAGAGGTACTCCCTCAAGCAAACGGAGGCTGCGCTCGATGAGTTGCACCGGCGCGTTGATTAAGCAACCCATTCGTTGGGGCGTCGTGCCGCTCGCGCTGGCCGCCGTGCTGTTGGCGTTCGCGTTCGACGCCGAGCCGGGTGTGGCGGCTTCCGGCGCGGCGGCTCCGCAGCAGGCAGAGGATGGCGGCTCGCCGGAGGCGAACCTGCCATACCTGTTCGCGGTGTACATCATTACCTGGCTGGCGTTCTTCGGGTATGTCTTCATGATGTCCCGCCGCCAGAGGGAGATGCGGCGAGAGATCGACGCGCTCAAGCAGGCATTGGACGAACGAGAGAAGAACCGCGCCGAAACTTAGCGCGAAAGTTCCCCCGCCCTTGAAGGGAGAGGGTTAGGGGATGGGTGACGCGCAAATCCAAAGTCGCTCTACCAGGCAATACAAACGTGTTGAACCACTGGGATGGGGGGTGTCCCCCACAGCGGAGAGAGTAAAAGATATGTCGCAGGCGTCAACAGGGTACCAGAAGATATTCTCGGAAAGCGGCCCCGATACGGGCTTTGCCGTCATGTGGAAGCTGCTGGTTGGGTTCGTCGTGCTGGCCGTCGCCTTCGGCTACCTCGCGTTCTTGGCGTTCCAGAGCGCGACCGTCTATTTCTACACGGTGGGAGAGATGGCCGAGCAGGGGCCGACGCCGGAGGGAAGAACCGTGAGGGTAAGCGGCAAGCTCGTCCCATCCTCGTTCCACAGGGATGACGGTTCCACCATAGCCAACTTCACCCTGACGGACGGCTCACACACCCTGGGCGCGATGCACAACGGAATACTGCCCGACCTCTTCTTCAACGAGCACTCCGAGATAATCCTGGAGGGCACGCACACGCCCGGCCAAGCCTTTCAGAGCCAGAACGTCATCGTAAAGTGCCCGTCCAAGTACATAGCGCTCGAGGAAGAGAGCGGGTAGGGGGTAAGCCCCCGTCACGCGTCGCAGGGTCGACCGGCCGGTCGACCCTGCGGTTGCCCTAGTCCGCTGTCGTGTCCGCCTCGAAGCCGCAGTCGCGGTGGGTGCCGTCGCAGAAGGGCTTGTTCTCGGACTCGCCGCACCTGCACAGGAAGATGATGTCTTCCTTGATCTCGAACTCGTTCCCCGCCGGGTCCACCAGCTTCAGTGGCCCCTGCACCATGTACGGGCCGTTCTTCCTGGGCGTTATCGTTACGTCTGCCATTGCTCCTCCTCCGTTCACCTGACGATGTGCTTTAAGTCTGGATGCATCGGGACGCCCGCCGCTCCCTGATCGCGCTGGCCAAGACCGGCACCACCTCGGCGTAGTCCCCCACGATGCCGAAGTCTGCGGCCCTGAAGATGGGAGACCTAGCGGTGTTGTTGATCGCGACCACGGTTCCTGCCTTTTGAATCCCTACAGTATGATTGAAAGGCCCTCGAACCGCAACCGCTACGTAGAGCTCGGGCGACACGGCTTTGCCCGATAGCCCGATCTGGTGTTGCCTCGGCATCCAGCCGAGGTCGGTTACCTCCCGGGTGGCGCCGAGGGAAGCGTCCAGAGCCTGGGCCAACTCTCGCACGACTCCAATGTTCTCAGGGGTGCCGACTCCCTTTCCCACGCAGACGATGACGCGAGCGTGCTCGAGATCGGCGCCCTCGTTCGAGACGTCCCTCACGCTTTCCAGCACGCTTACGCTCGGTTCCGCGAGGCTCGCCACCGGAATCCTGCTCACCGCCGGCCCGATAGTCCAGTCGGGAATCGCCCGCATGAGGATGCCGGGCCGCAGCGTAGCCAGTTGAGGCCTCGTGCGGGAGAGAATAGGCGCGACAATGCTGCCGCCGAACGCCGGCTTGAGCTGGACGAGCCGGCCCTCCGCGTCGATTTTGAGGCCCACGCAATCGCCCGTCAGTCCCAGCTTCAACCTCGCCGCCAGCCTCGCCGCCAGGTCGCGGCCGTTTATCGTCGATGGGAACAGGATAGCGTAGGGGGTGTGCGCCGCGACAGATTCCGCGAGGATCGAGGTGTAGGTCTCGGTGTCGTACTGGGCCAAGCGAGAGTCGTCCGCGAGACGCACGCCGTCCGCGCCATACGCGGCGAGAACCTCCGCGAGACGCTCCACGCCATCTCCGAGCAGGACTGCTTCCACGTTGGTATCGATCTCAGCCGCCAACTCCGACGCCCTGCCCAGCAGCTCGAGGGTGACGGGACGCGCCTCGCCGCCGAGAAGCTCTGCCACCACCCAGATAGAGCCCATCGCGCCGCGCTCGCGCAGCGGCCCCCTGGGGCTGCCGGTGGGACGAGATGCGTCGCGCTCGCTGAAGACGCCGCGGCCTTCGAGATAGTCCATAAGCTGCTTGACCGCGCCCTCCACGGGCTCGTTCCTCACCATGATAGCCTCTCGATTCGACTCCACCGAATAGATGTCATCGACCCACGTTGGCGAACCCTCCAGGCCAAACAGCGTCGTGTCGCCTGAGAGGTCCGAGGCGGCAATCTCCGTGATGGGCTTGCTCTGGGCGGCCGCCATCGCTTCCTTGCGGGGAAACATCTCCGGCGCGACGCCCTCGGTAACCGTAATCAGCGCGGGCAGACGGCAGTAGAGCGCCTCATAGCCGTCGTCGGTGGCGCGTTCGACGCTGATGCCCTTGCCGGAGTCGCTCAACTCCAGCCGCCTTACTGAGGTTACCTGGGGCAGTCCCAGAAACTCCGCGACTTCAGGGCCCACCTGCCCCGTCTCAGCGTCCACGCTATTTTGCCCGCAGATGATGAGGTCGAACTCCTCTCTCCGCAGAGCCATCGACAGCGCGCGCGCCGTGGCGAGCGTATCCGAACCCGCGAAGCCCCTATCGACCAGGTGAACGGCCCGGTCCATTCCCATCGCCAGGCACTGCACGAGCGCGTCCCTCGCCTGCGGCGGCCCCATGGTGAAGACCACCGCTTCGATCGGCATTTCCTGTTTCAGCCCGGCGACCGCCGACACCGCGAGCACGTCGAACGGGTTGACCTCGTTGGGCACGCCCTCGCGCACCACGCGCCTGGTCTCGTTGTCGAACTTCAGCATCGACACAACGGGCACTTGCTTTATGCAGATGGCAATTTTCATGCGCTAATCACCCTAAACGCAACCGCGCTCATTACGGGAGTTCCGGCCCCGCGCCAAACCCCATCACCTCTTCGCACCAGCGCGCCGCCGCCAGCAGCCGCTCCTCCTCGAACGGAGCCGCTACCAACTGTACCCCCAGCGGCAGCCCATCCGCGCTCAGGCCCGATGGCAGCGTTATGGCGGGGAACCCGCACGTAGTCCAGGGCGCCTGGAAAATCATATTGCCCGTCGTGGTCAGGTCCCTGGGCGCGGGCGACGGCGTCGATGGCGTGAGCAGCGCGTCGAACCCCCGCATCGCATCCATCATCCGGCGGCGAAACGCTTGCCTAGCCCGCTGCGCCCGCACGTAGGTGACCGCCGGTATGAGCGCGCCCACCTCTATGGAGGAGCGTATCCTGGGAGCGTAGTCGTCGGGCCGCGCCGCGAAGTCCGCCTGGTGTATGCCGGACGCCTCCACTGCCATGATGACCCTGTGCGCCGCCTGCAGCGTGTCGAAACTCTCGGGCGTCGATACCTCTTCGACAACCGCGCCGGCCCCGGCGAGACGCTCCACCGCGTGCCGCGTGTGACCGCGAACCTCGTCGTCGCAGTTGTCGTCGAAGAACTGGCGCACCACGCCGATGCGCGGCGGCGACTCCCGCGAGCCAACCGCGTCGCGGTACTTCCCCACCGGGCGGTCCGACGACGCGAGGTCGTTGGGGTCGTGGCCCGCAAGCGCGTCCAGCACTATGGCGGTGTCTTCCACGCAGCGGGCGATAGGCCCCAGCGTGTCGAGCGTCCACGCCAGGGGGATGACGCCGTGCTTGCTTATACGGCCATAGGTGGGCTTCAGACCGACCACGCCGTTGTACGACGCGGGCCGCAGTATCGAGCCGCCCGTCTGCGACCCCATCGCCACCGGGAACATCCGCGCGGCTACGCCCGCCGCGGAGCCGCTGCTGGAGCCACCCGGCGTGTGCGCCGCGTTCCAGGGGTTGCGTGTGGGCGAGGGGTCTCCGCTGGCGAACTGCGTCGTCACAGTCTTGCCCATGATTATCGCGCCTGCCCTCTTCAGCAGCTTCACCGACGCGGCGTCGTACTCCGGCACGAAGTCCGCGTATATCGGCGAGCAGGCGGTGGTGAGCACGCCCTCGGTGTAATAGATGTCCTTGACGCCGACGGGTATGCCGTGCAGCGGACCGCGAGGCCCATGCTCCTGCATCTCCCGCTCACTCTGCCACGCCGCCTCCATCGCGGCGTCGGCGTCCAGCGTCACCCACACCCGCAGCGAAGATTCGAGCGCCTCGGAGCGCGCCAGCAACGACTCCATCAGCGCAACGGGAGATAGTGAGCCTTCCAAGAGGAGCCCGGCAGCCTCAGAAATCGTAAGCTCGTGTAACTGTGTCATGGCGTAAACCTCGTGTCTGCTATTGGGACTGCTTGAACAGCGCGCGCACGGCGGAGAGGATTTCCGAGATCTTGGCGTCCGTCAGGCGGCCTATGGTGCGACGGAACAAGCTCTCATTAAGAGTAAACATCCTGTCAGGTCTTAGCTTGCTGCCTCTCCTCAACTGCCCCGAGTGTAAATCGCTGCTGGCAAGCGCCAACTCTCTGGAATGGCTGGCGCGGCCCCTGGTTACCTCACAAACTATCCAATCAAGTTCTCTCGCGTCTCTGACGTCTGCAACGACCAGTACCGGACGAAGTTTGGCTCCCGACAAGTCGGTGAACGGCAAAAGCGCCCAGATTATGTCTCCAACCATTCGGCATCTCTTTCCAAATCGTTTGGCCGACTGAACATCGATTGCAACCCCATCATTGACCACTCGTGCTTGTCCCGGTCGCCGAACACTACCAAGAATCCGTCCTCCCAAAACGCCATGTCATCGACAACGTCCATCGTCTGCACACTTACCGTGCACACCCGCTGGAGCAGGTCGATTACGCGCTCCTTGTGGTCGGCGAAGCGGTAGGTGTTGAACCTGGCGGCGATAGTTGGGTCGCGCGGCTTCTTCTCCTTGTACTGGTCCAGAACCCATTCTAGTGCCGAACGGCTGCCGAGTTGGTAACGCCAGGCGTCCTCCGACACGCCAGCCAGCGTAGTCTCCTCGTCAAGAATGATTAGACCCTTTTCCTTGTCCGCCTTCAAGATAGCGCGAGGAGCGCGCTGTGCGCCTTCCCCCCTGACCGGGGAAGGTTGTGGTGGGGGTAAGGCCGCTGTCCTCTCGGCCCGGTACTGCCTTGCCGACTCAGCCACCGACATCTGTGCCTGTGCGCCTTCCCCCTCGATGGGGGAAGGTTGGGATGAGGGTGAGACGCCCTTTTCCACTCGCTCCAACCCATACCGCTCCGCCGACTCGAATCCCAGGTGCAATTCAAGAAGTTCCTCGCCCATGCGTTTCCAATCGTAGAACGCGGTGTACAGCGGCAGGCGTGGGAACTCGCGCAGCAAGTCAAACCGGTAGTCGTACCGGTACACCGGGTCGTGCAGCACGGCGTAGGTGTAGGCGAAGATGTCCTCCGCCGTGATGGATTCTGCCCCTACGGCTTTCTCGAAGTGCTCCCCCCACTCCCTGCGGTAGTGCTCGTTGATGCGGCGTACCGCCCACTCCGTGATGTTGCAAACCCGCTCGCCGTCCTTTGTGTAGCGGTAGAGGGGGAGGCATTGAGTATCGCCGGTGAAGTGTAGGTCAATTGTCCTGTCAGTTGCCAGAGCGTAGAAGTCTTTGCCATTGACGCAGAAGCAGATTGCCTTGTTTTCGTTAGTGGAACCCTTTGGAAAGACCTCTGGAAGTTGATACTGCATTTCGTTCAGGTTCTGGTTGAAATATAGCGGCTTGCTTACAAATGGCCGGAAGAGGACTTCACGGACGTACCCTCTGTCAAAGACGTTGGGTTTATCGAGACGTAATTGTCGCTTGAGATCGCGAGTCCACTTGATGGTCGTGCCTAGTTCAGAGTCGTCAACTTCTCTCTCGCCATACTCGGCGCGGCTCTCCTCGTAGACATTGATGAATGCACGGACTTTCTTCCCAAGAAGACCAGCATCAAAATCATAGACCCATTCATCACGGTTCGTGACGACTCCCATTGAGTACAAACCGAACACTGCCCGCTCGTCGGTGGCAGACTTGGCGAGTTTCGTCTGTCTGTCCGCAAGTAGCATCAGCCGCTCAAAATCGCTGTTGGGCTGGTTCAGCCAGTCGTTTCTCTTGTCGGGCGTGACGTCCATAAATTCAATGTTCTCCAGCGTAGTCTCGCGGAGATAGGCAAGTTTGTCAGTTGCTAGTTCGGTATCTTCTCGGCGGGAGTAGTGTATCCCGCACTCGCCCAGCTTTGCCTTTTCCCGAACGAAGAACCCAATGGCAACGCCGGTCTGTATGCCGAATACGTTGTGCGTCGTGCCGGAAATCTTTGGATTGCGACGAACGTCCGAACCCAGGTCCAGCACGTAGATGTCAGTGAATTCTTCCGCCGCAACCTGCCTGAAACCGTCGTCTTGCCGAGTCTCGAGATATGCCCGGTTAGTGATGAATGCGACAATTCCGTCGTCCGCTAACCTGTCCGACGCCCAACGAATAAACCGCTTGTACATGTCGTACTGCTTGGTCTTCTGCGCCGTGCTCTCTTTAATATAGGTGTCCTTGATACGCTGGTCTACTTCCGAGTACTCGCGGTTCTTGTTGTTATCGTTCTCGTTCTGCTGATTGGCGTTGTACGGCGGGTTGCCTATGATTACGCTTATCGGCTTCTCGTTCTGGAGTTGGACGCGCATCC
Organism: Dehalococcoidia bacterium; assembly: GCA_965217565.1. GTDB lineage: Bacteria > Chloroflexota > Dehalococcoidia > Lucifugimonadales > CATOSD01 > CBDCIS01. Next base: position 332,181 of record CBDCIS010000002.1, read on the forward strand.
AGTTCTCGGTGGACAGCCCGCCCAGGTTGAACGCGCTCTGGCGCGTGACTGCCCCACCAGTCGAGCCCGTCTGCTGCCAGTCCAGATTGTCCAGTGTATCGACGAAGCACAGGTTGGGGAACTCCAGGTAGCGGCCCGTGCGCTCCTTGTAGGTGTACTCTATGTTCAGGTTGGCGACGTAGTAGGGCAGAATCGCCACCTCGTTGGCGTGTATCTCGCTGATGTACTTGTACGCCAACCGCTCTTTGGGCAGGTAGTTGATTAGGTTGGTCACGAACGTTCCCGTGCCGGTAGCCGGGTCCAGTATCTGCACGTTGTCGTCCGCCAGCCGCCGTCCGAAATGCTTTTGAAGCAGGTCGTCCGCGCCCCGAATGATGAAATCCACCACCTCGTTGGGCGTATAGACCACGCCCAGCCGGTCTGCCGCGGCGGGGTTGTAGGCCTTGTAGAAGTCCTCATAGACGGCCTTCAAAAAGCCCTGCTTCTCGGCGTAGTCGGCTATCTCGTCGGCGGCGCGCCCGATTGCGCCGTAGTAGGCGCGCAGCCGGTCGATGGCCTGGCGGCGCACATCGCCGGTGAAGAAGGTCTGCTCCAGCGCGTCCAGTTGGCGGGCGACGTTGTTCTCGCGGTGGAACTGGTCCTCGGCGAACACGCGCAGGAAGATGTCCTTTGTGAGGATGTGCTGGAGCAGCATCTCGCGCACGTCGGCGGCGGACACCTCCGGGCTGATGGTCTGCCGGCACAGGTCGAGGAAGCCTGCTGCGGCGTCACGGTAGTCGGCGTTATCCCGTTCAGCCGCATCCACCGCCTCGCGCAGGTTGGCGAGCACAGAGGGCAGGTCGTCCTTGAACTGCCGCTGCGCCTGTCGGAACTCCTCCACCTGCGGCAGCTCGTAGTCGAGAAATCGCCGGATGAGGCGGTGCAGCTCGCCGGGGCGGGTCATGTCGACACGCATAGCGACGCCGCGGTTCTGGATGAGGACGGCGGTGCGGGAGTCCTCGAAGATGATGTTGTCTCGCGGGTAGCCGCCGTCGAATTTGCGCTGAATCTCGGCGTCCAGGTCGTCGTGGGTGTCCTTCGCCTCCCAGTAGCCGCGTGTCATGCGCAGCGCGTCCTTCACCGTGCCGTCGGGAACGACGCCGGCGTTGGTGGGCAATTCCGGCACCAGCGCGAGCCCCTCCTTGTGCGCGGCGCAATAGGCGGCCAGGCAGTTCTGGAAGGCGGGCCGGATGTTCAGCTCGCTGTCGGAGCCGCCAAACTCGATCAGCCGGTCCAGCTCCTCGCGGTATCGCCGAATGTGCGGGTAGTCAGGCATGATGACGCCTATTATACGGCATTGGCAGGCGGGCGTCAGAAGGGCGGTAGTACTTCTTCAAGGCAAAAGCGATACAATGCCGACTCGCCGCATTTCCAGCGGATGGGCTTGACGTCGCAAATCTCCGCTGATAGGATTGATTTGCGTCTAGGAGGAGTCGCCAAGCGTCTTCACTCGAGGCTTTAGCCCCGACCCTAGTCGCTTTTTCTTTTGGAGAACCGATGCATCTCTGCTACATCGATGAGTCAGGAACATCTGACACTCCCGGGAACACTTCCCACTATGTCTTGGCAGGTCTGTCAATTCCTGACCAGTATTGGACGAGCCACCACGCCCAGTTGGAAGAAATCAAGCGTGGTTATGGCTTAGAGCAGGCGGAGATTCACGTTGCATGGATGCTGAGGCCTTATGTAGAACAGTACTCAATCCCAGGGTTCACGTCGATGTCCCCTATGGAACGAAGGTCACAAGTACGGCGGGCCCGAAACGCGGAACTATTGCGCGTTCAGCGAGAGAATAGGAAACAGTTCAAGCAAACGCGCAAGAATCACCTAAAGACTGAAGGTTACATCCACTTAACCCTTGATGAAAGACGGCTGCGATAAGAGACTTGGCCAGCCGCATCTCAAGTTGGGGTAGCGTTCGCTTGTTTGCGGAATGTATAGACAAAGTCCACTTTGACCCGGCAATAGCCAATAGGGCGCTTGACGAGCAAGCGTTCAAGCAGGTTGTGTCAAGATTCGAACACTATCTTCGCAATACACATGCCGGATATGGCATTCTCATCCACGATAACAACGAGACCACGGCGAGAAAACACACAGAGCTAATGAAGCGATTTCTTCGCAGCGGTACGCTTTGGACGCAAATCGAGCACATTATCGAAACACCGATGTTCGTTGACAGCGGACTAACGGATATGGTTCAACTTGCCGACCTGTGCGCATATGCTATAAGGCGCTATCTCGAGAACAGTGAGAGCGAGTTGTTTGACCTGGTATTTCAGCGCGCTGACAGATCCGGTTCATCTGCGGTAGGCGTCAGGCACTTCACAGAACCAGGCTGTGCTTGCAGGATTTGTCTCTCCCACAGCCCTTTGGCAACTGACATGTAAACAAATGACGGAGGCTAAAACGTCAGCGATACCTTCAGCGCGCCGTCCTCCTTCGAGTGCGCCAGGTCGAACGCCTCCTGCACCCGCGTTATGGGGAACTGGTGCGTCACGAACGGAGACATGTCAATATCGCCCCTGGCGATGTAATCCACTGCTATCTGGAATGCGGGCAGCCCCGGCTCGTCCTGCGCGCCGAACACCGTGTGCATGTCCAGGCGTTTGCGGAAGAACGTGTCCCAGTCGAACGGCACGCGCTCCATCGTGGGCGGCAGACCGAACGCGGCGATTCTGCCGAGCGGCTTCGCCAGTTGCAGCGTCTGGTTGAAGGTCTCCACGCTTCCCACGGCCTCTATCACCAGGTCCGCGCCCTCGCCGTTGGTCAGGTCCAGCACCGCCTCGGTGGCCCGCCGTCCCGTCACGTCCACCGCCTCGTCGATTCCCATCGCCCTGCCCGCCGCCAGCCTCTCCGCGACCGGCTCTATGCCGATGATACGATGCGCGCCCAGCCGCCGTAGCATGAAGTCGTGGAACAGCCCGACCGATCCCTGACCCACCACGACCACGGTCTGGCCTATCAGGGACGGCAGCCGCCTGCACCCGAACACCACCGTGCCGAGCTGCTGCGCCATCAGCAGGTGTGATTCGGGCACATCGCGCGGCAGCTTCAGCAGGAAGTGAGGCTCGATAAGCTGGTACTCCGCGAACGTCCGCGAACCCCAGATGTTGGGCGCGGTCAGAACCAGGTCGCCCGGCGAGAACTCCGTGCCGCCGCCGTATATAACCTCACCCAGACCCTCGTGCCCGGGGTAGCCGTGCGGCAACGGGAACTCGTGCACGTTCCAGCCCATATAAACTATGTGCAGGTCGCTTCCGCATATGGACGCCAGGCTGGTCTTGACCAGGACTTTGCCGGGCGTGGGTTCGGGTATGGGCGCCTCGTCGCACCGTATCTGCTCGAGTCCGGTTGCTAGGGCCGCGGGCATGGTTGACATCGTCGCTGCGCTCCTTCGATAGGCTGCTCTGCTGCGTGAATTCTGATTGCGGACGGCGCGGGTGTCAAGAGACCGCCGCTGGATCGTGTAGGGGCATGCTCCTTGTGGTTGCCCTGGCTGGTCGTCCCATGGCCTGGGCGCCCACCGACCAAATTGAAACGGATTCAGAAGGCATGTGACCTCTTGACGGGAGCGAACGCCCGTGCTGCCATCGTCCTACCAAGTCTGGCCGCAATCCGGCGCAACCCCATGCTGTGCAGCCATCAGAACAGGTTACACCTCCTTGCCAACGCCAAACATTCAAAAAGGACCCTTAGCCCAGAGAATCCTGAAGGTGACAAATGGGACAAATCTTCTGAGGGCACAGCTACGAAATGTCACGAAATGTCGCAACATGTCGCAGTTTCAAAACGACGCGGTTTTTCGCGGATCGACCCCTCCGCGCACAGGCCATTGGCGCAAGGTCTGAGCAGTTGCCCGGCTACAGCGCGCCTTGACGCTGTGGAGCGCCCATGCTAGTATCCCATATGCCCGCCCTGGTCTGGCGAACGGACAGCCTTTCTCTACTCAATCGCGGCTAGTCTGAACGGGCGCGCCAATGCTGACTCTACTGGATGACTAGCGTATATGAGGATCGACGAGGAACTGGCTAGTCTGGATCCCAAAGAGGACACGATGCTAACCATCGGCGTCTTCGACGGCGTGCATCGGGGACACCGCCACCTGATAGCCCAACTCGTTCGAGAGGCCGCCGCCGCCGGTTGCCTCTCCGGCGTAGTCACATTCCGAAACCATCCCGCCTCGGTCCTGCGCGCCGATTTCCAGCCGCAATACTTGACGACCCTGGACGAGCGCGTTGACTTGCTGGAAGAGTTGGGAGTCGCCTTCATCGCCCCCGTCACATTCGACACCGAGCTCTCCAAGCTTTCCGCCAGGGACTTCATCACGCGCCTCAGGAAGAGCCTGCGAATGAGAGGGCTCGTCGTCGGCCCCGACTTCGCCATGGGCCACGGACGCGACGGCGACGTAGCCGCGCTGACCCGCCTCGGCAGAGAAATGGGATTCTTCGTCAAGACGGTGGAACTGCTCTCGGACAACGACGCCGCCGTAAAGAGCACCACGATCCGGAGGGCATTGGTGGATGGCGACGTCTCCCTCGTGGCCGACATGCTGGGGCGCAACTTCAGCCAGGCGGGTGTCGTGGTAGAGGGAGAGAAACGAGGGCGCACCCTGGGCTTCCCAACCGCCAACCTCCAAACGCCGCCAGGCATGGCAGTTCCCGCCGACGGCATTTACGCAGCCTGGGCATACGTGGGTGAAGGGCGCCACATGGCCGCCACCAGCATAGGCGTGCGCCCAACGTTCGACAACCAGCCGCGCGCCATCGAGGCGTTCCTGCTGGACTTTACCGGCGACCTGTACGGTAGGCGGATTCGGCTGGAGTACGTGCGGCGTCTCCGTGAAGAGTTGAAGTACGACACCATAGAAGCCCTCCTCGAGCAGATCCGAATAGACGTTGACCAGACAAGGGCTATTCTCCAGCCCAATCGCGCTGAACCCTGAAACTCAAGGCATTAGTGGAGGACAAAACTTGAACCTGCGCATCCCCGGCCCCATACCCGTGCCAGACGATATTCTGGAGGCCATGACCGGACCGATGATCAATCACCGCGGCCCCGAGTTCGCCGACATCCTATACAGGGTCACGGACCGCCTGAAGCAAGTCTTCGAGACGGCCAATGACACCTACATCCTGACATCGTCCGGCACGGGCGCAATGGAGGCCGCCGTAGCCAACACGCTGTCACCGGGCGACAAGGTTTTGTCCGCGTCCGCCGGCGTGTTCGGCGACCGCTTCGCGCAGATCGCCGAGATTTACGGCGCGGACGTGACACGGCTGAACTTCCCATGGGGCGAGGCCATCGATCCGGACACGCTTCGGGACGCCCTGAACGCGGACCCCAAATTCAAGGCCGTGCTCGTAACTCAGAACGAGACCTCCACGGGCGTCACCAATGACCTCGAGGCGGTCGCCGGGGTGGTTAAAGGCAAGTTCGATAAGCTGCTGCTGGTTGACGGCATTAGCAGCGCGTGCTCTATCCCCCTGCACACGGACGCTTGGCAGTGTGACGTAGTGGCCGCCGCTTCCCAGAAGGGGTGGATGCTCCCACCCGGCCTCGCCTTCGTCACCTTTAGCGAAAGAGCGTGGCAGGCCTACGCGGAGTCAACCATGCCGAAGTTCTACTTCGACATGGGCCAGTACAAGCGCTACTATGAGATTGGGCAGCCGCCCTATACGCCCGCCGTCTCGCTCATGTTCGCCCTCGACCTCGCCCTCGAAATGATACTCGACGAGGGCATGGGCAGCGTCTTCGAGCGTCACGCCTCCATCGGCAGAATGACGCGAACCGGCCTGAAAGAGCTGGGGTTTTCGCTCTTTCCCAATGAAAGCGTAGCATCCAACACCGTGACGGCGTCAAGAGTTCCCGACGGCGTGAACGCCGCCGAGCTCCTGGCCCTTGCGCAGCGTGAGCATGGCGTAGTCATAGCCGGCGGCCAGCAATCCCTGAGCGGCAAGATTATACGCATAGGTCACATGGGCTACTGCGCTCCCGAAGAAATCCAACAAACCCTGGACGCCATAGCCGCCGTCCTACCCAAGCTGGGCTTCCAACCCGCCCAAACACCCGTCACCTAGCAACTGGCGCACTGAAAGACTACCCCCATGACCATGCCGGAAATGCAGAAAGCCATATCCCGCCTGCGACTGGTTCTCGCCTCCATCAAGGCCAAAGAGCGGGAACTCGACAACCTCATTCGCCAGTTCCGCCGCCAGCTTGATCGAGCGCGTATCCACGGCATCCACGGCAACAACTCCCTCAACGCCACCCTGAGTATCATGGAGGAGGTCCAGGAGCGCCTCGACAACGTTGAGATGAAGCGCAGCCACTTGGCCGCCATCAGGGAGCGCGCCGAGGATGAGTTGGCCGCGCTGGAGCTAACCAACAAGATCGAGAAGGCCAAGAGCGATCTCGCCTCCCTCAAAGGGCGCCAGTCCTCGGGCGATGCCCTGGAAGAAGCGGAGCAGGAGCGGATCGAGGGACTGGAGCGCTTCATCGAGACCGCCAGCATACGGGCCGGTGAGGCCATTACTGGCAGGCTCGATCCGGGCGAGGGCGGCGCGGGATTCGGCCTTCGCCTCCCCTGAGCGGCCAGCCTGTGCTATTCACCCGGCTAATCCACACTCTTCGGGCCGCTCCCCAACACCCTGGAATTCTCCCTAGCATATTCGAGGGAAATGTGGTTAAATCGGCTTGGATTCAGTTCTCCCACGCCCTTCTGAGTTGCGCCTGTCCGAATGACGCAATTTCATGCCGCGGTATCATCGTCTGGAATTCGCCCGGGCTTGCTTGCGGGACAACTAAACCCTAGGAGGTCTCGAAATGGAAGGAATCTTCTTTATTCTCATCGCGGCGGCCCTCTTCGCCCACGCCTGGTATCTGCTGGGACTCTACAACGACGGGCGCACCACTGGCATCATCATCGCCGCGTTGGGCGCCGGCGCTCTCATCACCCTGACGCTCGATCCGATGCTGTTAGGCGATGATGGGCCGAACACGGCCAGGCTTGCTCAGTTGACCGTTATCAAATCACTCATCATAGCCTGGACCGTTTACGCTGCGGCCGTCGCCGCTCACGGCCTGTGGGACTTCGATGAGAGGGCCATAGGCTTCTTCGCCGCGCCCCTAACCGTTGTTAGCGTTCTGGCCACGGCCTACTTCGCCACGCAGATGACCGACCACTACGATTGGACCGTATGGCTCTCCTTTACGCTGGTGAGCGTGCTGCTGAGCTTTATCGCCATCGTGCTATTCTTCTACTTGGCCTTCCCATTCCGAGTGCTCAGGGCCCTCTCTGCTTGGGCGATGCTTGTGCTGTCCATTGTCATCACAGCCGTGGGGATAGGCATCGTGACCACCGGCATAGTCTAACGGGCCAACGCTGTCCAAGAGAGGCTGAAGGGCGAACGTCAAACCGTATCCCCGCGTAACCGGAGGACGCATGTTGACCAAAATCCTTCCCCAGATAATCGGGGAAATGACATGACCAACAACACAGCGAAAGACCTGCTCATCGAGGCCGAAATGGAGGTGGGAAGGTACGACTGGGAGGGCACCTTCGCCGACTATCTCCAACGGGTTATCGACGCCCCCTCCGTATCCCGCCTGTCCCATAAGATAGTGTACGACGCCATAATGGCCGAGGGCGTTGAGAGATCGCCCAGAGGCGATCCTATCTACAAACTGTTCGAGAATAAGATATTTGGTCTCGATGACGTGCTGGACAGGATTGTTCAATACTTCGCCTCTTCGTCGCGCAGGCTTGAGATACGCAAGCGCATCCTGCTCCTGCTCGGCCCGCCCGCGGGCGGAAAGTCCTCCATCGTAGCCCTGATCAAGGACGCCCTGCAAGACTTCACGCGCACCGATGACGGCGCGGTTTATGCCATCAAAGACTGCCCTATGCAGGAAGAGCCGCTCCACCTCATACCGAGAGAGCTACGGCCCAAGCTGCAGGAAGAGCACGACATCTACATCGAGGGCGACCTCTGCCCAAAGTGTCGATACATGGTGCGCTCGACCTACCAAGGCAAAATCTCCGAGGTTCCCGTAATCAGGGTCGTCTTTTCCGAGCAGGAAGCCGTGGGCATCGGATACTACGTTGCCACGAACCCCAACCCGGCTGACGCTTCCTTGCTCGTAGGCAGCATGGACGAGAATCAGCTTGCGGGCGACAGGCGCGTGGTCGCCGGCAAGGCGTACCGCATGGACGGCGAACTGAACGTCGCCAACAGGGGACTCATGGAGTTCGTCGAAATCTTCAAGGGTGACCGCCACCTTCTCACTACGCTGCTAGGCCTTGCCCAGGAGCAGCTCATCAAACTGGAACGCTTCGGCTCCGTCTATGCCGACGAGGCCATCATCGGCCACTCCAACGAAGGCGACTTCCTCGCCTTCATGAACGACGAGTCCTTCGAGGCGCTCAGAGACCGCATCATTGCCATCCAGATTCCCTACAACCTTAGGATTAACGACGAGGTGAAGATATACCAGAAGATGCTCAAGAGCAGCGGCCTCGAGAACACCCATATACCGCCACTTACGCTGCCCGCAATGAGCATCTTCGCCGTCCTCACTCGCCTCGAACCTGCTCCGCTCAGAACCGGCATATCCCTGGTCGAGAAGCTCAGCCTCTACAACGACCGCGGCAACGATGACAGCGTAATGCAGCTCAAGCGCCAGCACCCCAACGAGGGTATGAAGGGTATGTCCCCTCGCTTCGTAATGAACCGCCTGAGCTCCGTCGCCAACTCTCCCGACGTAACCTGCGTAACTCCCATCGCCGCTCTTGACAGCATGTGGCAGGGTCGAATGGAGAACCTGAGCATGGACGCCGAGGAGAGAGGGCACTACATCCAGATTCTCTCCGATACGATAAGAGAGTACAATGCGCGCGCCAAGAAAGATGTGCAAAAGGCCTTCGAGGAGTCTTTTGAGCAGACCGCCGAGATAATGCTCAAAGACTATCTGGCAAACGTGGCGTCGTACTGCACCGGCGAGCCTCTGCTGGACGAGAACACCGGCGCCGAACGCGAATACAACGAGCTTCTCATGCGCGAAATGGAACGCCACATGAACGTAAACGAACGTTCAAAGAACGATTTCCGCCGGGAGATTCACCGCCTATTCACTTCGTGGAGACAGCGAGGCCTCTCGTTCGACTACGCCAGCGAGCCGCGAATCAGGCAGGCCGTCGAAGACAGGCTCTTCCCTGACGACAAGAAGCTGCAAGACACCCTCAGCGAGCCGCGACAGGAGCGAGATAAAGTGGAGTGGGCGCGCAAGCGGCGTGCCATCTTCAATCGCCTAGTGAGCTCCTACGGCTACTGCGACCGCTGCGCCGGCGACATCATCGAGTACGTGCTGCACGTCCTCAGACGGCACACCGTAATGCAGCCGCTGAGAAACGAGGGCATCGAATGGCATTGGGAGAGAAACCCTCCTCCACCGCAAGCTCTGCCCGTGCCGGAATAGAATCACGGCGTCACGCCCGAGCTTCTCCAAGTAGAGCCTGCCAATGACGTCTCGCCGCAACCGCAGAAGGACGGCCCGACGACGGTCAAGGCCGCCGCGCCAACGAACCCTGAGGTGGTGGGCAATAGCCCTCGTCCTGTTGGCGCTGCTTCTGGTCGCTGCTGCCAGAATCCTCAGCTAACCCGCCGGACAGGGCCGGCCGTCTCAACCGCTGGCCAACTGGAAAACCGACCCGCTGAGATCAACTACGCCACTCTCCTCTCTGTGCTCCCCCAACGCGCCTCATGGGCCTGCGCCAGCTTGCGGAACTCCTCCGGGTACGGCGAGTCGCAGATAGGGTCCGTCGTCATGATGAGGGCGTCCTCCCTGTTGTCCGCGTAATAGCCCTTACGGACGCCATGCTTCTTGAAGCCATACTTGGCATACAGGTTCTTCGCGACGTAATTCGACACGCGCACTTCCAGCGTCACCAACCTCGCGTTGCGCTGCATCGCCTGCTCTATCGCCGCCATGAGCAGCAGTTCGCCAACGCCCCAGCTCCTGAAATCCGTCCTCACGCCAATCGACACGATGTGCGCCTCATCCAGGACGTGCCATGTGCCCAGAAATCCCACCAGGTATTGCTCTCCCGGCTCCCACGCCGTGGAGCGTCCGGGTAGAAGGCTCCGCGCGTTGCGGATGAGCCTGCCGACCAGTGGGCGGCCGCCCCACAGGTTGAAGCCATCCTCCGAGTACGGGTCTGGCGCGTCCGTATCCTTGACCTCCTCCCGACGCCACGCCACCAGGTAGCTGGCCACCTCACGGCTAAGTTCGCGTCTGAACGAGGTTGGTGGAAACAGCGTGGGGAAGGCGTCGCGCTCGATCTCCGCCGACTGAGCCACGTCCCCTTCCTCCATAGGACGAACCGAGAAGGGCATCCGCCTTTCCGAAACAACCTCGGATTGTCGCTCAATCGCGCTCATAGCATTGCTCGCGGGCATCGATGAGGGGTGTCAGAACGGTATGCCCCAGAGGGTGTACCAGTTCTCCAGGCTCTTCTCCAGCGGCAACTTCTCCCGCTCCATGACCGCGCCCAGCCGCATCTCCGCCGCGTTGTCGCGTTGCTGCGGGCCGGACAGCACCAGCGGATAGAACCGTCCCCGCTTGATATTGTAAATCCAGTAAGCCTGCTTGCCCTCGTATTCGAGGCCAAACACCGCGGCCAACAGACGTTCGCCGAAGCCATGCTCCGTAATCGTCTCGCCCATCAGGTGAAGAGTAGTCGCCAGGTCCTCGAAATCCTTGTCTTCCAGCGCAACCCACTTGGTGCCGAAGCTGTCGTCCTTCACCTCGAAGCGAGTTCCGGTCGCGTGGCCGCTGATCTCCAGCAGGCTGCGAATTTCGCCTTCCAGGTTGTCGAAGAAACTCGACTCCACCGGATTGAACACCAGCCCGGCATTCTCCGATAGCCTGATGTCCGTGCGGCCCTCCAATGCGACGCCCGCCGTGATGACGGCGAAATACTCTTCCCGCCTGGGTCTCCGCAGCTTGCTCCTACCGAATAGCGCGCTCAATAGTCCCAAAGTCTAACCTCGTAGTCCGGTTTCCATTTCGCGCTGCATGTTCCGCAGCCGCTCGATCCGCCGCTCGATCGGAGGATGGCTGGACATGAGCGACGCGCCGCCGCCCTCCTTCAACTTAGGTATGATGAAGAAGGCGTTGGCGTGTTCCACCTTTCGCAGGTCCTGCTCCGGTATGCGGTACATGTCGTTGCTGATCTTCTCCAACGCCGACGCGAGTTGCATGGGCGCGCCGGTGATGACGGCTCCTCCGCGGTCGGCGGCGAACTCCCTGTAACGCGAGAGCGCCATGATCAGAAGCTGGCTGAGAAAGTAAACCGCTATGGTGCCAACGTAAACCGCCAGCATCACGAGCATGAACTGGCCGCCATCTCGCCTGTCTCCGCCTCGGCCTCCGAACCCTCCGAACAGACTCATCCAGAACAGCATCTGCATGAGGAAGCCCGCCATTATGACGATGATGCTCGCCCATGTGAGCACCGCGACGTCGCGGTTCTTGACGTGCGTGAGCTCGTGAGCGAGCACTGCCTCGACTTCCCTTTCGTTGAGCCGGCTCAACAGGCCGCGAGTAACCGCGACCACGGCGTTCTTGGGATTTCGCCCAGTGGCGAAGGCGTTGGGCACGTGCGTCTCCATTATCGCCAATTTCTTGGGCATGGGCATGTCTGCGATGGCCGCCAGCCGCTCCACCGTCGCGTGCAGCCGAGGCTCCTCCTCCGCCGTCACCACTCTCGCCCTCGTTGTCATCAGGACCAGCTTGTCGGAGCCGTAATACTGGAACAGCGCCATCACAACCGAGATGGCGAACACGAAAAACCAGGGGACCCCTGCCCAGAACAGCAATCCAATGAAAGCCACGTACAAAAGCCCAAGCATAAACATCGTAAACAACATGCGGAAGGTTAGTTCGTGGTCTCTCCCGTACCCATGCTGTCTCATTTCGCATCCACCTCACAAAGTAAGAATCTCATACCAAATCCTCCCCCTCACTATTATACAGATTCCAAACCCCTCCTGCCCATAAGCCACTCTCACGTGACCACTGACCAACTGAAACACTGACATACCATCCCGCCAATCTGATACCATATTAGTTGCTTAGCGAAGAATTTCCGCTGGAGAGACTCCTATATGGAAACCCTGTTTGGCTTGGACACCCGGCTGCTCATGTTCATCGTTCTGGGCGCGCTCGTCGCCATCCTGGTAGCCGTGGGCTTTACCGTCCTGCTCAACCGCGTCATGCTCAAGATAGGCGTGCGCAACATCCCGCGCAGGCCCGCGCAGACCGTTCTCATCATCATAGGCCTCATGCTCAGCACCCTCATCATCTCCGCCGCCTTGGGAACAGGCGATACCATATACTTCAGCATACGCAACAGCGTCATAACGGGCCTGGGCGAAATCGACGAGATTCTCGTCTCCGGCAGGAGCGGCGGCGGCACCGACCTCAGAGGCGACCCCTACTTTCCCGCCGCGCGCTTCCAGGAGCTTCGTTCCACTATTGGCGAAGACGGCAGGTTCGACGGCCTCGTGCCGGTGTTGGCCGAGACCGTGCCCATGGTAAACCCCGTCGCCCGCCAGAGCGCTGGGAGCATGAGAATCACCGCCGTTGACCCGGCCCACGTCGGTGTTTTCGGCCCCATACTCGACACGTCCGGTGCGCCGGTGAGCCTCGACGACCTTCAACCCAACGAGGTGTTCATCAACGAGGCCGCCGCCAAGGAGCTCGAAGCAGGCGAGGGCGACGCTCTTCGCCTATTCGTTCGGGACGGCGTTGTTGACCTCTCGGTGAAGGACGTAGTTAGCGACGGCGGACTCGCCGGAACCGATGAGACCGCCTTGCTCCCGCTCTCAAACGCACAGCAAATCTTCGACAGGCCAGGCCAGATAAACTCCATACTCGTCTCCAACAGCGGTGACCGAGAGGTCGGCGCCGATCTGAGCGACGAAGTAACCGAGCATCTGCGAGACATCCTGACCGATCAGGAAGTCGCGCGGCAGCTTGCTGACGCCCTCAGCGTTCCCGTCATCATCGACATGGTCAGGGTGAGGGCGGAGGGCCAGCAGGAAATCCTTGAACAGGACTTGCTGGAAACCGCGACGCTGCTCGAACAGGGCGAGACGACCCCGGAATTGATCAACCTTCTCGCAGACGAGAAGGTCCAGGTGCAGCTTATGCTGGCCGTGGAAGAGGCGCTAGGACAATCCGCGGTCATCCGGATGTTCGGCCTTTTCTCTCAGTTGAATTCCCTGACCGTCCGGAGCATCAAAACCGAACTCCTCGAAATCGCCGACCAGGCCTCCAGCGGCGTAACCTCCATCTTCGTCATTTTCGGCAGTTTCTCAGTCATCGCCGGCGTCCTACTCATTTTCCTCATATTCGTCATGCTCGCCGCCGAGAGAAAGCCGGAGATGGGCATAGCCCGCGCCGTCGGCATGAGGCGCAAGCACCTCGTGCAGTCTTTCGTCTTCGAGGGCGTGGCCTACGACCTGCTCTCTGCGCTGGTGGGCGCGCTCCTGGGTATCGGCGTGGGTATGCTGATGGTCGCCGGCATGGCCAGCATCTTTGCCAGCGCTGACGAAGACTTCATCCTCGTGCCAAGCTACACCCTGCGCAGCTTCATCATAGCGTACAGCGCCGGCGTTGTTCTCACCTTCGCAACCGTGCTCATCTCCTCGTACCGCTCCAGCAAACTCAACATAGTATCGGCAATTCGTGACCTGCCCGAGGTGTTCGAGCCCTCCCAGCGAGAGTCAGCGATGAGGCTGCTGCTCAAAGCCCTGGGAAGGCCCATCGTCTTTCTCGCCCGCGCCTACGCAGACCTGCGAAGCGGCAGCGTTGGAAGCGCCCTCGCTCTCGCTCTTCTCGCCCTGCTCTGGGTTCTGCTCTTCCCAATCTGGATAGGCGACGTTCTATGGACGCTCATACGCCTCTCGACGACCGCGCTCTCGCACGGCTGGCTCACGTTTGTCGTGGGCGCGCTGCTTGTATTCTTGGGCATCTACATCAAGCAATCAGCGCCGTTCACCATCGGCGTGACGGCCGCCGTCATCGGCGCGGGCCTGATGCTTCGCGGCCTCTTCACGCGGCGCCAGTGGGCCACCTCCACGCAGAACCGGACCACCGGGGCCGCGATCGGCGCGGTGTGCCTGTTCTGGCTGGGAGTCGGCATCGGGCAGGGACAGACGTTCACCATCTTGCTGAGCGTCGTGGTGGCCGCCTTCGAGCTGATTCGCCAGATCTCTATGAGCAGGCAGCCCGTTCTGATGGACAGTGAAGACCGCAATGCCTTCACCTTTGTGGGGCTAACGCTGATTTTGTTCTGGGCCTCTCCGTTCGACTCCCTCGACTTCGTAGTCCCGGAGCTAAACTCCAACATCGAGATGTTTCTAATCTCAGGCGTCTGCTTGGTGGCCGCGGCCGTATGGGCAGTCATATATAACGCCGACCTCATAACCGGCGCAATCGCCGCGCTGCTGGGAATGTTTCCGCGGCTGCGCCCGGCTATCACCACCGCCGTGGCCTACGCCCTCAACTCCAAGATTCGCACAGGCCTCACCCTGGCCATGCTCTCGCTGGTCATCTTCACCCTCATCGTCATGTCAACACTGACAAGCTCGTTCTCATCCGCCCTCGAAGACGTGGATTCCGTCACCGGCGGATGGGACGTAAGCGCGAGGGTCAGCTACAACAACCCGGTGCGGGATTTCGAGTCGAGCTTGGCCGAGGCCCTCGGGGAGCAAGCGGACGAGGTTGCCGCCGTGGGCGCCTACACCGTGCTGCCCATAGAGGCGAGGCAGCCGGGCGCGGAAACCCAGGAATGGAAGGGCTACCGCGTTCAGGGCGCCGACGAGTCCTACCTGGAGAACAGCGGCTACGAGGTTCAGTTGCTTTCGAAGGAATACGGCGAAACAACAGAGGAGATTTGGGCTGCCCTCCGGCAGAACCCGGACCTCGCGGTGATCGACCAGTTCGGCGTGCCCTCTCGAAGCGGCGGGGGCTTTGGCGCTATCGGCGGCCCCCAATTCAAGATGGAGGGCTTCTTCCTCGACGACGACGAAATGCCCGCAACCCAGATTGAGATCAGAGACTCCAGGAGCGGCAACGTAGCCAACGTCACCGTCATCGGTGTGCTGGACGGGCTGGCCGACCGCGCCGGGGTTATTATCACCTCCAAGTCCATCATCGACGAAATCTCCGACGAGCCTATCCCCTTCACCGCTTACCGCCTGGATCTCCGCCCCGGGGCAGACGTTTCCGCTATCGCGCGCAGCGTGGAATCGTTCTTCCTGGAGAACGGCTTGGAGTCCTACGTGCTCGCCGACGAATTGGCCGAGGACCGCGAAGCCAATGTGGCTATCAACCGCCTGTTGCAGGGATTCATGGCCACCGGGCTGCTCGTCGGAATAGCCGCTCTCGGCGTCATTAGCCTGCGGGCAGTCGTCGAGAGGCGTCAGCAAATCGGCGTCCTGAAGGCCATCGGGTACAGGCGTAGCATGATTCTCGCCAGCTATCTGATTGAATCCTCCTTCATCTCCATGCTGGGCATCCTACTCGGAGTTGGCATGGGCGCGCTGCTGTCCATCAACATCGTCGATGCCATCGCGGAAGAAGTGCCTGGACTAACCTTCACTGTGCCCTGGTTAGAGCTCGGCATAATCGTCGGCCTGGCCTACGTATTCTCCCTGCTGACAACTTTCATACCGGCCCGCCAGGCATCCGGTATCTACCCCGCCGAAGCCCTGCGCTACGAGT
This sequence comes from Dehalococcoidia bacterium, assembly GCA_965217565.1. Taxonomy (GTDB): domain Bacteria; phylum Chloroflexota; class Dehalococcoidia; order Lucifugimonadales; family CATOSD01; genus CBDCIS01. The sequence continues at coordinate 348,012 of CBDCIS010000002.1, forward strand.
AGGGCGCAATACCCCACGGGTACGCAGCATGTGGCAAACGGTAGGACACGAAAAGGTGGTCAACGCCCTGCGGAAGGGCATCCAAAGTGGCCGCCTTTCCCATGCCTACCTGCTGGTCGGGCCGGCGCGCGTGGGCAAGATGACTCTGGCCCTGGACCTGGCCCGGGCGGTAAACTGCCTGGGTGACGACGCCCCTTGCGGCGCCTGCCGTCAGTGCCGGCGCGTCTCCGACGGCCTTCACGCCGACGTGCGCCTGCTGGGACTCGAGCAGCAGAAGGCCGACGAGACTCGGACTCGCGTCGCTATCGGCATCGACCAGGTGAGGGCGATCCAACGCGAGGCCAATCTGAAGCCCTACGAGGGCAAGCGTCGCGTGCTAATCTTCGACGGCGCTGAGCGTCTCAGTGAGGAGGCCGCCAACGCCCTGCTTAAGACTCTCGAAGAGCCGCCGGACCAGGTCCTGCTGATGCTGCTGGCTTCCGACGCCGAGAGTCTCCCGCCAACAATCGTTTCCAGGTGCGCGCTGCTGAAGCTCAGGCCGCTGCCTCTTTCGCGTCTTGCCGGTGAGCTCCAGGCCAACCACGGGGCCGGCCGCGAGAAGGCCGACGAGATAGCGCGGCTCTCGGGCGGAAGATTGGGCTGGGCCCTGGAGGCCCTGCGCGACCCAACGCTGCTGGAACGCCGCGCCGAAAGACTTCAAAACATCCAAGACACCGTGCGGGGCAATCTCGAAGAGCGCTTCTCATTCGCTGCCGGCCTCGCTTCCAGGTTCACGCGAGACCGCGACGTGGCGCGCCAGGAGATAGCCCTCTGGCTGCAGTGGTGGAGGGATGTCTTGGTGGTCAAAGAGGGCGCGGAGGAACTCGTGGAAAACCTGGCGGTCGCGGACGGCATTCAGTCCGTTGCACAATCCCTGTCGTCGGCCCAGATAGCCGCCGCTATCGCGGCAATCAACGAGTCCTCGGCCCACCTGGAGAACAACGTCAATCCGCGCCTCGCACTAGAGGGCCTCATGCTGGCCCTGCCAAAACCGTAACGACAAACCACATCCCAAGGTGAGAAGGACAGACACACAATGGCAGAGATAGCCGGCGTTAGATTCGAGTCCTCCGGTCGAGTCCACTATTTCGACCCGGGCAGCATGGAACTCAATGTAGGCGACCGTGTGCTGGTCGAGGCAGATGGCATTCCACGAGAGGGAACGGTGGTGTTCATCCCCTCCCAGGTACTCTTCTCAGACCTGCGCGGCCCAATGGGACGGGTCCTCCAAAAGGCAGAACTCTAGCCCCCGGTTGCCCGCAACGCGCCACCCCCGTGCGGACAGACGCCACCCGTAGGGGCAATCCCTTGTGGTTGCCCAGGCGCTGCCAAACAGCCAACCGAATAGACCAATCCAACCTCGAAGGGAGGACCTGCCCATGCGAGTATCGACGGGATTCATCGACGGCTATGCCGTGGAAAGCTGGGACGACCTCGCCGCCTTCGCCATAGAGGCCGAGCGGCTCGGCGTGCATAGCATCTGGTCTCCGGAGGGCTGGGGCATGGATGGCGCGACGCCGTTGGCCTACCTCGCTGCCAAAACCTCCACCATAAAGCTCGGCACGGGAATCCTTCAGATTGGGACGCGGACGCCCACCAACATGGCCATGACGGCGATGGCGCTCGACTCGATGTCCGGCGGGCGCTTCCTGCTTGGCGTAGGGACGAGCGGGCCGCAGGTTATCGAGGGCTTTCACGGTGTTATCTTCGACAAACCCGTTCAGCGCACCCGCGAGACGATCGAGATCATGAAGCGCGTGTTCAGCGGTGAGCGCTTGGCCTACGACGGCCAGATATACCGCCTGCCCGTCCGCGAGGGGCAGGGAAAGTCAATCCGTGTGGAGGGAAGACCCGCGCCGCACATACCCATATACGTCGCCTCTCTGGGGCCTAACAACCTTCGCCTCACCGGCGAACTGGCCGACGGCTGGAAGGGCGCGTCCTTCATGCCAGAACACGCGGACGTGTTCTTCGACCACATCCGAGAGGGCGCGCAGAGGGCGGGCCGTTCGTTCGCGGACATTGACCTCCAGGCTGGCGGCTCCGTACACTTTACCGACGACGTTGAGGACGCGGTGGAGGCCTTCAAGCCCGGGCTCGCCTTCCAACTCGGAGCGATGGGCTCTCGACAGTTCAACTTCTACAACGATGCCTACAGTCGCGCCGGCTACTCCGAGATTGCGAAGACGGTGCAAAGCCTCTGGATAGATGGCAGACGCGATGAGGCGCGCGAACTCATCCCCTCCGAGCTAGTCCTGAAGTCCAACCTCATCGGCACCGACGATATGGTCAAAGCGAGAATCCGCGCCTACCGAGACGCCGGCGTAACCACGCTCAGCCCATCTTTCCGCTTCCGCCAATCAGACCGCGGCCACAGGCAAAGGCCCAGCGTAAGCCAGAGAATACAAACCCTGGCCCGCCTCATAGACATCGTAGACCAGGTCAACAAAGAGCCGGCGCCAGCGAAAATGGGAGATGGGAGGTAGTTGCGCAGCACGCTCACCGGGAGGTTTGCCCTTACTCACGTGACCATACAGATGGAGCGTTCGCTCGCGGACTGCACCGAAAACCATCCGCCCTGGAGCCTGCTGACCGAGAAGCGTCTCCAACGCGCTGAGAGGCTGTTGGAGATTGGGGACGACTAGCCTGAGTCGGCGTCGGAACCGCCGAAAAAGCGCGCCAACTCGTCCCTATCGAATGAGGGCAGCGGATATACTGCGTCCTCTTTTCGGAGCTTCAGTCCTTCCTCGACGGCGGTGATTTGCCCGATTTCCCACGAGGAGATGCCCTCTTTCGCAAGGGCCGCAATCAGCGCGGGCGTGTCCTCCGGGGCCAGCGTCGCCAACAGCGCTCCCGAGCCGATGAGGCCAAGCGGGTCGAGGCCCAGGGCGTCGCAGAACGCCCGGCACTCAGGAAGGATCGGGATGCTCCCGGCGTCCACTGTCAGGCCGACTCCCGCGCCAGTCGCCAACTCCAGCAGCGCGGTCGCCAGGCCGCCCTCCGTAGGGTCGTGCATTGCGTGAACTTCAACGGAGTCGCAGGCGATTGCGGCATCCTTTGAAACGCTGATGCCCGGCGAAAAGAGGAACCCTTTTGCCCGCTCGATTGCGTCTGGCTCGACTCCGGCCTCCAGCAGCCTGTAGCCCACTTCTCGCGCCAGCAGCGCGGTGCCCTCGATGGCGACCCCTTTCGTGAGCACGATGCTGTCGCCTGGCCGCGCGCCGGACGTGAGCACGACCCGGCTCTTGGCAACCTCTCCCAGCATCGCGCCCACGGCTATCGGACGTGGCAGGCCGTAGGTAACCTCAGTATGACCTCCTACCAGGGTGATGCCATGAAAGCGGCAAGCGTCGAGCAACTGGTCGAAGACGCCTCGCACCTGCTCAGAGGCGAAGCCCTCCGGCAGAAGCAGAGTTACCATTAACCAGCGCGGCGTCGCCCCCATGACCGCGAGGTCGTTCACGTTGACTTGCACGAGGTACCAGCCGATGAGGTCCGTGGCAAAGGTAATCGGGTCCGTCTTGGTGACGAGATACCTGTCGCCAAAGTCGATCAGCGCGGCGTCCTCTCCCGCCCTCGCTCCAAGCGTCACGCGCGGGTCGCCTACGTCTATTTTGCCTAGCAACTCACTCAGCAGTTCCAGAGGCAGCTTGCCTGCCTGCATGTGTGATTCCTCTAATCTAGTTGCGGCCCGCGTTTGATGCTATCATAAACGGGCTATGATAAGAGCGGTATTCTTCGACCTGTACGGTACGCTGGCGGGATTTAGCCCCTCGCGCTACGAGATTCAGTCCTCCGCATGCGCTCACTTCGACATCCAGGTGACGCCGGAGGGCGTCCTCAGAGGCTACCACCTCGCCGACGCTTTCATGGCCGAGCAGAACTCGACGAAGCCCATGCGCGGCCTCAGCCCAACCGAGCGCGACGCCTTCTTCACCGAGTACGAGCGGCGCGTGTTGGAAGGCGCCGGCGTAAAGGTGAGCAGAGAGAGGGCGGGGGAGATATGGCGCCGCGTGCGCGAAGTGCCCTACAGCCTCTCCTGTTTCGACGACGTGACGCCAACGATGAGGGCTCTCAGGTCTCGCGGCCTTACGCTGGGGCTGGTCTCGAACATGAACCGCGAGGGCGGGGAACTCCTGGACAGCCTCGGCTTGACAGCCCATATGGACTTCGCCGTCACCTCGGTCGAGGTGGGCGCGGAGAAGCCTCACCCGCCAATCTTCTTGGCCGCGCTGCGAAAGGCCAACGCTCGCCCAGCCGAGGTCGTTCACGTCGGCGACCAGGTTTCGTCCGACGTCGAGGGAGCGCGCGGCGTCGGCATCAACCCCGTGCTGCTCGACCGCGACGGCAACCACAGAGATATCGAGGGCTGCCCCAAGATCGACGTTCTGTCGGAGCTGCCTGAGGTGATATCGACTCTCTCCGGCGACACCGATTGACAGGTAGTGCCTCGGAGCGCTGCGCCGCCGTCAGCTGGCTCTCCAGATCTTGCGGTCCCACTCCTCATTCTGGATAATGGCAAACGACGCAACCTCGACGTCTATCGAGAACAGGTGATACTCGGGTTCTTCCGGACGCCATCCGAGCCTCTCATAGAGCGCGTTGGCGTAGCGCCGGCGCATATCGAGGTCGCGGACGTCAACCCCGCGTCCGTACACCTTGAATTCGCCCTCGCTCGCGTCGGTCTTGGAGACCACACTGTGGACGGTGCAGCGCGGGTCGCGTAGCAGGTCGAGCGCCTTTCGGGACTGCCACATCATGCCAAGATACAGGTGCCCCTCCACAATGAGCGCCTCGACTGGAGAGATTCTCGGCCAGCCGTTCTTGCGCAGCGTGCCCAGCATAACGAGGCCGGCGCTTTCGATGCGCTCCTCGCCAAGCGCGGCAAGCCTAGGCGCGCTATGTCTGAACTCTTCAAAAATCATCGGTTAGTTCCTTTAGGGCGTCTGCGACAACCTTGCCTTTGCTTTCGATAAAGGCGTCAATCCTTTCACTGACTCTCTGCCTGATCTCTTCATTATTGAGTTCGTCGTACTCCTTGACGTTTATCCAAGTGTTGCTGGTGAAGAAACTGTGATACGTTGGCGACAACTTGGATTTCGCTTTGCCAAATACCCTGGGCAAGCTCTTTGCCTTCTCGCACACTTGCTCCCGTATATGCTGAGGACCGGGTCCCATTTCCAGCTTAAATCCGACTCTCTTATCTTTGTTCTGTAGCAAACAATGCAACATTCGCTTGCTCTCAAACTGCGTCCCTTCGTGTGGGAGAACGTCCACGCAACTAGGCAAGAAATGTATGTAGGTCTTGTTACCCTGCTGAAGAATCAAGTCATTCCGCGAACTGATGTAGTCCCGTATGACCAGGGACACTTCAGCCGCGCGGTCCGGCCTATGGTCAAATATCAGATCCAAAGCTCGGCGATGGTTTTGATAGAGCCTGCGACAAAGTTCTTGGACATCGGGTTCCTCCACAATGTATCTCCGTACCATATCAAGATACTGCTGTATGAACAGCCTGATTTCGTCGTTAACCTGGCTCTCACGTCTTCTTAGGGCATTCTCAATTATGGATGCGATCTCTCCGTAGCTCATAGGGACATAGGTTTCGTCTGACGGGGCCTCGCCGGATATGGTTAGGAAAACAAAGGCTTTCTGGTACTCGCCGAAATTCTCATTCACAATTCTTCGGTATCGCTGGAGTTGCCCGGAATGTTCAACTGCATCGACTTTGTTCTCAATGGCGCAGACGAATTTATTGTCTTCATCAAGAATGAGAAGGTCGATGTTATGCCACTCTTTGCGCACCTCAACTCGTCCAAGACCCCAGTCATCCAAGTCGAAGAGTGAAGGGAAATCATCTTGATTTCCCTCACCATCTTTGATGACTCTTCTGAGGAACTGGCGTAACCAGTAATCTCCAAGGCCGTGAGTTTCGGATGGATCTAGGAGACAACGGACGAAGGCAGAATGACGAATCTCTTGACGGACGAGACCGAGAGACGCAAAGAGGTTAAAACGGTCTAGAATCGTTTCGAGTTGTTCGATGTCTTCGTTATCGTCGATGAAAGCCTTCAAAGCTTCAATGCTCACGAGAGTTGACCTCCAGTGACCTCAATTAAGGTCTTTCCATTGTCTGTTCGTGAATCCGCTGGAAGGGGTGACCGAACTGATTCTGAAGATGTACCGCTTTTCACGCTGAATCTAGCGTACGGCGGCCATCTGCGCGGTCACCCGCTCTCTGAACTCTGCCAGCCTTTGGACTGCGTCCGATACCGGCTGTTCCCAGCCGGCGGAAACACCGTCCAGCCGCATGCGCAGTTGCATGTTGCCCACTTCTATGTCGCCGCCAAGCGCGCGCTGCAGGGCGCGCCTCGCGCCGCCGACCTCCTCCCTCAGTTGGAACACGATGCGCTCGTCCTGGCGTGAGATCGACTCCAGGCCGGCCTGTTTCGCGCGCAGCCTTAGACGCGCCATGTACAGCAGGTTCTGTGTCTGCCAGGGCAGCGGGCCAAAGCGGTCTCGCAGCTCGTCCTCCATGTCATCCATGCCCTCGAGCCTCGTTATCTGGCCCAGCCGGTGATAGACGTCCAGCCGCGCCTGCAAGTGCACGACGTATTCCTCGGGTATGCTCGCTGGAATGCCCAGGTCTAGCGTCGCCCCCTGCGTCTGAGATTCGGCGTCCAGCGTCGAGGTAAGCGCTTCATGGCCGCCGCTCCCATCGGTTTGCGCTCCCTCGCGAATTGCCCGCAGCTCCTCCACGGCGTTCGACAGCAGCCGCGTGTAGAGGTCGAACCCCACCGCGTGGATGTGGCCGCTCTGCTCCGCTCCCAGGATGTTTCCGGCCCCGCGTATCTCCAGGTCCTTCATCGCGATGCGGAACCCCGCGCTCAGTTCCGTCGCCGCGAGCATGGCCTTGAGCCGCTTCTCCGCCGCCTCCGACAGGCTGCGCGCCTTTGGAACCAGCAGGTAGGAGTACGCCCGCCGCGCGCTCCGTCCAACGCGCCCTCGAAGTTGGTAGAGTTGGGCGAGGCCGAAGGCATCGGCGCGGTCGACGATGAGAGTATTCACGTTCTGGATGTCCAGCCCCGACTCGATTATGGTCGTGCACACCAGTACGTCCATCTTGCCGTCGGCGAAGTCCAGCATCGTGTTCGCCAACTGGCCCTCCGGCATCTGTCCGTGCGCTATACCCACCTCGGCCTCGGGCACCAGCCGCTTGATGTAGCTGGCCATGTAGTCGATGTTATAGACGCGATTGTGCAGAAAATAGACCTGACCCTGCCTGTCTAGCTCGCGCAGGATGGCCTCACGTATGAGCTCGTCACTGAACTCCGAAACGTATGTCTTTATGGGCAGACGCTCCTCCGGCGGCGTCTCCATCGTGCTCATGTCCCGGACGCCGGCCAGCGACATGTGCAGCGTACGGGGTATGGGCGTCGCCGTAAGCGTCAACACGTCCACCTCTTCGCGCATCTGCTTCAACCGCTCCTTGTGCGCCACGCCGAAACGCTGCTCCTCGTCGATGATGATCAGCCCCAGGTTCTTGAAGCGAACGTCCCTCTGTATGAGCCGGTGCGTCCCTATGCAGATGTCCACCTCGCCTGATCTGAGTTTCGATACGATGTCGCGCTGCTCTCTGTCCGTCCTGAATCGGCTCAGCACCTCGATTCTGGTCGGATACGCCCTGAGCCTCTGGGAGAATGTTATGTAGTGCTGCTGCGCCAGGACGGTCGTAGGGACGAGTATCGCCACCTGCGTGCCCTCCATGACCGCCTTGAACCCGGCGCGAAGGGCTATCTCGGTCTTGCCGTAGCCAACGTCGCCGCATACCAGCCTGTCCATCGGCTTCGTGGACTCCATGTCGCCCTTGACCTCGGCGATAGTGGATAGCTGGTCGGGAGTCTCCTCGAACGGAAACGACTCCTCCAGCTCGGTCTGCCAGGGCGTGTCCGGCGCGAAGGCATAGCCCTCCGCGAGTTCGCGGGAGGCGTAGAGCGTTAGAAGCTCCGCCGCCATCTCCCGCGTGGAGCGTTCCACGCGCTCCTTCGCACGCCTCCACTCCTGCGTTCCGAGCCGGGTCAGTGAGGGCGGATGGTCGAGCGGCGCGACGTAGGGCGTAATCCTGTCCAGGTGCTCCAGCGGCACGTACAGCTTGTCGCTCTGCGCGTAGTGAATGACCAGGTACTCGTCGGCCCCGCCGGCTGGCCCCTTGCCCGTTCCCATGAAACGCCCGATGCCGTGCTCGATGTGGACGACGTAATCTCCCGGTGACAACTCGGAGAGAAACGCCTCGCGCCGCATCGTGGCCCGCCTGGTGGAGCGGCGTTGCTTGGCGACTCCAAATATCTCCGTGTCGCTGAACATCACCAGCTTCTGCTCGCCCGCAGTGAGGACGAATCCTTCCCTCAGACCTGTGCCCTCGGACTGCAAGACGCTTATCGAGCCTTGTGCCGGAAGGTCGTTCAGGGCAGCCGGAAGCTGGGCAGCGAGACCGTAGTCGGCGAGAATCTCACCCAGCCGCCTGGAGTGCGAGGTTACGGCGACGACCCGATGCCCGTTTTGCGCGAACTCGTCCACGTCCTCGACGAAGCTCTCCAGCTTGCCAAAGTAGGAGGTCGGGGAGGCGAATGGCAGGACGAAAGCGCCCGCTTCCTCGATCTCATCGGCGGCCCAGGGCAAAATGTCCAAACGGCGGGCGATGTTGGCGCACTGCTCTTCCACCGCTCGCCACGCAAGGTGGGACGACGGGAAGCGCAGCGGCAGTTCCCCACGCCGCTCCTTAACGTCGCGCAACTGCGCCGTGCGCTCCTCGGTGTCCAAAGCCGCGCCGGCTACCTCCGACGGACGAAGCGTCACGAGCAGCCCGCCACTGGGGAAGTAGTCGAGCAGCGAGCCGCGATTGAAGAAGCCCGCGTAGAAGTCCAGGTCTTCCACCTCGTAGCCGTCCAGCAGCAGGTTGAACTCCTCCCTCAGCCGCTCCGTGGCCATCTCCGTGCAGTTGGACACGTCGATGCCCCCAAGCTGTGAGTCGAGCCGGTTGTGGTCCGTCAGGGATGGCAGCGTCTCCTGGGCGGGAATGATGTCGATGCTGTCGATTGCCTCCGTGGAACGCTGCGTTGACGGATCGAACAGCCGGATCGTGTCTATCTCGTTGCCCCAGAGCTCGATCCGGGCGGGCAGCGGAGAGCCGACCGGAAACAGGTCGATAATCCCACCGCGCCGACTGAAGCAGCCCGGTTCCACAACCGACGACTCGAAGCGGTAGCCCATTCGCCGCCAACTGTCGAGCGTGTCGTCGGGGTCCAGCCGCTGGTTCGTTCGCAGGCTGTGGCTGCACGCGGCAAAGCTGTCCCTGTCCAGCGTCTTCTGGGCAACTGCGGCAGCGGACGCCACGACGATGGGCGGGTTCGCCACGGCCGCCATGCTGTGCAGGGACGACAGCGTGCCCAGGCGCTGCTGGATCGTGTCAACGTCAGATACCAGCCGCTCGAAGGGGAGGGTCTCCGTCTCCGGAAAGTGGAGCGTCCTCGATTCGTCCCCACTCCAGACCACAAGCTGCTCATACAGGCGACGAGCGTCCTCCGGCCGCGGCGCGATGACCAGCGTCGGAATGCCAAGCTCCCGCCACAGCGTAACCAGCGCAAACGGCACGGCGTCGGGCAGCACGATGGCCTTGCTGCTGGAGAGGGGAGCTTCCAAAGACTGCCGCAACCCCTTATACTGGATTACCCCATCCAAAATGCGCCCAAGCGAACCAAGATTCATAAAGCGATCACCTACTTCCGTTCAATCGGGAGACCCTCAGCGCCGATTCCAGCCCGCTTAAATCCGACGGACGCATTGACTTCGCCCGCAAACAGCACGCACCAAACGGCCAGCCCAACAAAATCGGGCTAGCCCAAATCACTGCCTCCCTACGGCCTTGCTGTTATGCCTCTTCCCCAAATTGGGGCCAAACCCCTTCCTACTCTGGGAAGCAATGCTATCCCTTCCCCTGAGGGGAAAGTCTCACAAAGAGCCTGAGCAATTGTCCGCTCACCCATCAATGGCAGAGTGAAGAGTGCCGAAGGTCGGAGTCGAACCGACACGGGATTTAACTCCCAACGGTTTTTGAGACCGCCGCGTCTACCATTCCGCCACTTCGGCTAGATTCGTAATGAGGGCTTTCCTGTATCCCCAATCTCTGGTACTGATAGGTTGCGGCATATTTTTCGGGCTAGCCGATTCGGGACTTCGCTGTGCCGAGGAACAGCCTCCACTGCACCTGTTGCAGGATTCCACCACAGCGAATGAGCGCCCCCTTCGTTCTTGAGATAGCAGCCATGCCGACGATGATGGCGTAGCAGCGAACTCCGTCTCACCCGATAGTGACCGTCTCACGGATAGCATCCGGCGGCACACCCCGAAGCCCGTCCTCCCGGCGGTCTTCAAGGATGAGGGCAATTGCATCGGCGAGGCTGGCAAGAGCTAGCTCCTTGGTCGTCCCTTGACCATTGGCCCCGGGGATTTCCGGAGAGTATGCAATGTACCAGCCGGCCTCTCTCGATGACGGCTGTGAATTCATTTCGCATCACACCCCCTGGCTAATGGCCACTTTGGCAAGATCTCTTCCACGCGTTCAACGAGTGCAGCACGCGCCGAACGTGCCTATACGTTATCCAAGAGCCGGCTCAGCAGGTCAATTGGACCAACGTGCCCTTAGTGGCATGGGAGATTGCGCTGTCTTCCGTTGACAATACCGTTTTGACCAAGGCTTTCTCTAGAAATGGATCGGAGTGGAGTACGTTGGAGTCGGGTATAATCAACAACATTGAATTGCTCCACGTCACATCTCCACTCTCTTCTCCCCAGACAGGTACGCCTGCGGCTCCTTTTGGAAGGCGCGGTTGCAGCCGGGGCCGCAGAAGTAGTAGGTCGTTCCCTCGTGCTCCCACGCGCCGCCGTTGGGCTTCCTGGTGTCCACCCGCATGTGGCACACGGGGTCCGTGGCAGTTGCGTCTCCGCCTCGCCTGCTCAGCAATGGTATTCGCACAAATTCCTCCTCGCCTCTATTGGCCGCTTTTTGGCTTGAATCCTCTCAGGCGTAGCGAGTTGCCCACGACTGTCACCGAGCTTATCGCCATCGCGCCCGCCGCGAGAATCGGATTCAGGAAGCCCAGTTCTCCGAAGAATGGCCGCAAGAACTCCGGCGCTCCTCCGGCCGCGAACAGCGGGTAGAGGACGCCTGCCGCTACCGGTATCAGGGCCACGTTGTACGCGAATGCCCAGAACAGGTTCTGTCTGATAGTCCTCATCGAGGCCCTGCTCAACTCGATAGCTATGCCCACTCCGCGCATGTCCCCGCGCACCAGCGTAACCTCCGCCGACTCCATGGCGATGTCCGTGCCCCTGCCGATGGCGATGCCGACGTCCGCCTGCGCGAGCGCGGGAGCGTCGTTGATGCCGTCGCCCACCATCGCCACCACCTTGCCCTCACCCTGCAACGCCCTGATCTGCTCGGCCTTGTCGCCGGGCAGCGCCTCCGCCACGACTCGATCGATGCCCGCCTGCCGCGCCACGGCCTCCGCCGTCCGCTGATTGTCCCCAGTCAGCATCACCACGTCGACTCCCTGCGCCCGCATCGCCGACACAGCCGCCCTGGATTCGGGCTTGAGCGTGTCGGCCACCGCGACGACTCCCTTCGCGCTGCCATCCATCGCGACGAACATCGTGGTCTTGCCCTGCCGCGACAGCTCCTCGGCCCTCGAATCCAGCGCATCTATACTCAGCCCCTCGCTGCGCATCAGCGCCGCATTGCCGAGGAGCAGGCGCGCGCCATCCACTGTTGCCTCGATACCCAGTCCAGGCATCGCGCGGAAGTCGGTGGCCGGCACCAGGTCCGACCCCCGCTCTACGGCGGCGGCCACAATCGCCTCGCCGAGCGGGTGCTCGGAGCCGCGTTCCACCGACGCCGCGAGCCGCAGCAGTTCTTCCTCTGTGACGCCTTCGGCGAAGAGATCGGTCACCGACGGCTTTCCCATCGTCAATGTCCCGGTCTTGTCCAGCACGACGGCGTCGATTTTGTGCGCGCGCTCCAGAGCCTCTGCGCTCCTGAACAGGATGCCATGCTCCGCTCCCTTGCCCGTGCCCACCATTACCGCCGTCGGCGTCGCCAGGCCCATCGCGCACGGGCAGGCGATTATGAGAACGGCCACCGCCGTCAGAATGGCATAGACATGGGAGGGCGCGGGACCGAGCGCAAGCCACAGAACGAACACGCCCAGGGAGGCCAGCGTCACGGTCGGAACGAAGTACGCCGAGATAAGGTCGGCCAGCCGCTGGATAGGCGCCTTGGACCCCTGCGCCTCCTCCACGAGACTTACTATCTGCGACAGCATCGTGTCGCGTCCCACCTTGGTGGCCCTGAACGTGAAGCTGCCCGTGCCGTTGAGCGTCGCGCCGTACACCGCGCTGCCGGGCGACTTTTCGACCGGAACGCTTTCCCCGGTCAGCATGGACTCGTCGATTGAGGAATGACCCTCCACCACTTCGCCATCGACGGGTATCTTTTCTCCTGGCCGCACCACCACCGCGTCACCCACCACAAGGTCATCTATCGACACGTCGATCTGCTCGCCGCCGCGCACGACGCGCGCCGTCTTGGCCTGGAGCTCCATCAGCGACCTGATGGCATTGGACGCGCGGCTCCTGGCCTTCGCCTCGAGGTACCTTCCCAGCAGCACGAGGCCGATGATGGCGGTGGAGGTGTCGAAGAATGTCTCGGCGTCGTGGGCAGCGAAAAAAGAGGTCTCGCGGAACAGGGTGACGGCGACGCTGTAGAAGAAGGCCACCGAGGTGCCGAGCGCGATAAGCGTGTTCATGGTGCTGGTTCCGTGCTTGAGCGCGCCCCACGCGCCCGCGTAGAACTGCCTGCCCGCCCAGAACTGCACGGGCGCGGCTACCGCGAACAGTAGAAAGTCGAGGCGAAACGGCAGGAGGTCTCGCGCTCCGGGAATCGCCATCAACGCCATGACGACCGCCGCGGCTGCCAGGCTGAAGACGAACTTCGTTCTCAGGCTCGATACATCCCTGGGAGTCGCCGAATCGTCGTTCCTGTCGCCGACCACCGCCGCGAGCGTGTACCCGGCATCTTCGACGGCGTGGCGCAGGCCGGATACGCCCGTCACGCCGGGAACGTACTCGACTGAGGCGCGCTCAGTGGCGAGGTTGACACTGGCGCTAACGACGCCTTCCACACCGTTCAGCGCGCTTTCAACGTGGCCGACGCAGGCGGCGCAGGTCATGCCGTCAATTACCAGTGCGGTCTTCGCCGTATCCACACCGTACCCCGCGTCCTCGATCGCGTCGATCACCTCGTCCAGCGCGCCCCCGGACTCCCATACGAGCGTCGCCTTCTCAGTAGCGAGGTTGACGTTGGCGCCGCTAATGCCCTCTACGCCCTCGAGCGCGTGCTGCACGTGAGAGACGCACGCCGCGCACGTCATGCCCCTGATGGGAATGGAAATCTTTTCGCCGGTTGTCACCCGCTACCTCTTGTCCTGTCAGCTGGAGAGCGAAGCTCCAACAATTCGCCATGCCCGTGATACTCGTGTAGGCGGGAATCCACTCGGTTGCTCGCCGTGAGGCAATCCCAACTCTAAGTTATGATACGCCCCACCGTGCAGGCGGTCAACGAAACGGCACGAGGCTCCACGCGCATTATCCACCTGAGGCGACCGCCGCCGCGATGTCCAGTTCCAGCCGTATCTCGTCGTCCAGGCTTATGATGAAGAACAGCGAAGGCTTTTCGATCTCGAACGTGTCGAACGTGAATGTGGTCGTGGTCTGCCCCGTCACAGTGTTGGGACCAAACTCGACGGTGACGTCCCAGGTCAGCGGGCGCGTCACCTCGCGCACCGTCATGTCGCCGCTCAGTTGGAAGGACGCCTCACCGCCATCCGGGAGGGGCCATGGCATACCCGGCGCGTCCTTTACTACGAACTCTGCCGTGGAGAACTTGTTGGATTCGAGGGAGTTTCCGCGCAGGAAATCGTCGCGCCTGTCCGAGTCGCTGCGCAGAGTGGTCAGGTTCACTGTGAGAGTGGAGCGTTCCGGTACGACCGCGCCGTCGGCATCGAAGACGATGCTGCCGCTCACGTCCGGGGTCTCGCCGATGGCGTCGTTCGGCAGGTCGCGCCGGGCAAGCTGCTCACGGATGAGGTAGCGGGCAAGCGAGCCATCACCCAGAGTTATCGACACCTCCCCCCGCGTGGCGGGCGACTGCGCAGTAGGCGCCGGCCGCGCAGCGGCGGTCGCTGGAACCCCGGTTGGCGCGGCGGCGGGAACTGCGGTCGAGGTTGGTCCAGGAGTGGGCGCCGCCGTTGGCGCGCTCTCGGCGGTGGAGGAGGGGACAGCCGTTGGCGATGGCGCGTCCGAACCCCCGCATCCGCTCAAAGCCAACAACCACAGCGCCGCCACCAGCGCTAAAGACGATGTCTGAAACTTCTGAGCAAATCCCTTCAACGTCGCCTCCATTGGCACAGAACTGCCTTTGCCCTAACTCTCATTACTCCCCGTCAACAGCAAGGGCGGCAACACCAATGTCATCCTGGTTCTGACAACACCTGCCGCCGCCCGACCACGCCCTAACAAGAACCCGCCCTGCCCATCGAGATAGGCAGGGCGGCTCCACTTGGCCTGTGTTTGCCTACTACAGGCGAATTGCCCCTATACGCTACTGAATCCTGATCTCCTTGAGCTTGGGCACGATCATCGGCGTCACGCGGTAGTCCTTCACGTCCGGCTTCAAGAGAACGTGACGCTCACCGGTGTACCACAGCGGTACCCATGCCCCGTCGCCCACTATCAGTTCCTCCGCGTGCTGGTATAGCTGTACGCGCCTTAGCGGGTCCTGCTCGGTGCGCGCCTCCTCGAGAATCCGGTCCGCGTCCGTGTTGCTGTACGCGCCATGGTTCAGGCTACTATCCGTGTGAAACAGAATGTCGAGGAAGTCCTGCGGATCGGGATAATCGGCCTCCCATCCAAGCCCGGCAAAGGCCTGGAACTTGGACTCGTTCAGGTCTTGCAGGTACGTGGCCCACTCGACCTGCTGGATTTCCACCTCTACGCCCAACACCTGCCTCCACATCTCAATCACCACTTCCAGGTCCAGCCCAATGGTGCCGCCGGTGCCGGGAACCGTTATCACGATTCGAGGGCGGGTTTCGGGGTCCGCGTATTTCGACTCGTTCAGCAACTCCTTGGCCAACTCGGCGTTATGCCTCAGCCCGACTAGCTCAGAGTTGTACGCGGGAAACCCCGGCGGCAGTATCCCAAACGCCGGTTCCACCAGCCCTGACAAGACCTCTTTGGCGATTAGCTCCTTGTCAACGGCGTGGTTGAGCGCCTGGCGGAACTTCACGTCGTCGAACGGCGCCATGCTGGTGTTGAATCCGATGTACGACACGCTGAAGTCGGGCGGCGCGATAATCAACTGCTCGTGTAGAGGCTCGTTGGGATCGAGCACGCGCTCGAGGTCGAACAGGCTCACTCCCGTAATGTCGATTTCGTCGTTTTCATACATCGCCATAGACTGGCCGCCGGCCAGGTTCAGCAAGATGGTTTCAACCTTCGCGGGCTCACGATAGTAGTGGGCGTTCCGCTCCAGCACTATGCGTTCTCCAATCTTGTACTCTTTCAGCCTGAACGGGCCGGTGCCGTTTGGATTGTCTGTCCAGCTTCGCCCGCCCGCCTCGACGTTCGCCCTGTCCAACACGTAGGCCGTCGGATAGGTCAGCTTGGCCAGGAAGTATGCCTTGGGCTCGTCCACGCTTATCTGGAGGGTCTGGTCGTCAACCACCTGGATACCGCTGATCTCCGTGGCCCGCCCCTCTATGTAATCCAGCGCTCCAACAATGTCATTGAGGTACGTATCGGCCACCGGCGACGCCGTCTCCGGATTGGCCGCCCGCTCTATCGACCATTTGAAGTCGTGAGCGGTGACCTTTTTGCCGTCGTGGAACTTCGCTTCGGGTCGAATAAGGAAGGTGTACTGCCGCCCGTCTTCGCTAATCTCCCAGCGTTCGGCGATGTCGGGAACCAGCACGAGGTCTGTGTTCAGAGCGACGAGGCCGCTGTACAACTCGACGACCACGAACGACGATGTCGTGTCCGTTGTCAGATGAGGATCGAGGGTTGGAGGGTCTCTCCAAAGCCTGCGGAACACTCCGCCCACGGACTCCTCTTCAGCTTCTGACGCCTGCTGAGGCGCCGCCGCGCTCTCGGTCGGCGATGCGGTCGGCTGGCTGGCAGCCGCGGCCGCGGTCTGCGGTGTCGGCTCGGCGGTGACCACCAGAGGAACGGGCTCGGTATCGGCGCTGCAGGCCAATGCCACGACTGCGACTAATGCCATCAAAAGAGCCAAGAACTTCTTCATCGTATGCCCCTTTCAGTCTCCTGTTATTCCGTATCTGGTACGTGAAGCCGGCCTGGCGCCGGCGGCGCTTGCGACGCGGCGCCCCCTATTCGCCTACTGTCGAAGATAGATACGCCTTTATGAAGTCGTCTATATCACCATCCAGCACGCCCTCCGCGGATGACGCCTCGTAGTTCGTCCTGTGGTCCTTCACCATTCGATAAGGATGCAACACGTAGCTTCGGATCTGGTTGCCCCACTCCGGCGAAATGTGCTCTCCCTTCAGTCTCGCGAGTTCCTGGTTCTTCCGTTCGATCTCGCGCTCCACCAGGCGGGCCATGAGAATCCGCATCGCGAACTCACGGTTCTGCCGCTGCGAGCGTTCATTCTGGCAACTCACCCTGATGCCGGAGGGAAGGTGGGTGATGCGCACGGCGGTGGAGTTTTTCTGCACGCTCTGTCCGCCCGCGCCGCCCGCCCTGAACACCTCCAGCTTAACGTCGTCCGGCTGTATGGTGACGTCCGTCCCTTCCTCGGCCTCGGGAAGCGCTTCCACCAGCGCGAAGGAGGTGTGCCTGGCGTGGTTCCCGTCGAAAGGAGAGATGCGAACCAGTCTGTGCACGCCTCGCTCCGCCCTGAGATACCCAAAGGCGTATGGCCCGGAAATCTGGACAGTCGTGCTCTTGATGCCGTTCTCTTCTCCCAGGGACACGTCTAGAACCTCACTTTCGAACCCGCGGCGCTCCGCCCAGCGCAGGTACATTCGCATCAGCATCCTCACCCAGTCCTGCGAATCCACGCCTCCCGCGCCCGCATGAAGCGCGATGATGGCGTTGCGGCTGTCGTACTCCCCCGACAGCACCAGCTTGAACTCCATCTCCGTGAGCCTGTCTCTGATACTGGCGAAGTCGTTCTCCAGCGCGTCCCGCAGGGAGTCGTCGTCCTCCTCCAAGGCCAGGGCGATCAACTCGTCGACCGATGCCGCCCCTTCATCCAGCTCTCGCCACTCCGCAACCTCCTCATTCAGGCGGGACATCCTCCGCATCTTCTGCTGCGCCTGCGTGGGCGCGTCCCAGAAGCGGGGGTTCGAGGCCTCCCGTTCCAGCCTCTCGATCTCCTTCTCCTTCTCACCAAGGTCAAAGACGCACCTTGAAGTCTGCTATCTTTTCCCGTAACTCCAACAGCGCGGCCTTCAATTCCTGCATGTCCCTGAAACCTCTACACGAACCCGGATTCTGTATATTGAAACGTCACGTCCGCCAAACGGTTAGCATGGCTCATCCATCGTTGCCAACAACCAATTATATCAAGGCGCGATAGACAGCGGTAGCGAGTCCGCGTTAGTTCACGCGGCAATCCCATCTTGTCGGCGTGTTGGGCGCGCTTGTGGGTGCCGCGACCAACATGTACAATCCCACTGACAACGCAACCTGACGGAGGCACTACAGGCCATGCTAGACTTGCTCATCGAAGGCGGACTCATTATCGACGGAACTGGCAACCCGGGTTACTACGCCTCCGTCGGCGTCGAGGGAGACTCCCTGCGCGTCATCAGGGGGGACGTCTCAACCGTCGAAGCAGCCAGGACGATCGACGCGACTGGCCGCGTGGTCTGCCCCGGCTTCATCGACATGCACTCCCACGCCGGACTCGTTATCCTGTCCGAACCCAGGCACGAGCCGAAGGTTCATCAGGGCATCACCACCGAGCTCGTGGGCGTGGACGGCAACTCCTACGCCCCCTTCCGATCCCACGACGACTTCCTGCGCTTCGTGGAGCTCAACTCAGGCCTGGACGGGAACCCCACATTGCCCGGCCGATGGTCAACGGTGGAGCAGTACCTTGCCATGTTCGACCGTAAGGTCGCAGTCAACATCGCCTACATCCTGGGGAACTCCCCCGTGAGAATCGACGCCATCGGTTGGGATGACAGGCCCGCGACCCCGGCCGAGGTTGCAAGCATGAAGTCCATGATTCGCGAGGCCATGGAAGAGGGCGCCGTCGGCCTGTCCACTGGCCTCGACTATCCCCCCGGCAACTACGCCGACACCAACGAGATAGTCGAACTGTCCAGGCAGGTCGCCGACATGGGAGGAATCTACCACACGCACGTCCGCTACCGGCTTGGCGACCAGTTCCTGGACCCCTTTAGGGAGGCCATCGAGATTGGTCAGCGCAGCGGAGCGCCCCTGCACGTAACCCACTTCTACCAGAAGGCACCCAGTCCCGGCGGAGGCCACAGGCTCATCCAACTGATAGAGGACGCCCAGGGAGCGGGACAGGACATCACCTTCGACAGCTACCCCTACATTTACGGAAGCACGCGCATCCTCATCGTGTTCCCGGACTGGACGCACGACGGCGGGCCGGAGCGGCTCAAGGAGGTGCTCCGCTCTGATGATGCCCGCGAACGCCTGCGGCGCGAGATTGGCCCGCGCGCGCCTACCTGGCACGACATGTGGCTCACCTACTTCAAAAGGCCCGAAAACCACAAGTACGAGGGCCGCTCCGTCGCCGAAATAGCCGAGATGATGAGCGCCCATCCGGTGGACGCGCTTTGCGACCTCCTCCTTGCCGAGGACCTCCAGACCTGCTACGTAGCCGCGGGCGCGAACGGCAACACTCTGCCCGCTTTCGTCACCCACCCCATGTCCATGGTCGGCAGCGACGCTGTCCTGCTCGGCGACTTCCCGAGCCCCAGGACCTACGGCTGCTTCCCCATAATCCTGGCCGAGTTCGTGCGCGAAGAGCGCCAGATGTCCCTCCCGGAGGCCATCCGCAAGATGACGTCCTTCCCTGCCCAAAGGCTGGGACTGCCCGACAGAGGCATCCTCCGCGACGGCATGAAGGCCGACATCACCGTTTTCGATCCCGCCGGCGTAAGCGCCCCCGCCACTCGAACCAACCCCAAGCAACTACCCGTAGGCATCGAGTACGTGATAGTCAACGGAACCTTGGTCATAGACCAGTCCATGCACACAGGCGCCCTCCCCGGCCGCGCCCTAAAACACCGCCGCAGCCACTGATACATTGATGAACTAACAGATCGGCAGCACAACGCACGACGGCCGCTCCGCGTCATGATACACCGTCTGCTGCGCCACATCGTACCGTTGCTCCGTGCCCAGCGGCCCGCCCGTGTTGGGGTTGACGTCGAAGCGCGGCCAGTTGCTGCTGCTTATGTCCAGCCTAATCCTGTGCCCGGCTTTGAACACGTTCGACGTTGGGTAAAGCTGGAACACGAACTCATAAGGCGTACCTGGCGTCATCAACTCCGCCTTTTCCCAACCGTTGCGGTATCGTGCGCGGATGATCGAATCCGTTATGTTGATGGCAAGGCCATCGGGGTGGTCGCCGCTGGGCGGATATACGTCGATCAGCTTGGCCGTGAAGTCGGTATCGACCGCGGACGAAGCCGCCCATAGCCGCATTTCGATAGGTCCCGTAACCTCGACCGCTTCCTCCAGCGAGGGAGTCTGGAAGGTCAGAACGTCCGCGCGCGAACTCAGCGGCAGCGCGTCCTTGCAGCCGAAGAAGTCCGGCCGTCCGCGCTGGTCGAACGCTCCCGCGCGCATGATAGTCTCAGCCGCCGAAATCCCGCCGCCCATGGTGGGCACGGGATTTTTGGGATCGAACGTGTAGCGGCTCGGCTCTGACGCCCCATCCTCCGGCCGCTCGGTAGAAAGGGAGCCGCCGCCAACCAGGTAGAACGGCGTGAAGCTGGTCGAGGGTAGGGGCCAGTCGGTTTCGCTGCGCCAGTAACCGCCGTGGTTTATCAGCCCGACGTATTCCGCGTTCGCCCCGGGCGACCCCGTAACGCACCTGCTGCCGCCGCCCGTTCCCATAGTGAAGATGCGCACCGGCGACCAGTCGGCTACCTCAGTGCGCATTCCCTTCAGGTGGTGGTCGAACCACGCAAGCCTGAGATCATTGTAGTCGATGTGGGCCTTCAGTCCGAAGTCAACGTCGCCCGCGTTGGTCACCTCGTACTGCCCGTGAGTCCAGGGCCCCATGAGTAGATGCTGAGGAGAGCGTTTCGTCCTGCTGAGCGCGGCGTAGCACGCGCAGGTGTTCCGCGCGTACGAGTCGTACCAGCCGCCGAGGTACAGCGTCGGAACGTCGGCGTGCTGGTCGTAGTACTCCGCCGGCGCGTAACCACGCTGCTTCCAGTAGTCGTCGTACTCCCCATGCGTGAGGATGTCTATGGCCCAGCGTTCGTAGGAAGGCAGCCGGCGCAAGATAGTCGCGCCCTCCTTGATTGGGAACTGTCTCACGATATGGGGCAGGTTCTCCGTGTACTCCCTGACAAGCGCGGCCTTCAACGACGGGTCGGCCTCCGCCTCCTTGCTCGTGGTGGCCATGCGAAAGGCGTAGATGAGGAACCGCTGTTCCAGCGTTCCGTTCTGGCGCATGGAGCTGTGGTAGTAGTTGGACGCGCCCACCGCGACGACCATCGTGGACAGGTGAGGCGGGTTGAGCGTCGCCAGCGCCGCCTGGTCGCTGCCCGCGTACGAGTCGCCCATCGTGCCAACCTTGCCGTTGCTCCATGGCTGTCCGGCCAGCCATGCGACGGTGTCGTAACCGTCCGGCGCCTCCTTGGCGAAGGCGTAGAACTCGCCCTCCGACTTGAACCTGCCCCGCACGTCCTGGATGACGCAAACGTAGCCCCTCCGCGCGAAGTATTTTGCCTTTGAGACCTGGCGCGGCGTGGCCTTTTCGTAGGGCGTCCGCTCCAGAACGACGGGGAACTCTCCCTCCGCCCCGCGACCGCCAACGGCGGGGAAGTAGATGTCCGCCGCCAGCCTTACGCCGTCGCGCATCGGCGCCATTACGTTCTGCTCCACGACCGCGTCGTACTGCTGGTGCGAGCCTTCGTATGCTTCTACCATTGCAATAGCTCCTCGTCTCTATGAATTGCCGCAGGGATTGAGGCTAACTGAATTTGAACACGTTCGAGGCCGTTCGGCCCATGACCCATTCGTTGTCTTCCTTCCGGCTCAACGCCGGGTGCTCCTGGACTCCCCGGAGGGCATTACGATAGCCCTCACGACCGCTTACGGGCGGGTAGTCGCTGCCCCACATCATGCGGCGGGGACCGAAGGCGTCGTAGGCCATCTCTAGCAGGGGAGGGGTGTAGTCGAAGGAAAACCCCGGCTTCAACACCGGGGGCCGTGCGCTGATTTCGCCGAGTCCTCCCACCTTGATGTACGTGTTGGGGTAGCGGGACAGCGCCAGAGCGTTCTTGTAGGAGGTGTAGGGCGGCTCCGCGCCCTGCCTCACGCCTGCGAGATGCTCTATGATGATGGGCAATTCCGACAGTTCGGATACCAGGTTGTCGAACTCGTCGGAGGCAAACTCCGTAACGTCTCCCAGGCTGCTCACCACCAGGCCAAGCTCCGATGCCGTGCGCCAGATTGCCAGGGGGTCGGGGCCTGGAGAGCGAACGGTCGGGCTGAGCCGCACGCCGACGGCGCCCAGGGCGGCCCACCTCTCCAGGGCGGATGGCGCGTCGGCGCGCGACGCATCGACTATTACGACGACCACAAAGCGCCCCGGAAAGCGATTGGCGCACTCCAACAGGTAGCTGTTGTCGAACGTTCCCCGGTGCTGAATGAGGGCAGCCTTCTCGACGCCGTTGACGTTCATCTGGTGAAGCAGAAGTTCCACAGGCTCGAACCAGTTCTGCCCGGCGTGGCAATGAGTGTCGATAATCATCGTTCCTCCCTAAATCTACCTGCGCCCAGCCGGACGCCGCTAAGCTGGCCCGCGTCCGTAGGTGCGAGGCGGTGTGCCCGGGTTCAGCGAAAAGTGGGTATGGGTTGCCAGCCAGACGCCGTCGCGCCGCTCCAGCGTCACCGTCGCGCGGCCTGGTCGAAAGAAAGGCTTGCCATCCTCGTAGAAACCGGTCGACGTCCACGTGGCAACGCCCCACGCGCAACGCCCATTCCCGGCGGAGCGGACACTGTCGAGGTTAACCTCGAAGTCCTCGATATTCGGCCAGATACCCTCCCACTGGTTGGCCTGCAGAGCGTCCAGCCCCGAAACTATATCCGCCTTCGTCCCAAACGATACCACGTCGGTGGCAAAGATGGCCCGCGTCGAGTCGTAGTCCACGGACGCGCAATATCGCCCAAGCAGCCCAAACCACTCCCTAACAGCCGCATCTGGCTCAGAGACGGTAACTCGCTGATTCGTATCGCTCATCGCAATAGTCCTAAACCCGCGCAATCCATCATTGGCCACAATCCAAAACCGAATCGATTCCGCGTTCGTCCCAACGCCTCAACCCGCCCCATGTTACATCATCCCATCCAGGCCATCCACCACAAACAGCGCACTCTACGCACGCCATCGGAGCGTTCCAGGGTCTTTCCAAAGTTGGTATTGTCGCTATTTCACAGGCATCCTTGCTCTGGGTTCCCGCTTTCGCGGGAACGACGGTTGGAGGTCGAAGCCGAAAGTCGTAACTTTGGAAAGGCCCTGGGTTCTGACAACCCCCTATTGACAAA
This sequence comes from Dehalococcoidia bacterium, assembly GCA_965217565.1. GTDB lineage: Bacteria > Chloroflexota > Dehalococcoidia > Lucifugimonadales > CATOSD01 > CBDCIS01. The sequence continues at coordinate 370,953 of CBDCIS010000002.1, forward strand.
TACGAACGCCAGTGCTATCATCCCCTCATCCAGCACAAATCCATCCGCCACGTAGCCCATAACCCAAACCGCCCGTCTGACCCGTGCCGCAAAATGTACGATTTGGCAGGCAAACCAACCTGATTGAGCGTCGTTTTCTTGATAATCCAGCCCCCCAGCCAGCTAGGAGATACCGCAAAATGCGTGAAGATACGACACCTGAAAGCAGTTTGACCCTTTTCGCCACCAATCTCACCCAAAGGCAGAAGGCCGCTCGGCAATCCAGGTGCACGCTGGGGTATGTCCTTCAGTAATGAGTCAACTTTGGAAAGGCCCTGGGAGCGTTCAGTCAGGCTTTACAGCCCGCTAGTAGGACGGATATAATCAAACGACGGGCTTAGCGAATGTCAATGGCCCGGCTCCGCCAAGAGGGAGAGAAGAATTGGCCGTCCGCCCCATACTGAAGTTGCCCCACCCTATGCTGAGGAAGCGCGCCAAGAAGGTGCGCAAGGTGGATGCGTCCGTCTTGCGGCTTGCCCATGACATGGTCGACACCATGCAGAAGGAAGAGGGCGTAGGCTTGGCCGCGAACCAGGTGGGAGTCCTGCGGAGGGTCATAGTCATCCAACTGCCTGAAGAGGAACCCAGGATATATATCAACCCGGAGATTGTTCACCGCGACGGCGAACGGGAGGTGGAGGAAGGGTGCCTGAGCATCCCCGGCTACAAGGGCCTTGTAACGAGGGCTATCTGGGTAAAGTTCAGCGCCCTCGACCACACCTCGACGCTGGTCAAGCTCAAAACCGACGGTTTGCTGGCGCAGGCGCTCGAACACGAAGTTGACCATCTGAATGGCATACTCTACGTAGATCACCTCGAGAGCCACGAGATGCTGATCAAGCTGGAGGCCCCCTCTGAGGATGGCGAACCAGGCAGCAACGGCCGTTACAATAACAATGGCGCAGTGGCGGAACCGCTTCCTGCGAAGTCGCACCCGGAAGAGTTGGAGATACCCGCTACGATGAAGATCAGCTAAGGCATTCATGGGAGCAGCCTTCCAAAATCCCCTCATGTGGATTTCATCTCCAGCCCTTCGTATAGGTCGCTGCTCATACCGCAAAGAGTGATAATTCTTCAACCTTTCATAGGGACGCTTGATGTCTGTCGCCCAGCCTTGAGCGCCAGCGCGACCTAGAGATGGAGCATTCAACCATTCCTCACCTTACGCCCAGTCCCACTATCGATTTCAAACACGCGCGAGTTCGTCTCATCATCGAGGTCCTGAGAGAGTTCTTTGCCTCCAGGGGCATTGACGCCTACTTAGTGGGAGGGCTGGTTAGAGATGCCGCGCTAGGGAGAACCTCTCGCGACATAGACTTAGCCGTGGCCGGCGACGCTCTGAGGATAGGCCGCGAGTTGGCCGACCGCATGGGTGGCAGTTTCGTGCTCTTGGACGACGGCAGGTGCATCGCGCGAGTAGCGCTGCCGGACGGCGGGGGAACGCGCTTCGTGGATATTAACCCCGCTCGCGACGGGATACTGGCGGACCTAGACCGTCGAGACTTTACGATAGACGCGATGGCCGTGAGCTTGGAGAATACCCTCGGCGGATTGTCCAGCCAGGCGGTGATTGACCCACATGGAGGGCTCGCCGACCTACGCGCCTCTGTCATTCGCGCCATCAAACCCGCGGTGTTCATGGACGATCCCGCTCGGCTCGCGCGCGCGCCGAGGCTGGCGGCCCAACTTCAGCTTAGCATCGATAGCAACACCGCCGCGCAAATCCGGCGGGACGCTCACCTGCTTGCGACTGTCGCCCCCGAGCGAGTGAGGGACGAACTGCTGAAACTTCTCGCGGAACCGGGCGCAATGGACTCCGTGCGTAGCCTGGACGCATTGGGCCTGCTGTGCGAGATTATCCCCGAACTTGCCGACGCCAAAGACGTCACGCAGCCAAAGGAGCACTACTGGGACGTCTTCAATCATCTCGTCGAAACCGTAGGCCAGGTAGAGCGAATCGTGCAGGGGCAGCCTGCCGGTGGCGACCACGTCGTCGATACGCTCCCTCGCTTCGAGGACATGGACGAGCGCTTTGCGGAAGAGGTCGGCGACGGTCACACCAGACTGACGCTGCTCAAACTCGCCGGTCTCCTGCACGATATAGCCAAGCCCGCTACAAGGACGGTCGAGGCGACCGGCCGCATCCGCTTTCTTGGCCATCACAGCGAGGGTGAGCGCATGACCAGGCGCATCCTCGAGCGCCTGAGATTCAGCAAGCGAAGCGTGCGCTTGCTCGCATTGATGACGCGGCATCACCTGCGCCCCGGCCAGATGGCGCGAGAGGGAGAGTTGCCAACGAGAAGAGCCATTTTCCGCTACTTCAGGGACGCCGGTGACGCCGCGATTGACACGCTCTACCTCAACATGGCGGACTATCTCTCCGCGCGCGGCGCTATGCTGGATGAACACGAATGGTCGCACTACCGCGCGGCAATTGACGCCATACTGTGCCAGGGTCTGGAAGGTAAGTCTCCCAAAATCCTTCCAAAATTGATAGACGGTCACGATATAATGGAAAAGTTTGCTCTGACGCCAGGCCCAAGGGTGGGTGAGTTGCTTGCCAGCGTGACTGAGGCGTGCGCGAGCGGAGAAATCGAAACCAGGGAAGAGGCGCTGCGACTGGTAAGCTCTCGCCTGCGTTCAGGAGAAGATATTGCGTAGATATGCTCGGACATTGCTTCTGATAGTAATCCTCGTGGCGGTGGCCGGGGCCGTCCTGGGCTTTCAGAAATTCTCGATCGGGGGATTTGAGCGCGGCGGCGATACCGTGCTCGGTCTGAGCCTTGGACTCGATTTGCAGGGTGGCATTCACCTGGTGTATCGAGCCCAGGAAACCACGGACCCCGACACGGGCGAGGTTCTCCCCCCCACTTCCGATGACATGGATGGGCTCAGGAGAATAATCGAACGCAGGGTAAACAACTCGGGACTGGGCGAGCCTATCATTCAGATTCTGGGCGAAGACCGGATGCTGGTGCAGCTCCCAGGCGTAAGCGACCCAGGGCGCGCCAAGGAACTCATCGGTGAGACCGCGACCCTCGAGTTCAAGCATCGCAGATTGGACGTTTCCAGGCCTCTGGACGAGTTCACCGGCGACGATCTTGTGAGCATCACTGCCGGCAGGCTGCCCATGCCGGAAGAAGGGGCCGCCTCGGTCCCGGGAACGGAGGGCGCAGCCGGCGCGACCACCACGGCGACCCAGCCGCCGCTCGCTTCTGCCGGGACCTCGACGCCAGCGGCCACCGGCGAGCAGCCGGAAGCGCCGCCCGTAATAATATTCGAGTTTACGGATGCAGGCGCGGCCAAATTCGCCGGGGTGCTCGACAGGCTTACTGCCTCCCTGCTTGGGACCAGCCTGCGGCCAAGCCGGCTCGAGGTGGTCATAGACGGGGCCGAACAACTGCCGCTCAGGTACCCGGAGGTGTTGGCCCTCGGTTTCCAGCAAGTAGGCACCACTACGAGCTACGCCATGGCGCTTCTTCCATACGCCGACGAAAACGAAGACGCAGAATCCCTGATTGCCTCCACGCAGGCTCGCCTGGGTGACAATCCACGGGTGAGCTTCACGGAGATCCAGGGCACGGCAGACGAAGACATCGGCCTCACCGGTGACGACCTTCGCAGGGCCTTCGCCGGCACGCACAGCGCGTCCGGCGTCCCGATAGTCAACATCGAATTCGGTGACAGGGGAACCAGGATATTCGGCGAGCTTACGCAGGAAATAGTTGGAACCCAGGACGCAATCGCCATCTTCCTTGACGGAGAGGAACTGATCTCACCTGTGGTGAGCGCGGTCATCACGACAGGCACGGGATTCATTCAGGGGAACTTCACGCTGGAGCGGGCGCAGGACATCGCTCTTCTGTTGGAGTCGGGGCGGCTGCCCGTGCCAATCGAACTGATTCAGGAGCGGGACATAGACGCCATACTCGGTTCGGACTCCCTGAATAAAAGCGTCGTCGCGGGACTGGTGGGCCTGGGGCTGGTGCTGCTGTTCATGACGTTGTACTATCGCGTTCCTGGCGTCGTCGCCTCTCTTGCGTTGCTGATATACGCCTCGCTTCTGCTGGCGATATTCAAGCTGATGCCCGTTACTCTTACGCTTTCCGGGGTCGCGGCCGCGATCCTGTCCGTTGGAATGGCGGTGGACGCCAACATCCTGATTTTCGAGCGCATGAAGGACGAGCTGAGGGCGGGAAGAACTCTGTTGTCGGCGATAAACATCGGGTTCGACCGGGCCTGGCCCGCCATCCGCGACGGCAACGTTTCAACGCTGATAACGTGCGGTATCCTTTTTTGGTTCTCCGACCAGCTTGGCACCACAATCGTTCAGGGTTTCGCCGCAACGCTGGCCATTGGAGTCCTCGTGAGCATGTTCTCCGCCATAACGGTGAGCAGAACGTTTCTCCGTGTGCTGGCTACACCCCGTCTGTCGCGTAAGCTCGGCATGTTCGTGCCGTTGGGCGGCGGTGAGCTTCCCCAGAGACAAGTGGCGACTCCGGCCGCCCAGAGGAGCTAAGAATTGGACTTCGCAGGCAAGAGACTCTGGTTTTTCCTAGTATCCCTGGTTGTGATACTTCCGGGGGTGGTGTTTCTCATCATCGCCCCCGGCTTGAACCCCGGCATCGACTTCACCGGTGGTTCAACGACTATCGTTGAGTTTACCGATTCCGTGGACCAGGAGGACCTTCGCTCAGAGATAACCGCATTGGGCCGTAGTGAGGCGGTCGTCCAGAATCTCGGCGAAAACACCTACTTCATTCGGACCAAGGAGCTGAATGAGGCTGAAAAGGACAGCCTTGTTGAGGGATTGAAGGCCGGCCTCTCGCCCAATGGCGCCAACGTGCTGGCCTTCGACCTGGTTTCACCCGTGGTGGCTCAAGAGACGGTGCTCAATGCCTTCTGGGCCGTCCTGGCCGCGGCGATTGGCATCTTCTTCTACGTGTGGTGGGCGTTCCGCAACGTGCCCAGCCCGTTCAGATACGGCGCGGCCGCGATTGTCGCGCTGCTGCACGACGCCATCATCGTGATCGGCGTCTTCGCCATACTTGGGTACGTGGCGGACATGGAAGTGAATACCATGTTCCTGATAGCGCTTCTTACCGTCATCGGCTACAGCGTCAACGACACGATAGTGGTGTTCGACAGGCTCAGGGAGAACGTGCTGCTCTATCCCAACGGCCGTTTCGCAGACAACGTGAACCTCAGCATCTCCGAGACGCTGGGACGTTCGCTAAACACCAGCTTCACGCTGCTCTTCACACTGCTCGCGCTGATGCTGTTCGGAGGCTCGACGATCCGATCGTTCCTGCTGGTCTTGCTGATAGGCGTGGTCGCGGGAACCTACAGCTCCATTGGGGTCGCAAGCCAACTGTTGGTAGCATGGGAATATGGCGATCTGCCACGCCTCTTCAGGCGAGTTCTGCGCCGCCCAGAGCCCGCGCCCGCGCGCTAAGGGACCAGCGCCACCCGTCCGAAGGTCTTCTTTTCCCGCATCATCCGGTAGGCGTCGGTCGCGTCCTCCAGCGGGAACCGCTGTGATACTACCGGCGAAACGAGTCCGTCGCCTACCATCCCGATCACGTCGCTGATATGGCGACGGCCCGCGCCGGTTGAGCCTACGATGGTGGCGTCGCGGAAGAGGATCTCGGCCAGGTTCAGCGAAACGCGCTCCCCGGCGATCTCGCCCAGCAGCGCCATCCGTCCGAACTGGGCCAAGCTATTGAGCGCGGAGCGGAACACCGCGGAACCCACGGTGTCTATCACCACGTCCACGCCCTGATCCTCGGTGAGCGCGAGAGCTATCTCGGAGAAGTCAAGTTCATCGGCGAGAATGACCTCGCATGAGGCCGCCTGCTCTATCGCTTCCAGCTTCTCCGGTGAAGTCGTCACGGCGAGCGTCCTCGCGCCGAGCGCCGCGGCTATCTGCGCGACGTGTACGCCAAGCCCGCCGCCGGCGCCCGTGACCAGCAGCGTTTCGCCCGCCCGCAGCTTGGCCGCGTCTCGCACGGCCTGCAGCGCGACCCCCATCGGGCATCCCAGGATTGCCGCGTCAGACAGGTCCAGGCTGTCGGGCAGAGTAATCATGCTGTTCTCCGGCAGCTTGACGAACTGGGCGAATCCACCGTCGATCGCGTGCCCGATGCCTTGCCCGTAAGCGCACCTGTATTCTCGCCCTGCAAGGCAGTTCTCGCATTCGCCACAGAACGTGGTCAGCGTCGTAACCACTCTGTCGCCCGCGCTGACCTTCGTTACTGAGTTTCCCACGTCGGCGACTCGCCCCGAGATTTCGTGGCCCAGCACCACGTTGGGCTTCACGCCTCGTCGCAGCGTGCCCTGCATCACCGCGATGTCGTGGTAGCACAAACCGCATGCGGCTACCTCCACCAGCGCGTCATGAGGGCCCAGCTCCGGGACTGGGACTTCGCTGACGCCCATTCGCGGCTCCGGGCCGCCCCCTTCGAGTACAAGAGCTCTCATATTCATAGCCTAGTCCTGACTGAGCGCGCCCGATGGCAGGCGTTCCGAGATAGCGGATATGGTCTGCTTCAGGGTGCGGCTCTTGTCGATAGTCTCCGGGCTTTCCTGGGCAAAAGGGGTCTCGCTGATAAGGCGGTACATCTCCGCCGCGCCGCGATGAAAGAACGGCGTTACGCCAGCATTGTCGAACGTGTCGGCAATCTCCTCCATCTCCCCGATCCAACGGAACGCCTTTGAGGGTAGGGAAGGCAGCCCGCCCTCCATGCCATTGTAGGCTGCGGCCTGGCTCGACATGAACTCCGCCGCAAGCTCGTCGGACACTCCCAAGGCCTCCGCTGCGGTCAGGAGGGCCAAGTGCAGGGCCGACGTCCCCTTGGTGAGCGCGGCGTAGCACATCTTGATGGCAGACGCGCGCCCAATGGCGTCTCCGAGCGGCATCACCGCGACGCCTTCACAGTCCAACGCGGACATTATTCCGGCGTGTTCGCCCGACACGTAGAGCCGCGTTCGAGGCGCGCCCCTGGCCGGCGGCCCGCCGATGATGGAGGCATCGACGTAAAGGCCGCCCGCGCTGTTGATTACATCGTTCATCATTCCGGTCGTCCGTGGCGAGACAGCGTTGCAGTCGGCAAACGCCGTATCCGAGCCCGTAGCTCGCAGCGCGTCAGCTATACGGGCGGCTACGCCAGCGGCCTCCGAGGGAACCAGGATCGAAAGGACGAGGTCGGCATCCGACACCATCTCGTCTATGCTTTCGACTTCGATGATGTTCCCCTGCCGCGCCAGGCTCCGCGTTCTTTCACTCCTCCCTTCCAGGCAGGTGATGACCCTTAGCCCGTGTGCTCCGAGGGCGCGGCCCACGGCATGGCCCATGTCCCCCGGGCTGAGAATAGCGACGGTCTTGACATCCATAACTCAATCCACTCCTAACGCCTGTCCACTCTTTAATCCCACTCACCACCGGCCTCCGGCGGCTGACCACTTGCCCGATTATAGGGCAAAACCCGCTTTGGCTCAAACGCCCGGCGGGGTATAATCAGGGCATCTGAACAAGGAGACAGCAACATGAAACTTGGAGCGCACGTTTCCACCGCCGGGGGCGTATCGAAGGCCATCGGTCGCGCCGAAGAGATGGGCGCGGAGACCATCCAGCTATTCGCGTCCTCGCCCAGGGCATGGGCGTTCAAACCGGTCGCCGAAGAGCAGGTCATCGCCTTCCGCGAGAGGTCAGAGGCTGCGAACGTAATGCCGGCGTTCCTTCACGGAAGCTATCTGGTTAACATCGGAGGCTCGCCCGAACTGCTGCGAAAGTCCATCGACTCCCTTGTCAATCACATGAGCGCGGCCGCCCAGATTGGCGCGGAGGGCGTCATCTTTCACTGCGGCAGTCACAAGGGCGTTGGCTTCGACGCCGTCCTGGAGCAGGCCGCCGCCGCGCTGAAGGAGGTGCTTGCCAACACGCCGGACGGCGTCTCTCTGATACTCGAAAACAGCGCGGGCATGGGTTCGCACATCGGCGCGTCGTTCGGCGAGGTGGGCCGGCTGATGGCCGCGATAGGCAGCGAGCGCGTGAAGGTGTGCCTGGACACCGAGCACTCTTTCGCCGCCGGCTACGACATCGCCAACCCGGATGCGATCGACGAGGCGATACGCGAGTTTGACGTGGAGATAGGCCTATCGAACCTGGTGGCGGTTCACGCCAACGATGCCAAGGTGAAGCTGGGGTCCGGCGTTGACCGGCACGAAAACATAGGTGAGGGCTTCATCGGCATAGACGGATTCAAGACCATCATGGCCCACTCCGCCTTCAGGGCGGTTCCTTTCCTGCTGGAAGTGCCGGGGCAGGACAAGAAAGGCCCCGACAAGGAAAACCTGGACCGTCTGAAGGCCATCCGGGACGAACTCGGAATTGACCCCTAGTGGTCCAACATCATTGAAATGAAGACCATGATAGTCATTGTTGCTCTTGGGGGTTCAATCGTAACGTTGAACCGAGGAGGAACCATGATGTCTACCAAGAAGTACCGTATCAGACTGACTACCGACGAACAACAGGAACTCAACGGCTTGGTCTCACGCGGTCGGTCTGCGGCGTACAAACAGACCCATGCGCGCATTCTGCTGATGAGCGATGAGTCACGCTCGGACGGGGGAATGAAGGACGCGGACATCACCAGCGCGCTCGGTGTGGGACAGTCAACGGTCGAGCGAATACGCAAGCGCTGTGTGGAGGAGGGGGTCGAGTCTGCGCTGAATCGCAAAAAGCAACTGCGTCGGCGTCAAAAGAGACTGGACGGCGAAGGTGAAGCACGGTTGATAGCGATGGCCTGCAGGGAACCGCCGGAGGGGCGTGCCAGTTGGACCCTGAAGCTGTTGGCTGACGAGTTGGTCGAGTGTGAGATAGTCGAGACCATTAGCGCCGAGACGGTTCGCCAGGCGCTTAAAAAAACGAGCTGAAGCCGTGGCTGAAGCAGAGTTGGTGCATCCCGCCCGGTCAGAGCGCGGAGTTTGTGTGCGCGATGGAAGACGTACTGGAGGTCTACCAACGGCCGTACGATGGGAATGAGGTTCTGGTGTGCATGGATGAGACGAGCAAACAGCAAGTCAAGGAGACGCGAGTGCCGCGTCCCACAGCGCCCGGCTTATCGGCGGCATACGACTACGAATACGAGCGCAATGGAGTGAGCAGCCTGTTCATGCTGTTTGCACCGTTGGACGGATGGCGCCGAGTCGAGCTCAGAGAGCGTCGCACGAAGGTGGACTGGGCGCATGTGATAAAGAAACTGGTCGACGAGGACTACCCTGACAGAGACCGGATCGTGCTGGTAATGGACAATCTCAACACTCACAAGCTGTCCTCGCTATACGAGGCATTCGAGCCTGCTGAGGCGAGGCGTATAGCTGAGCGACTGGAGATACACTACACTCCCAAACACGGGAGTTGGTTGAATATGGCGGAGATAGAGATCGGTGTGCTGGCTCGACAGTGCCTGGACCGACGGATTGCCAATCAAGACATCCTGCGCGGCGAGGTCAATGCTTGGCAGAATCAACGCAACCGGGATGTTATACGAGTGGATTGGCGCTTCACTACCGAGGATGCGCGCATCAAGCTAAAGTCACTCTACCCATCAATACAAAAAAGTTGAACCACTAGTAGCCCAACATCGTTGAAATGAAGCGTAGAGCGGCTGGGCCACAAGATTCCTCCGCCCTTGACGGGAGGGGGTTAGGGGGTGGGTGACCGTCGCCGTGTAGGGAACTGCGGACGACGTGTCAAGTTCGTCTTTCACCAACCGGGTTACGCACAAATCCAAAGTCGCTCTACCAGTCAATACAAACATGTTGAACCACTGTCCGCATTTCGCGCTCGAAAGATACCCGCTCCTCTTCCGTCAACAGTTCTATGTTGGAGGGGAGAGTTCCATTCACTACATCGACGCAGCTAATCGTCGCCTCTACCGTTTCACCGTCGCTTTCAAAGGACGACGAACCCCTTTTTTCGCCTCCGGGAGCGAATGTTTGAAGGCCTTTGTTGTGGTATGTTGAGGCGCCGAACAGCTTGAAACTGCCCGCAGTCGGCCTCACGAGACCAAGCATTTCAAATCACTGGGACGAGCCGCTTTTGTCGGCAAGGTGTACCATTTCAGCGGCTCCCTGACCTATAATTGAAGCAGGATCGGGTTGGGTTCAGGAGTTGCTATTGAATAATCCAAAAGATACTTACGGAAACAGGCTCTCGCTCCGGCGTCTTTACTCTTCGCGGTGCAAGTGGCGGCCCACATGAAAAACTCTGACGCCAAACGCTACCGTGATTACCTGGAATCGGAGTTGGAGGCCGCGGCCATGTACAGGTCGATGGCCCAGGCTGAAGAGGACACCAAGCGGGCTGCGATTTTCGAGAGGTTGGTGGACTCCGAACTGAGGCACGCCGGAAGGTGGGCCGAGAAGTTGGGAATGGATGCTTCCGCAGCCGAATCCCCGAAGGCCAACGCCAAGGTGCTACTCTTCAGACTGGCCCTGAAGCTGCTTGGCACGGACAGGGTGCTTCCCTGGCTGGTCAGGATAGAGGCGAAGGAGATAAACGCCTACGACTCTGAGCCTGACGCGGCGGACATCGCGGTGGAAGAGCGACGCCACGCCCGCGCTCTCAGAGAGATGACCGCCGATCGGGACTGGCCCGGCGCGTTCAGGTCGGGGCGAGCGTTGGCGGTAGGCGAGGGAGGCAGGCTGCGCGCCGCCGTGCTGGGCATGAACGACGGCCTGGTCTCCAACTTCAGTCTCGTAATGGGCGTCGCCGGCGGCTCCGGCAATCCGGACTTCGTACTCCTGGCGGGAGGCGCGGGTCTGCTCGCGGGCGCGTTTTCGATGGCCGCGGGGGAGTACGTTTCCATGCGTTCGCAGAGGGACGTTTATGAGTACAGGATCGGCGCGGAGCGCGCCGAGCTGGAAGAGTGGCCTGAGGAAGAGGAGGAGGAGCTCGTCCTCATCTACGAGGCCAAGGGGCTGCCGCGAGATGAGGCAGAGCGTGTAGCGCGCCGGATAATGCAGAGGCCCGAGGTCGCGCTCGAGACGATGACGCGGGAGGAGCTCGGCCTGAACCCGGATGAGCTGGGCTCGCCCTGGGGAGCCGCCGCCAGCTCTTTTTTGGCGTTTGTGCTCGGCGCAATCGTGCCCATCCTGCCGTACATTTTCGACGCCGGTGAAATGGCCTTCATTCTCAGCGCGGCATTGAGCGGCGTCGCGCTTGTGGTGGTAGGTGGAGCGCTGGCGCTGATGACGGGCAAGAACGCGGCCTGGGGCGCGATGCGGATGCTCGCCTTCGGCGGGGCCGCCGCCGCCGTTACCTATGGCATAGGCCGCCTGATAGGCATTTCCATTCTCGGATAAGGCGCGATTCGTCCGCGTGGCTCCACAAGGGAGATTCAGTGAAAGCTACATTTCGGCTGGGAAGGATAGCGGGCATAGGGGTTGGCATTCACTACTCTTGGTTCCTGCTGCTGGCGATAGTAACCTGGAGCCTGGCCAACCAGTTCTTTCCGACGCTCTACAACTGGCACCCGGCGACGTACTGGGGGACCTCGCTAATCGCCGCGTTGCTGCTGTTCGTTTCGGTGCTGCTCCACGAATTCGCGCACTCCCTCGTTGCCAAGGCACGCGGAATCTACGTGGACGGCATAACCCTATTCATGCTGGGAGGAGTGAGCAACCTCGGCTCCGAGCCACGCCGCGCAAAGGAGGAGTTCGCCATCTCCGTGGTTGGCCCCGCCATGAGCCTGGCGCTTTCCGGCGTATTCTGGCTGGCGCTGCTGGCGCTTCCGGACAAGACCACGCCCTTGCCGGGCATCCTGACGTACCTTGCCTTTGTCAACCTGCTGCTCGCCGCTTTCAACCTGATTCCCGCGTTTCCCCTGGACGGCGGAAGGGTACTGCGCTCGGTCGTGTGGGGCATTAGCGGAAACTTCGCCAGGGCGACGAAGATTGCCGCGAGGTGCGGGCAGTTGTTCGGCATACTGATGCTTGCGCTGGGAGTCTTCCAGATTCTGCAGGGCTACTTTCTCGGAGTGTTGTGGATGCTCATCGGGTGGTTCCTGTTCGGCGCGGCATCCGCCAGTATGCGTAAGCCTTCGACTGCGGTTGGCCTCGGCGGCGCGCTTGTCGGAGACGTCATGAGCCGCCGCCCGGACACCGTCGGGCCGGAACTGCCGATAGGGGACGCAGTTTACGGCCACTTCTTGGGCCGGGGCGTTCACGCGCTGCTGGTGTGCGACGGCAGTCGGCTGGAGGGCGTTCTGACCGTCACAGACCTCAAGAGAGTCCCGCAAGACCAGTGGAACCGGATGAGGGTGAGGAACGCCATGACTCCGGCGCCCCTGTGGAGCCTCGCTCCGGGCGACCATCTCGCCCGCGCCATAAACCTGCTCGCCGCCCACGACCTGAACCAGGTCCCGGTTATAGAAGGCGACAGGCTGGTTGGCGTGCTTACCAGGACCGATCTGGTGCGGTTCCTTGCGTATCAACAAAAGAAGCCCGATTGACAATCTCATAATCCGCAAGACCCTGATTTGGAAAATGCCCCCGCCCACTGACGAGCGGTGCCCGAGACTTCTCGGATTCGCTCGAACTTACACCGACTGGCAGACTAATCACCTTGATACTACAGAGCATACTATTCGGCTTGTTCGCCGCCATCGGCTGGGGCGCATCGGACTTTGTCGCCGCCCTCGTTGCCAAGAGGATCGGGGTGCTCAGAACCGCATTCGGCGTTCATTTCGTGTCGGTTGCCCTGACCACTATCTATCTGCTATCTGCGAGCGGTCTTGGAGCGGTATCGCCGGCGCAGTGGTTGGCCCTGGCGGGCATCTCCGTCCTGAGCTTTCTCACCTACCTGAGCTTCTATCGGGCACTTCAAATGGGCCCCATCGCCATCGTCAGCCCGATCGTCGGCGCCTACGCCATTATCGTCATCCTTCTCGCGGTGTTGGTGTTCGGCGAACGTCTTGGCGGGGTTCAGTTAATCGGCGTGTCGGCAGCGATAGCCGGCGTGGTTCTGGTCTCCCTGGACCTGCGCGCCCTGCGATCCGGCGAAAGGCTCATTGGCATGGGAGTCGTCTTTGGCCTTCTCACGATGGCGGGCCTCGGACTCTGGCAATACTCCGCAGGCGTGCTCTCCAAGGAAATGGGCTGGTTCCTGCCCATATACGTCAACCGTGTTCTCACGTTCGCGATGCTTGTTCCCGCGTCTCTCCTCTGGCGCCGTCTGCCCTGGCAGCGCCTGACGCTCCCGCTGATAGCGGGCCTAGTATTCGTGGCCGTGGCGGAAACCGGCGGGCTGTTTGCGTTTTCGCGAGGAGCGGAGGTGGGTATAATCTCCATTGTCGCCGCTTCTTCCACGATCTATCCGGTTTTGCCCATACTGGGTGGACTGCTGGTATTTCAGGAGCGTATCGCGCCCAACCAGTGGGTTGGACTGGCTGTCGCGATGTGCGGTCTGCTCATGCTCGCCGCGAGCGCGTGAACGGGATCCATCTGGAGGCGAGGCTGTATCAATTCAGTAGGTGCCTGATTCGTAGGGGCGTCCCTCGTGGGCGCCCTGGGTATGATGACCGACCTGGGCAACCACAAGGGGTTGTCCCTACGGGCATCTGACCGACCAGGTTAATACAGCCGTCTGAGGTCGGCGAGGGTTGCGGGTGAGAGCCGAATTGGTCTATCCTGCCTCTGGTCTTTCGGATAAAGCCATCGACAGGAGAACGTGGAATGACTTCTGCTCAGCCTTCGAACTCTCGTCCCCGCGCAGTCAACATTGGGATACATGAGGGTCTGCTGCCTCGCGGAGAGCACAACTCGATTACCGATGTTCAAGGGGTGTCGGTGGGCCACACCACTTTGATCGAAGGCGAAGGCCCGCTGAAGATTGGCGAGGGGCCCGTTCGCACCGGCGTCACCGTCGTGCTTCCTCACCAGTGGAACCTGTTCAGGCACAAGGTGACCGCCGCCGTGCACGTGTTGAACGGCTTTGGCAAGCCCACCGGATTCCCGCAGGTACAGGAGTTGGGCGTAATCGAAAGCCCCATCGCGCTTACCAGCACGCTCAATACCTGGCGCGTGGCTGATGCCATGGTTGACTACCTGTCGCGCGAAAATCCCGGCATCTTCTCATTCAATCCGATAGTCGGTGAGTGCAACGACAGCTACCTGAACGACATAGTGGGCAGGCACGTGCGGCCCAAGCACGTGTTCGAGGCCATCGCCGCCGCCACATCGCCCAACATCCTCGAAGGCAACGTCGGAGCGGGCGTCGGCATGACCGGTTTTGGTTGGAAGGGAGGTATCGGAACCTCTTCGCGTGTCTGCTACGGCCCCGTAACCAGCCACACCGTTGGGGCGCTGACCCTAACCAACACCGGAGATCCGCGAGAGCTTCGGATAGACGGCGCTCACGTAGGACGCCACATCCTGCCTCCGGGCATAGCCGATGACGCCAGCGGGTCGATAATGATGATAGTGGGCACGGACGCTCCCGTGACTGCGCGGCAGTTGGGGCGCATCGGGCGGAGGGCGGCATTGGGGCTGGCGAGGGTGGGCGGCATAGCCAGCCATGGAAGCGGCGACTTTGTGATCGCCTTCTCCAATTCCTTCGAGCGCCCCGGCATAGACGACGCCGCCCTGACGCCATTGTTTCGAGGCGTTGTGGAGGCCACGGAGGAAGCCATCGTCAACTCCATGCTCCGCGCCGAAACCATGGAAGGCAGGGACGGCAACACCCGCCACGCTGTTCCCATCGACGAGCTTGCCGAAATCCTGTCCGGGCGCCGCGCCGCGCGCTAAATCTCCAGCGTATCCACCATCAGGCGTCGATGATGCAGCGGGTCTCCCAGCAGGTGATACAACGTCCGAGACATCTTCGTATGCAGAGTCAACCCGTACTCGCGCATGACGCCCAGCCCAGCGTGGACTTCGTGGGCTCCGTTGCACGCCTGGTAGTAGCCCTCGCTCGATACCGCCTTCGCCAGATGCACGCTCGTCTCGGCGGGTCTGCCTGAATCCAGCTTCCACAACGCCTCGTAGGTGGTCCACCTTGCCGCGTCGAGATGGTTCACGATGCCGATTATGTGGTCTTGCACTCGCTGGAAGCGGCCTATCGGCGTGCCGAACTGCTGCCTCGTGCGGCTGTACTCAACGGACATGTCGAACACCGCCTGCGCGCCACCTACCTTGTAGGCGCAGAGCACGGGCATGGCCTTGTAGAAAGCCCGTTGAAGCGGCTCCCAGCCTTCACCCACGTCGCCGAGAATCGCCGTGCCCGGAACCTCTACCGAGTCGAACGTTACCTCTCCGACCCAGCCCATGAATCCTGATAGAAGCCGCGCGGAAACTCCGGTCGTATGAGAATCTACCATCAGGAGGGTGATTCCCCGCTTGGCGTCCGGCCCGTTTGACGTTCTCACAGGGCAAATCAATCTTGTGGAGGAGACCGGGTCGTGAACGAACAGCTTTGTGCCGTTCAGTACAAATCCGCCGTTCTTCTCCTTCGCCGCCATCTGCACCGACTCGGCGTTCCAGCCGTAGCCGGGCTCGGTGAACGCCAGCGAGACGATGTCCTGGCCGCTGGCGATTCCTGGCAGGTAGCGGCGCTTTTGCTCCTCGCTTCCGCTTTCCTGTACTATGAGCGAGCCAAGCACGCCCGACGAGAAAAACGGGCCGGAGAGCGGCCCTCTGCCCATCTGCTCATAGACTACGGCGGCGTCGGTGAGAGAATTGCCTGTCCCGCCGTACTCGGCTGGAACCAGCATACCGGTCCAACCTATCTCCGACGCCTTCTGCCAGATCTCGTCGCTGTAACCGGTCGGCGTGTCGTCCAGGTCCAGCAGCATATCCTTGGGACACTCCCGCTCCATGAAGTCCTGGGCCGTGCTCCTGAGTTGCTGCTGGTACTCGCTGAGTGAAAGGTCCATATCGCGCGCCTCTGATTGTGGTTGTGCCGTTTGTCTCTGGCTACCGGACGCTACGCCAGCGCGCCCGCCTTCTCCTTGACCTGGCGGCCTATCCCGATACGCCGCGCCATGATGACCTTCTGGATGTCCGTTGTGCCGCCCGGATGCAGCGCGACGATGCTGGAACGCTGATAGACTTCCATGTGCTCGTTGGAGAGGTCCCACTTGGGGTCGTTGGTGAGCGCATAGGGGCCCAACATCTTCAGGATGGCCTCCGCGACCTTCAGGCCGGTGTGCTTTCGGTAGAAGGACGATTGCGGGCCTTCGTAGGACATGGGCTGATGGGAGTGGCGCATCCAGTAGTTGCGCAGGCCGAACAGCCTGGCAATCTCCGACTCTATGAAGACGTCTGCAAGCGCGTCCTTGGCGTCCTGGTTCTCCTTCAGGGGCTTGCCGTCGCGCTCGATTTCGCGCATGTACTCGAAGATTCGATCCACCATGCGGTTGCGCCGGATGGTTCCCCCGGAGCCGTGCTCGAGTTCCAGGTGGGTTGTCGCCACGCGCCAGCCGTTGTTCTCGCCCCCGATGAGATTGAAGGCCGGAACCCTGACATTGTCGAAGAAGATGGTATTCTTGACACCGGTTCCCGCGCCGCCCTCGCCGCCCGCGATGAGCAGGTCCATCGGCGTGACCGTAATGCCGGGGCTGTCGGAGGGGATGATGAACCAACTCAGGTTCTCGTGACGCTCCCCGTCGGGGTCGGTGCAGGTAATCATCCAGAACTGCTCCGCGCCGTTGGAACTTCCCACATATATCTTCTGCCCGTTGATGACGTACTCGTCGCCGTCGCGCACCGCGCTAATCTTGACACCAGCGAGGTCGGAGCCCGCGCCCGGCTCGGTCAGCAATTGCCAGGTGCGAACCTCGCCCTTGAATATCGGCGGCAGGAAGTGCCGCTTCTGCTCCTCGCTGCCCCAGACCAGGATGCTCGCGCCACCCAGCCGGCCGCCGCTGTCATAGTAGGGAGGCACGGACAGGTCGTAGCCGTCCATCTCTTCCTCGATGACAATCGCGTGGTCTATGGAGAGTCCGCCGCCGCCGTACTCAACAGGGGCGGTGGCCCAGAGCCAGCCCTTTTCGCCAAGACGGTATCCCAACTCCCGGTACTTCAGATAGTCCTCGTAAGAGGTGTTCTTGGAGTCGGCGGGGTTGGCAAGGTCGTTGGGGACGTTCTGCTCCAGCCATTCCTGGACCTCTTGCCTGAACTGCTGCTGATCCTCTGAGTACCTGGGTTCGAAGTCCACGGCGGCCTCCTGAAGTGGGCGAATCGGCTGCGTTATTGGCGCGTTGAACAGTTGCGTCTTGCGGCGGCTCGGCCCAATTGTATTATCAGCGCCTCTAGCGCGTCAACAAGAGAATCCGCGCGGAACTGTTCAGAGTTTGTAGCGAATTGCCTGCGTGCTTGGAAGAGTTGATCCGCCAACTGTGACATTTTGTGACATCCGCTTCCTGTGTTCTCCGATGGATCTGTCACATCCTCTCACTAAGATACAAGGATTTGCAGATTATGAGCTTTTCAGGATTGGTAAGCACATAAAGCACTGTTTTCATGCCAGCGCGGCATGGAGTGGATGTGGAGTGCCGTTGGTCGGAACGAAGCCATAGTAGCACTTTTGTTCGGACGTGTCAAGAGACGCACGGTGACGCACGCGCTTTTGAACGGCCCCGTTCGACCGGCTGTGATACAATGCGGCTCGTTACCGGTTAAGAGTCGAAATCCCTCGAGCGAGGTGGAACATGTCCAAGGCAAGCATCAATGGCATCGAGTTGCATTACCAGGAGTATGGCGAGGGCGAGCCGATAGTGTTCGCGCACGGCGCGGGCGGCAACCTGCTGAGTTGGTGGCAGCAAATCCCGTACTTCTCCCAGCGCTACCGGTGCATCACGTTCGACCACAGGGGATTCGGCCGGTCGCTGGACGCAGCCGACGGGCCTGGTCGCGCGGCGTTCGTCGATGACCTGCGGGGGCTGCTCGACCACCTCGAAATCGAATCGGCGCACCTCGTGGCGCAATCTATGGGCGGCTGGACTTGCCTGGGCCTCACGGTGGAGTACCCGGAGCGCGTCAAGAGCCTGTTGATGGCCGACACCCCCGGCGGCATCGCGGAGCCGGAGTTGCAGGACGCCTTCACGCAGTGGCGCGAGAGCCAGGCTGCGACGCAGGAGATAGGGGTGAGGGCGCTGGCCCCAGGATTCCAGGCCAGAAACCCACACCTGGCGATGCTGTACCTGCAAATCTCCCGAACCAATCCACCCAGAACTCCGTTCGGCACGGAGGGGCTCGCCGGGGGCCCGATGGCTTCCGACCTCGCCAAGGTGAAGACGCCGACGCTCTTCATCGTCGGGGATGAAGACGACGTAACGCCGCCGCACGTCATAGAGCTCGCCGTGGGCTACATCCCCGGCGCCAGGCTCACGCGCGTCCCTGACGCAGGCCATTCGGTCTATTTCGAGAGGCCGGACGTCTTCAACTTCGAAATGCGGCGTTTTCTCGAGAGCCTGTAATCCCCGACACCGCTTTGCCGCAAGGCATCACGGCAAAAGAGCAGTCAGCGCAATCGCAGCGCCATCGCACGTAGGGAAGGGGACTTTGCTTAAGCTCTTCTCTCAGAGGCGTCCCATCAAGAGGCCGTTCTATGGCTGGTGGATTGTGCTCGCCGGCCTGGTAACGGACGGCTACTCATCAGGGATATTCTACTACGGATTCGGCGCTTTCTTCGATCCGCTTGTTCAGACCTTCGGCTGGAGTCGCGCCACTACTTCCGCCGGATTCTCTTTGCAAAGGCTTCTCTCCGGTTTCACGGCCGTTCCCGTTGGGTTTCTTGTAGACCGTTTTGGCCCCCGGCGAGTGATGCTAGCGGGCATATTCGTCGAAGGCTTCGGCTTCATTGTGCTCAGCCACGTCAACTCTCTGTTAGTGTTCTACATCGGGCTCTCGCTCATAACTCTTGGGCTGGCCTTTGGTGGGTGGCTGGTCGTTACCACGGCTACAAGCAACTGGTTCCTTCACAATAGAGGGCGCGCCCTTGGAGTGATGTCGATCGGCGCGGCTCTCATCGGCGGGCCGTTGGTGCCCTTGATTGTCTGGCTGATAGCCACCTTTGGCTGGAGACCCACTCTTGTAATAGCGGGAATAGGCGTGTGGGCGGTGGGAGTTCCCGCCTCGCTGGTCGTGAGGTCGCGTCCGGAGGAGTACGGGTACCTGCCCGACGGCCGCGAGCGCCATACTGAAGCCGAGCTCGACACACAGTCTCAGACACCCACCTTGAGGACGGACGACTTCTCTACTGAAACAAACTACACGGCAAGGGAAGCTGTTGGCACTCTTGCCTTCTGGCAGATGTCGCTTGCCATGAACCTCGGCGGGCTTGCCATGTCAGCAAGCATTCACCAGATTCCGGCGCTGTCTTCGTTCGGCATAAGCAGAGAAATCGCGGGACTGGCGATTACGGGGATGGCCGTGACGAGTTTGGCTGGGAGGCTGGGAGGAGGATTCCTGGGCGACTACGTAGACAAGCGTTACCTGCTGGCCGCCTCCCTGGTCTTGCAAGCGCTAGGAACCCTGATGTTCGCCAACATCTCCACCGTTTGGCATCTCGTGCCCTTTGCCCTGCTATGGGGCACCGGGTTTGGCATGTCCGTTCCTCTGAGGCTTGCGCTTTTGGGAGACTACTTTGGCAGAAGACACTTCGGCGCGATTATGGGGGCTTCGATGGCGATGAGCATGGTCTCCGGCCTGGCGGCGCCAGTCTTTGTAGGCTGGATGGTCGATGTCACGGAAAGCTATAGACTGCCGTACCTGGTCCTTACGGCAGCGATGACCCTGGGAGTGCCCCTCATAGCTACTACCAAACGCCCAACTGCTCGTCGAACCAGCCAACCTACGATGACAGGCAATTGAGAAACCAACACGGTCGCCGGAAGTGATTATCCGCCCCTGAAGTTGGGCTGGCGCTTTTCGGCAAACGCGCGTGGGCCTTCCTTGGAGTCGTCCGTGGTCTTGAGCAGCCTGCCCAGGGTGGCGTAGAGCCTCATAGTCTCTCTGAGACCCTGGTTGACCTTTAGCATCGCGAGCTCCTTGGTGACCCTGATGGCGAGAGGCGCGTTGCGGCAAATCTTCTCGCATAGCTCTTCCGCCGCCGCCATGTGCTGGCCGCTGGAGACCACGCGGCTTATCAGGCCGATGCGGTGTGCCTCCCGCGCGTCTATGAACTCGCCCGTGAGCAGCAGTTCCATCATGTTTGACATGTGAACACTAAAGGGCATCACCTGCGCGCCGAATCCGTGCAGCAGGTTCCACTTTACCTCGGGGCATCCGAACTGGGATTCCTGCGTGGCGACGCGAATGTCGCACGCGAGGGCCAGTTCCAGCCCTCCCGCCAGGCAGTAGCCGTCGATAGCCGCAATGACCGGCTTCGAGGTGGTTCGCACGGACGGCCCCAGCCCGTCGTCGCCACGCTGAGCGGGAATGATGGCCTCGCCGCGGTCGTCTCCGGTCTCCATCGACTTCAGGTCGGCGCCGGCCGAGAACGCTCTGCCGCCCGTTCCGGATAGGATAGCGGCAAAGACATCGGAATCGGCTTCAACCTCGCGCCAGGCATCGGCAAGCCCTACCTGCACGTCGCGGTTGAGCGCGTTCATAGCCTCCGGCCTGTTGATGGTCACGTAGGCGATTCGGTCTTTCTTCTCATACAATACAGCGGCCATTTCAGCCTCCTCGCAGATTTGCTTCTTCAGAGTTTGGGTAAGATGTCCATGGTGACCTCGAGACGGCGAAGCTCCTCGATTCTGGCTTCAGAAAGCCCGAGCAGGCCGCCGAGCACGTAGGCGTTGTGCTCTCCGAAAGCGGGGGCGCGCCGGATGACCTCATCGGGCGCGCTCTCGTACTTGGCGCGACCGCCGGGGAAGGTGACCTTGGGGCTGTCGTCCAGGGTCTCGGCATATTGCCAGAAGTAGTTCCGCGCGCCCAGGTGTGGGTCGTTCACGAGGTCTTGCGAACTGAGGACAGCTCCCGCCGCGACGCCCACGTCCTGGAGTTGGAGCATCGCCTCGCGCTTGGTGCGTCCCCTCGTCCACTCCGCGATATGCGCGTCGAGCTCGTCGTGGTTGGCGAGTCTCGAATGGACGTCCGCGAACTGCGGGAGCCGCGCCCACTCCGGGCTGCCAATCGCGTCGATCAGCGCGCGCCACTGTTCGTCGTCGCCCACGTCGATGGCGACCCATTCGTCTTCGCCCTGGCATGGGTATATCCCGTGCGGCGCGTGATACTCGTTGCGGTTGCCCTGTCTTCGCTGGTTCCTGCCATTCATCGCGTAGTCGAGTATCGCTTCGCCCGAAAGCTGCGTTGCGGACTCGAGGTGGCTCACCGTCACGTGCTGCCCCCGGCCCGTCTTGGCCCGCTGGTTGAGGCAGACGATGGTCGCCATAGCCGCGTACATCCCGCTGAGCGGGTCCGGCATGTAGATAGCCGACCGCAGGGGCGGGCCGTCCACGTACCCGGTCATGTTGGTGAGGCCGGCGGTGGACTCTATCGTCTCTCCCCAGGAAGCGTACTCCTTGTACGGCCCCTCACGACCGTAGCCGGGCATCGAGATCATGATGATGCCGGGGTTCAGTTCCTCGAGCGCGGGGTACTCGAAACCGAAGTTGCGCATTACCCTAAGGCTGTAGTTCTCGACGACCACGTCGCTGATGCGGACCAACTCCCTGAAAAGCTCCTTGCCTTCAGGAGTCGCGAGGTTCAGGACGGCGCTCTTCTTGTTGCGGTTCAGAAAGTTGAATCCCGAGTATGCCACCACCACCTGCGGCCCCTTGCCGCCATCGGAGGGAACCTCGTTTATCTGCGTCCGCCTGGACGCGAAGGGCCCCTCTATCTTGATTGTCTCCGCGCCGAGGTCCGCCAGCGCTTGGGTTGCCACGGGCCCGGCTATGTAGTAGGTCAGGTCCAGGATGCGAATCCCCTCTAGCAGCACTCAGATCACCCCCTTGTTTCGTAGTCCGGCCACGTCCTTCTTCGAGTACCCGAGCAGCCCCGAATAGACTGCCGCGTTGTGCTCGCCCAGCCCGGGCGCGCGCTCCATACGCCATGCCAGGTCGGCGCCGTGAAGGGGTGGGCTGGGAAAGGGCAGGGCGCTTCCGTCAGCCTGCTCCAGTTCCTTGAAGAAGCCCACCGCCTCGTGCTGTGGGTCACTCAGAATCTCCTCGGCAGTATAGGCCATACCGCACGGGATTCGATACTCGCCCAATATGTCGAATATCTCTCTGCGCGTGCGCTCCATGAACCAGGGAGCCACCACCTCGTTCAACTCCCTGGCGTAGCGGCCGCGTTCCGAGTAGCCCGTGGCGAACCTGGGATCCTCCTTTAGCGCCGGGATGTCCAGAACCAGCGCGAACATCTCCCATTGCCCCTGGGTCTGCACGGCGACCCCGACGTGACCATCCTTGCACTCGTAGATCTCCGTGGGATGGCTGCGAGGCCCGGCCCATCCCTTCATCATGCCGGTCCAACTGCCCGCCCTCACCTGGGTGTCTCCGCCGCTGGAGTACGTGGAGATACTGCTGCCAACGAAGTGAACCGCGGTCTCCATGATCGACACGTCGATGCTGCGGCCCTGGCCCAGGGCCTGGCGCACGTTGAGGGCGGCCAGCGTGTGTATCGCGGCGTTGAGACCGGCCGAATACTGTGCCTGGAAGAGTCCTGGCTTGACCGGTTCGCGCTCCGGGAAGCCTGTCAGAAAAATCCAGCCGCCGAGGGCGTCCAGCACAAGTTCGCCTCCCTTGAAACGGCGGTACGGCCCAGTTTGTCCAAAGTTGGTGACAGAGGTAACCACGAGGGAGGGATTGCGCCCCTTCAGCGCTTCGTGGCCGAGTCCGAGTGATTCCAGCGTGCCCGGCTCGAAGCTCTCCACAACCGCGTCGGCGATTTCCACCAGGGCCAGCAAGAGTTGTTTCCCGGTCTCTGTCCGGAGGTTCAGCGTGACGCCGCGCTTGTTCCTGTTGAGGTAAAGGAAGGGGGCGCTCTTTTCGGGATTCGGCTCGTCGTTGGGGAACGGGCCGCGGCCGCGAGTAGGGTCGCCCGCCCCAGGCGGCTCGACCTTGATTACGTCCGCGCCGAACCCGCCAAGCAGGCACGTGGCGTAAGGCCCCGCGACTTCCTGGGTGAGGTCAATGACGCGAACGTCGCTCAGTCCCGAAACTGTGCTGACCATACAACTTCTCTTCTGCGAGAACGCCGCTCTCGCAAGTTCATCGGGGCGCTCTCATGCCTAGCATACAGGGGCAACAACCTTCATGAAAGAATAGTGCGAAAGTGTGGTTGGCTCGCCCTCAATTGTAGGCCATTCTAGTGCGTTCGCGCTAGTGACCGCAACCCTCCGACTTGTTTCAGCTTGGCGGCGAGCCAATGCGCGGGGGCGCCAGAGCATGGGACGCCCAACAGGGCAACCACAAGGAATTGCTCCTACTGGCCCTTCCACGCCGGGCGCCGCTTCTCCGCGAATGCCTTCGGCCCCTCGATGCGGTCCTCCGACGCCGCCGACCTGATTCGCCACTCGTATTCGAGCCTGGCGGCCACTTCGAGGGGCTGGCCGAGTCCGGCCTGGGCCGCCTGCTTCGTGCCGCGCACCGATAGGGGAGCGCACTCCAGGATTTGGTTCGCCCAACGCTCAGCCGCGGGCATGAGGTCGCTCATTGGGACTACCTCGTTGACCAGCCCCAACTCTTTGGCCTCCTGCGCGGAGATGAACTTGCCGGTCATCAACATTCCCATAGCTATCTTGGTGGGAATTTGACGCACCAGGCGATGGAAGCCTGTGGGCCCGGCGTCGAGTCCCCATCTGGGTTCGGGCATTCCGAACTGTGCGTGCTCGGCCGCGACGATGATGTCGCAGGCCAGCGCGGTCTCGAATCCGCCCGCGAGGCAGTAGCCGTTCACCGCCGCAATTATGGGCTTCCACAGGTCGAAGCGGGTGTCTATGCCGCCGAAGCCGCCCCTGTTCGCCCAGTGCCTGCCCTCGCCCCGTCCCGCTTGTTGCGCCATGTGCTTCAGGTCCGCGCCCGCGCAGAAGGCGCGCTCTCCGACGCCGGTCACGATCGCCACCCAGAGGTCGTTGTCCGCCTGGAAGTCGTCCCAAATCTCAGAGAGTTCCTCGTTCGCCGGAGGATGCAGGGCATTCATCACCTCCGGGCGGTTGATGGTAACGTAGGCTATGCGCCCCCTCTTCTCATAGAGGGCAAACTGATATGCCATGAGCGCGCTCCTGTCTCCAATCTCCACTCGCCGCCACGTCTCACCCGCGCAAAACACGTTCACCCCAGGCCCACCGCGCGGTGAACCTGGGGCGAACACTCGGGGTCTTAGGTCACATTGCTACCGGGAGCCGATGCGGTTTCCCTTGCTACTCCTTCCACAAGAACTCCAGGTTGTAGTTGGGGATGATCCCGACGGCGGGCCCCAGGTTCTCTTCAACGCCATGTACGCGGTCGTTGTACAGAATGCTGTACTTGGGGTCCCACACCAGGGCCTTCCAGACCTGGTCGATGGTGTAACGCTGCAGGTCCCAGAGCAGTCCCTGGCGCTTTGCCGGGTCCAGCTCCTGCTGCTGAGCGTCCCACTTGGCGTTCCAAGTGTCGTCGCAGAGCTCCTCATCCTTGTCTCGTGGCCACACGTAGTTGCGGCCGCCCTCGCAGCCGTAGGTCAACTGCAACTGGAGGCCTGGGTCCATCTCGTAGGTGTAGCTCCACCAGAACACGCCTGGATGCAGGTAGTTGACGTTGCGCTCGTGCATGTTGTCGAACGTCTTGACGTTGACCTTCAGCTTTGGCAGAACCTCTGGGACCTCGTAGTCGCGGATGAACTGCGCCTGCACTAGGAAGCAGCCGTCGGCGTCGCCATGGACCGCGCCGCGCCCG
The DNA here is from genome assembly GCA_965217565.1 of Dehalococcoidia bacterium. Classification (GTDB taxonomy): domain Bacteria; phylum Chloroflexota; class Dehalococcoidia; order Lucifugimonadales; family CATOSD01; genus CBDCIS01. Next base: position 395,879 of record CBDCIS010000002.1, read on the forward strand.
CTGGCCGAGGCATCGCACTGGAACTCGAGCCCCTCTGCGTAACCCGCGGCCTCCAGCAATCGCTTGGCCTCCGCGATGTCGTCGTCTTTGGGCTGCCTGAAGCCGGGCAGCGTCTTTACCTCGTCCTGTGGCAGCGCGAAGTTGACAAACAGCGACGACGCCGGCGTGCCGTAGTTCCAGTCCCTTCCGTAGCTCTCGGGGCCTCCGCCGAAGTGCGTTCCCGACGTGGTGTCGCGGTCTATCAGCAGGTGTATGGCCTTGCGAACGCGAATGTCGTCGAACGGCGGCTTGGTGATGTCGAACTGGATGCCGATGTTGCCGCAGCAGGCGCCCACGTAGGCGTGCCGTTGTATCTCAGGGTTGGTTCCCTGGATGTCCAGCACGTTGCGGGGCATTACCTGGGACGACGCCCACATGTCGAGCTGTCCCGAACGCAGACCGGCGATGGTTGCGGCCTTGTCCGAGATGGCAGTGTAGCGCAGCCCCTCGAGGTAGGGAAGGCCCTCGCCCGCCTCGTTTTGACGCCAGTAGTTCGGGTTCTTCACGTAGTCGTACTTGACCTGTTCATCGAAGAGGTCAAGGATGAACGCCCCGATGCCAATCGTGCAGTTCGCCGTGTCCTTGAGATTCCCGCACTGGTCCACCAGTTCCTTGGGCACGACCATGTTGCGAATATCGCCAAGGCCGAGCAGGAAGCCGCCATCCACGTTTTTCAGTGTCACCTCAACAGTGGTGTCGTCTATCGCCTGCGCGTCGGCCATGGAGCGAAGCACGCTGGAGCGGGGCCAGTTGACCTCATCCAGCGCCTCCGGATTCTCGAGCCCCCTGGACCTTCTCAGCGAGTAGGCCACGTCCTCGGCGGTCATCTTGCGCCCATTGACGGGAGCCTTGTCCTGGAAGCTGATGTCGTCTCGAATCGTCAAGGTCAGCGTCTTCAGGTCGCTGGACCATTCCCAATCGGAAGCGACCTGTGGCCGCGGTTCCAGTGTCATGGGATGCAGGTCAACGACGCGGTTACTGACCGGCTGCCACCACGTTGTGCAGCAGGGGGTCATGTGAGGGTCGGTGTTGGTCTGCCTGCCGGTGCCCGTAGGGAGCTCCAGGAAGCCGCCAAACTTGGCCTCCATCATGCCTTCCGCGGGAGCCGCGGTTGGCTGTTGGGCTGGGGCTGCGGGCGCTGCCGTTGGCTGCACAGCCGCGGCCGGCGGGGGTGAAGTTGGCTGCGCCGCGGGTTCGGGTTCGTCCGCGCTGCCGCAGGCAATCGCGAGAAGCATCAAACTGACGCTGGCCAAGGCCAGGACAAGCAAAACGGCTAATCCTCCTCCACGCCGGGAAACGCTACCCGTAACTACCTCCGATTGTGGGGTCAACATTCGTGTCCTCCTCTCGTTTCATTGTGACTAAAAGCGAACTCGCTCCCATTGGTTTACACCCTACGACTTGGGACTAACACCGTCCTTTCTCGGAAACGCCGGCAGGCTGGAAGCGTGCCTCCTGCGCTATCCCGTCTCTGACCTGCTACCCCGCAGACGGGGATCCAGAACGTCTCGAACGCCGTCGCCAAACATGTTCATGCTAAAGACGACTATTGTCAGAATCACGCCGGGAGCGACGGCCATAGTCCACTGCTGTCGGAAGAAGTCGCGGCTCTCGAAGGCCAGCATTCCGCCCCACGTCGGGCTGGGCGGCGGAACGCCATAACCCAAGAAGCTCAGCGAGGCCTCCGCGAGAATGGACCATCCAACCGCGGCAGTGGCGAGCACCAGCGCGGTGGGCCCGACGTTCGGCAGCACATAACGCCACAGTATTCCATACAAGGGCACACCTACCGCCTTCGCGCCGTCGAAGTATTGGTTTTCCTTTATGCTTATCACCGAGCCCCGTATCAGCCGGGACTGTGTGAAGGTGTAGCGTATCGCCAGGATGACGATGACGGTCTTGAGACTTGGGCCAAGCGCCCCGGCCGCGACCAGCAGGAAAACCAGCGCCGGGATGCTCATGAAGGCATCGACGAATCGCTGCACGTAGCGGTCCAATCGACCGCCAACGTACCCCGAAATCATGCCCAACAGCGTAGCGCCGCTTATGCCAATCCCCACCGAGGTTGCCGCGACTATCAGCGACACCCTGGCTCCGTAGATAATGCGGCTGAGTATGTCACGCCCATAGTTGTCGGTTCCCATCCAGTAAGTCGGGCCTATGCCCTTCAACTCATCGCCCAAGTTGGGGAACAGTGGATGATGCGGCGCAATCCAGGGCGCGAGCAAGGCTACCACGATAACAAACAGCAGCACAACGCCACCTGCCGCCGCCAGTGGCTTCCGCCTCCAGGCGCGCCAGAATCTCGAGGCCGCGCTGCGCTGGGGTCGCAACCCTTCGACCAGCGCCTCCTGTCGCAGCGCCGCTGCCTCGCTCAAGTCCCTCTGCCCAAAGTTCATGCCCATAGTTTCCGTCCTCGCCTCCAAACACCGGGGGCAGGCGTCATTCGTAGCGCACGCGCGGGTCCAGCCAGCCATAGCTGAGGTCAACGATTAGGTTGACAAGCAGTATCCAGATGGTGAAGAACAGCGCGGCCCCCTGTATCATGGGCCAGTCGCGCAGGTCAATCGAGTCCAGCAGCAGCCGCCCCATGCCCGGCAGGGTGAATATCTGCTCGATGACGACCGTGCCGCCGATGAGAAACGCGATGTCGAGGCCGATCCAGGTTGCCACAGGGATCATGGCGTTCTTCAAGGCGTGCTGGTATATTACCACCCGTTCCATCAAGCCCTTGGCCCTCGCCGTGCGTATGTAGTCCTGCCGCAGCACCTCAAGCATCATAGCCCGCGTTATTCGTATGAGGCTTCCTGAGAGCCCCACGCCCAGAATCAGCGCCGGAACTATGAACTGCTGAAGGTTTGTGATGGGGTCTTCCTGTAACCTGGCGTACCTTAGAGGCGCGAGGTACCCCCACCAGATTGCGGGAAACGTAATGACTATGGTTCCCACCCAGAAGGTCGGGGCGGCAACCCAAATGAAGGCGGAGGAGCGGAAGAGGTAGTCCAAGAGCGTGTCCTGGCGCAACGCGGCGAATATGCCGACCGGAATCGCAACAATCACCGCCACGATCATTCCCAGAAACGTCAACTCCAAGGTTACCGGCAGGGCTGTGCTGATCCTGTCCACGACCTTGCGGTCTGTCCAGAGCGACTTCCCGAGGTCACCACTGAAGATGTCCCCGAGAAACTCCAGGTACTGGTTGACGATGGGCCTGTTGATGCCCATCTCGGTGCGCATTACTTCGAGCTGCTCCTGGTTGGCGATCAGGCCGTCCTGAAGCAGCCTGTCGAGCACGTCGCCCGGCATGACGCGCACCAGCACGAAGATTATGAACGTGGTAATAAAGAACGTGGGGATAAGGAGGATGAGCCTGCTTATGGCGTAGTCCCGCATTGCTCACCGCTCCTTTCCGATTCCTCGCCAGGGAAACTCAGAAGCTAAGGTTTCACTACGAGTGGATTTTGCGCCCGCACAATTCGGCTTCGTCAGAAGCATCGTCGGCAGGGCGTGGTTTTTCCCCGTCAAATGGAGATCGACTAAACTTCCCAGAGGATAACCCCCACAGTTCATAATGTCAATCCCTAGTGTCCGAGAAGAACCCGTATCAATTTAGGGTCTGTTCACACTAATAGCCAAATTATGTTACAATCCGAGAATGGAAATCACCGAAGTTCAGTACCAACGAATTGCGCCGATCCTTCCCGTTCAGCGTGGCAACGTCAGCCTGTCGAACCTGCAAGTACTCAACGCTATCCTCTATGTCGCCGAGCAAGGCTGCAAATGGCGGGGATTGCCGCCTCGATTTGGCAACTGGCACACCGTCTACACCCGGATGAACCGGTGGTCCAAGAACGGTGTGCTCGACCGGGTTTTCGAGTATCTTCAACGAGAGCACATAGTGCGTATCAAGATAGAAGCGGTTTCCATGGACAGTACCATAGTCAAGGTCCATCCCGATGGAACCGGTGCGTTAAAAAAAACGGACCCCAGTCCATCGGCAAGTCCCGTGGCGGCTGGACCACCAAGATTCATATGGTTGCCGCGGATGCTAGAACAGCCGTGACGTTCTCCCTTTCTCCCGGACAGGCCCACGATGCGCTGGAGGGGCGAAAGCTGCTAAAGCGCCTCGGAACACAGGACCAGAACCCGTTCCTGTTAATGGACCGGGCATACGAGGGGAATGAGACCCGCCAACTGGCGTTGGCCCTGGGGTTCACCCCGATAGTTCCGCCCCTGAGCACGAGGGTTGACCCTTGGCAGTACGACCGGGAGATGTACAAGCGTCGGAACGAAATCGAGCGGTTGTTTCGACGGTTGAAGGGCTTTCGGCGCATCTTCTCTCGCTTTGAGAAGCTGGACGCTCTCTTCCTTGGGTTCATCCTGTTTGCGCTCATCTTCGATGCGTTGCGTTAGTGTGAACAGGCCCTAGTCGGTTCTGTCTTACAGGGGCAGACCACAAGGGAATGCCGGTAGGGGCAGTGCCTGCCCTCTTTCCCATACCTGGGCGCCCACAAGAGAACGCCCCTATTTCAGAAGGGAACCTGTACCAGTTTGGTAGGCGCCTCCCGCGAGAGCGACTTCTCCCTTGATTGGGAGAGGGTTGGGGTGAGGGTGACACCCCACCGACTAAACTGGTACAGCTTCGCCCTCCGTGCGACCTATTGACATATACGAACGCCAGTGCTATCATACTCCCATCACCCACAACCGCCATCGCTCTCGCCCGCCAGACCGCGACACCAATTGCGCGACTGATGTGCGAAAGCCACAGAAATAGGTGTCTCATTTCCTATACGAACAACCGCGACCCTACTACATTCCAACTCAGAAACATCCCCTAAATCCTCTCACAGCGTCACAGACCCCAAGTAGGAATGAGACACAATGAATCAACATGAGACACCCACAGGCGTTTTTCCGCCAGCGAAAACATCCATCCGTCCAGATGCGAGCTAATCCCATACCGGCGTCGCGTCCTGGAAGGCGCCGGAACCCAGCCGACCTGGTTGGTTTGTTGTCATAGGCAGGCGCTGACGTCCCCTCGAATCTGAAAAGCTGCCAGATGGGAACCTGTACCAGTTTGGTAGGCGTCTCCCGCGAGAGCGACTTCTCTCTCCCTCGATGGGAGAGGGCTGGCGTGAGGGTGACACCCCACCGACTAAACTGATACAGCTTCTTCTGAAGGGGTAAGATTGACAGCGCCAAGTGCGTTTGTTAACCTGTCCCCGTCGCGCATAAGCCGTATCCCTCTCCCACGCCTTCCTTGCGTTAAGGAGGCAAACGACAGTGCGGCACTGGAATACTTGCAAGCAGTGAAGGAGATCAGTCAATGGGCAGCAGCGACATCGAATTGATGGCTCATCTTATGCGTCGCGCCGGCTTTGGCGCAACGCGCGACGAGTTGGAGGCCAGGGTAGCCAATGGGTACGAGGCGACCGTTGAGGAGCTTCTGCGCCCGGAGGAGCAGGAGCCGGTTGACATCTACGAGTTCCTGCGCTACCAGTTCTTGCAGTGGAAGCCCGGAACTCTTGGCGGAATCGGCCAGTCCGGTTGGGTCTGGCGTATGATTAACACAAGGGCGCCCCTCCAGGAAAAGATGTGCCTCTTCTATCACCAGATCTTCGCCACCGGCGTCTCCAAGGTTGACCACTACGACGAGATAATCGACATGGTGGACATGTTCAGGAGTGTCGGCCTGGGCAAGTACCGGGACATACTGCTCGGCGTAGCCAGGTGCCCCGGCATGATCTACTGGCTGGACAACAACGAGAACCACGCCACCGCGGTTAACGAGAACTGGGGCCGGGAGCTTCTCGAGCTGTTCACGATGGGAGTGGGCAACTACACCGAGACCGATGTCAGGGAGTGCTCGCGCGCCTTCACCGGCTGGACCATGTCGCCAAAGCTGCCCAGGTTCCACATGGGCAGGTGGGACTGGTATTTCGAGTACAAGGAAGACGACCACGACAACGGCGAGAAGACCTTCCTGGGACACACCGGCAACTTCAACGGCGAGGACATCATCGAGATAGTCCTACAGCAGCCGGCGACTGCGAAGTTCATCGCTCGCCACCTGTACAACTTTTTCGTCGCCGATGAGTCGCAGGTTCCCGCGTGGTCGGTGACGCCGCCCACGAACCCGGAGGCTGTCGAACTCCTTTCCAAGACCCTGATGGAGTCCGATTACGACATGCGGACCACCCTTAGGGTTCTGTTCAACTCCGACTTCTTCAAGGAGTCTCGCTTCAACAAGGTCAAGAACCCCACCGAGGTGGTTATCGGCGCGCTGCGCTTCGTAGGCGACACCGAGCGGCCTTGCCCCGAGGTATTCGACTGGTCGAACCAGATTACCTACATGGGCCAGGACCTGCTCAATCCGCCCAGCGTGGAGGGCTGGCACTCCGGCGCGGAGTGGATAAACAGCGGCTCGCTGATGAAGCGCACCAACTTCGTCGCGGAGATGATGGGCGACGTTGACCGGCCGGGCGTCCGGTCGATAGTCGATAGTGTGAGGTCGCAGGCGACCACACCGGAGGCGCTGGTTGACATCTGCCTGGACCTCATGGGCCCGCTTGACATCAACGAGAACACAAGAAGGGAGCTGATCGAACACGTCGCCCTCGACGGCGATCTGTCCTGGGACGACGAACAGAAGGCGTCCGAGTCGGAGGAGCGGGTCGCCGAGATGCTTCAGCTTATCGTCTCCCTGAGGGAGTTCCAATTCGCCTAGGCCATACGAACATAAGCCCGCGGGCGCGGCCCGCATAGCGGACAACAAACAAACGCCACAGTAGAGGTGAAGCAAGTGAAAGGCGAAAGCAAAGACCCCGTTCTGGTAGTATTGCAGTTGACAGGCGGCAACGATTACATGAACACGGTGATCCCGCATGGCGACTCCCTTTACAGAGACTACCGGCCCTACGTGAACATTGCTGAGGACGACGTGCTCGTTCTCGACGACAAGATCGGCCTGCATCCGAACATGGGGCCTGTCCGCGACCTGTACAACGAGGGGAAGGTGGGCATCATCCACGGCGTCGGCTACGCCAACTCGCCCCGTTCCCACTTTCGCTCGATGGACATCTGGCACACCTGCGAGCCTGACACTCTGGGCACAGAGGGCTGGCTTGGACGCGCGGTCAGGGAGATAGACCCGAACAAGGAGAACGTGGTGACCGCCGTCAGCATGGGCCCCAGCCTGTTCCGCGCCCTCGCCGCCCCCGGCGTTCCTGTGGCCACGGTCGAGGACCTGGACAACTACGGACTGCTCACGGACATCACCCACGAGCAGAAGCGGATGCGCGTCCTGGAGAGGTACAAGCGAATGTACGCCCCCGCGATGGGTACTGGGCCTGTTATGGACTTTCTCGGGCAGACCGGCCTCGACGCCCTGAAAGGCGCCGACATCCTGAAGGTCGCGCCGCAGACGTACTCCTCGTCTGTCGAGTACGCCGACACCAGCATATCCCGCAAGTTGAAGGGCATCGCCCAGATTCATACGGCCAACCTGGGAACGCGCGTCTTCTACTGCGACCATGGCAGCTTCGACACCCACGCCGACCAGATGGGCAGCCACGCCACGCTGTGGAGGGACGTCTCCGACGGTATCCGCGACTTCTTCGATGACCTGAACGAGCACGACGCCGCCGACAACGTAACTATGCTCATCTTCTCCGAGTTCGGCCGCAGGGTTTACGACAATGGCTCTGGAACCGACCACGGCGCGGGAGGCGTCTCCTTTATGATTGGTAACAAGGTGAAGGGCGGGCAGTACGGCGTCTATCCTTCGACCAAGGCCAGCGACCTCGAACAGGGCGACCTGGTCCCCGCCACCGACTTCCGGGGCGTGTATTCGACCATCCTGGAAGACTGGCTGGGTCTCGACCCCGTTCCAATCGTGGATGGCACGTTCGAGAAGCCGGCGTTCATCTAGGAAGCGTTCACCGCCGTAAATTCCCCCTTATGGGATGCGGCTAGGGGCCGAGTGTGAATGGGTGCGACAGTCACCCCCATACTAACCTTCCTCCGTCAATGGGGAAGGGACTAAAGGAAGGCGCGAGACGAATCCCGCGCTTGCGAAGAACTACGAGAGGGAAACGATGCTGACGAGAATAGTCTCCAACCGCGTGTACGATTTCAGCCACGTCGTTGGGGGACGACAACTCACTGGAATTGTCCAACTGGCATTGGGTGAGGGAGACGACGTCTTCCTGGTAATTCGAAGGCGTGCCGGCGGCAACCTGATGCAACTCTCCATAGGAACCGAGCCTGGCGACGAGGAGATTGTCGGGCAGATTGGCGGGTCGGGTGATGGCCCGGGGCAGTTCGTATGGCCCACAAGCATAGCCATCGACAGCCAACACAACATCTACGTAACCGACGAGTGGCTGCACCGCGTCTCCGTATTCGACCGAGAGGGCAATTTCGTCAAGATGTTTGGCGCGCACGGGACCGCTGAGGGCCAGTTCGACGGGCCGTCGGGAATAGCCATTGACAGCAGCGACAACCTCTTCATCGCCGACTCGCTGAACCACCGAATCCAGAAGCTCACCAAGGACGGCGAGTACATAACCGCGTGGGGCTGCCGCGGTTCCGGCCACGGCGAGTTCAATACCCCCTGGGGTATAACCACGGACTCGCAGGGCAGCGTGTACGTTGCCGACCACAAGAACCACCGCATCCAGAAGTTCGACGGGCATGGGGAGTTCGCCTTTGCGATTGGCGGCCAGGGAACCGGCGAGGACCAGTTCGACCATCCCTCTGACGTTGCCGTGGATTCCGACGGGGACATCTACGTTTGCGACTGGGTGAACAACAGGGTGCCGTCCTTCGACTCTGAGGGAATGCCCATCACCACCTTCGAAGGCGACGCCCAGGAGCTCTCAAAGTGGCAGAAGCAGTACGTGGCTGGCAACCCCGACGTTTACAAGGCGCGCCGCCGCGTTTACAGCCTGGAACCCGAGTGGAGGTTCGCGCTGCCCATGGGGGTCGTCTTCGACAATGAGAAGTCCAGGATGATGGTTGTGGACTCACAGCGTCACCGCATCCAGATGTACAACAAGGTGCCAGGCTACCGAGACCCTCAATTCAATATATAGCGGCCCAACAGCCGGGAATCGCGCCCACTTCGCATGAGGGTTGCCCAACGTGGGCAACCCTCGCCGTCATTTTCAGAGGAACGAGGAGGACGAAACATGGTTACCGTATCGGATTACGAAGCCCTGCGCAGGACTTCCCTGAAATACCTTTGGATGCACAACCGCGACTGGACCCAGATGGCGGAAGAGGGTGAGCCTCTGATAGTAGTCGGCGGCGAGGGTGTCCGGGTGACCGACTCAGAGGGCAAGACGTGGATCGACGTCAACGGCGGCTACAACTCGGTAAACGTCGGCTACGGCCGCACGGAGATTGCCGACGCCGCCTACGAGCAGATGGTCAGGATGCCCTACTTCCCAAATGGCACTACCACCGTCCCGACCATCAAGTTTGCCGAGAAGCTGGCGCAGGTGACCCCTGGCAACCTTGAGCGCACCTGGCCCGTGAGCGGCGGCTCCGAGGCCAACGAGACGGCGCTGAAGATAGCGCGCAGCTACCACAAGCGCAGGGGCGAAACCGGACGCTACAAGATTATCAGCAGAAGGGGTTCGTATCATGGCATGACCGGCGGCGTCCTATGGCTCGGCGGCGCTAATAAGGCTGTGCGGGAGGACTTCGAGCCGGCTTACCCGGGCATGGTGTACGCTCCCCAGCCAATACCCTACCGCTGCGAGCTTGGCGGCGCGTCCCCCTCGGAGTGCGCCGTCCGATGCGCGCAGGCCATCGAAGACCTGATCCTGTTCCACGGCCCCAAGACGGTTGCCGCGGTCATAGCCGAGCCGGTCTCCGCGGCGTCTTCCGCGGCGGTTCCGGGCGACGAGTACTGGCCCATGCTCAGGGACATCTGTGACAGGCACGGTGTGCTCCTGATTGCGGACGAGGTGATATGCGGCTTTGGGCGCACCGGCAAGATGTTCGCGGTGGAGCACTGGGACGTCGTGCCGGACATCATGACAGTGGCCAAGGGCGTCATAAGCAGCTACCTGCCATTGGCCGCCACCATCGTAACCGATGAGGTTGCCGATGCCTTCGCCGGCGAGGAGAACGTCTTCCGCCAGGCCCTGACTTTCGGGGGGCATCCGGTGTCGGCCGCCGCCGCGCTGAAGAACATCGAGATTATCGAGAACGAGGGCATGGTGCAGAACTCCGCAGACGTCGGCGCGTACTTCCTCGAACAGCTAGAAGACCTGAAGCAAGACCACGCCATCATCGGCGACGTTCGCGGCATCGGGCTGCTACTCGGCATGGAGTTGGTGAGCGACCGCGAGTCGAAGACCTACTACCCGGACGAGCTGAAGCTGGGGGATCGCCTGAACGAGAAGTTCCGCCGGGAGGGCCTCATCCTCCGCTGCGCCGGGCAGACTATCAATATGGGGCCGCCGCTCGGCCTCACTCGTGACGACGTTGACCAGATAGTCGCAGGCCTGGACAGGGCCATCGGTGAACTAGAGGGCGAACTGGGGACCTCCGGCTAGGCCGCGCCAGGTTCACTCTCCCATCCTGAACTTCCCCCTCAGGAGGAAGGAACTCTTTCTGGGCAGCGGCTACCTGTACCAGGGGTGCGCTTTCGCGACCTCTTCGTTCAGGTCCGCGCCCCAGCCGGGGGCGGTCGGGATGCTCATATACCCGTCGGTAATCTCCGGAGCGGCGGTCGTAAGCTCGTCCTTCCAGGGCACGTCGTCGATGTCAATCTCCATGATGCGAACGTTGGGCAGGACGGCGCACAGGCTCGCGCTCATAAACGACGACAGGTGGCTATAGTAGTTGTGCGGAGCCACGTTCAGTTGGAACACCTCGGCCAGGTCGCCCACCTTCTTCGATTGGCTGAAGCCGTTCCAGGGCACGTCGATCATAAACACGTCGGCAGCACGCAATTGGAAGTAGGGCAGATAATCGTGGATGTAGAACAGGTTCTCGCCGGTGCAAATCCTGGTGGAGGTGGACTCCTTGATTTGCAAGATAGCCTCCGGGTTGTACATATCGATCTCCAGCCACAGCATGTTGAACTGTTCCAGCACTTTGGCGATTCTCATGCACGCTTCCGGCTTGAAGTTGAAGTTCAGGTCCAGGTTGATGTCCACGTAGGGGCCGACGGCATCGCGGAACGTCCCTATCAGTTCCTCGACGTGGTGAAGCAGGGAAGTGGTCACAATCTGGTCGGTCGAACCCTCGCCGCTGATGAAGCCTGGTGAGAAGACAGACGCCGGGTCGCCCGGCAGGATGATGTTGGTCTTCAACGCGGTGAAGCCCCGTTCGACGACCTCTCTCCCAAGATCGGCGATGCTGCTCATGCTGCTGAGCGGCGGCGTGCCCAGCAGTTCCGAGTTGCGCGCCCTAGAAGTGCCACAATGAGACCAGTAAACGCGCACCTTCTCGCGCGTCGGCCCGCCGAATAGCTCAACCACTGAAATGCCTAGCGCCTTGGCCTTGATGTCGATCAGGGCGAGTTCGACGCCGGCTATGGCCTTCGCGGCAATGCCGCCGGGACTCTGCCGGGAGCCGCGCACCATGTCCCAGAACCGCATCTCGTATGCCCTGGGGTCGCTGCCGATCAGCAGGGGCTTGAGGTCCTCGATCGTGCCCACGACTCCGCGCGGCGTTCTGCCGTCGCTGCACTCTCCGTAGCCGGTGACGCCCTCGTCCGTCTCGACCTTGACGAACGTCCATGGCCGCCATCCCGCGTCCACGATGAATGTCTCGACGTTGGTGATTTTCATGCCGCCCTCCGTTGATAGCCCGACTATCCCTCCGTGTTATACCAATTTATGGTGATGCCGCCGTATTCTCGCCTGCCGGCTTTCTGGATTCCCGCTTTCGCGGGAATGACGGTAGGGGTTCTTACGACGCATACGCATTTGGATGATTCATGGCGCAGTCAAGACGAAATGGTATTAGTCCACGTCCGCGTCGGGAACCCGGTCAATTCGCGTCTTGCAGCGTCGCCACGCTGAAGACTACGTGGAAGGGCATGCAGTATATGACGACGCTTTGCTGCGCGCCTAAGTCCACGCCTTCGGGAATATCGTAGTTCTGGTTGCCTATGTTGCCCTTGAGCCTGCCAAGATCCAGGTACCCGGCGTCGAGCAGATCCGCCCGTCTGTCGGGGTCCGGGTGCATCGACAGCAGAACGTGCAGCTCCGGGCCGTTGGTGACTTTGAAGTTCTCCAGACGAAGCAGAGCGGCGCCGTCCGGCGCGCTGTAGATGAGCGCCTGGCCACTGCCCTTGTGGAAGCTATCGGCGTCGCGGAAGTCGCCCTCCTTGAGCTTCGTCGGCTTGGCCGGCGCCGGCATCGCGGCCATATCGGGCATCGCTTCGTTCATGGTGGGCTGGTCCATCTTGGACAGTGTGGCCATGGTCTGCTCGACGTCGGTCATCGTCATGCCGGCGGGAACCTCCGCGGTATAGGCGAAGGGAAACTCATCCTCGACGGTTACGTTGATGAACAGAGGGGAGCCGAGGTCGTATGCTACGAAGCCCACCAGCGCGAGGGCGGGCACGCCCACCAGCGCGACGGGCAGCCGGCGCTCCCAGGCCCACGTGTGCCAACCCCTGCGATACCCATAGAATGCGACTGCGGCAATCGCGATGAGAATCGCGGCGCCGATAGGGTAACGCCACGGGTACAAGTCGGCTGCCAATCGTTCCAGATCGCCAAAGAATTCGGCCATGCTAACGTTCATCCTTACCGCGAGCGTCTATCCGCCTCATTGCGGCGACTGCCTTTCGCGCTGCTACGCTGCGATGGCTTAGCCGGTTCTTCTCGTCTGCAGACAGCTCTGCCATCGTCTTGTCCAACTCGGGAAAGAGAAAAGCCGGGTCGTACCCAAAGCCATTGGAGCCGCGTGGCGGCCTCACAATCCTCCCGTGGCACTCACCCGTGAAAAGCTCCACGGGCGCCTCCGATAGCCTGCCGAGGGCCTGCCCAGGTGTCCAGACTACGGCTATCACGCACCGGAAACGGGCGTTCCATAACTCCTCCGGAACGCCTCTCAGCCTCTCATAAAGGAAGGCAATCCTCTGGGCGTCGGTCGCTCCTTCACCGGCGTACCGGGCGGAGAGTACCCCCGGCTCACCTCCGAGGGCTTCCACCTCGAGCCCCGAATCGTCGGCCACGGTAGGCATATCGCTTAGCCTGGCGTACGTCCTCGCTTTGAGCGCGGCGTTCTCCTCCATTGTCTCGCCCGTCTCCTCGACATCTTCGACAACGCCGGCATCGGCGAGGGAGACCAACTCGAAGGGAGCGCCGGCCAGCAGCGCGGTCAACTCCCTCATCTTGCCGCGATTTCTGGTCGCTACTAGGAGCTTGCCCACGCCCCGCTCATTCCCTGAGGAACGCTGAAGTAGATGGACGGCAATGCCAGGCATAACTCGGTCTAGCCATGGTCGTCCGCCGGAACGCCCGCCTTCGCGCCATTCTTGAAGGCGAAGCGCTCTACCAATCCCGTAACGGTATCGCGGAAGCCTCCGTACTCGAGTTCGCTGTAAGGCAGCATTGCGGCGCCGGACCAGCCCTGCGCTCGCATGTCGATGCCCTTGCGCTGAGCGTGCCCTCTGACCTCGTCCCACACCGGGTTGTCGAAGAAGTCGATGTGCGAGTCTGAGAACATGCCGTCACGGTTCAACGAGAAGCCGGCTGCGGATACCAGGGGTAGGCAGTACGGCCCGGTCACAGGGGTGTTCAGCGCGACGGGCATGATCGGCATCACGTGAGAACCCCGAGCGTCGCCGCCGACGAAGTGGGCTTTCGTGAAGGTGGAGATGATCTCCTCCGGAGCGGGGAAGATGCCTTGATTGCGGACGAGGGCGATCGGGTCGTCCTTGCCGGTGTAAACTCCCGCGATCGAGTGCAGCCGCTGAGCGGATAAGGAAACGGCCCGCTGGTCGTAGTTGCGGGAGTAGATTGCGTCTATGCCGAATCGCTCGTTGTCCCTCAACAGCGCCGTTATCTTGTAGTAGTCCTCCGGCGCGTTGAGCTCTATGATGCTGTCTCCGCCTGTGTTATCCATGTCGATGATATGAAAGGTGAATCCCTTGATCATCTGCGGCAGCATCAGCCCCGCGCAGTACATCGGGTCGGCAAAGCCGAGGAAGATGGGCAGATTGTAGGCGCCGGGGCCGCACTTATCGGCGGCGAACAGCATGAACGACTCCGCCGGGCGCGGAGCCTCCAGCGTGTGGTCCATCTCTATCTCCGCGACCGCCGGGCCAGCGCCTCGAACGTTGCCGGAGGGCGCGTCCACCAGCAGGTCCTGCCCAGCTCCATAGAGGCCGTATTCCCTGGCTATTTCCGTCGCCTTGATGAAGGTGTCCCAGGCGAACTGGTGAATCTCCACGTCGTTCTCGCCGCGGGTGTGCGACATCAGGATGGCTATGTCGTCTCCGGTGTAAGATGTCCAGCCGTCTATTATCAGGCCTCTGCTGATCGCGCTCGCGACCTCGCCTCTAACCGCGTCCATCATCCTTTCGGATGGCTTAGTGTGTCCTCCGATAGACCCCACGTCCGCCTTTATGCAAGATATGGTTACTTTCACGATTCCTCCTTATGGTTGCGCTCACTGAGTGCAGTGGCGCGCAGATGCGTCGTCTCTTTGGTGTTCGAACCATCGAACGGCGGGCACGAGGCCCCGCCCCGCCCGTTTCCTGTTATGGTATCACAATCCCCGCCGTGTGGCTAAACGGTCGCGGCCGGAAGATGCCACGTCAGTTTGACCATGCTTTGAAGCCTACCTATAATGTTCGCCAGCCGCGATAGCCTCACGGGCAGTTGGAAAGGTTGGTTTATGCGGGAAGCCCGGCAAACGGACGCAGTGTTGGAACTGGGACTGCTCCTGTGCATCAGGGCGCTTGTGCTTCTCATTCTTCTCCTGGTGCCGCTTGTAGTGACCACAAGCACAATCTACCCTTACATCGTGGGGAAGTCCCTGTGGGGCAGGGGCCTTATCGAGGTCGCTTTTGGACTGTGGCTGCTGTTGGCGTGGAGGTATCCCGCCTACCGTCCGCCGCTGTCCAGGCTGCTTCAGATTTTCGCGATTTACATGGGTATCGCCCTGCTGGCCGGCCTGTTCGGCGTCAGCCTTCAGAGAAGCCTCTGGTCAACCTACGAGCGCATGCAGGGCATTGTTGACCTCGCTCACTGGCTTGTGTTCACCGTGATTGTCGTTTCCATCTTTCGCTCCTTTCTCAGTTGGCGCTATTTGCTCAACGTCAACCTGGGGGTCAGCGTCATATTGGGCTTGCTGGGACTGGGTCAGCATTGGGGGATTACGGTTCCCGTGTTCGACGTCATACAGCCAACGGCCCGCCTGGACATCACGTTGGGCAATCCCACCTATGTGGGGGCCTACATGCTGGTCAATGTCTTCATAGGACTGGGCTTTCTCGTGCACTCGTTTCTCCAAAAGCCTGCCCCTGTAAGGCAACCGTCCCGCGCTGTGCAACGTCGCAGGCAGCGGAGGGGACGGTCAAGCGCCATCGACTACACCCTAATTGCCTTTCGAGTCTTTTGGCTGGCTGCGGTAGTCCTCGATCTGTGGATAATGATCATGAGCGGAACGCGCGGCGTGGTTGTGGGCATCGGCGCTGGGCTGCTTGCCCTGGCGGCTGGATACATGGTTCTGGGAGGCGAAAAGAGGTTGAGGCTCGCCGCCGCCTGCGTGATGGGATTTATGGTCGCCGGATCGCTGGCCTTTCTGTTGGTCAGAGACACCGAACCATTCCAGAAACTGGCCGAATCAAACGTCATGCTGCAAAGAGTGGCCGACACCCGCCTAGACGACGCCTCTTTGAGTGGCCGCCTGTACTCCATTTCGGCGGGCCTGAAGGGATTCGCGGAGAGACCCATCCTGGGCTGGGGGCCTGAGAATTTCCACGTGGCGTTTGGACGCTACGTCGTCCCGAGTAACAGAGCGTTCGAGAAGTTCGACCAGGCGCACAGCAAACTGATTGAGGAATTGACGACCAAGGGCGCACTGGGATTTGTGGGCTACATGGCGATTTGGGTCTTCATGATCTGGATAGTGGTCCGGAAGGCTCGACCGCGAAAGCTCGAAGACCAGGCGTTTAGGCTCTTCGTTGGAGCCGCTCTGGTCGGATACTTCGCGCAGAACCTCTTCTTATTCGATACGCCCGTAATGCTGTTGCAGTTCGTTCTTCTGGTGGCATTTGTGGCGTATCTGGAGACTACGTCTGAAGACTCGGACGTACCGGTTACAGTGGCAAGCGGACGCGAGGCCAATGCAGGCAGACGGACGTGGGCTGCCGTTGTTGAGGATCGCCTATCCCCGATTCGAGCCTGGTTTCGTGTGAGCGACGGGAGAAATAGACCTGGGGGCGGCGCGACGCCTGGCGCGGATGCTCGTTTCGTGATCGGGGTCGCCGCGGTGCTGGCACTGTTGGGCGCAAGCCTCTTCTTCTTCAACTATCGCATTTACAGCGCCGCCACGTTGTATGTGGAGGCCAACTCCGGCTCCTTGGCGTGGGAGGAGAAACTCAGACTCTTTGACAGGTCTATAGACACTTTCCCACAGCTAGCCAACTACCCCCGTCTGGGCCTGTTCGCGTCGGTCATGGGGGACTGGCAGAATCTCGAGGATGAGGATAGGCGACGGGCGATAGCAATAGTGGAGTCTGAAGCGGAGGCGGCTATCGAGAGGGAACCCGAGAATTGGCACATAATCGTGGCTCTGGCGAACCTCTACCTTGCGGCGGCTTCCATCGATGAGAACTACCGCGAGGAAGCCAGGTCCTACGTCGAGCGAGCCACGGAACTGGCTCCCGGAAGATTGGAGGTCTATGTCGTCAGAGCACGGCAGCGTTTGGTGGAGAAGGACTACGAGGGAGCTCTGGCGATCGTGGACGAGTTCATCGAACTGAATGAACATGGGGCACGCAGGCTTGGCGACATAAGAGCGCAGATCCTCCGCGCATCCGGCCAATAGCGCAGGCCTGTTGGGGCGTTGCGCTAATCCTTGCCCAGCGTGTGTAGGAAATCGGTGTTGTTCTTGGTCTTGCTGAGATGCTGCAACACCTTTTCGGTAGCTTCCCACCCATGCATCGAGTCCGTGGAAATCATGCCCACCATCTTCCGTAGCAGCCAGACCTGCCTGAGCGTGTCCTCGTCGAGCAGCAACTCCTCGCGGCGTGTGCCACTCCTGTGTATGTCGATAGCGGGGAAGATGCGCCGCTCGGCCAGCTTGCGGTCCAGGTGGACTTCCATGTTGCCGGTGCCCTTGAACTCCTCGTAGATAACGTCGTCCATGCGGCTTCCCGTATCCACCAGGCACGCGGCCAGAATAGTCAGGCTGCCGCCCTCCTCAGTGTTGCGGGCGGCGCCGAAGAAGCGCTTGGGCGGATAGAGCGCGACAGGGTCCATTCCGCCTGAGAGCGTTCGGCCGCTGGATGGCACTGCCAGGTTGTACGCTCGGGTGAGCCTGGTAATGCTGTCCAGCAAGACAACAACATCAGTGCCGCCCTCCACGAGCCTCTTTGCGCGCTCCAGCACCAGTTCGGCAACCCGGCAGTGGTCTTCCACGGGTTCATCGAACGTAGAACTGTAAACCTCACCCTGTATGGAACGACGCATGTCCGTGACCTCTTCAGGTCGTTCTCCAATGAGCGCCACCATTATCTGGATGTCGGGGGCGTTGGCGACGATGCCGCCGGCGATGTCCTTCAACAGTGTGGTTTTGCCCGCCTTTGGAGGGGACACGATAAGACCTCGCTGCCCCCTGCCAACGGGCGCGAGCAGGTCTATGAGGCGAGGAGAGAGGTGCCTTGGTATGGTCTCGATCTTTATCTGCTTCGTGGGAAATATGGGCGTCAGGTTTTCGAACGGGGGGCGACTTCGCGCGCCTTCAGGATCCATCCCGTTGACGCTCTCCACGCGAAGGAGGCCAAAGTACCTCTCGCCATCCTTGGGCGGACGCACCTGCCCGGAGACCCTGTCGCCCGTCCTCAAGCCGAACCTTCTGATTTGCGATTGGGAAACGTAAACGTCACCCGAGCCGGGATGGTTGCCGCTCTGTCTCAGGAAGCCATAGCCATCGCTCACGACGGAGAGAATGCCGCTTGCCATGATGTGCTCGTTCTGCTCCGTGACTGCGTGAAGTATCTTCGAAATCATCTCGTGCCGCTTGGGCATCGAGCCATTATCGACGATGCCCATCTGTACGGACATTTCGAGCATCTCTTCATTGGTTTTGCTCTGAAGTTCTACTAAGTCCATGGTCCTCTCCGGGGTTGATTCACTGTGGTGGGCAGGCTGCGGACAGCTTAATTCAGCACTTCGAATCGTGGTTCTCTGTGTCGAGTCTCGGGGTTTCTGCTCCCAATGCCGTGGAATGACAGAAAGGCCAATAGCGCCGGGGTCGCCGGCAATTCAGGAGGAAAAACATTAATCGTTAACACGAGGGTAACGTTGGCTCACCGCGTTTCTCATGCTTCGTGATAAGGTGCTCAACCTTCATGAGAGATTGAATGGGGAAGCGCAACGAGGCGATTTCGTGCTCGTTCTCAGCATCGCCTGTAGTTATGAATGTGATTCCAACAGCCCGCAAATCCCTCCCCAGGAGGCATGCCCGAAGGTCGATACAACTGTGTTGTCAATTCGCAGCCAAGCGGGTTAAGCGCACTTCATCGGTGGTTGCGACGGTGTCAATGAAGATGCACAATTGGGGTATGCTGTGCCATCATAACACATTGCTGCATTTTAAGTCTATACCCTTTGCAAGTCGCAACTTTTCAGGCTTTGTGGCAAAGGGGCTGTGTGCCTGGGAGAGTTGCTCCGCGAAAAACTGCGTCATTTTGGGACATTTCCTATTCAGCCCTTGCCGTTTGGATTCGATGATGTGTGTTCGGGTTCATGGAGGCATGATAGCACGGGCGTTCGCTCCTGTCAAGAGGGCGCATGACCTCAAAAATAGGGAATTATATACTTGTGTACCAAAAACGCTTGACTCTTTCGCCGTCATATGGTACACTGAATCCATAAATCAAGTAAGGATTCAGTGTATTATGACTACTTCCAAGAAGGCTCCTGGCAAAGCATACCGCAAGGGTATCAGTCTCATTGATGCCGTGCAACAGTTTGGCGATGACGAAAAGGCCGAGGTATGGTTCGTTGCCCGACGCTGGCCCAACGGCATCCAATGCGTCAACTGTGATAGCGACGCCATCTCCCCTCGTAAGTCTCGCCGTCAGACTCGCCAGTATCATTGCAAGACCTGTAATGGCAATTTCCACGGTCAAGACTGGGACTATCATGCACGATTCCAAGTTGCCTCTCAGCAAGTGGGCGTTGGCTTTCTATCTCTACTCAACTAACCTCAAAGGTGTTAGTTCCATGAAACTACACCGCGACTTGGGCATCACTCAAAAGGCCGCTTGGTATCTCGCTCACCGCATTCGGGAAACGTGGAATTCGGAGACGGAGCGGATGGCGGGGCCGGTAGAGGCCGATGAGACTTATATCGGCGGGAAGGAAGGGAACAAGCACTCTGACAAGAAGCTACGGGCAGGGCGCGGGCCAGTCGGCAAGACGGCGGTGGCAGGCTTGAAGGACAGGCCCACCAACCAGGTTAAGGCCAAAGTGGTTGAGCAGACCGATGCCTCTACCCTACAGGGCTTTGTCCATATGGAGACGGAGTTCGGGGCGCAGGTCTATACCGATGAGGCCAGGGCCTATGTCGGCCTGAACCGGCCCCACGAAGCCGTTAAGCACAGTGTCTCCGAGTATGTTCGGGGCCAAGCGCATACCAATGGCATGGAATCGTTTTGGTCAATGCTCAAGCGGGGTCACGATGGCGTCTATCATCACTTCAGCGCGAAGCACCTAGACCGCTACGTTGACGAGTTTGAGGGCCGGCACAACAACCGGCCATTAGACACCACCGACCAAATGGCTATAATGGCGCAAGGGGCAGTAGGCAAGCATCTACCCTACGCCGAGTTGATAGGGCCGAAGGAAACCAGATTGAAGGGCGGACTTTAGGGAGGTATCGCGATGGTTCTAATTGAGATGGACAAGCCTATGCCAATTGTGGATTCCTTCCTGTTAAGGTTGCGGAGTCAAGGCAAACTAGACTATAAACGCTACTTGGGGGCACCATTACGCTACGCAGGGGGAAAGAGTCTCGGAGTCGGCTATGTAGTCGAGAGGTTACCGAGGAACATTCAGAGGGTGGTGTGTCCGTTTATCGGTGGCGGCTCTGTGGAGGTTGCCTGCGCCAAAGAGATGGGGCTGGATGTAGTCGGATATGACGTTTTTGACATTCTGGTGAACTACTGGCAGATACAACTCTCAAACCCTGAGCGGTTGTACACCTTACTACAAGACTTTGAGCCGAACCGAGACACATTTTGGGCGGTCAAGGCCCGTCTGCAAGACCATTGGGAAGGGAATAACCCCCTCAACTTGGACGCCCTGGCTGCGCATTACTACTTCAACTCCCAAACCTCTTACGGGCCTCATTTCCTAGGTTGGCCTTCCAACGTTTATCTTCAGGAAGGACGCTACAAAGCCCTGCTTTCACGGGTTCGCACTTTTACTGCACCAAGTCTGTCAGTGCAATGCGCCAGCTTTCAGGATTCCATACCCCAGCACCCGGACGATTTTCTTTACTGCGATCCGCCCTACTACCTGGAAGACGGCAAGACCTTTGTTGGGATGTACCCCCACCGCAACTTCCCGATCCACCACAAGGGATTCCAGCATGAAGCCCTCCGGGACTTGCTCTTGTCCCACGACGCCGGCTTTATTCTCTCTTATAACGATTGTGAGACGGTTCGGGAATGGTACGCCGATTGTCAGATGTTCTCTCCGGCTTGGCAGTACACCTTTGGGCAGGGCGATACCCGTATAGGGAACAATCGCTTGCGCGACAATGGAGGCTCTCACGTCAAGAAGTCCCACGAATTGTTGATTTGGAGGGATCCGCGATGACCACCGGCCAGCGTGGTTTTCAAAGCGCAGACGAAGCCCGTAAAATCAGGGCGCTGGGCCACGCTAATGCGTTGGCTTTTGCCAAGTCCATAGGAATACCAGAGGACTATCAGAATGACCTGCGAGCCAAGAAGGACGTAATAGACCCGTCCGGTGATGCTCATTCGGTCAAGTCAGGAAACAAGAAGTGGCAGGTTTTCCTCTACGGTCGGAGTCGGTTTGAAACAGACGATGGTTTTCAAGCCCTTAACGGCGTGGGGGAGTTACTCATTCACTGCATAGACACGCTTCCGCCGACTTTTGATGGCTATCAGGAGAACAAAGACATAGCACGGGAAAGGTTACGCACACCAATGCGGGAATTGAGGGATCGTTTCCAGCGAAAGGCCCTGTTACGGGCGTTCCTGATGAAGTCCTTTTTCAACGGAGGCGAGGTCAATTATCTGACTGCACTCCACGAATACCAGTATCATGTTTTCCTGAACACGGAAATCGTTTATCTGATGGGCGAGAGCTTCGAAGTCGTCAATTCGGTGGCCCGTAATGCGAAATCACCGCCGGAACAAAAGGTACTTTTCAAGGTGGACGGAATCAACGTAGGCGAACTGGAAATGCGAACTGACCGGAAGAATTACCAGAAGGTTCGGTTTAATATGATTGTGCCACGGATTATGGCCCTGCTGCTAACGATTCAGCCAACCCAGGACTTTAGCCCCAAAGTGGTTGTACATGGGCAGGCCAGGAAAAGGTTTGGCCGTTGGTCGCGCTAACAGGAGTAAACGATGCCACGAAAGAAGCCAGAGAGAGGCCGCCCAGCCCGGCCCTTGCCACCTAGGATAGACGCCACGCCGGAGCGAATAGCCGAGGTAGTCTTGGGGGCCAAGCCAAAGACGGGATTCTTTGACTCGCCGACCAAGACGGAATATCGCTGCGAGGATTGCAAGCGGGTTGTTCGCTACCCTGAAACCCTGCACGAGGACGGCCTTTGCTCCGGCTGTACCAGCTAGGATTTTGGTACACAAGTATATAATTCCCCAAGATTACGGTTACCGAAGAGTTGGAGGTGACCGTGAATCGAGAGAGCATTGGAGAGTACGCGGCAAGGCAGCGGAACAGGTACCGGAAGGCCGACAGGGCCCAGAAAGGAAGGATGCTGGACGAGGTGGTGGCGGTGACCGACTACCACAGGAAGTCGGTAGTGCGGCTACTATCTGGCTGGACGCGAGAGAGCAAAGGAGGCCAAGTGGGCAGGCCGGTCGAGTACGGTCCGGAGGTGGCGGCCGCAGCCAGGTTGGTCCATGAGGCGGCAGGCGGGATAGGAGCGAAGCGTCTGCATCCTTTCGTGGGAGAGATGGCGTCACGGCTTGTGTCGTTCAGTGAGTTGAAGATGGACCCCAAGACAGAGATGTTGCTCAGGCGGGCAAGTGCGTCGACGCTGGAACGGCTGCTGTCCGCGAGCCAGCTCCCGGTGAGGAGGAGGCCGACAAGCCTGACCAAGCCGGGGACGCTGCTTCGGAAGCGCATCGCGGTGCGCACGTTCAGGGACTGGGACGCTGCTTCTCCAGGCTTCGTAGAAGTGGACACGGTGGCGCACTGTGGAGCGACGAGTGCGGGGTTCTATCTGTGGACGGTGACGGCGGTGGACGTTGCGACGGGTTGGGTGGAGATGGACGTGGCGTGGGGGAAGACTCAGGAGCGTGTGGGGGCAGCGATACGCAGGATGCACAGAAGGTTGCCCGTACCATTGCTGGGCCTGGACAGCGACAACGGGTCGGAGTTCATAAACCATGGTCTTTACAAGTACTGCGAGGACAATGGGATCACCTTCACCAGGAGCAGGCCGTACCAAAAGAACGACAGCGCGCACGTAGAGCATAAGAACGGAGCGGTGGTACGCAGGCTGACGGGCCATGGTCGGTACTCATCCTCGGCGTCCTTCGAGCAACTGAGACGGGTCTACTCGCTGGCGCGGCTTCAGGTGAACTTCTTCCAGCCAGTGCGACGGCTAACTGGGACAAGTCGCCAGGGCGCTCGAGTGGTGAGACGCCACGATGGTGGCACAACGCCATACCAGCGCATGCTCCAGAGCGGGTCTCTGGCGGGAGCTCGACAGGCGGTGCTCAACAAGCTCTACCTGTCCCTCAATCCGCTCTGGCTGAGTCGTCAGATCGATACTGAGACCGACAAGCTACTGAGGCTGGCATGGCGACAGGGTGAACCGTTATCATGGCACCCTGCCGGTAACCCTAATTTTGAGGTCGCGCACCTCGCTCGGTAACCATTAATTTTGAGGTCGCACGGAGGGGCTTCCAAGTCATAGGACTACCAGCCAGGGCAACCACAGTGGATTGCATCCGCCAGGGTCTCAGACCAAGACTCTATTACTCCAAGTTCGCGATTGAATTCGCCGGCTCCAGTGGCAGGCTGTGCTGACCGCCCTCCCTGAGTGTCTCTATTGCCGCACCGATAAACTCTCTGAATAGCGGATGCGGGCTGTTGGGCCTGGACAGAAATTCAGGGTGAAACTGCACTCCCACCATGAACGGGCCGTCCACCTTCTCCATTATCTCCACAAGCCGGCCGTCGGGCGAAATCCCGGTGGGCCACAGGCCGACCGATTCGAACTCCTCGCGGTAGCTGTTGTTGAACTCGAAGCGGTGACGATGCCGTTCGGAGATGACAGGCTCTCCGTAGGCCTTTGACGCCCAGCTTCCCTCGTCGAACCTGATGATCTCGCAGGGATACACCCCGAGGCGCATCGTGCCGCCCATCTGGTCAACGTCCTTCTGATCCGGCATGTAATCTATCACCGGGTCCGGAGTGTCTGGATCGAACTCTGTGGAGTTAGCACGCTTCCTC
Organism: Dehalococcoidia bacterium; assembly: GCA_965217565.1. Lineage (GTDB taxonomy): Bacteria > Chloroflexota > Dehalococcoidia > Lucifugimonadales > CATOSD01 > CBDCIS01. The sequence continues at coordinate 419,812 of CBDCIS010000002.1, forward strand.
TTGAGCAGGTTGCGGGCGACCTCTATCACCATCACCTGCATTCCGAGGCACAGACCCAAGTAGGGAACGTCGTGGTCTCTGGCATACTTGACCGTCTCGATCATGCCTTCAATGCCGCGCGGGCCGAATCCCCCGGGGACCACTATCCCGCTGACGGAGCGCAGGATGTCCTCGGCTCCCTGCTCTTCTATGTCTTCTGAACGAATCCACCGGACGTCCACGTCCTGGTTGTGGGCAAGACCCGCGTGGAGCAGCGCCTCCTTCACCGATATGTACGAGTCCCGCAGGTCAACGTACTTCCCCACGACCGCTATTGGCAGGGTGTCCTTTGGCTTCTTTATGTCGCTGACCATCTGCTGCCACTGGGACAGGTCTCTCTCCGACGAGGGCAGTTCCAAGCTCTCCCCGATGAGGTCTCCCAAACCCTGTTCTTCGAGAATCAGCGGCACCTCGTAGATGGTGGAGACGGTGGGTAAGGTGAAGATCCCGCTTGCGGGAACGTCGCAGTGGACTGTTATCTTTTGCCTTATGTCGTCGGTAATCTCCTGGTCGCTGCGGCAGATTATGGCGTCCGGATGAATGCCTATGCTGCGGAGCTCTCTGACGCTGTGCTGCGTGGGCTTGGTCTTGAGCTCGCCCGTGGACGAGATGAAGGGGAGAAACGTAACGTGTATGTAGAAAACCCTGTCCCTGCCAACCTCGTTGCGCATCTGACGGATTGCCTCGAGGAAGGGCAGGCCCTCCATGTCGCCCACCGTTCCGCCTACCTCTACAACGATAACCTGCGCTCCGCTCTCCTCTGCCAGGCCCAGGATGCGCTTCTTGATCGCGTCGGTAACGTGCGGCACAGTCTGAATCGTGCCTCCCAGGAACTCCCCCTTGCGTTCGCGGGCGATCACGTCGCTGTATATCTGGCCTGCGGTGACGTTGCAAGACCTGGTCAGGTGCGTGTCGATGAACCTCTCGTAGTGGCCGAGGTCCAGGTCGGTCTCGCTTCCGTCCTTGGTGACGAACACCTCTCCGTGCTGATAAGGCGACATGGTGCCGGGGTCGACGTTCAGATAAGGATCGAGCTTGAGAAGAGAGACCGAGATGTTTTCACTCTTGAGGATGCGCCCAATAGAGCCTACACTAACCCCTTTACCAACCGAGCTAACTACTCCACCGGTGACGAAAACGAATCTGGTCATGGTTTCACGGGCTCACTTCTCGAGGATTGTGTCAAGGCATCAACTTGGCGGCCGCCGATTAGCCATTCGGGACACTCGCGGCAGACCAGGGCGCAGGATACGCCGGGCGCAACGCGCTGCGCGTGTGAAATTGGACGCGGCAGATGGAACTTTGGAGAGGGCCGGGCTAATCGTCAATCCGCTTTCCCATCTGAGGAACGAGGGCGTCGCAAGCGGCGAATCTACGGGGCGACGGAATCGACACAATCCCGTCATTGTCTTGGCGCTTCCTCACGCCGCTCGGCAAAGTATAGGCTTGCGATAATTTCTTGTCAATCCAGAATCCCGGCCAGATTTGGCTGCTCGCCTGAGCCGGTTCGACTCGCGTCTCCCATTCGGCAAGAAGGGCAGCATCAATTAACACCCTCGCCGCGGTCCCCGAGAGGCAGGCGTCTTAGCGCCTGGCGAACGAAATCCACTCCCACTAGGTTGCGCCACGCGCTGAGCAACTTCACCGTAACCGGTCCCGGAAGCTCATCGCCCAGTCGATAGCCGTTGAGCGACGCCACCGGCAACATGCAGTAGCGAGTGCTCGAGACGAACGCCTCGTCCGCCGTGTAAACGTCGCAAATCGAGTATTCGTCCTCGTCAACGGTAATCTCAAGCGCGTCGCACAGTTCCAAAACCGTATGCATGCTTACGCCTGGCAAAACGTTATGCCTGTCCGGCAGCTTGACGCGCCCGTCACGCACGAACATGAAATTCGCGCCCTGACATTCGGTTATACGCCCGTCTCGACCCGTCATGAGTTGCAGTACCCGCGGACTGCCCGCCTTGCCACTGGTCCGCTGTCCCTGGCCGGGAACCACGTAGGTAGCCGGAGTCGCCAACTGGACGCCGAGGATATAGCTGCTCGCGAAGGCGGTGAAGTCCAGCGGCTGGCAGTATATGACCACGTTAACGCTTGGCTGTTCTCCGGGAGACGGCGGCTGCCCAAGACTGACCACCTGCGTAATAGTAAACTCAGCGCCGCTCGGCAATGGCCGATTGGCGTCCAGCACCTCCAGCGTAAGCGCCTCCATCTCGTTGATGTCCACGCCCGGATCGATCTGCGCGTACTCCAGCCCGCGGTACAGCCGCTCCAAGTGCGACCGCAGCTTGAACACCTCACCTCCGAACGTGCGCTCGCTGTCGTAGAATCCGCCGGCCGACTGCATGCCTCCGTGCTGCATCGCCGCCACGCCTTCGCTTTGTGGCAAAAGGCGGCCGTTGATGTACATCGTAAGTTCTCGTGTTCCGCTCATGGCCCAAGTCCCTCGATGGGGTAGTGGCAATCCCCAGTGGTTGCGCCGGTGGGTTCTCGGTCTGGGTGACCCACGCCGTGGCCCCACCCAGGGCGCGCACAAGGGAGCCCTACCGCGGCTTAGCCGAGCAGTTCTCGGCGTACCTCTTGGTGACGCTCCTTCTGCTCCGGCCCGACCTCCGGGTATGGTTCTCCGAGTCGTCTTATTCCCCCCGTGAACTCAGGCGGCCGCTTTTCGAAGAACGCTTTGCGGCCTTCGTCCCCGTCCGTGCTCAGTTGCGTTACGAGCGTGTTCATCAGCGTCTGCACGCGCCACGCTTCGGTTACGGGAATGTCGCTGAACCTTATGACGAACTCCTTCATCATGCGAACCGCCAGCGGAGGCATCTTCACGATGCTGTCGGCTATCTCCTCGGCACGGCTCAGAAGGCGGTCGTGCGGTGTAACCTCGTTGATGAGGTTCATTCTGAAAGCCTCTTTGGCGTCAAAGGGCTCGTCTGTAAGCAGAATCCGCATTGCGTCCACGTAGGAGACCTGCCTGGGGAGGTACGTGGCGCCCGGCCCATTACCAACCCATCCCTGGCTGAGAAGCGCGTACTTGAAGCGCGCGTGCTCTTCGCAAGCCAGCCGAATGTCCGTGGATGTAAGCATCAGGTAGAACCCAGCGCCCGCGGCCCAGCCGTTGATCGCGCCTATGACGGGCTTCCATATCTGCGGGTAGTGGTCGCCTAGCCTGCCGTCCGCGCCGATTCTGGCGGCTCCATTGACGTTGCCGGCCAGAGGCCAGAATATGCCCTCCGATCGGGCCCGCTCTCGCTCCTCTGGCGTTATGTCCGGCCTGACCGCGAGGTTGTGGCCCGCGCAGAAATGGCGTTCACCAACAGCCGTCAGGATCGCCACTCGAATGTCCATGTCCTCCCAGGTCTCCTTCCACACCTCGCTTAGCTCGTCCGAAGTAGGCCGGTCGAGAATGTTGGCCTTTTCTGCGTTGTTGAGCGTTATGTACGCTACGTGCCCCTCCTTTTCGTATAGAACTCGCATGTCAGTTCGTCCTCCATCGGTTTCGCGCCCGATACTGTGCCGCCAACGAGCCTGGCGGCCTTCAGGGGCGTCATGTTGCTCGGTTGAGCCATGCCGTGTGCGCTCGCGAACGCCTCACATCTCAAACAAAGAGGGCCTGCGGGAGCAGGCCTTCCTCAAAATTGCGAATGTCGAGCCGGCTGGCCTGTCAGGAAACTCTTGTAATCGAGTAGCGCGCCTTCCCTCGGGGGGTTTCCACGTCAACCATCTGCCCCACCTTGCCCCCAATAAGCGCCTTGCCCAAAGGAGAGATGTCGGAGATTCTGCCTTCCAACGAGTTCGCTTCGCTGCGGTTCACGAGCATATACGTGGTCTCGTGCCTTGTGCTCGCGTCTTTGATCGTAACGTTCATGCCCAGCTTTACGGTCTGGGAGCTGTCCTTCCTCACGCTGGCGTCAATCACCACGGCGGAACTCAGCGTATCCTCGACAACCCTGATTCGAGCCTCGACCATGCCCATCTGCTCTCTGGCAGCCTCGAGTGGGGCGTTCTCCCGAATGTCCTTGTCCGCGGCTGCTCTCTGAATCTGCAACGCTGTCTGGGCGCGTTCGGTTTTCAATTTCGCGAGCTCTTCCACCAGTTGCGCGTGGCCGGTGGAGGTCAGTTCGATTGCCTCTTGCTTTTCGCGCACTTGTATCTTCGCCACACGGGTCCGGGGCTTGCGGATTCGGAGGTGCTGCGCCAGTTTCTGCTCTATGAAGTGATTCTTATGGGAGTACGAAAGGAACTCTCTCACTACCTGGAGACGCTCTGCCGCTTGAGGACTCGTGCCGCTGCCGCCCATCTGCTCGGCGTATTCGCCGATCTCCGACGGCCTGATTTGTGAGATCAACCTGTCCCTGCCACACCAGTGAACGAATTTGAACAGCTCCCGATGAGTGTTTTCGCTTTTGGCCTTGGCTTTTACGTTTCCCGCATAGTGATCGGCAGCCTGCAAGAGCGTCATGGACTCTACTGATTCCAATGTTAGACTCCTTTTTGAACGGCTTCCTGTCAGCAATGTTAAGGCCATGTTAATAAAGTAGGTGGGTTAGTGTCAATGCTGTCTCAGTCGCGACAGGAACAGGGCAAGCGTCGCCCTGGTCAGGATGACGAGGAAAAGCATTCGGTAACTTCAACCAGTTAGAAGGCGTTCACCAGGGCTGCACGAGCGACGCCGGCATGGCTGATACCGAGGAAGGGGGATTCGGGGACGCTAACTCTGAGTTGGCGAATCATTCCGGCTCATCCAATCCGCCTATCCCGTATTCGCGGAGGGACGGAGTCAACGCCAATCCACGTCAGCCCAAGGATGTCAGAGCAATCCCGAACACACGGTTCCGACAGGTGGCCTCCCTGACCACTGACTAGCCGAAATACTGATTCTAACTGCCGAACAGATCCCTCACCGCGCACGTAAACCCTGGGAGGGCGTCCAATCCGTCCAGCGAGTCATTCTCAGTCAGCGTCAACGCCGCGTGGCCCTCTCGATGCACCTGCACGGAGCGCGTCTCCGGATCGACCACCCACACCAACAGCGCTCCGTATGCGAGCCACATCAGAGCCTTCTCACGGACCTCGCAGCGGTTGTCACCGGGAGACATCACCTCCACTACCAGATCGGGGACAACCTCGGCGTAGCCTGGCGGAGTTTCGTCCAGCGGGATCTTCTCGACGGAGAAGAAGGCTATTTCAGGCTCGCGCACCGTGTCGGGGTCGCGCTCCAGCAAGACGCCCGAGTCCGACCCCATCAAGTGACCCAACTGCCGAGCCTCGATGAAGTTTTCCATGCGGCTGCCCAAGCGCATCACAACCCGGCCATGCGGAAAGCCTGACGGCATCGTCTTGTGAAGCTCCCCTCTGACCAGTTCACCACGGATACCCTGGCTAGACAGGCGCAGAAGGTCGGCGGCAGTTAGCAATTTAGACTTCGAGGTTGTCATTTTCGCCCTTCTCACCTTTCCAGAATCTCGCACTGCCCAACCGAAAACTGCCTAACTGATAGTCACCCCGTACCGCCGCTTTTTGATGTCGAGGTTGATGAAAGTCTCCATCTTCCGCACCCCCGGGATTGCCCCCACTTTCATGCGCAGGAAGACGCTCAGCGCCTCCGACGACTTGAGCGTCGCCCAAGCGAACACGTCGAAGGACCCAGTTGTAATCGTCACCCAATTCACCTCGTCCATGTCCGCGAGCGCTTCGCCTACCCGATCCACCTTGTCGGCCTCGGCCTGTATGCCAATCAGCACCTCGGACTGGTAGCCCATTTTGGCCGGGTCGGGCAGGGCGACCACCCTTATAAACTCCTCCTGAAGCAAACGTTTCACACGGCGACGAACGGTCTCCTCGCTCACGCCAACCACTTTCGCTATGTTGCCGTTGGTCGCCGTGCCGTCTTCTTGAAGGAAAGAAATGATCTGTAGGTCTAAGTTATCCATCTGATACCACATCCTAGTTGGGGCAAGTTTCTTCTGCGAATTCGGTTTGTTGTCGTGAAAGCCGTCAACCGCCTGGGCAATTTCGTGGGACACACGCATTAGGGACGCTCAAACGCCTGTTTATGCCCGACACGCCGCCAACGAGCCGCGCCATAGTACATTATACGGCATTACTATGGATTTGACAGCACCACGTCGGCCAAGCGCGCTAGGACAGTCACATCTTCGTCCCGCTCATGTCGTTGGCGGCTTCCTCTTGAAACATCCGAACCGTCGTACTAACATGCCTCCATGAACGAGAGCACACCTCGTCGAATCCCAACGGCAGGCGTTGAATTGCAAACTGGCACATCGGACGCCGCGCGCCCATACTCCGGGATTGTCACGGCCAAATAGGCGCTCACGCGTACCCAGTTTCCGAACAAGTATTGACCAAAGTCGGCCTCTCAGGTAGGAATAGGTTGAGACACACCTACCTGAGGAGGCCGACCGATGAGATGGTACAACGTAATCCTCGAGTTCATCCAGCACTCTGTACCCGGTCTCAGAGCCACTCGTCGAGTTAACCCGGCCCTGTTGTCGGCGGCGGTATTGAGTAGACGCAAGTTGTCACTATCAATCCTGGCACGGGCGCTGCCGGTGTCATTGAGCCCTGCTCATCACCAACGCAACAAGCGTCTGTTTCGCTTCCTGTCCAATGATAAGTTCGGCCCGGTCCAAGTCCAGACCGAGATGATGGCACACATCATCAGCATGGCCGGACTCAGAGGTCTGACCCCCATCATGATCGACCGGTCTGACCTTGGCAGGGGATTCAACGGACTGTTCGCTGCGGTCTGCCGCTGATGAACTGGGTGTCGCGCCCACAAGAGCTGACTCCCTCTCAGAACCGCATCGAGGAGTTCTTCATTCGTCGGCTGCTCACCCATATGCCCGACACGGTCCATCCCCTGCTACTCGCTGACAGGGGATTCGGTCGTGCAAGTCTGCAAAGCTTCCTCCAACAACTCGCCCGTCTCACCGGCTACAAGGTGGACTATGTTGTTCGTCTCAGGGGAGATGTCATTATCCAGACCGACACATTCAGAGGCGAACTGCGCGACCATCCTCTGCGCAAACGTCGATTCGTCTTCATCAGGGCAGCGCAGTATCGTCAGGACCAAGCCCTCTCCACCAATATGGTGTTGTTCTGGGGGAGTGGACACATGGAGCCGTGGTACCCGGCCACCTCATTGTCTGACCCAACCCTGGTGGTCAGGATGTACCGCCGACGTATGCAGCCTGAGCAGTACTTCAAGGATGGCAAGCAACGCTTCGACCTGAACTCGGCTACTGTGACCACCATGTCCCGTATCCAGCGACTACTGGTGGCTGTGTTGATCGCCTGCTGTCTGCTGATCCTGGCCGGAATACGTACACCCCGAACCTTCAGACGACAGGTACGTTCATGGGGGCGGTTGGGAGTAGTCCACCTGGGACTCGAATTCTACTTGGCCACCGCCGACCCTCCTCCACAATACTTCGGTCTCACTCAACAACAAACTGGGTACGCGTGAGCAAATAGGATTGGTTGACACCCCAAAGTCGGAATGCTAGAATTGGCTTGCTCTCGGCGAAGAGATGCTACTCGGCTTTACCCCCCGCATGGCTTATGTCCTGCGTTTGCCGACAGATGTGTTGTTCCATGCGGGGCGCTCCTTGCAGAGAATCATGGTCTGGGAGGGTTGGGATATGACCGAAAAGAAGGTCGAATTGCAGCGTGGTCTTCGTGACGTGTACATCGATAGGACGACTTCGAGTTTTATCGATGGCAACATTGGAAAGCTCCTATACAGGGGTTACAACATAGACGACCTCGCGGAGAACGCCTCCTTCGAAGAGACCATTTACCTGTTGCTCTACGGAGAGCTTCCCAACAGAAGCCAGCTTGGTGCGTTTGACGCGGAGTTGAAGGCCAACCGGCGGCTGCCGGGAGAAATAATCGACATCATAAAGCTGACCAAGGGCGCGCACCCGATGGACGTGCTGCGAACCGCCGTTTCCGCATTGGCTACCTTCGACCCCGATGTCAACGACAACTCGCCCGAAGCCACGCTTCGCAAGGGGATTCGGCTCACCGCGCAGGCCCCAACCGTGGTTGCAGCGCACGCCCGTGTGCGGGAGGGGAAGGAGCCGGTCGAGCCCGACGATAAGCTGAGTCACGCCGGAAACTTCCTCTACATGTTGTCCGGCGCCCAGCCCGATCCCGAGGACGTTAGGCTAATCGACAAGGACTTCGTTCTGCACGCCGAACATGGCGTCAACGCATCCTCCTTCGGGGCCAGGGTCGCCGCGTCCACCCAGGCAGACCTTCACTGCGCCGTTGCTACCGGTGTCTCCGTTTTGAAGGGGCCGTCCCATGGCGGCGCCGCTGAAGAGGTCATGAAGATGGCGCTGGAAATCGGCAACGAGGAGAACGCCGAACCTTACGTCAGAAACCTGCTCAGCAACGGCGGCAGGGTCATGGGCTTCGGTCATCGCGTTTACAAGGCGATGGACCCCAGGGCCAACCACCTGCGGCCCGACGCCAAGGCGTTGGGAGAGCGGAAGGGACAGCCAAAATGGTTCTCCATACTCCAGACCGTTTCAGAGGTCATGGAGCCATACTCCAGGAGGGGCATCTGCGAGAACGTGGACTTTTGGTCCGGCTCCATCTACTACCTGCTCGACATACCTGAAGACCTGTTCATCTCTATATTCACGATGGGGCGCATTCCGGGTTGGACAGCCCAGGTTCTCGAACAGTTTGAGAACAACATCCTGCTCCGTCCCAGGCTTCTCTACGTGGGGCCCATGGACAAGGAATACAAGCCAATCGACGAAAGAGACTGAGCCGCGCGCACTCGAACCCGCAACGCAATCCACGGCGAAGCATGGAAGGGACTGAATTTGGCAACTGAGCAGAAGCAGGAAGAAAGAGCAGAGTCGGACTGCCGGCATCACTGGAAAATAGAAAGCCCCAATGGGCCCACCAGCATAGGCGAATGCAAGATCTGCGGCGAGCGGTCTGAGTTCCGCAACTCTATCCCAGGCTCGGGCTGGGACAGGGAGAACCCCCAGAGCAGACGTGCCCGCCAGGCCCGTGGCGGGTAGGCCCAAATCCACACAACCTCATATCTACCGAGTTAGGCGCGAAGGGGGTATCTGCCAAAGATACCCCCTTCTCAATTGGGAAATTCGCTGCAAACGTTGCGTAAGTCTCCTGAGGCACTCATAAGAGGTCGAATCGCAAGCCAGGGGAAGATAACCTTCGCCGAGTTCATGGAGATTGTCCTCTACGAGCCGAGCGGCGGGTACTATTCCTCTGCCTCGCCCCTTGGAGCGTCGGGCGACTATTTCACCAGCCCGGCGGCGCATCCGGCGTTTGGCGCGCTGATAGCGGTCCAACTCAGCCGGATGTGGCTTGCGCTTGGTCGTCCCCACCGCTTTCTCGCCGTCGAGATGGGCGCGGGAGACGGGCTGCTGGCCCGTGACGTTGTGGATTACGCTGGCCGACTGTCGTACGCCTTTGCGAAATCCCTTACCTACATTGCGATAGACCGTTCTCCAGCGCGAACCCGTCGGTATGGCGCCGGCCGTATCCACCGCCTCGTAAGTGATGGCGTGCCGCTGAGTGGCGTCGTTGGATGCTTCATCTCGAACGAACTACTCGACTCATTTCCGGCGCACCGCTTCAGGGTAAGCGGAGGCGCTATCATGGAAATCTACGTTACCCTCGACGAGCGGGGCGAGTTTGCCGAGGTCCTGGGCGAACCCTCCATCCCTCTGCTGGCAGACCGCTTGGCCGGACTGGGACTGTCGTTGCCGGAGGGCTACCGCGGCGAGATGAACCTCAATGTACGGCCCTGGTTGGAATGTGTGTCGGCGGCGCTGGAGAGAGGCTTCGTCCTCACCATCGACTACGGCTACCCTGCTCACGAATTGTACTCGTCACAGAGGGCGCGGGGCACGCTTCAGACCTACTATCGCCACACAGACGGCGGCAGCCCCTTTCAGCAGATAGGGAGGCGAGACATCACGACCCACGTGGACTTCTCCACAGTGGCATCAGAGGGCAGGTCGCTGGGACTGAACTCGTTTGGGCTGCGTACCCAATCGCAATTCCTCGCAGACCTGGGCTTTCACAGGCTTGTCGAAGGCTTGAGACGAATGAAACTGGGATACAGGGAGCGCAGCGCAAACATGATGGCGCTGTTGGAATTGGTCAAGCCGGAAGGACTGGGCCGATTCGGGGCGATGATCCAGGAGCGGCGAACCGGCGTGAAAAGCGTCAACCAGTTGAACCTCGGCAACGAGGCGCTGCCGGAGCCGCCTCTGCTGAGCGATGACCACGTATCCCTGCTTGCGGGACGCTATCCAGAGACGGCCTGGAACATGGACCAACTCTGGCCCTTCGCCGAAGACGAAACGGTAAGTGAGGAGGACGCTATTTGTTAAGCCCAAGCTCCGCGGCTACGGGCTTCAGCGACTCGATTATGAAGGCGATGTGCTCGTCGAGGTCCACGCCCAGTTCCCCCGCGCCCTGAAATATGTCCTCGCGGCTGACGGACGCGGCGAACCGCTTGTCCTTGAACTTGCGCTTGACAGAGCCAACCTTGGTGTCCGAGAGGCTCTTTGTGGGTCTCACGAGCGCGACAGCGGTAACGAAACCCGATAGCTCGTCGCAGGCGAATAGCGCCTTCTCCATCAGCGAATCGCGCGCGATGCCCGTGTGGTTGCCATGCGACAGCACCGCGCGCACGACCTCCTCGGGGAACCCGTGCGACCTCAGTATCTCCGCGCCGTAGGTGGGATGAGATTCGGGGGTCGGGCAGACCTCCCAGTCGAAGTCGTGCACCAGGCCGGCGATACCCCAAAGCTCTTCGTCTTCGCCTACCTTGCGGGCATACGCCCTCATGCAAGTCTCCACCGCGAGCAGATGCTTTCTCAGGCTGTCGCTCTTGGCGTACTCCTCGACAACGCTGTTTGCAGTCTCACGTTCCATTTTTGAAGCCTCCGCCTCGGCGCAATCGTCACGATTGCGCCCGGGTGATGTGTTAACTCTATGCCGCTTTTTTCTTACATGACCCGCCTGCTCGATTCCCGCGCGTGGGGCAAGGGCGGCTTCTGCGCCATCTCAAGAACTGTCGTCGGTGTTGGCGGGGGATGGCCGCGGCGAGCATTTGCGCGCTGTCGTCACGAATCCCGTGTGCGCCACCATGCGATGCGACGGACGCACGCTGCGCCCGCTGACGTTCCACGGCCTCATCATCACCTCGAACGTCTCTATCAACTCGAAAGTTCGCTGGTCCCGCAGGGCCAACGTAAGCTCGTGTACCTGCAACACCGTGGGCAGGAAACTGACGAAGATGCCGCCCGGCACCAACCTCTCGCCGGCGTGCGGCACAACGTGCCAGGGCTCGGGCAAGTCCAGCACTATCCGGTCCAGCTCATCTTCCTCGAAGCCCTCGCCGACGTCGCCCAGTTTGAGGCTGAGGTTCGAGTGGTCGGGGAAGAGCGCACTGACGTTGGCCTCCGCCCTCTTCAGCATGTCGGCGCGCACGTCGTAGGACGTCACCACGCCGCGCTCGCCCACTGCGCGCAAGAGAGCGACGGTCAGCGCGCCTGAGCCCGAGCCCGCTTCCAGCACCCTGGCCCCCGGAAATATGTCTCCGTAAACGAGAATCGAGCCCAGGTCTTTTGGATAGACGACGGTTGCAATTCTGGGCATCTCCAGCGTATAGTCGGCCATCGTCGGCTTTACCGCCAGCAGGTAGTGGCCCTTCGAAGTCGTGAGCCACGTCCCCTCGTCGCGGCCTATGAGGGCGTCGTGCTCGACGTGGCCTATGTGCGAGTGAAACTCGTCCGAATGGCGCAACCGCACAAGGTACCGCCGCCCCTTTCGGTCGATCATCAGGGCAGAATCGCCTTCTTGGAACACGTGCCTAGGGATTGGAGACTCATCCATGTGCGCTCCGAAAACGTGGACACCGTGGCGCGCGGGCGTAATTCCATATAAGGAACGGCGCTCCGCGCTGCCGCGTCACTCTCGGCGTGGTGGCTAGAGCTTGTCCACCTCTTCCAGGATGGCCTCGATGCTGAGGTCGCCCATGCCTTCGTATGTCCGCGCGTAACGGACTACGCCTTCCTTGTCGATGACTATCACCGCCCTGTTGGCCGTTCCGCGCTCTTCGTTGTATATCCCCAAAAGCTGCGCCACGTGCCCCTTGGGATGGAAGTCGCCCAACACCGGGTACGGCACGCCGCCTATCGAAGAGGCGAAGGCGGTTTGAGTGGGTCGAGCGTCTGTGCTTATGCCCAGAACCTGGGCATCTTTCCTCTCGAACGCCGAGTTGGCCATTCGGAAGGAGGAAACCTGGTGCGTTCAACCGCCCGTAAAAGAGAACAGGTGGAATGACAGAACCACGTGCTTCTGCCCCCTGTACTGGCTGAGCGTAACGTTTTCGCCGTTGTGCGCCGGCAGCGTAAAGTCCGGCGCCGGCTGTCCTACCTCAATCATGCGTTCCTCCTAATAGACTGAGCTATTGGCTGATCATCGGTTCGGAAAGGCGACCGCCCCGCTATGCCTCCCGCCGCCAGCGTAGGTATGGTTGGCGGGCGGCTCGGGCTTCGTCCAGCCTGGTGTTGGGCGTGTCGTGGGGGGCTTCGTGGAGCAGGTCGGGGTTTTGCGCCGCCTCTTGCGCTATTGTCTTCATTACCTCGATGAAGTAGTCGAGCGTCTCTTTGGACTCCGTCTCGGTTGGCTCTACCATCAGCGCCTCTTCAACTATCAGCGGGAAGTACATCGTCGGCGGATGGATGCCGTAGTCGATTAGCCGCTTGGCTACGTCCAGTGCGTTGACGCCGTGGGCGCGTTTGAGATTCCTCGCCGAGAACACCACCTCGTGCATACAGATGCGATCGTAGGGCAGATCGAACTGACCCTTAAGCTGGCTCATGATGTAGTTCGCGTTGATGACGGCGTCCTCGCTGATGCCCGCGATTCCCACGTCGCCGAGCGTCGCTATGTATGCGTAGGCGCGCAGAAGCGCCCCGAAGTTGCCCTGGAACGCGCCCATCCTGCCGATGCTCTTCTCCGGCGCGTCGAGGGAATAGCGTTCGGCTCCGTCCGCTCCCGTCTGCCGCCCGACTACCGGAGTTGGCAGGTAGGGTTGCAGCTTGGGGCCGGCGATAACCGGGCCCGCTCCCGGGCCGCCGCCGCCGTGCGGTTGGGTGAACGTCTTGTGGAGGTTGGAGTGGATGACGTCGAATCCGAGGTCTCCGAGCTTGACGCGGCCCAGAAGCGCGTTGAGGTTCGCGCCGTCGCCATAGACGATGCCGCCCGCCTCGCGGACGATGCGGCACACGTCCAGGATGTTGCTGTCGAACAGACCCAGCGTGCTCGGAAGAGTGATCATCAGCCCCGCGAGTTCGTCGTTGACCGACGCTCTAAGCGCGTCCAGGTCGGTGTCGCCGCGAGAGTCCGACGGTAGCGAGACCACGTCGAAGCCCGCCATCGCCGCGGACGCGGGGTTCGTGCCGTGCGCGCTGTCCGGGATGAGCACGTTCTTGCGCTGCGCGTCGCCGTTATCGAGATGGTACGCCCGCGTCATCAGCATCCCGGCGAGCTCGCCGTCGGCTCCCGCCATCGGCGCGAGGCAAGCGCCTGTCATGCCCGTTATCTCGTTCAGGTACTCCTGGAGCTCGAACATGAGCTTGAGCGCGCCCTGCACCGTCGATTCGGGTTGCAGCGGGTGTAGCGGGGCCATGCCAGGAGCGGAGGAAATCTCGTCGTTCAGCTTGGGGTTGTACTTCATGGTGCAACTGCCAAGCGGGTAGAAGTTGTGGTCTATCGAGAAGTTGAACTGGCTGAGTTGGGAGAAGTAGCGGACAAGCTCGCCTTCGCTCACCTCTGGCAGGTCGAGCTCGCCGCGCAGCATGTCTCTCGGCGGCAGGGGCTGCTCCGGCACGTCAAGCGGGGAAAACGTCGTGCCGACGCGCCCGGAGACGCTGCGCTCCATGAGGAGACGCCGCTTGTCCTGAGCGTATCTTTCGAGCAGGGTCGTCATGCTTCCTCGCCAATCTCGGCCAGGGCGGTCGCCAGCGCGTCGATCTCCTCGCGTGAGTTCATCTCGGTAACGCAGACGAGCATACCGTCGGGCGTGTGCTCGCTGACGTCCAGGCCGCCGATTATCTTGCGTTCCAGCAGACGCTCGTTGACCTGAGCCGGCGGCATCGGGCATCGCACAACGAACTCCTGAAAGAACGCGCCGTCGATGGGGAGCGAGTAGCCGGGAATCTTCTCTATGAGCGAGGCGGCGTAGTGCGCCTTGTGGTAGGTGAGCTCCGCGACGTGCCTCATGCCCCTCTTGCCGTTGGCCGCCATATAGACGGTGGACATGAGCGCGATGAGCGCGACGGACGTGCAGATATTGGAGGTGGCGCGCTCTCGCCTGATGTGCTGCTCCCTGGTCTGGAGCGTAAGCACGTAGGCTGTGCGCCCCATTGAGTCCACTGTTCTGCCGACTATGCGGCCCGGCATCTGCCTCATGTACCGCTCTTTGCACGCGAATATGCCGACGTAAGGTCCGCCGTAGGTTGGCGCGACGCCCATCGCCTGGCCTTCCGAGGCCACGATGTCGGCGTCGTAGTCGCCGGGGGCCTTGTACATGCCGAGCGAGATAGGGTCAACGTAGGCGACCAGCAGCGCACCGTTGGAGTGGGCAAGCTGGGAATAGCTGTCCATGTCCTCGATGTACCCGAAGAAGTTGGGCTGTTGCCCCAGCAGGCAAGCGGTTCCTTCCTTGAGTTCGGTCGCGTCCCTGGCGACGGTATAGACCTCGATTCCCTGCGACTGGGTGTATGTCTTGAGGACTTCCCGATACGCGGGCGAAACGCTGTCCAGCACGGCGACGCGGTCGCGCCGGGTGACTCGGGCCGCCATCAACGCACCCTCCGCGAGAGAGGATGAACCGTCGTACATGCCCGCGTTGGCGACCTCCATGCCGGTCAACTGGGCGCAGAGTGTCTGGAACTCGAACTCGGTCTGAAGCGTGCCCTGGGACACCTCCGGCTGGTACGGGGTATAGGAGGTCACGAACTCGCTGCGGCTGGTAATCTGGCGCACGATGGC
The DNA here is from genome assembly GCA_965217565.1 of Dehalococcoidia bacterium. Classification (GTDB taxonomy): domain Bacteria; phylum Chloroflexota; class Dehalococcoidia; order Lucifugimonadales; family CATOSD01; genus CBDCIS01. Next base: position 434,932 of record CBDCIS010000002.1, read on the forward strand.
GGGCACGTGGTGTCGGTAGGAGCCGGCGCCAAGGAAGCAGGCATAGTCCCCCGGAACCTTGTTCATGGCCGACAACTCCGCTATGTAGCGCATCAACTCGAACTCGGAGCGCGGCGGCGGAAGGTCGAGGGTGGGGTTGCGATGCTGCGCGGGGATGTCCTGGAACAGCTCTTCGACCGAATCGACGCCTATGGCGTCGAGCATCCGGCGGCGGTCGGACTCGGTGCTGGGAGCGTATGGTGAGACGAACTCGGCTCTCTCCATGGATTAGCCTATTCATCCTCAGAGGAGAGGAACGAATCGTACTCTTCCGCGCTCATGAGGTTGTCGATCTCGGCAGCATCGGTTAGCTGAACGCGAATCATCCATCCATGATAGTAGGGGGAGTCGTTTACCAGTTGGGGGCTGTCGATGATCTGCTCGTTTCGCTCCAGCACCCTGCCACTGACGGGCGTGAAGATGTCCGAGACGGCCTTGACCGACTCTATTTCGCCCATCTTCTGGAACTGGGGGAACTCCGCGCCCACCTCTGGCAACTCGACGAACACCACGTCGCCAAGGCTGTCTGCGGCGAACTCGGTGATGCCAACGACGGCGACGCCGTCAGACTCCATGCGCAGCCATTCATGCTCTTTGGAATACTTCAGGTCCGGAGGGTTCATGCGTTCCTTCTCCGCGTGTAAAAGGGGAGATTGGTTACCTCGGCTTGCACACGCCGTCCCCTGATGTCGATGTAGAAGCGTGAGCCGTCGGTGGAATTGCCAATAGGAACATAGCCCATACCGATAATCCTGTCAAGAGTAGGCGAGTAGCCCCCGCTGCTCACTTCCCCTATCTGCCGCGAGTCGTCCCAGATGGCGTATCCGTGCCTCGGGATGCCGCGCTCCACCATGTTGAAGCCCACGATGCGCCTGCTAACGCCCTCGTCACGTATGCGCCGCAGGGCCTCCCCGGCGACGTACCCCTCGCGGTCTGGCCGCACGAACCTTTCCAGCGCGGCCTCGTAGGGGTTGATAGAAGTGTCCATGTCGTTGCCGTGGAGCAGAAGGCCAGCCTCCATTCGTAGAACGTCCCTCGCGCCCAATCCAGCGGCGACCGCGCCTCTGTCCATCAGCAGCGACCAGATGCGCGCCGCGCTCTCGCTGGGCAGGATGAGCTCGAAGCCGTCCTCGCCCGTGTAGCCCGTGCGCGCCAACATCGCGTCGATGCCGTTAAGCTGCGCGTCCACGTAACGGAAGGGCCGAACTTTCGACAGGTCTGTTGACGCCATAGGCTGAAGAATAAACTCCGCCGCCGGCCCCTGGCAGGCTATCATGGCGTATTCTGCGGTTATGTTGACTATCTCCGCCGCGTTGTGGCCGCGGTTCCACCTGTGGAGCCAGTCGAGAACCTGCGCCGAGTTGCCCGCGTTGGGAATGAGAAGAAAGCGCTCTTCGCCGCGCCGATAGACGATGCCATCGTCGATGATGCCGCCGTTCTCGTCGCAAATGACGTTGTAACGGGCGCGGCCAATTCGCAAGGCGGAAGCGTCCACGCTCAAGACGCTGCTCAGCAGAGAAGCCGCCCCAGGCCCCCTGACCACAACGCGGCCCATGTGGGAGACGTCGAAGAGGCCCGCTCCAAAGCGCACCAATCTCGCCTCGTTCAGAATGCTGTCATACTGGATGGGCATTTCCCATCCAGAGAAGGGAACCATGAGTCCGCCAAGGGAACCGTGGGTATCGTAGAGAGGGGTGTGCTTCAGGTCTTGGGTCATGGAGGTTCGTCTTCCTGGGACGATTCGATGGCGCGGCGTGTAACATTTCGAGATATTCGTATGGGTCGCCGGATCCGACATGCTGTCCACGAACGCCACCGCCGCGGGCAGCCGAGATAGCCTGGACAATAGTAAGCGTTCGATGGCGCACTGTCAACGATGTGGTTAAGAACAAAAGAGGCGACGGCGCCCGTGAGGACGCCGCCATCACCCAACACTATACTTTATCGAGTGTGGAGCAGACCCGCTCTCGGATATACTCGGCGTCAAGGCGCACCCCGCCCTCGCCGGCCAGCCTACTCGCCGCTGTCGGCAGTGCGGGCCATGAGTCGGGAATCTACGATGAGGAGTCCCGTCCCGTCGTTCCCAACCATGTCGAGGTGGTCGATGATCTCGGTGAGGCTCTTTTCCTCCTCGATCTGCTCATCGACGAACCACTCCAGCAGGACGTGGGCCGAGTAGTCTCGCTCCGCCAGCGCCAACTCGTACAGGCTGTCGATCATCGCGGTAACCGACCTCTCGTGTCCCAGGGCCATCCGCATGACGCTTGCCACCGATTCGAACTCCAAGGGCGGCTGGTCGATCGATTGGAGAGCGACGCGGCCCCCTCTGTCAACGATGAAGTCGAACAGCTTCAACGCGTGGCTTAACTCTTCACTGTACTGGAGCTTCAACCAGTGGGAGAAGCCTCCCAGGCTGAGCGTTTCGCAATACGCTGCCATCGAAAGGTAAAGGTGGGCAGAATAGAATTCGCTGTTGATTTGCCGGTTGATGGCATCCTGAAGTTTCTGGCTTAACACTGGTATCCTCCTTTGCTTTCACTCTTAGAACTACGCCATATCTGGCTCACTGGATTCTGAGTACGAGTCTAGCATCGCTGTGAAGTGTCGTTCAACCCGTCCCGACATGAGCATGGCTCCAATTACGATCAGCCAAAGGAAGAAAGCCGGCCCGATGATGCGGTGCATGAATGTCGCAGCGTCGATCCAGATGAATTGCATGGCAAGGCCTATGATAGCCGACCCCGGCGAGATACGTCTCAATGTTCCCCCGACTTTCCACTGGTACAGTGCAGCGACTATCAGGGCCAATCCCGCGGCGGCGAAACCGGCCTTGCCCGTGAACCATCTGAGATCGGAAATCGGCTCAGCAAACGAATCCCTCGCGTACACGGCGACGGCCTCGCTCACGTCGGGTACGGAAAGCGCCAGTATCACCGCGCCCGCGCCCGACACCGAGGTCAGCAGGCCCGACGCGGCGAACAGGGCCGGCACAATCGGCGTTCCCAGTCGCTGACGGATGATCCACGTCCTCGCCAGCAACCACGCCGCTACGACCAGCGTGATTCCTGAGAGCAGCCGCGCCGCGCCGCTGACGAAGTAGGCGCCCTTGTTCTGCGAGACAGCCGCCAGCGAATCGAGGAGTGTGGGTTGGTCGGCGTCGGCGGCAACGCGCGTGACTACGGCGGCCAGAGTGGTCAATGCGGTAAGCAGCAGGAAAATCCCCGCAACGCGCGCGGCTGTGTCTCTCGGGCGGACTGCCGCGTTCCCTCCCCGGCACTCCGGGCCTGTTCCGTTCGACTGGGAGCCCATTACTCGGGCGCCCCCACCGTGGTGGATTCGTCCGTATCAGAGGAGAGTATGTCTGCCAGCGCATCTTCGAACACGTCAGGAAGTTGGGACCTGTCCGGCGGCGGACCTTGCCTACTGGACTGGGACGTCTCGGACCTCCTTACGTAGATGGGAATCCGCGCGTGCATCGCGAACGCCACCAACTCCACCACATCCGCGGCTATCCATGTGGTATGTCCGCTCCTGGATATGGAAATGACGCCGCTGACGGGCCCCGGCTCCTCCTTGGTTATGACGACTGACCCAAAGGCTGCCCCCAACTCTCCCACGCATTGTGACATGATGCTGTAGAGGGAGCACCTGTCGTTGAGACCGTGGGCTTCGAGTGCGAGGATGTTGGCCCGCTGGCAGGGGATCTTGACCCTTATCTTCTGCTTGCTCTCCGTAGCTTCCATGACCATGACAGTTTCCCGGGACGACTCGTCCCTGTACAGGCTGGTAACCAGAGCACGTTCCATGCAAGTCCTCCCGCGAGACTATTTCATATTCGTCCTATTCCGCAAGCGTTGGAGCTTCCCCGCAGTCCGTATGTCCTTGCCGCAAACCATCGCCTGGACCTGCGGAGTGTGTCAGACGCCGGCCTGCTCCGGTTTGGCGGCCATGCGGACGTCGTAGCCCGCAAATTTCGGATGGCCGACGATGAAGTCGGACGGCGGCCCAGAGTGGGCGCGTTTGAAGCCGTCGCTCTGGACCCACACCTTCTGGTGCTCCTCGGACTCCCAGTGTGTGACGATCAGATACTCCTCGTAGCCTTCGTCCACGTCCGGTCGCATCTTCCACATCTCGAAGCCCAGGAAACCTGCCTGCCGCTCCACTCCCTGCCGTATCGCAAATCGCTCCTCCAGCTTGTTTCCTGTTCCCTTGCGGACCCTGAGCCTATTGGTTGCGATGAACATGCTCGCCTCCTTCTTTGTGGGCCTCATCGGTGACACTTTCTGAAGCGCCGCGCGCCTTGTAACTCCGAGCGTCCGGTTGAAGTCGGTATGGGTGGCAGATCGGTTGACGGGTAAGAGGGTCCTCTCCGACGTAAACGCCTATCCCGAACACATCCTCTAATACGTCGGCCTGAATCACCTCCCGCGCCGCGCCGCTGGAGTGAACCCGGCCATCTTTCATTGCGATCAGTCGGGGACAGTAGCGCGCGGCCAGGTTGAGGTCATGAAGCACTGCCACCACCGTGATACGTTCGGAGCGATTCAGCTCCACGACCAGGTCCATCACCTCCAGCTGGTGGCCTATGTCCAAGAACGTAACCGGCTCGTCCAGCAGCATCACCTGTGGCTGCTGCGCCAGGGCCATGGCAATCCAGGCTCTTTGCCGCTCCCCTCCGGAGAGGGTTGCTAGCTTGCGGTCCGCAAGCTCTTCCAGATCGCAGGTGTTGATAGTCTTCTCGATAATCTCGGTGTCCTGGTTTCCAAACCGTTTCATCCAGGGGACGTGTGGATAACGTCCATAGCCGACGAGCTCCCGCACCGTGAGTTCCGACGGGGCCGGCGGCGCCTGGGGGAGCACAGACATGCGACGCGCGACCTCGGTGGGGGATGACTCCCGCAGAGGTTTGCCGTCCAGGTACACGGCCCCCCGGTTTGGCCTGAGCAGCCTGCCGATGGTCCTCAGCAGCGTCGATTTGCCAGACCCGTTTGGCCCGATGATTGCGACCATATCGCCCTGGCCGATTTGGAGATTCACTTCCCTCAACACCACCTGGCCATTGTAGGCGGCGTCCATGTCCTCGATAGCGATGCCTGAGTACGTCGAGGCGTCCATTTTACGTTCCCCCTGGCGAGCCAAGCTTTGGAAGTAGGCCACCGGCTTGCGCTTTGAAGTTCGTGTTCACGGACGCGGTCGGCGTTATACTCCCCTACCGCCGATAAAGCGCGTCCTGTACAACAAAAGCACGAAGAATGGCCCACCTATGAGCGCGGTGATGATGCCCACCGGCATCTCCAAGGGCGACAAGGCCATCCGCGCGCCCAGATCGGCCCAAATCATGAGGGCAGCGCCCCCGATCGCCGAAGCGATGACCAGGTACGCGTGATTGTGACCTCCGAGGAGCCGCATTACGTGAGGTACCATGAGACCGACGAATCCGACGAGTCCGGCGACGCTGACCGCGGAGGCCGCCAGAAGCGACGCCACCGCCATCGCGACCAGCCGCACTCCCTCGGTGCGAACGCCGAGTCCACGCGCGGCATCGTCGCCGAGTTGCAAAACGTTGAGCTGGCGGACCAGCAGCAGCGCGCAGACCAGGCCGAATAGGGCATAGACCCAAATGAGTTCGAGGTGGTTCCAACTCCGCCCAACCAGATTTCCCGCCATCCACAGGACGACCGGCTGCACCCGGTCGCTGAATACGGTCATCAAGCCGGTGGTAAAGGCGCCGAGCATCGAAGTCACCGCGACTCCTGCCAGCACCATGCGGATGGGCGACGTGCCAAGACCAGGCTGCCACGAAAGTACGTACACGACAACCGACGCGGCCATACCGCCGCAGAAGGCTAACAGCGGCAGGTATGTTGGCAGGCCCGGCGCAAGCACCAACACCGCGGTCGCCGCCAACCCTGCTCCGGCGGTCACGCCGACTATCGTTGGAGCGGCGAGCGGGTTCCGCATAACTCCCTGGAGAAGGACGCCGGAAACGGCCAGGTTCATCCCCACCAGGCCAGCCACCAACGCCCGCGGAATCCGCAAGTTCCAGATGATCTGGCGGGGAACGCGCTCGGCCTCGCCCAAAATGGCGTTCAGCACGTCGGCAGGGCTGATGAACACTGACCCGAGAGCCGTCGATAGCAATAGGCCCCCAAAAAGCGCGCTCAACCCGACGGCCAGCACGATCGACTGCCGACGGCTGGGCAAACCGATCCTAGAGAGGGCGAGGAGGCCGCCTTTCATCGAGACCGAGCCTGACAAACCCATTGTTATCCACCGCCTTCGCCGTGAAGCTCAGGATACATGAGAGTGCGCAACTCGTTCATCGCCCATGCGGCCCGTGGTCCAGGATAGCGGAGGTACAACCACTCGGAAAGCTCATGGATTTTGCCAGCCTGCACCGCGCTTAGAGGGTGTGTGAGAAGTTCAAATTAGGTTGGTGCTAAGCGTCGGAGCATGAGATGAATCATAGCTATATGGGTCCACGCCTCGGTTGTATCGGACAGAGCTTCGTAGTCCTTGCTCATCCGACGGCACCTGCTGAGCCACGCGAATGTTCGTTCGACCACCCATCTTCGCGGCAGCACTTGAAAACGGTGGCTGTCCCTGGGGCGCTTGACAATCTCGAGTGCCCAGCCTGTCAGGGCCCAGACCCACTCGACCAGCTTTCCAGCATAGCCAGCATCGGCCCAGACCAACCTCATGCGGGGAAACCTCCCTATCAATTTATCGATGACCAGCTTCGCCCCATCCCTATCCTGGATATTGGCAGGATGCACCACCACCGCCAGCAGCAACCCCATGGTATCTACAATGATATGTCGCTTTCGACCGTTGACCTTCTTGCCAGCGTCATAGCCACGAGGCCCCCTTTTTCCGTAGTCTTGACCGACTGGCTGTCTATGATAGCAGCGCTAGGTGTCGGGTTCCTCCCCTCGGCCTGCCGGACCTTGACTCGGAGAGCGTCATTGGCTCGTTCCCATGTACCATCCTCTCTCCACTCCCGAAAATACCACCATACAGTACCCCAAGGCGGGAGGTCATGCGGCATGGCTCGCCACGTGCAACCGTTGCGCAGAACGTATAGAATGCCGTTGACGACTTCCCGCAGGTCTACAGTACGTGGCCTTCCCCCAGTTTTGGCTGCCGGGAGTAGCGGAGCGAGCATCTTCCACTGTTCATCAGTCAGGTCACTGGGGTATGCTTTGCGTTTCATGCCTCCATTCTAATACATATCCAAGACTTCTCACACACCCTCTAAGACCCGCCCAAGCTGGATTCGAATACAGCCCGGAGAAGTTCTCTTCGCGCGCTTCGTTTGGTGAGCCGTGCCGTACAACGAGAATGACGTTGGGGTCCCTTTCGACCACGTTTTCGAGGCTGAACACTGCGTACGACGGATTCGGAATGCCACGGTATAAGTAGGGTGCGGCGTCATCGGCTATCATACTTCCACCCAGCAGGCTGACCATATCTCCCGGGTAAGAGGTCGAAGTGAAACCAAGAAACGATTCGCTTGTTCCAAACAGACCGAACACCTCCGGCCCCGCTTCGGGCAAGCCCCGCTGCTGCTGGCTAATCTTCGCCCGCAGCTCCGCCGCCGCCTGTTGAGCCTTGTCGGAGCAACCTACCAGGCTGCCGAAAAGGTCTATCTTATTCAGGACATCGTCCACGTCATAGACCAGGACAGGGGCTCCCAGCGACTGTTGAATCGGTTCCGCGAACCTCCCGTACGTGGAGGAGGTGAGAACAAGGTCCGGCTGCACCGAAGCCAGTTGTTCCAAATTGGGGCCGGCAGAATGGGAGATCGATATTACCGGTATCTCGTACGCGGCTGGCGGATACACGAACTCCAGCGGGATCTGCGGTCTCGCTGCCGGTGTGAATTCGCAAGCCATGAGCAACTCGACCATCCAAGAGTTGGTAACTGCGACGCGCTGGGGCCGGTACGGTATCTCGATCTCTCTGCCTACGTCGTCCATCACAGTGCGGGAAACAGGATGGGCTGTCTGCGTGGGCGCGGCGGGCGGAGGAGTGGGTGTTACGACCACCTCGACTCGTTTCACTACCTGCATTACCACGGGAGTCTGCGTTGGACCTGGCGTGGGAGGTGTGGCCGTCACGACCACCTCCTTCTCTATAACCCTGGGAGCCGGCGTGGGGTCGGGCGCCGAATTGGAGCAGGATACTGCCGCCAGGCTAACGACCCACATGAACGCAACGAGCGGCGTCCAACTAATGACCCTTCTCATAAAGAGCTGTATTCGTCTCATTCACTCCTCCGTGGGCGTTTCGCCTCAGTTGCTCCTTGCTCGCTGCCAAACGCTTGAGGCTTTCATTGTTGTAGTATGCACGAATGTTACAACTTCGTTAATACATAGTTTAATTATTAGTGTACACTTAATTACAAGATGTGTCAACACTTTTCGAGGTAATGCGCTCATAGTCGATACTCGGCCGCTTTCAGAAAAAGAGGTGGGCTTCGCATTATGGAAAGATGTCGCCATTTAGAGGCTACGAAGCAAAGCCGACGCTGCGATGCAACCAGCTGTTTGGGTCGCGTTCGCAGATGGGTTGCTCACTGAAAGGACTGAAGTACAGCGAGTCTAGGCCTCCTGCCACTCCAAGCCGACTTCCTTCCTTCGAGCTGACGCCCCTAACGTTACGATGGAGACTGTACTAACTGATTTGCATCGTATATACTCACTGAAAACACTTGTGTATCATAATGAAAGATGTTAGTGTACACATGCTCATTGAGTTAGGTTGTACGATTAGCTGAAATTTAGGAGGCGCATTGTGAAGAGAATCGTCGCCCTGTTGGCGGTTGCCGGTTTGATTAGCGTACTGCTGGCATCGTGTTCGGAAAGCGGGCCCGGAGCGGACTTGAAGGATGAGGTGGTCACCAACTACGCCAATGGCGTCCATCATCTCTATTCTAGGAGTCTGGCATCAGCCGTCGCGCTGGACGGCGCCGTGGATCGGTTTGTCGCCGAGCCGACACCCGCGCGACTCGAGGCCGCAAAGCGAATCTGGCTCACTGCCCGCGATGACTACGGACCTACGGAGGCGTTTCGCTTCTACGACGGCCCGATTGACAATCCGGACGACGGCCCGGAGGGCTTTATCAACGCCTGGCCACTCGATGAGGCGTACATCGACTACGTTGCGGGCAACATGAACGCGGGTATAGTCAACAACCCCGCCGAGTTTCCGGTCATCGACGCCCAATTACTGGTCTCTCTCAACGAACAGGGCGGGGAGGAAAACGTCTCCACCGGCTGGCACGCCATCGAGTTCCTTTTGTGGGGGCAGGACATGGACCCTGACGGGCCTGGCTCGCGCCCGGTTGAAGACTACACATCCAATCCCAACGCCGACCGTCGCGCGACGTACTTGGCGGTCGCGTCGGAACTGCTGGTGGCGCATCTTCAGCAGCTGGTAGATGCGTGGGCGCCGGGCGTCAGCGGCAACTACCGCGTCGAGTTCGTCTCCGCCGACCCGGACGAGGCCATTCGGAGAATCATCACCGGCATCGGCGAACTGAGCCGTGGCGAACTCGCTGGCGAGCGCATGACCGTGGCCTATGAAGCGCGCTCCCAGGAGGACGAGCACTCCTGCTTCTCCGATAACACGACCGCCGACATAATCGGCAACGCGCGCGGAGTCCAGATGGTTTACCAGGGCGACTACGGCGCGGTGTCCGGCCCCGGCATAGAAGGCCTGATCGCGGCCACGGACAAGGAACTCGCCGCCCGGCTCGACGCTGAGATTCGCAAGAGCGTTAGCCTCGCCGCGGCAATCCCCGGCCCGTTCGACCAGCACCTGCGCGACGGCGTATCAGACCAGGCCGTGGGGCGCCGAGCAGTGCTGGCGGCAATCGTTTCTCTCGAGGAGCAGACCGACACCATCGTGTCCGCCGCCGAGTTGATAGGTATCACCATCAGCGTGAGTTAGTGGCCAAGAATAGACCACCGTTTGGGCATATCGCCGCCGTGCTTCTTTTGGCTGTTTCGTTTGGCCCGGTCAGCGCGTGCGCTCCGGGACGGGACGAACCGACTTTCGGCGAGTCGCTGGGCGGCGATACCACGGCCTTTAGCGCGGGAAGCAACGCCTTCGAGCTTTCGGCGCGCAATCTGACCAACGAGGAACGCCGCGTCTTCGAGGTGGGAGACAGCTTCTTCGAACAGAACTGGGTCACCGCGCCTGCGTCAACCGAGGCGCGCGATGGGTTGGGCCCCACCTTCAACGCCCAGGCGTGTTCGTCGTGCCACAGCCACGACGGCCGGGCGAGGCCGCCGGAGAGCGACGCGGACCCCGTGCGCGGGCTGCTGCTGAGGCTGAGTGTCCCAGACCCGGATGGGCCGGTCGATGACTCAATCTATGGAGGTCAACTCCAGGATCGCGCCATCAACGGCGTTCCACCTGAAGGGCGCATCGCCATCACTTACGAGACGATCACCGGAAATTATCTCGACGGTGCTCCTTACTCACTGATCGAACCGACGTATGCGATTCTGGACGCGGCATTTGGCCCACTCCATCCGAACCTGATGATCTCGCCCAGGATCGCCCCAGCTGTCATTGGGATGGGCTTGCTCGAGGCCATCCCCGAAGAGCGCATTCTTTCCCTGGCAGACCCCGAGGACATGGATAGCGACGGTGTCTCCGGTCGTCCCAACATGGTCTGGGACATCGGCAAGCAAGAAAACGTTCTGGGCCGCTTTGGCTGGAAGGCGAACCAGCCCAACGTCGAACAGCAGGCGGCCGGCGCGTTCCACGGGGACATCGGCATCACATCGCGCCTCTTCCCTCGTGACGACTGCCCGCCAGCGCAGCACGAGTGCGTCGCCGCGCCCAACGGCGGCTCTCCTGAGATCGCGGATGAGCGACTTGACAGGGTTGCCTTTTACGTCAAGACACTAGCCGTGCCCGCGATGCGGGACGTGAACAACTCGGAGGTGCGTCGGGGAGCGGGCCTCTTCGTTGAGACCGGATGCGCGGCCTGCCACACGCCACGGCATGTGACCTCGGAAGACTACGCTGTGCGACCCCTCCGTGACCAGGTGATATTTCCCTACACCGACCTGCTCCTACATGACATGGGCGAGGGCTTGGCGGATAATCGGCCGGACGGCCTAGCGTCAGGCTCCGAGTGGCGCACCGCCCCGCTGTGGGGAATCGGGCTGGTGGAGACCGTAAACGGTCACACGAGGTTTCTGCACGACGGACGGGCGCGGAGTATCGAGGAAGCGATTCTCTGGCACGGCGGCGAGGGCAGACAATCGCGGGACCTCTTCAAGGGACTTTCATCAGAGGAGAGGGATGCGCTGTTGCGCTTTCTGAGGTCGTTGTAGTGACAACGCTGCGAGTTTTTGGTATGGCGGCCCTTCTCCTCCTGGCTTCAGCCTGCGTAACCAACGAGTCAGACACGCTTGCCGAACTTGCGGATGAGGTTGTCGTCCCCGGGTACGAGGCGGTGGCCACGGAGGCTCAGGACATGCGGGTCGCGCTGGAGAGTCTGTGCGCCATGCCGTCTGAGCAAACGCTGAGCAGGGCGAGGCAGGCGTGGAGGGACGCCCGCGCGTCGTGGATGCGAACGGAAGCGGCCTGGTTCGGCCCGGTGATGGACCGGCGCTCGCTCGGCCTCATCGACTGGGCACCCATAGATCCCGAGCGCATCGAGATGATGTTGGCGAGCAGCCGTGCCACCGGCGAGGAGGATGTCCGGAATGTGCTGGCCTCGTCGCAGCGCGGGCTGGGAGCGATCGAATACCTGCTGTTCGACGGTGACGCGCTGGCGCGCCTATCCGCGCCAGACTCGCCGCGCTGCAATTACCTTGCGGCCCTGGGCCGGGTCATTCAAAGCGAGGCCGACGCCGTCCTGGGTGAGTGGGTCGCTGGCGACGACGGCAAGCCAGCGTATAGCGACTTTTTCACGAGTCGCTCCAGGTCGTCGTTGCTCCCCGGCCAGGCCGTCGCCGAGTTGGTGAGAACGCAGGTCTTCCTGCTGCGGACAATCGTAGATATGCGGCTGGCCTCCGCGCTCGGACTTGGTGAGGGCGGCCCGGACCCGTTGGCTATCCCAGGCGGGGCCGGCCTAAACGCGCTCGACGACCTCCGCAACGAGATACTCGGAATGCGAGACGTGTACTTGGGCCTGGAACCGGACGGCGGCGGTATCTCCGCGCTCGTCAGCCCGCTGTCCGCCGAGACGGATGAACGAATGCGCGACAACTTCGCGGCTTCCCTGTCGGCAATCCACGCTGTCGAGGGCCCCTTGAACGCCGCGGTCGTTGAGCGGCCCAAGCAGGTGCGCGCGGTCTATGACTCCCTTTCCGTTCTCCAAAGAACGCTGAACACGGAGGTGGTCAGCCTGCTTGGTGTCTCAGTAGGTTTTAGCGATACCGACGGCGACAGCCTTCGTTAGTTCAGTTGTCGGCCGGCGCGGGCAGGAGCCAGCGCTTGGGTCCGATGCCCGGCTGGATTCGCGCCAGGTCCACCTCGGGATCGACCAGCCGCTCGGCCGGCCGGCCGTTGAATGCGACAAAGACATCCGCGCGCACTTCCACTCCATCGTGGCCTCGTTCTTTCAGATCGCTCGCGATTAGGCAGGCCGTCGCCAGGATCATGTCCGGCTGGTAGGCCATGCGCTCCACCTGGAGCGGCGTGAGATGCTGTTCCGGGTACGACAGCCACTCTTTTCCCGTCTCCGGATCGGTAACCCGAAACCGGGCTTGGCCCATCTTCTCCGTCAACATCACTCGCCACGCGAAGCGGTAGCCCTCCTCATTCCAGCGCACCTCGCCGGGGTGGGCCCAATGGCGCATGGGAAGCGCTATCTGCGCGAGGGCGTATAGAGCCAGCGCGGCAGCCGCGGCATACCATCTCCATGTGGGCGGGGAGACACGTCTCGGTTCCGGCGCCGGGCGCGAGCGCTGGCCGCCGCCGAGCCGCCACGCCATAAGCCGCGGCGGCCAGTCTGGCGGGAAGAAAATAGTCGCCGCGACTATCATTATCCATGGGAACACGCCTATGGGGAACAGCAGCCAGGTTACCACGTGGAATACCGCCAATACGGCGTAGGCGGCGGGCCTGCTGCGCCGCCACATGAGCCAGCCGATTATCGTCAAGTCGAAAAACGCTCCCGCCCAACTCATCGTGTAGGCGACCCAAGCCTCGTCGAGGAGTGGTCCCGCGAGCGGCAGGTCGGCGCTGTTGTACAGCCAGATTCGCAAGGGCTGGGCCTGGAAGAGCCAATCGGGGTTCAGCTTGGCGATTCCCCCGAACACATAGACGACGCCCACCTGCGCCCTCAGCGCCCATATCACCCACGTGGGAATCGTGTCGGACGAAGGCTTCTCTCTCCATGCGTCGAGCGATGCCACTCGATTCAGTGGCATGAAGACCATCAGAAAACTGAGTAGGCTCACCAGGTAGTAGTGGTTTAGGTACGTGGTCTTGTCAATGAGTTCGACGTAGGTGAAGAGCAGGAAGAACGCGGTGATAGAGAGCCTGTACCGATAGCCGAGCGCGACACCGACGCTGGCGAGGCCAAGCAATGCGAAGTGCGCGTACATGCCCCAAGCCGGCCAGGGCTGAACCCACCAGAAGCCGGAATAGGTGAAGTGATACGCCGGCTCCACGTACAATTCGCCTATCCACCCCTTGGCCGCGAACCGGATCACAGCCGCAAGCCCAAGCAGCCCGAACCCGATTCGGAACACCGCGGCCGAGCCGGCGCTCACAGGTTGGACGGCGGTGGCGCGGCCCCTGTCCAGCAGGGCGCTGACTGGTGATGCTGTCGGCATGAGGTGGTTCTCTGTGTGGTTGACCAACTGGTGGATGCCATAGCAGCACAGGTGGGCTGCTTCGATGGCCCGCTTTTTGCCATGTTAACGCTTCACGGCGCGGCGCGCCAGCGAACGCATAGCTCCCGATTCTGACAGTACCGTCTGCCGCCGGAGATGCTACAATGCCAGGCATAGGTGAGGGCAGGGCATTCGGCCGGCCAGTCCTGGCGGCTCGGCTGCTCTGACAATTCTTGAGTAAGGAGTATGCCATGGCAGCAGTACGGCAAGCAGACGTTACCTGGACCGGAGACCTGCCCTCGGGCAAGGGGGTCGTTACGGCAAGCACGAGCAAGGCGTTTAGCGGACTGGAAGTGAGCTGGGCATCGCGGACCGAGGCCGCCGACGGTCGCACAAGTCCTGAAGAGCTCGTAGCGGCCGCCCACGCAAGCTGCTTTTCGATGGCGCTGTCCGCGGGACTCGGCAGGGCGGGAACTCCACCTCAGCAGTTGGAGGTCAGCGCGACTGTCACGTTCGACAGGGTAGGCGAGGGATTCAAGGTTGTGTCCAGCGCGCTCAAGGTGAGTGGCAAGGTAGCGGGAATCGACCAGGCGGGATTCCAGCAGGCAGCCGAGGGCGCAAAGGACGGCTGCCCGATCTCACAGGCGCTCACCGGCAACGTGGAGCTGAGCGTCGAGGCGACTCTGGTCTAAGGGGGCAAGAATTAACCCATCTCGCCGAGCAGTCTCCGAACAGCGTCCGGCGCGTCCGCTTCGAGCTCGACCATGGCGACGCGTCTGCCCATCGCCTGCAACGCCCTCAAATCTCCCTCGGCCTGGGCGCGAGCAAGCGCGCCGAAGGTGTATGGCGCGTTGGGAACCGGGAGGTCATCTCGGTGGTTGGCTGTTATTTGCAGGAACAGGCCGGAGTTGGGGCCGCCCTTATGGAGTTGACCGGTGGAGTGTAGAAAGCGCGGTCCGTAACCCAGCGTGGTCGCGATCGTATGCCGCGTCATCACCGAGCGGCGGAGTTCGCTGAACGCCGCGTCCAGTTCCGGTGTCTGGCGCAGGTAGGGCATGAGAGCCAGGTAGTCGCCCGCCTTCGCGTTCGAGAGCAGTTCGCGTGGGGACTTTGTCTCCGGGCGCGGCGCGACGACGGCCCCGGAACTGAGCGCCCGTGCCGTGAGGTCTTTGGACTGCTGCACGTTCGGCTGGTCGAATGGATTCACTCTTAGCAGGGAGCCGGCCACAGCGGTGGCGAACTCCCAGCGGAAGAACTCGCGCCAGAGGTCGTATCTATCCCGCAAGTCGATCCGCAGCAGCGGTTGCCCGCAGGACAGCAGACGCTGGCACGCCGCGTCCGTCTCCGAGTTGTCATCGTTGCCGAGTCGAACGTAAACGAACAGCCGGTCCTGGCTGTAGCTCGCGGCCGGTTGGAGCGGCTCCCCCGAGACCGGCACGATCCCTGTGCCGTCTTTGCCTGTGCTCTCCGCCACAAGCTGCTCCACCCACAGGCCAAAGCCGCTGATGGTCGGCGACGTTATGAGTGTCAGCTTGTCTCTGCCGTTCCGTGCCATCGCGCCCATGATGGCGCCAAGCCGCGCGCCGGGGTTGTCGTGCGCGGCGTCGAACGAGGCGCACGCCTCGCGCATGTCGTCCACCCTGCCCAGCGCGGTTGTGACGTCCAACCCCATGAGAGCGGCGGGAACAAGGCCGAAGTACGACTGCACGGAGTAGCGGCCGCCGATGTCCGGCGGGTTGATGAACACCCGTCGAAAGCCATGCTCACGCGCCAGAGATTCCAGGGGCGTTCCGGGGTCGGTGATGGCGGCGAAGCTCTCTCCAGTGCTGGTCTTTCCAGCCGACTTCTCGACCGCGCTTCTGAAGAATCGATAGAGCGCGTTCGGTTCGACCGTCGTGCCCGACTTCGAGGACACCAGGAACAGCGCGCGGGCGGTGTCGATGGCGTCGGTTACCACGCGGATAGCGGCGGGCACGGTGGAGTCCAGAACGACGAGTTCGGGATGGCCTTCCGCGCGACTAAAAGCCTGGCTCAGCACTAGCGGCCCCAAGCTGCTGCCCCCCATGCCAAGCAGGACGACGTGTCGATAGCCCGCGGCGCGCACCTCGTCCACAAAGCCACATAGGTCCGCGGCCTTCTCGCGCATAGCCGCCGATACGTGGAGCCAGCCCAGCCTGTCCGCGATTTCGTCGGGTTCGGGTTTCCAAAGGGTGTGGTCTTTGCGCCAGATGCGGCGAATCACCTCGCGCCGCCGGAGTTCTGCCGTCGCCGCCTCGATCTCCGGGGCATACCGCGCAAGGCCTGACTTCATGCTGTGGAGCCGGCCGCAGCCAGCCGAGCGGCCTTGGAGTCGATGTTCGCCAGAAGCTTGTCGTAGGAGTCGGCGAACGCCTTGACGCCGTCGGCGAGCAGCTTGGCGGTTGTTTGCTCCATACTGACGCCCGCACTCTCCAGGGACTCGATAGTCTGCTCCGCCATTCGCAGGTCACTCTCCAGGGACTCGGTTGCGCGGCCATGCTCCAGGAACGCTGCGAGCGTTACGTCGGGCATGGTGTTCACCGTATCGCTCCCTATGAGGCTCTCCACGTAGAGCACGTCGCTTAGCACAGGGTTCTTCGTGCTTGTGCTGGCCCATAGGGGGCGTTGAACCCTCGCGCCCATGCTTCGCAGCGACTCGAACCTGCTGTGTTCGAACGTCATCTTGAAGTCCCGGTAGGCCAGTTTTGCGTTCGCTATGGCCGCCATGCTTTTGAGACGTGCCAGGTTCCCGCGGCCGTTCTGAACCCGCTCATCCAACTGGCCGTCAACCGCGGTGTCCACGCGGCTCACGAAGAACGAGGCGACCGACGCAACCCCGCTCACGCCGCCGCCGGACGCCGCGCGCGCTTCCAGGCCGCCGACGTATGCCTCCCGGACGTGCGCGTAGGCGGCTAGCGAGAAGATGAGCGTGACGTTGACGTTGACGCCTTCGCTGATAAGCTGTCGTATGGCGGGAACCCCCTCTGGCGTGCCAGGAACCTTTATCATTACGTTGGGCCTGTCCAGCATGGCGAAGAGCCGCCGCGCCGCCGCGATAGTGCCGTCGGTGTCGTGGGCGAGGTGAGGGCTGACCTCGAACGAGGCGAAGCCGTCCGCGCCGTCGGCGGCGTCGTATGCGGGGCGCAGCATGTCCGCGGCGGAGCGGATGTCTTGGATGGCGAGGGACTCGAAAATCTCGGCCGGCGTCTTTCGGGCGGCGATCAGCGCGTCCAGGTCTGCGTCGTAGTCCGCCCCCTCGGCTATGGCCTTCTCGAATATAGTTGGGTTGGACGTGAGGCCGCTTACGCCCAAGTCGATTAGTCTCTGAAGCTCGCCTGACGCGATATGGCCTCTGCTGATGTTGTCGTACCAGATAGACTGGCCCAGGTGTCTGATCCGCTGAATGGGATTGGTCATGACTGCAACCTCATGATGGGATTATGCCGGCTGCTATCATACTTCAATCGGGATGATTTCAAAATAGGGAAAGGCTTCATGCAGGGCCTTTTCATTGTGAAGGCAGGGCTAGTCGCCAAAAGAGGTTTTCCAAGGGCGACAATATATGACATTTTGTGACATTTCGTAGCTGAGCGCTCAGAAGGTTTGTGCCATCTTGTCACCTCCAGGACTCTGGAGGGTGAGGGTTCTATTCGAGAGTTTGGCGTTGGCAAGGACGTTCGACCTGTTTTCGTGGCTGAGCGGCATGGCGCCGCGCCGGGTTGTCGCCGGACTGGGTAAGGCGATGGTAGCACGGGTGTTCGGTGGGTGTCAAGAGGCGGTTGGCGCGGAATCCGTTTCAATTTGGTGAGTGGGCGCCCATGCCATGGGACGACCAGCCAGGGCAACCACAAGGAGTATGTCTCATAATCTCAAAAGGCTGAGATTCTGCCACATAGGGGTTACTGATTAGCGCATATATTTTAAGAATTAGGTTGATAAGCGGTAATTTAGTCAGCATTGTGTGGTATAGCCACACAGAAGAACCCCAAATTTCAAGTGAGTTTGACTTCTGAGACACGCTCCAAGGGATTGCCCCTACGAGGAAGCGGCTCTATGGCCTATATGACGGGCGCAATCGCACTTTGAAAAGGCCCTGGGCGTCATGGGCGACGGAAGGCCATGAAGGGGGTTCGCTGGTTGGGGATGAGCGAGACTTTCGCGCGCGGCTTCACTGACTCATCGGAGGGCTGGCGGCATCGCACGGAGTGGCCCGACGGCGTGCGGACGATGACCACGGAATCGTCGCCGCGAAACTCGGTCGAATAGACCTCAGCCGCGCCGTTGGGGTCCGGCTCGGCCCGGAAGTCGCCGGGATGGACGAGCAAGTCAACGTCGCAGCCGTTTTCGAGCGGCGCGCCGTTGGTGTAGCAAGGCAACCTTCCGATGTCACTGAGCGCCATGCCTGCGATGTGCTTGCACACAAGCACATCGCAGGTTCGCGTCATCTGGGCGACGAAAGCCGTCTTCGGTGATTTGTAGATGGCGTCCACGCTGTCCAACTGGTCGATTCGCCCCTGGTTCATCACCGCGATGCGGTCCGCCATCGCGAAGGCTTCCTCTCGATTGTGGGTAACGAACACCGTCGCTATGTCATTGCCGCGAATGATGGCCTCGACCTCCTGGCGCATCTGCGTTCCCATACGGGCGTCGAGGTTGCTGAACGGCTCGTCCAGCAGCATGGTTACCGGACGCGGCGCGATCGTCCGCGCCAGGGCGACCCTCTGCTGCTGTCCGCCCGAAAGTTCGTGCGGGTAGTTGTTCTCGAGTCTGCTCAGCCTTACCAGTTCCAGCACCTCGGACAGCCGGGCGCGGCGTTCCTCCGGCGTCAGCCGCTGAAGCCCGAACGAGACGTTCTGGCCCACAGTCATGTGAGGGAAGAGCGCGTACTCCTGGAACACCATGCCCACGTTCCGCCGGTCGGGCGAAAGGTGGTTTGACAGGCTGGACATGCGCCTGCCCTGGATTGTGATTTCGCCGGAGTCCAGCCGCTCGAAACCCGCTATCAGGCGCAGCAGCGTGGTCTTGCCGCAGCCACTGGGGCCAAGAATGGAGAGTATTTCGCCGCGATCCAGTTCCAGGCTGACCTCGTCCACGGCAGGAACGCCGTTGAACCGCTTGGTCACGTCCACGCATTGAAGCAACCGCTCATTCATGCCCTCGTCCTCTCTATGTGCATGAGCAGGAAGGCCATCGGAACCGATGAGATGAGAATCAGCATGAGAGCGGGAGCCGCCGCCTGCGCGAAGAAGGCTTCCGACGAGGCCGCCCAGATAGATGTCGAGAGTGTCTTGAATCCCAGTGGGCCAAGTATCAGGGTGGCCGGCAGTTCCTTGATGGTTATCAGGAACACCAGCGCCGCCCCCATTGTCACGCCGGGGCGCATGAGCGGCAGTGTTACGGAGAACAACACTCCGAACTGGCGCCGTCCAAGCCCGCGAGCGGCGTCCTCGAGCCTGGGGCTTATCTGCTCGAACGACGAACGCACCGACCCAAGCGCTACCGGGAAGAACAGCACCACGTATGCGAAGACCAGCAGCCAGATAGTCTGATAGAAGGGCCGCGCGAAGTTCGCGCCGAAATATACCAGGGAGAGGGCGATGACCACGCCCGGCAGCGCGTAGCCCGTATAACTCGCCGACTCCAGTATTCGGCTGAGCAGGCCGGAGTGCCGCACGGCTATGCCGGCAACCGGTATGGCGAAGACGACCGCTACGACGGCAGCCATGCCGGACCCCACCAGGGAGTTGCGAGTCGCTTCCCACAGCAGCAACAGCGGCTCACCGGAGTTGATCCCACGCAAAAGCCAGAATGCCAGGATTGCCATCGGCACTATCAGGGCCATCAGCACTACTCCGGCGCAGAAAGCAAGCGCGGGCCATTTCCAGCGGCCCAGCCGGAACAGACGCGGGAGGCGGGCAGCGCTTGTGTTGGACTGGTAGTAGCGTTGACGGCCCCGGCTCAAGGTCTCCAACACCAATATGACCGCCGCCATCACCACGAGGACGAGGGAGAGCACGGCGGCGATGGAGCGATCGAACGCCGACTCGTACTGCTGGTAGATGACCCACGTGAACGTTGGAAACCTCATCAGCGAGACCGCGCCGAAGTCGCTCAGGGTGTAGAGTCCCACCAGCAGCCCTCCGGCGGCTATCGACGGCCTGAGCTGAGGGAGAGTGACGCGCCAGAAGGTCTTCAGGGAGCCGTACCCCAATACTCGCGCTGCCTCCTCCGTAGCGGGGTCCAGGTTAACGAGGGCGCCCCTCACCGTGAGCAGCACGTAGGGGTAGCTCAGCAGAGCGAGCGCGAGCGTCGCGCCGGGCAGTCCGTATATATCGGGCAGCCGGTCAACTCCGAGCGGGCCAGCCAACGCTTGCTGCACCAGTCCCCTTGGGCCGAACGCCGAAATCAGGAGAAACGCGCCAACGAAACTGGGGATGACCAACGGCAGCACGCTGAGCACGGACCAAACGCGGCGAAATGGCAGGTCGGTCTTTACGCTCAGCCATGCGATGGGGACCGCAATGACCATTGAGAGCGCGGTCACCGTCAACATGAGCGTCAGCGTGCGCCCCACGATCCAGGCCGTCTGGTTGCGGAAGAGAAGCCCCCACGCCTCCTCGCTTGCCCCCGCGCTGCGCACGAAGAGGTATGCCAGCGGTAGCAGCATCGCGCCGCCTACGAGCATCGCGGGAACGAGCGCCGCCATCGGGGGAAGGGGCAGGTTGAAGTAATGCCCGGGCGATTGCAGCAACCCCCTGAGTGAGTTCGTGGAATGTGCGTGGTCGATAGTCGCCAAAGGCTATCTCGCTGGTTCGCTTATTGCAGGATGCCCAAGTCCCTGAGCAGCGATTGCGTCCCCTTCAGGTCCGCGAGCGACGCCATGTCTATCTCGGGGTTGTTGATCTCCTCGAAGGGAGTCAGCAGCCGGTTAGTCTTGACGCCCTCGACGAGTGGATACTCGTATGTCTGGCCCGCGAAGTACTGCTGCGCAACTGTTGACAGCATGAAGTTGAGGAACCTCTCGGCGTTGTCCCTGTTGTTGGACGACTCCAGGATTCCCGCCCCGGCGACCATTATGAGGCTTCCGGGACCGCCATCGGTGAGGTGGTAATTGCGCGCGCCAAAGCCCTCGCCCTCTTCCTGGATGAAGCGGTACAGGTAGTAGTGGTTCACGAAGGCGACATCGACCTCGCCCACGGCGGTCGCCGCCACGGCCGGCGTGTTCTTGGGATAGACGGACGGCTCGTTGGCCTGTATCCCCTCCAGCCACTGCCTTGCCCTTTGCTCGCCCCAGATGACGCGCATGGCGGTGACCATCGTCTGGAAGGAGGCGTTGCTCGGAGGCCAACCTATACGGCCCTTCCAACTGGGATCGGTAAATCCCCAAAGGGAGTCGGGCATGT
Source organism: Dehalococcoidia bacterium (assembly GCA_965217565.1). Lineage (GTDB taxonomy): Bacteria > Chloroflexota > Dehalococcoidia > Lucifugimonadales > CATOSD01 > CBDCIS01. The sequence goes on from CBDCIS010000002.1 coordinate 456,200, forward strand.
CATCCTCTGAGAGGGTTGCGGTGTTGTAAGCTACGACCCTGGCGCGTCCAGAGATGCCTACCCACCTGTCGTCGGGGGAGCGCGCCCAACTCGGCACGCTATCCAGGACTTCGTCGGGAAGCTCTGCCAGCATGTTCGCCACGGAGCCGAGACCGCCGGGGTCCTGGGCGAAGAATATGTCGGCGAGCGTGTTGTCCCCCTCCTCGAGCAGCGTGGCCGCTATCTCAGACGTGCTGCCGTACTTCACGGATACCTCGATGCCGGTTGCCTCCTCGAACTGTCCGATGACAGGTCCGACCAGTGATTCGCTGCGACCGGAGTAGATGACGAGGCTGTCGGCGTCTTTGGAACCTGAGCCGGTACAAGCAGCAAGAAGTGGCAGGGTCAGCGCAATGAGAATGAACGCCCATTGCCCCCTGGAAACCAACGCCACTGCCAACTCCCTTTCTCCGATGGTTAACATCTCGACTCCCTTTCTCCAATGGTTAGAATATCGAAACCAACGAGGACAGTCCACACTTACGTCGCAAGTTAGTATGTATTAAGTAATTTGGTATGTCAATACTTAGCGGAGGAGAATGCCTGTAGTTAACGCCCCGCAAGCTCGCTGGCCAGCAGCGTGCTGTACTGACCGCTTCTGAACTGTGGGGCCGACAACGCCTTTAGGAGAAATGGTATGTTGGTCGTCACGCCTTCGATAACGAAGACCCTCAGCGCCGCGATCATAGCGTCTATGGCTTGCTGCCTAGTGTCCTGGTGGACCAGCGTCTTGGCCAGCAGGGGATCGAAGTAGGTGGTCACATCGTCGCCCTCTCTTATTGCCGTATCGACCCTGACGCGTTCGCCAACCGGCACGCGCCACGCGGTTATCCTTCCAGGCGAGGGAAGGAAGGTGTCGGGGTTCTCAGCGTAGATGCGGCACTCTATCGCATGTCCCCGAGGATTCACGTCATCCTGGCGCAGGCGAAGCGGCTCGCCGGCGGCGATTAGCAACTGCTGCTCCACTAGATCGACGCCTGTGGTCAACTCAGTTATGCCGTGTTCCACCTGGAGGCGTGTGTTGGCTTCCAGGAAGTAGAACGTGCCGTCGGGAGCGACCAGGTACTCGAAAGTGCCCGCGTTCTGGCAGCCAATTCCCGTTGCCGCCTCGAGCGCGGAGTCCGTCAACTGACGCCGCTGGTTCGAGTTGAGCGCGACTGAGCGCGTCTCCTCTATGAGCTTCTGGTGGCGACGCTGCACCGAGCACTCGCGCTCGTGCAGATGCATGCTGTAGCCGTGCTTGTCGGCCAGCACCTGGACTTCCACGTGCCGCGCGCCTGAGATGTACTTTTCCAGGTAGATGTCCTCACTGCCAAAGGCGCGCCGGGCGGTTGACCTCGCTCTCGTTGCGGCTCTGCCAAGTCGGGCCGGGTCTTCGACGAGGGACAGCCCGATGCCGCCGCCGCCCTCGCTAGCCTTGACCATGACCGGGAATCCCAGTTGGCGGGCGGCCTCCTCGATCGCTGAGTCGTCATCGAGGCTGGCATCGGTTCCGGGCAGCACGGGCACGCCAAGCCGGGCGAGCCGCCGCCTTGCGAGCCGCTTGTTAGCCATTGCCTCGATCACGTCGGAAGGAGGGCCAACGAAGGCAAACCCGGCGCTCTCGCACGCGCGGGCCAAGTCGGCGTTCTCCGACAGGAAGCCATAACCGGGGTGAATCGCGTCCACGTGGCTCGTTCGCGCCGCGCCGAGGACCGCGTCGATGTTCAGATAGCTTGCCGTGGGCGCGCCGGTGTCGGGCAGAAGATGCGCCTCGTCGGCGGTCTCCGCGTGCAGCGCGCCCAGCTCGGCGGAGGTGTAGATGGCGACGCTCTCGATCCCCAGCCGCCGGCAGGTGCGCATGACGCGGCAGGCTATCTCGCCCCGATTGGCGACCAGGACTCTTTTGAACACGGTGGCGGGTGGACTCCTTGCTCTGCCTGGAGCCGGTCAGAAAACCGCAATGCGCTGTCCTTACGCCTACTCAAACCTTGCTGAATTGCAGTCGTCTTGGAACTGAGGCTTAAGCGGCATTCCCCCGAATGAATAGCTATCAAACAGTCTCTATCTGAGGCGAACCTGTGAGGGTCTCATCTCGCGTTAGCACTGGCGCGTTGAGCGCCATTGATTCCACCGCGATGAGGCGGTCGTGCATTTCAGGAATCTCCGGGCATTGGTCGAGCATTTCAAGCTGCGCCCTGCCGAGGTCCGAAAGTTCTATCCCGCTCACCGACCCCAAGGTATTCAACAGCTCGGAAGGAGTGAAGGGTTGCCCCAGCTTGACCGACAGGAAATAGAACTCGGCAATAGCTATGGCAGGAACGACAATGGTCGCATTGCCAGTCTCAGCCAGCCGGAAGGCGGCGGACACTGCCGGGGTGAGCCGCTCAGGCGACTTGAGGTACCACCACAAGGCATGAGTGTCCACCACGAACCGGGCGGGACTAACCAACGCGATTACGCCTTGTCCTGCCAGACTCCGGGACTCGAGGCTCCCATATCGCCTTGATGTCCAGGAAGTCGTCGTAGCTTGCGTCGGGCAGGTAGGGCAATGCGCCCCTCAGCATACCAAGTGAGGGCTTTCCTTCGTTTGAGTGTTGGACTGATGTGAGCTTGGCAAATGGCTTGCCATACCGAGTTATGCTCACGTCTTCGCCATCATCGAGATCTCTGAGTATCTCGCTGACCCTAGCCTCGAACTCCCTTATGCTATAGGTCGCCATGTGATGCACCGCCATGTGTCTGAGCGCGTAAAACGCAACGACCAAATAGTACCATCCGGCGAGTGCGCGACGCAATGATCCCAAGCCTCGCAGCCGCTGGCAGATGCGCATAACGCGGCAGGCTATCTCGCCCCGATTGGCGACCAGGACTCTTTTGAACACGGTGGCGGGTGGGACTCCTCTCGCTGTGGTCGGGCAGTCCGCTGCGCCTGTCATAGGAACGTAGAGGCCGCCCAGAGAATCAGCCTCGCGCCGGCTCTCCAAATCCGCCGGTAGCGGCTCGGCCCGCCGCGCGGTCGGCGGTTGCGTGGTCTATACCCCTGGGCCACTCGCGGCTCAACTCGTCCGTGACGTGGACGGTCAGCTTTTCGAGACCCTCTATCTCCATCTCGATGATGTCGCCGTCTTGCATCGCGCCCAGTCCCTGGTGGTTGGTGCCGGTGGCGATGACGTCTCCGGGTTCGAGCGGGGTGATAGCGGAGCACCACTCGATGCAGCGCGCGATGTCGTGCGCCATATCGCTCGTCGGGAAGTCCTGCCTCAGCGCTCCATTCACCCACAGCCTGACCCGCAGGTTCTGCGGATCGTCAATCTCGTCTGCGGTAACGACGCACGGCCCCATCGGGCCGAAGGTGTCCCATGACTTGCCCCAGTAGAAGCTGCCCCGTTCGCTGAGTCCTCTCGCGGAGGCGTCGATGAAGTTGACGTAGCCAAAGATGTAATCGTAGGCGTCCGCGGCCTTTACCTTGAATGCCTCCTTGCCTATGACCACGCCGAGCTCCGCCTCGTGATGGAATATGGGCGCATTCGCCTGCGGCAGCGCGATGCTATCACCGTTACCGATGATGGAGGATGAGGCCTTTGTGAAGGCGTTTATGGGGGCGGGGGCGCTTCTTTCGCCAAACTCCATGTAGTTGACCGCCATTGCGAGCAGATGGGTTGGTCTGGGAAGGGGAGGACGCAGCCGCACGTCGCTCACCGGCACGCCGGAGGACTTGCCTGCCAGCTCGTCGATAGGCTCGTGGAGCCTGTCGAAGTCCGCGATTACTCCGCTCATCAACTCTTGCGGCGTATGGTGGGCTATGCCCTCGACCGCGTGCGACAGATCGACGACGCGGCCGTCCCGCAGCGCTCCCAGCTTGAAATCATCGAAGAGTACAAGTTTCACGTGCTTCTCCTAAGAGGTCGATGCGGCTTCCCGCGCTTCCCTCTGGGCTCGAGTCTCGCGGGGCCACTTTCGCTTCTGTTCATCCGTGACCTTGAGGTTGAGTTTGCCGAGTCCGTCGATTTCCATCACTACTGCATCGCCGTCCTGGAGCGGCCCCAGGCCGCGGTGGTTGGTTCCCGTGGCCAGCACGTCGCCCGGCTCGAGCGTCGTAATCGACGAGGCCCACTCGATGCACCTGGCTATCTTGTGCGCCATGTCGCTGGTGTGATAGTCCTGGCGTATGTCGCCGTTGACCCATAGTCTGAACGACAGGTTCAACGGGTCGGGTATTTCGTCGGCAGTTACGAGGTAGGGGCCAAGCGGCGCGGATGTGAACTGGGACTTGGTAGGGAAGAAGCTGTCCATTGGGGGAGCGCCCAGTCCGCGTGATGAGACGTCGATGAAGTTGAGGTAGCCGAAGACGTAGTCTCGCCAATCGTCGGCCTTCACCCTGGACGCCCTCTTGCCAATCACGAGCGCAAGCTCGGCCTCGTGCTCGAATATGGCCGCCTGGTCATCTGCGAGAATTATGGTGTCGCCGTCGCCAATGACCGCCCTGGGGGACTTCAGAAAGGCGTTGATTGGGGCCGGCTCGGCGCGCGTGCCGTCCTCCATGTAGTTGACCGCCATGCAGATTATCGCGCCGGGCTTGGGAAGAGGCGCGCGGAGACGAACCTGCCCAAGGGGAACGCCCTCGGACCGGGAAGCCAGGTCGCTCAAGGCGGGCCGATACCGGTCGAAGCCCTCGATAACGCGGTTGATGCGGTGGTGCGGCTCCAGGTGGGAGACGTCCTCGATCGCGGCGGATACGTCCACCACCCGGTCTCCCTTCGCTACACCAAGCCTGAAGTCGTCGAAAAGCGCAAGCTCCAAGGTATGTACCTCCGGTTTCTCCGCTGCTGGGGGGCCAGAATGTTCATAAAGGCGTCGGAAGCGCTTCTTTGCTATAGTAAGGCGTCTTGTTCGTTGCCCTCATCCTCGAACTCGTCCACGATGGGGGTGATTGCTTCGCCCTCTGCCGCCTAACCCAGGCTGCGCCCTACGGCCGCTATCACCTCGAGCGTGCGCTGGTTGGAGGCGGCGCGGTCGTCGCCGGCGAGCACGGGATGGGCGATGATTTCGGTTGCGCCCATGGCGAACAGCTCACGCAGCCGGTTGGCGACCTGCTCCTCGTCGCCGATGAAGACCACGTCGTCGATCATGCCGTCGCTCCACTCGCCGTTGGTCGCCTCCGGATGGCCTGAGTCGGCGAACATCTGCTGGTAGAAGGGAGACCTGGGATAGTTGGAGAGCTGCTCCCTGGAGGAGGCGCGCGCCTCGTCCGCGTTGTCGTGGACGCACACCGGCGCGTGGGCGACCAGCGGAGGCGCCTCGCGCCCGGCCTTCTCCGCGCCGCGTTGCATCGCTGGCAGGGCCACGTCGCGCAGGTACGTCCCCGGGCACACCCAGCTTATCGCGCCGTCCGCGACCTCGCCGCACACCTCGAACGAGCGGCGGCGCAGCGCGGAGGCCATGACCGGCACGTCGGGGATGGCGTCGCCGGGGAGCCGGGTGTGCGCGTGGTACTGGCTGCCGTCGAAATCCACCGAGCCTTCCCACAGCAGCGACTTGGTGACCTGGATGTACTCCCTGAGATTGGTCAGCGGCGCCGTGTGCTCGATTCCGTATGTCGGCTCGATGCTCACCTTGTGACTTGGCCCGAGGCCGAGCCGGAAGCGGCCCGGCGCAAGCTGCGCGACCACCTGAGTCTGCTGGACGGCGGTGATGGGATGGCGCGGGTAGGTGGGCGTGATGCACGTTCCGAGCAGGATGCTCTGCGTGCGCGCGGCGGCCGCGGCGAAGAGCGTGATGCCGTCCAGTCCCGCTCCACCGGTGGTTAGCCATGCGGCCGAGATGCCCAGCCGTTCCAGGCCCTCTATTCGGGACACTACTTGGTTGCTGTCGCCGCCCATAGCGGCAACGCCGATTCGCTTCTCTGCCATAGTCAATCCTCCTGTGTTTGGTGATGACCCGCGCGCGTAGCAGTGTCAGCGCCCCAAGCCAACCACATTGTACGCCATTTCAGGCGGACGTGGTTGACCCGCGCAACCGTCGTCTCCCCAATAGCGGGGGATGGTGACAAGCCTTCGCGTCGCACAATGCCTGCACCATCTCTGAACAGTCACCTGCAAGACAGGGTCTTTCGATTGTCATAAGCGGTTATGGCAGACGCTCAATCTCTGCTAATCCCCCTATTCTCATAATCGACAAATCCTGATTCTGACACCCCCTGTTGACATCCGCGAACACACGTGCTATTCTCCTCTCATACAGTGCAAACCCACCCACCGGCGGACCCTTCAACCAACCCATACCACCCGTCTGACCGGTGCCGCAAAATGTACGATTTGGCAGACGAACTAACTTGATTGAGCGTCGTTTTCTTGACAATCCAGACCCCCAGCCAGCTAGGAGATACGGCAAAATGCGTGAAGATACGACACCTGAGAGCAGTTTGACTCTCTTTGCCACCAGGCTCACCGGGAGGCAGAATGCCACGCTGCCATACCTGTTCGAGCCGGGCGATGCATTCCTGCTTTCGCGGCATATAAGGAGCCAGGAGTACTGAGTTTTTCCCTTGCCTCCCTATAACCGAATGACCCTGCCCTGCTAGAGGCGAGACTGGCATGGCGCTGGCTCTTGTGGAATAATAGGGCCAACTTTCTTTCCGCTGGGGGAGCTATCTGACATGAGATTCGGGTTGTTCTGGCAGACACCAGGGCAGGAGGGTTCCTCGATACCCCGACGACACTGGGAGACGATCGATGAGATAGTCCTGGGTGAGAAGCTGGGGTTTGAGAGCGCGTGGCTTGCGGAGTCTGTGTTCTACCCAACGCGCCCGATGTCCAATCCCCTCATGGTTGCGATTGCGGCGGCGCAGAAAACCGAGCGAATACGCTTCGGTACGCTGGCGACTCAAACGCCGCTCCACCACCCCTACCATCTGGCGACGCAGGGCGCGACGTGCGACATTCTCACCAACGGGCGGCTGGAGCTGTGCCTCGGCGGGCGATGGGGCACAGCCCCCGGCAGGCTCTTCGGCAATCCCACCAACGTTAGCGGCCCTGAGAGTCGCGACAGAGTAGCCGAGGCCATCGAGCTCATAAGACTGTCGTGGACCCGGGAGCAGTTTGACTTTCAGGGCGAGTACTGGAGCGCGGAGAATCTGTCGGTGCTGCCCCAGCCTCTGCAGCAACCCCATCCGCCACTTCTGCTGGCCGCCAACAGCGACGACACCTTTGCTTATGCGTCCAGGCTGGGGCTTGGAGTGATTGGCACCACGCTGAGCCAACCCATGCCCCGCATGGCGGACAGGCTGGCTGAGTTCGAGGCCGCGAAGCCCCATAGGGAGATAACCCAGCCGCAGAACGCCTATGTGATGGTCTCTTTCTTCGTTGCTAAAACGCGAGAGGAGGCCCACGCGGCAGCAAAGGAAAACTGGCGGCCTGAGGATACCGAGGCCGGCATTGCGCGCATGAAGAGCCTGGGCATCGACCCCTCAGTGCCCGACTTCGCGACCGGAGCGGTCGGGTGGATGACCTGGGACTTCGCCAGGGCCAAGGAAGTATGCATCTACGACGAACCGGCGGCGTGTGTGGAACGACTGCGGGCCCTTCAGGAGCGGCTTCCCACGATGAGCCAGTGCATTCTGGAGTTCAACCGGCGAGGCAGAATACCCACCGGGCGCGTGAAGGAGTCCATGCGCCTGTTCGCGGACGAGGTGATGCCAGAGTTGGTCGAGGTCGGCCAGGCGCGGACCTCGTCAGGAAGCAGAGTCTGAAACCCACTTGTGCGGCTTCCGGATTAGGATCTACTGAGATGGCCCGCCCTGCGGCGAAGGGAGCAAAACATGGCCCTGTTGCGCCTTAGCGTGTACATCCACGCTCCCATTGAGGACGTTTACCGCCACGTAACCGCGTTTGGCGCGGACGGCCCGGTGAGCGATGAGGCGTTCGCCTCGCGGTATGGCGTCGTCCTCGGTCGGGACGGGGATAGCATTGTCGTGGAGGAGGACGTTAGGCATTATCCGGAGGACGAACCTGAGCTCGTTCGGTGGCGATGCACGTTCGAGTATCCCACCGCGAGGAGGATGGACGCTGTCGATTCGATCTGGTCCGACCGCTACGATTCCTTTCGCTCGGAGAAGGACGGGACGCGCTGGAGTGTGCGGTGGCGCACGAAGATTGGCGGGCTGCACGGCGCGGCCCAGTACATCTACTTTCTGCTGGTCGGCGGGCGCAGGATGAGCAGGGAAGTGTTCGACCCGGTCAGGAAGCATTTCGCGTAGTGAGAATAGGGACGCCGACGTACCCGTTTCAACGTGGTAGATGGGCCGGTTGTCCTGGCTGGACACGCCTAGAAATCTTCCCAGTCGAGCACGCCGCGCGACCTCATGTCCAGCACCTGCTCTCTGGAATAGCCCAGTTCCTCCAGAATCGGGAAGGTGTGCTCGCCTCTGGTGATGCCCGCGCCGGCCTTACCCGGCGTCTCGGAGAAGCTGAGGACGGGGCTGTATCGCCAGAACTCGCCGAAACGCTGGCTCTCCACCTCTGTGATGAAGCCGTTGGCGGCAACGTGAGGGTCGTCGTTGTAGAAGTGGTACATCCCGCGCTCCTCCACCTCGACGCAGCCCACGTCGGCAGCCGCCAGGGTTGTCTCCCACTCGCCGGCGGCCTTCTCGGCGAACACGCCCGCGAGCTCGCGCGCTAGGTCGCCGTCGTTCTGCCGGCGGGCGTCGGCTGAGGCGAAACGAGGGTCTTCTAGCAGGTCGCGGCGTCCGATGGCGCCGCAGAGCGCGCGCCACTCCTTTTCGAGCGGGCACGCCAGGAAGACCCATCCCTCCCTGGCCTCGTACAGACGGTACAGGGCGTCGGGGCCATAGCCGTCGGCGTCCGGTATTTGACGGTCGGGCTTGCCCTCGTAGTCGAAGAAGTCGTCCGCGTTGGCGTAGGCGTTCGCGCCGATCATCGTGGCCTCGACGTACTGCGCATCGCCGAACCGCTGCCGGGCGTACAGAGCCAGCGCGACGGCGGTCGATGCCACCATCGACGTGTTCGGGTCGGGGTTGACGTCTTGGGCGCGTCCCAGCCGGCGTGAGGCCTCCACTATCTCAGCCATGCTCATGGGAGAGTCCGGGTCGGGGAGCGCGCCACTGCCGATCTGCGCCATTGCGCCGCCCGACACCGCGCCGCCTATCGGGTGCATCGCCGGGCGGAAGTTGTACGGCCCGGTCGAGCCATAGCCGCCCACATACATGTAGATGATGCGCGGGTTGAGTTTGCGGGCCTGTTCCAGCCCGATGCCCAGCCGTTCCGGCGCGCCGGGGCGCATGTTGTGCATGAGCACGTCCGCCTTCTCGACGAGCGCGTACAGGATGGCCTGGCCCTCTGGCGTCTTCAGGTCGAGCGAAAGCCCCTGTGTGCCGGCCATCGTCCTGTTGGACGCGATGCCGTTGTTCATCCGTCGCATCCAGTCGCCCTGAAGCGTCTCAATCCTGATGACGCGCGCGCCCAGTTCCGCAAGCAGTGAGCCGCCGAGCGGCCCCGCGATTACCGTTGACAGGTCCAGCACCGTTACCCTTTCGAAGGGGTGTTGCGGAATCCGCTCGCTGCCTTGCGGGGCGCGGCTCTTTAGCGCGCCGTTGAGCTTGCTTAGCGTCTCGTCGGTGTGCTGGCCTCGCGCGGGCGCGGGGCCCTTGACGCTGGGCGGAGTGTGGCTCATCGCGCAGAGCGGCCCAAGCTGCCTGATAGCGCCGACGTCGGCGTCGTTCAACTGCTGGACGTGACCGTTGTGTATCATCTGGACGTGATCCAGCGCCTGCCTTGAGGTCATGAAGGGTTCGGCAGCTACGTCTTTCGCTTCGTTGACGAAGAGAGCCATCCACTCGTCCTGTGTCTTCTGCTGGACTCGCTCCAGCATGATCTCGCGTAACTCCTCACGCTCCTCGTCCATGAGCAGGGGAGCGCTGGCGAAGCGCGGGTCCTCGTAGATGTCGTCGAGACCAATCGCGTGGATTTCGGCGCGGAACAGCCGGTCCATCAGGTTCGCGAGCTGAATCCACTTGCCGTCCTTGGTGCGCGCGGGCAGGTACTGGAGCGAGGGCGCGCGCTGCATGTTGAGCATGGGGTCGTTGGGGAAGTTCTCAGGGTCCTTTATCATCATCTGCCAGATAAGCCACTGGAGCATGTCGTAGTAGGTCACGGCCTGGAGGAGGCTGGTTTCGACCTTCTGCCCGACGCCTGCGCTGTCGCGCACCATGAGGGCGGCCACGACGCCGCGAACCGCCGCCATTGCCGCCGCGTGGTTGGCTACCTTGACCGCCGCGTAGTGCGGGCCTTCGCGCTCGGTCTGCCCGGCGAAGCTCATCAGCCGGCCGCACTTGGCCTGCACGAGGCCCTCGTAGCCCTTGTAGTTGGCATAGGGGCCTTTGGGGCCGAACCCGGTTATGGAGCAATATACCAGCTCCGGACGATTCGCGCTGAGCGCGTCGTAGCCGATGCCCAGCCGCTCGGCGACGCCGGGCTGGAAGCTCTCCACTACGACGTCCGCACGGCTGGCGAGCTGCCGCGCCTTCTCGAGTCCAGCCGCGTCCTTCAGGTCGAGGCATACGCTCTTCTTGCCGCGATTCCAGAGCAGGGACGCGGGGAAGGCGCGAAACGGGTCTCCCTCCGACGGCTCCACCTTGATGACCTCGGCTCCGAAGTCGGACAGCGCCATTGTGGCGATTGACCCTGCCATGCCCTGGCTGAAGTCCAGTACGCTGATGCCCTCGAGAACCTCACGCACGATGTTACTCCTCGGACCGACTTGTTGTGGCCCACGTTCCTCCGGCGCTGTCGGTCACCCCCATCCTAACCTTCCCCCATCAAGGGGGAAGGGACTCCTCAAGGAAGCGCCTACGTTCCGGGGTCTCCCGCGCGCCTGCCGATGGTGGAGTCGTAGTCCCTCTGGAGTTCCTTCGGCAGGTAAGTCTCCTCGATCTCGCGGACGCGAGAAATCGAGAGCATGTCGCTAGGCAACTGCCTCTCGGGCGGCTTCGAGGCGGTTTCCACGCGAAACTCGTAAAGGGACTGCACGCCCCGCTCCTTGAAATCGACCAACGCTTCCCAGCCGGCCTGGCCCATCGGCCCGCCCGACAGCCCGACGTACAGCGCGATCTTCTGGCCGCCCGCCTCCTGCTCTTCCAGCGTTGGGCCGGGGATGTAGTTGCCCTCGCTGTCGCGGTATATCACGTCGTGGAGCAGGCAGAAGGACGGGAGGTCCACCGACGCCATCGCTATCTCGCACTCCTCCCACGACTGGAGGGACTCGAAGAAGATGACGTCCACGCCCGCCTCCTCGTAGGCCTTGCCGCGCCGCAACACCTCGTCGAAGCCGCCGCCCTCCGCGCCGCGGGCGTCGCTGCGCGCCACGATCACGAAGTTGGGGTCGAGCTCGTTGCGCGCGTCGATGGCGGCGCGGTACTTGCCGATGGCCTCGTCGGTGCTGATGAGACGCCGTCCCGCCATGCTTCCCGACTTCTTGGGAAACTCCTGGTCCTCCAGGTGAACGCCCGCGACGCCCGCGTAGATGTACTCCTTGATGGAGCGATAGACGTTTACGGCGGTGCCGTAACCCGTGTCGATGTCGGCGAACACCGGGATGTTGACCGTCTTGACGATTCGGCCGGCGTTGTCGGCCATCTCCTTCAGCGAGATGACGCCCACATCCGGCCAGCCAATCGTCCACCCCGACGTCATGGAGCCGGACATGTAGAAGGCCTCGTAGCCGGCCATCTCGGTCATCATGGCGTGGTAGGGCGTTGACCCGCCCGGAACGATGGTCAGGCCGGGTCGGTAGAAAATCTCTCTCAGCTTCTTGGTCATTTCCGGATTAGTTGGCCCCATACCAGTAACCTCCTACGGTTTTTCTTCCTTCGCTATGTCCCTTCCCCTCGACGGGGGAAGGTTAGGATGGGGGTGAGCGGGGAGAAGGGCGCGGCATTTGCGCCATGCCCCCAGTGCCCCGGTCACCCACCCCCTAGCCCCCTCCCGTCAAGGGAGGGGGAAGTTCTGTCTATCACTCGCCGTCGATATTGTAGAGCCTGGCGCAGTTGTCCCACAATATCTTTCGCTTGGACCGCTCGCTGACGCCAGGCTGGTTAATGAACGTGTCCATTGCTTCCGGATAGAGCGAGTCCAGGTGCGGATAGTCCGTTGATATTACTATGTTATCGTCGCCAATGCTATCTATCACCTGCGACACCAGCGTTTCGCCGGGATCGACCGCGACGCAGCACTGGCGCATGAAGTACTCGCTGGGCATCAGTTCGAGCGGCGTCTCCTCGCCCTCGCGGAAGAGCTCCCATTGCTCATCCAGGCGCCAGAGCAACCAGGGGAGCCACGCGCAATTGCCTTCCAGAAAACCCATTCGCAGGCGAGGGAAGCGCTCCAGCACGCCGCCGAGCGTTACCGCGCCAATGGCTTGCATGATGTTCAGCGGAGCGGTGAGGGCGTGCGACAGCACGGTGGGGTTCGGATGCTCGCGCAGCCAGTTGCCCGGGCTCTCCGCGGCGTAGCCCCCGGACTGGCTGTGGAACGTGGCGGGCACGTCCAGCGCCTGGATCTCCGCCCAGAGCGCATCCATCTCCGGGTCGTGCAGATAGCGTCCGCGAACGGGGTGCGGCAGCAGCGTGACCGACATCATGCCAAGCTCGGTTACGGCTCGCCGGGCTTCCCGCGCCGCCAGCTTGGGGTCGTGGATGGTCAGGATGGCGGAACCCTTCAGCCGGTGCGGGTCGAGCTTCATGAAGTCGGCCAGCCAGTCGTTGAAGGCGCGACAGACAGCCATGGCGTACTCGGCGTCGAGGTCGTCCCTATCGACGTACATCTGGCTCTTGCTGCGGAACAGCACCGCCACATCGACGCCCTCCTTGTCCATCGCCCCCAGCAGCAGCTCACCCGTGTAGCCCTGGAACTGCTCCTCGACGTAGCGGTCCTGCACCCTCGCGCTGAGGATGCTCTGCGCTCGCAGCATCATTGCGCGGCTCGCCTCGAAGTCGGGGCCTCCGGCGTCGGGCGGCTCTGTCACCAGGTCGAACGAGCGGCCGCCCGAGCCGTGAACGCGCAGTTGCGCATCCAGATAGCGGTCGAACATGTCGGGAGGCTCCATAACGTGAATGTCGCTATCCAGAATGCGGTAGCCGTTCTTCGCCATCTATACGTCCCTAACGGTAGTTTGCGCAGCGCCAGCAGTATAGCAGGGCAGGGTGTAGTTTATCCACGAAGGGCACGAACCATGTTGATGGGGAAGGCCAGGGTTTGGCATAGTGTGAAGATCCGCGTCTTAAGCTGGCGTTCAAATCCGAATAGCGCTTGACAAATATTAACGCGATGCGTTAGCATATCGCATGTGAACCGATTCGCGGACAGGGAGACTGAACGACTTTACAACCGCGAACCCGCGCGTCACCTGCCGCCTGACATTCAGCGGAGGGCAAGACAAAAGCTCCGACGAGTCGTTGCCGCGTCTAGCTTACGCGACCTTAGAGTGCCGCCCTCTCATCGGCTGGCGTCATTAAGCGGCGACCGGATGGGTCAGTACAGCATACGAATCAACGACCAGTGGCGGGTGTGCTTTATCTGGACTGAGCACGGCGCAATGGAAATTGAAATAGTCGATTACCACTAGGAGGATAACGATGAACCTTTCTGACCCGATACATCCTGGGGAGGACCTCGCTGAGTATCTGGACGAACTGGGAATCACCCAGTACCGCTTTGCGAAGATCATCGGCGTGCCGCCTATTCGCATCAGCGAAATCGTCCGCGGCAAGAGGGCCATCACAGCGAACACCGCCTTGAGAATCGGACGCGCCCTTGGAATGTCCGCCGAGTTCTGGCTGAACTTGCAGCGAATGTACGACCTTGAAGTCGCCCGCGCCGAGACGGACGTGAGTTGGATTGAGGAGTTGGTTGAAACGCAGGGTTGAGGTACCGCGACATCTGGTATTGAAACAAGTGCGGAGCCGCTGGCCAAGTGTGGGCTTTGAAGATAAAGATGCACTAATCTGAATGGAAAGGCACAGTTTAGCTGCGAAGCTGAGGATGGCAAAATCACATGGTCTTTAAGTGGGCGGATCCCTATACCGAACCGAAAACGGGAAAGCGGGTGTAACCCGCTGACAAACATGCCCTTTGAAGTGGAATCCTGGGACAAGAATGTACAAGGAATCACTGACCTGCACAAAGCCGCAGTCAGCGGTGACAAAGATGCCGTAAGTAAGGTAGTTGAGGCAGGAACCGATGTGGATTCCGTTGATGAAAAGGGCCAGACACCTTTGCATTATGCGGCAGGATGTGGCCATGTAAGTGTCGTAAAGCTTCTAGTTTCCTTATGCGCTAACATTCACGCCAAAGATAAGACAGGGCAAACTGCGTTACATTTTGGGGCGACTTACAGAAATCTTGAGGTCGTGGAGCACTTGGTATCCTTAGGGGCCGATGTCAACGAAAGAGGTCGGTGGGACAGGACACCTCTACACGTTGCGGCTTGGAGCAGCAACGCGGATATTGTTGAACGCTTGGTTTCGTCAGGGGCCAACCTTAGCGCGCAAGATAAGCATGGTATGACCCCATTGCATGTGGCCGCAGTGTTCGCAGACGCTGCGGTGGTGAAGTGCTTGCTTACGCTAGGGGCAGACATTCACGCCAGAGCCGAGGATGGCGCGACGCCGCTCCACCTTGCCGGTACTTCGTACCACCCTGAAACTGGAAAGCCATTTAACAAGCATTCAAAGGCCTTAGAGGGTGTGTGAGAAGTTCAAATTAGGTTGGTGCTAAGCGTCGGAGCATGAGATGAATCATAGCTATATGGGTCCACGCCTCGGTTGTATCGGACAGAGCTTCGTAGTCCTTGCTCATCCGACGGCACCTGCTGAGCCACGCGAATGTTCGTTCGACCACCCATCTTCGCGGCAGCACTTGAAAACGGTGGCTGTCCCTGGGGCGCTTGACAATCTCGAGTGCCCAGCCTGTCAGGGCCCAGACCCACTCGATCAGCTTTCCAGCATAGCCAGCATCGGCCCAGACCAACCTCATGCGGGGAAACCTCCCTATCAATTTATCGATGACCAGCTTCGCCCCATCCCTATCCTGGATATTGGCAGGATGCACCACCACCGCCAGCAGCAACCCCATGGTATCTACAATGATATGTCGCTTTCGACCGTTGACCTTCTTGCCAGCGTCATAGCCACGAGGCCCCTTTTTCCGTAGTCTTGACCGACTGGCTGTCTATGATAGCAGCGCTAGGTGTCGGGTTCCTCCCCTCGGCCTGCCGGACCTTGACTCGGAGAGCGTCATTGGCTCGTTCCCATGTACCATCCTCTCTCCACTCCCGAAAATACCACCATACAGTACCCCAAGGCGGGAGGTCATGCGGCATGGCTCGCCACGTGCAACCGTTGCGCAGAACGTATAGAATGCCGTTGACGACTTCCCGCAGGTCTACAGTACGTGGCCTTCCCCCAGTTTTGGCTGCCGGGAGTAGCGGAGCGAGCATCTTCCACTGTTCATCAGTCAGGTCACTGGGGTATGCTTTGCGTTTCATGCCTCCATTCTAATACATATCCAAGACTTCTCACACACCCTCTTAGAGGATGTGTGAGAAGTTCAAATTAGGTTGGTGCTAAGCGTCGGAGCATGAGATGAATCATAGCTATGTGGATCCAGGCCTCCGTTGTATCGGACAGAGCTTCGTAGTCCTTGCTCATCCGACGGCACCTGCTGAGCCACGCGAATGTTCGTTCAACCACCCATCTTCGCGGCAGCACCTGAAAGTGGTGGCTGTCCCTGGGGCGCTTGACAATCTCGAGCGCCCAGCCTGTCAGGGCCCAGACCCACTCGATCAGCTTTCCAGCATAGCCAGCATCGGCCCAGACCAACCTCATGCGGGGAAACCGCCCTATCAATTTATCGATGACCAGCTTGGCTCCATCTCTATCCTGGATATTGGCAGGATGCACCACCACCGCCAGCAGCAACCCCATGGTATCTACAATGATGTGTCGCTTTCGACCGTTGACCTTCTTGCCAGCGTCATAGCCACGGGGCCCCCTTTTTCCGTCGTCTTAACAGACTGACTGTCTATGATGGCCGCGCTAGGTGTTGGGTTCCTCCCCTCGGCCTGCCGGACCTTGACTCGGAGAGCGTCATTGGCTCGTTCCCATGTACCATCCTCTCTCCATTCCCGAAAATACCACCACACGGTGCCCCAAGGCGGGAGGTCATGCGGCATGGCTCGCCACGTGCAGCCGTTGCGCAGAACGTACACAATGCCGTTGACGACCTCCCGTAGGTCTACAGTACGTGGCCTTCCCCCGGTCTTGGCTGATGGGAGTAGGCAAGCCAGAACATCCCACTGTTCGTCGGTCAGGTCGCTGGGGTATGCTTTGCGTTTCATACCTCCATTCTAATACATGTCCAAGACTTCTCACACACCCTCTTACACCGCGCGGCTCATGATGGCCATATCGATGTTGTCAAGGGCCTCATCTCCTCGGGAGCCAGCGTTTCTGCGAAGGATAAGAATGGCGTCACGCCATTGCACGTTGCGGCTATGAGTGGCAAGCTAGAGGTTGCGAGGTGTCTCGATGCCTTGGGGGGCGATGTGCACGGAAGGGACAACGAAGGCAAAACCCCTTTGCACTGGGCAGCGCGTTCGGCCCAAACTGACATGCTGAGGTGCCTGGTTGTCATAGGGGCTCACGTTAATGCCACATCCAATGATGGTGGAACACCACTCCACCAAGCAGCAGGTTCAGGTAACAGCGAAGTGGTTGCTTGCCTGGTTTCGCTGGGGGCGGATGTTGAGGCGAAGGCAGAGTTCGAAGGCTACACAGCGTTACACATTGCGGCTGCTTTGGGAAATGTCGAAGTCGTGAAGTGTTTGGATTCTATGGGAGCTGATATCAACGCTACAGCCGAGCTTGGAGGCACACCATTGCACTGGGCGGCTGAATACGGCATGGTTGATGTTGCGAAGGAGTTGATATGCTTGGGCGCCAACCTCAGTGCCCGTAATGCTGCGGGCCAGACTCCTTACGAGTACGCTATGGAGACTGGCAATGCTGAGGTAGCCCAACTCATTATGGATCATCTGTAGCTTTGGGGCAGGCGTTCCTGCAACTACATGGTGCTCCCACGCTTTCCCCACTTGAGCCTCGAACAACCATAGTAATCCTCATAATCCTGTAAATCCCGACTCTGACAGCCCGCCAGCGCTGTCGAGCTGAGCCCTCACGCCAGGTTGTAGAGCCGGTTTAGCGGCACTTCGCTCACCGGATTTGAAGTGACAACCTTTCCATCTACGCTTATCCGCTTGCTTTGGAGGTTGACCTCTATCTTGGGATTGAGCGTGTTTCGTATCATGCGCCGCTTGGTTACCGTTCGCACGTCCTTCACGGGAAGGAGCTTGCGCCGCGTTCCCAATCGCCGCCGGAGGCGCGACTCCAGTGAGGCCTGAGACACGAAGAACGCGCTCGACCTGCTGGCGGAGTTTCCCAGAGCGCCGAAGGCGGGGCCGTATGTTACAGGCTCCGACTGCCTTATCGAGGCGTTGCCTTCCCCGGATGGAGACCACGCCGCTAGGCCGCCTTTGATAACTATCTCGGGCTTGACGCCAAAAAATGCCGGACTCCAGAGCACGACGTCGGCCATCTTGCCTGGCTCCAGCGAGCCCACATAGGTCGATATGCCGTGGGTTATGGCGGGATTGATTGTGTACTTCGCGAGGTACTGCAAGATGCGGTCATTGTCGTGCTCCTGGTGAGTGGCCCCCCTCTCCCCCTTCATCTTGTGAGCCAGTTGCCAGGTTCGAGTGATTACCTCTCCTATTCGGCCCATTCCCTGTGAGTCCGAATTGATGATCGGCACCGCGCCCATGTCGTGGAGCACGTCCTCGGCGGCCATGGTCTCGCGTCGCAACCTTTCGTCGAGAGCGGCGGCCTCGGACGAAGCCGCTATGTTGACGTTGTGGACCTGCGCCGTCATGGAGAAGTGCTCTTCGTATGTGCTGAGCGTGTAGGGAATGGTCGGCGTGGTGGACGAGGTGATGATGTTGTTCACTCCGGCCAGCCGGATCAGGTCGGGGGCATGACCTCCGCCCGCGCCTTCGACGTGATAGGCGTGGACTGCGCGCCCGCCTATCGCGTCGATGGTGTCGGACACCTGCATCGACTCGTGCAGGCCATCGGTATGGAGCGCCACCGACACGTCGTACTCGTCCGCGACACGCAGGCAGGCGTCTATGACATAGGGATACGCACCCTCGTCCTCGTGGATTTTGAAACCGGCGGCCCCCGCTTCTATACTCTCCACCATTGGAGACGGGTGACTCGCGCTGCCCCTTGCCTGAAGCGCAAGGTTGACGGGAATGTTCTCGAACGATTCGAACCAGCTTCGGATGGTCGAGCGCCCGGTGGTGTTCAGACCCGCGCCGATGAGTGTTGTCAGTCCAGCGCTCAGGGCGACGTCCATGAGCTTGGGATTGTTGCCGATGTGCACGTGGCTGTCCACGCCACCGGGCGTGGCGATGAGCGACTCTCCTCGATAGACGACGGTGTTTGGGCCGATAACGAGGTCAACGTCGTCCATTATGTCGGGATTGCCTGCCCTTCCAACCCCAACGACAATTCCGTCCTTTATGCCGATGCTCCCCTTGAATATCCCCAGCACGGGGTCCATGACAATCGCGTTCAGGATGACGTTATCCAGTTCGCTGTCTCTCGCGGGGCGATGGGAATACATCATCCCCGTCCTGAGATTCTTGCCCCACCCACCCTGAATCTCGTCTCCGTAATGGGCGTAGTCTCTCTCTATCAGCGCGAACAGGTCCGTATCGCCGAGCCGCACGCGGTCTCCGGCGGTGAGGCCGTACATGGCCCCGTATTTCTGTCTGTCGATTTCGAATGGCACGACTACTCACCTACGTCCAGAAAGCCCTGAGCACGGGCGCGAGCCAGAGCGTCTCCAACTTGCGCTTCCGACAGGGCGCCGTTCACGAAGCCCTGGTATCCGTGTACTTTCCGCCTGCCCGCGATGTCTATGAGTCGGACTTCCACGACCTGCCCTGGCTCCCAGCGGACGCCGCTTCCCGACGGAACGTCAAGACGTTTGCCGTATGCGGCGCGTCGGTCGAAGCGCATGCGCCTATTGACCTCGAAGAAGTGATAGTGCGAGGTTACGTACACAGGATATTGCGAGGTATTCTCCACTGAAACGATGACCGCATCCCGCCCCTGGTTACAGAGGATGTCACCGCTGCCCGGAATTATCTCCCCTGGTATCACGTGACCTCCTCTCCGTTCACTGAATAGGATTCCTCACGAAGACGAGCTTCGTGCCTTCTGGAAAGCTCACTTCCAACCGGATGGGGTTTACCAGTTCGGGCACGCCTTCCATCACCTCATCGCGCTTGAGGATTTGTGTGGCGCGCTCCAGCGTTTCCTGATAGCTATTGCCATCCCTAGCATACTCCATGATCTCATCGCAAATCAGGGCTGTCGCCTCCGGGTGGTTCAGCTTCAGCCCCCTGGCTCTCCTGCGTCGAGCAAGCTCTGCCGCGCTGAAGATAGTTAGCCTGTCCATCTCTCGCGGTGTAAGTCTCATGCCGCCCTCTTTGCTATCGTCTATGTTCGCGCTCCGATTGGCCGCTCCACCATTGTAACAGCATGTCAGGACGGAATCGCCTTTCACGCCGGGAGCCGGACTGCCACCTGCATCTGAGGAGGCATCTAATGCTATAATCTGGATGTCGAGCTTGTTACGAAATCTGATTGAGTTGAGGGTCGCCCGCCGTGACTGAAATCGCCGCTTCCGTTGACCTGGACAAGATAGCTTCGCTTTGCAAGCGCCGGGGGTTCATCTTCCAGAGCAGCGAGGTCTATGGCGGCCTCGCCAGCACCTGGGACTACGGCCCGCTGGGAGTCGAGCTCAAGCGCAACGTTAAGGACGCCTGGTGGCGTCACTTCGTGTGGAGCCGCGACGACATGGTCGGTCTCGACGCCGCCATCCTCATGCACCCCGACGTGTGGCGCGCCAGCGGTCACCTCGAGAGCTTCACCGACCCGCTCGTAGATTGCCGGGAGTGCCGCCAACGCTGGCGGGAAGACCAGCTCGAAGAGCGGAAGTGTCCCGACTGCGGCGGCGAGCTTACCGACGCCCGCAACTTCAACCTCATGTTCCGCACGTTCATAGGCCCTGTCGAAGAGGAGGCGTCCGTCGTCTATCTGCGGCCCGAGACAGCCCAGGGCATCTTCGTCAACTTCAACAACGTGCTCACCGCCACGCGCCGCAAGCTGCCCTTCGGCATCGCCCAGATAGGCAAGGCGTTCCGAAACGAGATAACCACCGGCAACTTCATCTTCCGCACACGCGAGTTCGAGATAATGGAGATCGAGTATTTCGTGAAACCGGGCGATGACGAGGACTCCCACCGCCGCTGGGTGAGCGACTGCCTGAGCTGGTACACCGACCTCGGCATCAGCGAGGAGCGGCTGCGTGTGCGCGAGCACGAGGGCAAGGAACTGGCCCACTACTCCAAGGCGACGCACGACATCGAGTACCGCTTTCCCTGGGGCTGGGGCGAGATACAGGGCATCGCCAACCGCACGGACTACGACCTGAAGGCGCACACGGCGGCGAGCGGCGAGTCCCTGGCCTACTTCGACGACCAGGCGGGCGAGCGCGTCGTGCCCTACGTGGTGGAACCCTCCGCGGGCGTTGACCGCGCGCTGATGACCTTCCTAGTCGATGCCTACACCGAGGAGGAGGCGCCCACCGCGTCGGGCGGCGTCGAAAGGCGGGTTCTGCTCAAGCTGCACCCGTCGCTCGCGCCGGTGAAGGTGGCCGTGCTGCCCCTCAGCCGCAACGAGAGGCTGGCGCCGCTGTCGCGCGAGGTCTATGACAACGTGCGCCGCTCCGCCGCCGTCAACGGCCTCGTGCAGTTCGACGACGCACAGAGCATCGGACGCCGCTACCGCCGCCAGGACGAGATTGGAACGCCCATCTGCGTAACGGTCGATTTCGACTCCATCGACGACAACGCCGTAACCATACGCGAGCGCGACTCCATGGCACAAACGCGCGTTCCCATCGCCGAGCTCACGCGGGAGTTGGCTACCAGACTGTCGGGCTGAGGCCGGTCGGGGCAAGGGACGGCGCGGGCCGAACGCATCTCTATCGGGCGGGGACGACGCCTCCGCCGAAGCCTAATCCGTGGGAAATGGTTCATTTTGGCTCATTTTGGCTCATTTCGTAGCTGAGGAACCTGGATTTCGCGGTCGGTTTGCCGCCCCTTTTGTTTCATTTCAGCCTGACTCTAGCTTGTTTGCCGCATGTTTTAGCCGAAATGGACAACCCTCTCCGGGGTCTGCGGGCGCCGCCGGGCTGTGCAGGTTCGCGGTGTGAAACCACGATAGCACGGGCGTTCGCGTATGTCAAGAGCTATCCCTCCGAGTCAACTCACGAAGTCTGAACGGTTACTTTTCGGAATCGGGATGCTGAGATTATGAGACATTGGGGATGGTTTGGCGGGTTAGCAGGGACGCTACGTTGTCGTGCAAAAGGAAGTCTGAAGGGACCGGAAGAGGTTGAAACCGCATGTCAACCCCGACCTGAAAGTTAGAGTGGGACTGCCTTGACAGTGCGCGCGGATGTTCGCCAAAGGCGCGTCGGGTCCGCTATAATGCTGCCAACCAGTAGCAGGGAGGCGGACGACATGGGCCTCGACGTGGCACAAGTAACGATGAACTACCTCGAAAGGCCGGAGGGCGCGGCGTATGATTTCGCGTACTCATTGGTTGATGACTGCGCGGCAACGGGAGAGGGGCACGCATTCGGGTGGTTTCTGAAGGAGTAATTGAGGCAACGCGCGGGCCGCTACATCGCGAGAAGGTCGATTGACCAGTTCGAGCAAAGGCGCATCTACGATTGGATCGATAGCATACCATACGACGAAACCGAGTACGTAGTCCTGGGGTTCGATTGGTAGCCAGAGGGCAAGCCAATTCAATGATAGGAATGTCATGGGTTCCATAGATGATTTTGTGAACCAGCGTTGGTCGGATGCCAAGGAGGCGCTTAGGCAACTGGACAAGGATTACGTTGACAAGATTGAATCCGAAGATCGACTGCAAAGACTGGAGCTAACGGCACCATGGCCGTCTGCTGTTACGCGAAGACCTGTGCAAGAGCTCCCTTCAGAGTGGCACCGTCTATTGGAGGCGTGCGTCGAAATGGTGAGTCAAGTGTCCACATTGCAAATATCGGCAGCTAGCCTGACCGCCGATGCCAACAAGGGGTTGTCACCTGTAGAAGCAGGAAAACGAGTCGATTACCACTTTCGCTCGTGGTTCATTCACGCGGATGCTTTGGCAGACC
Organism: Dehalococcoidia bacterium; assembly: GCA_965217565.1. Classification (GTDB taxonomy): domain Bacteria; phylum Chloroflexota; class Dehalococcoidia; order Lucifugimonadales; family CATOSD01; genus CBDCIS01. Next base: position 478,606 of record CBDCIS010000002.1, read on the forward strand.
GCGTAAATGAAGTGATCAAGTGGACTACGAAGGTGTACGTAGCTGACCATAAGGCGCGCGCTGAACTCGGTAAGCGTCTTCAAGATCGGGTGCATCGAGAAGTCTCCGAATGGGTCAAGAAGCAGAGGAACTCATACGTGCACGCAGGACCAAGGTCTTGGGGCAGCGGCATCACGGAAGACCTATTATGGGAAGGTAGTGTCGCGGTTGGTATGACCCCCCAAAGGCTTCTGAGCGTCCATCGCTACCCCGATAACGGAGATGGAGTAAGGGGCGGCAAATACTCTTTCTTCGTCGATTTAACTAACTGGATACTGGATACTCTTGGCTCTATTCTTCAAGAACTTGAAGTGAACATCCCAAGAACTTCGGAGCGTTAGGGAATTGACTCCTGAGCAAGAGCAACAAATCAGAAGCATATTCCAGCAATTCGTAAAGGGCCGCTATGATCGAGTGCGTAAGCTCAAGCTCAGCGACTTGCAGATTAACCCATTCTTTCTGCGGCAGATTTCGAACCATCTCGAGTGGTCTAGCGTCAGAGACGTCGTCTATTTCCTGGTGGACGAGACATTTCAGCGGGGAATAGTTACCTCCGCTGGTTTCAGGGCTGAGCAGATTGCCAGACTGTTTGGTACGCCCACAGCAGTCGAGGGAATTGACTTTGAGATTCACAAGCCACGGCCGGGAGGGGGCACGGATACCTACTACATCCAAGTCAAGGCTGGCCCGAATACGATTCATCGCGACACCCAGGTTCAAATTGAGGAACGTTTCATTTACGCTTCAAGGCGGAACCGGGGCGCGATACCAATCGTGGGCATCACCTACGGAGACGCTGGCAGAGCCAATTCCTTCACCGGTCGTCTGATGAATCGTTTCACGGTGTTGTTTGGCAGAGAGTTCTGGAGTTTCATTTCCGATGACCCTCGATGTATGGACGACATTTACCAACTGTCCATTCAGGTCGCCACAAGTTACCGTCCTCCCCGAATTTCGGTGTCCCTCAAGCAATTGCTCAATGACAAGGTTGATGAAATAACCCAGGATTGGGAAGCCACATATGGCACTTTCGGACCGCAAATGTGGAACAACCTTTTGTGAGGCCTAGCCCGTGAGATTCATAGAAAAGACGATGCCGGTTGAGAATCTCAACCCTGTCGCATTGGCCGAGGGCAACGCCAAGAAACCCGTGTACCAGATGCACAAGTGGTGGGCGCGTCGTCTCGGCAGCGTGTTCCGAATGATCACCCTGTCTGCATTCGGTGGTGAACACGAGACTGAAACTGAAACTTGGCGCAAGTTCTGTGAAGGCGCGGACTTGAAGGGCGCGATTGTTCTCGACCCGTTCATGGGCGGCGGCACAACCATTGCCGAGGCCTTGAGACTAGGCTGTAAGGTTGTTGGCCAGGACATCAACCCTGTGGCTTGGTTCGTAACGAAGAAAGAGGTCGAACCGGTAAACCTTCACGAATTGGATAGCGCGTTTCACGAACTTCGGCGGACGGCAGGGGAGCGTATAAGGACGTACTATGCTACCTCGTGTCCGCAGGGGCATCATGCCGAGGTCATGTACTACTTCTGGGTAAAGGTCGCTGATTGTGGCAATTGTGGCTCAAAGCAACGATTGTTTCCAAACTATGAACTGTCCCGGCGAGACAACGCCTATGTGTGCCTTTGCCCGAACTGTTTGCAGGTCATAGAGACAAGCGCGTATGACCCGGAGAGCGTTTGCCAGGGTTGCGAAACGGTCTTCGACCCACGGAAAGGGATTGCCGGGCGAGGCGTATTTCGGTGCTCAGAGTGTGGCGGGAAACAGTCGCTGTTGGAAGCCGTCGAGCGAAAGGGCGGCGCACTCGATATGGATTTGCACGGCCTGGAGGGATATTGCGAACACTGTGGCAGGTTTTTCAAGCGAATCGACGTGGATGACAAGCACCGATGGTCGCAGGTTAAGGCAGAGTTCGAGAAATGTATGGAGAGTCTGCTGTTTCCTCGCCAGCGAATCCCAACTGAGGGGCGCAGTGACCCTCGCCCCGTTAATCATGGCTATCAATTCTTCTGGCAGATGTTCAACGAACGCCAACTGGTCTGTCTATCAATCTTGTTGACCGAGATACTGAAAATCCCGGAGAGGAACATCCGCGAGTTGATGCTGACCGCCTTTTCTGACAGCCTGGATACCAACAACATGTTCTGCAAGTACGAGATTTCATGGCACAAGATTTCCGCATTCTTTGGGCTGCACGCATTTCATCCCATAGAACGCCCCACCGAAAACAACGTGTGGGGAACCAGGTATGGCCGGGGCACCTTTGTGAGGTGCTTTGAGAAAGTCCGCAGGGCGAAGGCGTTCTGTCAGGCTCCCTACGAGAGGCTGTTGAACGGAAACGGTAAGCGTTACAGCAAGCCAATCGAGGGAGAACGCATTTCGGGTGAGCTCGTTGAAGGCTTCAACGAGCTCGAGCTGCAAGAGAATGCCGCGCTTCTTCGTTGCGGGAGCTCCGAAGACCTGTCTCACCTGCCCGATGAGTCGGTCGATGCAGTTATTACAGACCCCCCGTACTTTGACAATGTCCAGTATTCCGAATTGGCCGACTTCTTCTATGTTTGGTTGCGGCTCGGGTTGAAAGAATCCTATCAGTGGTTTGTTCCCGAGTTCTCGCGCCAACCCAGAGAAATCGTCAAGAATGACAAGCTCGGCAAAACTGCTCAGTTCTTCAATGATGGACTTGGGCGCGTGTTCACCGAATGCAATCGCACGCTGAAGGAAGACGGCTTGCTGATTTTCACGTTTCATCACAAGCAGAACTGGGCATGGGAAGGGATTGCCCAACTGCTGCTGGACGCGGGGTTCTACATTTCCGCAACGCCAATTGTGCGGTCGGAAGGGAAAAGCGGTTTTCACAGCAGCGACGGCAACATAAGGTACGATTGCGTTCTGGTATGCCGAAAGTTGCCTTGCGAGAGGATGGCGTGGGATTGGTCGTGGGTCAAGAAGAGCATCTTAGATGACGCGGTTTCATGGACACGACGCACACTGGACTCCGGGATGCCCATCAATGAAGTTGACGTATATACCATCGTGATGGGCAAAACGGTGGAATACTATACCAAGACGTTCGATTTTATCCAAACAGATGGCTCCGCGCTCACCTTAGAGGTCATACTCAAGGAAATGGCCGATGTTGTTGGGTATGTAAACGAACGTTTCAATGGCGACTCCCCTGAGTTTTCCGGGGAGTACGCTGATCAAGTGAAGCAGTTAAGGTTTTACATAATGACATCGAAGGCGCACTATACGACTCGAAAATCGAGTGTCAGAGTGTAGGCTGTCTGAAAACCCGCTATGCGTATTCTACACTTCTCTGATGTGCATATTGGCGTTGAGAACTATGGCAGGGTAGATCCTGACCAGCAGCGCCCATGAATCTTGACTGAAAGCCTTATGTCCTGTACTGTTTGCCTTATGAAGACCACCTTCAACGTAGACGACAGTGTGATGCAGGCGCTGCGGGAAGAGGCCGCTAGGCGGCGGACCACAATGACCTCGCTGGTAGAGGCCGGCCTGCGTCGCTTCCTCCAGGATTGCAAGGACCTGGAGGCCAAGCGGGATATGCTGCCGCCCCTGCCCAAGTTGCACATGGGCAAACCGCTGGTAGATTACGCCGACCGCGAGGCGCTCTACAGGTTTTTCGATGAGGAAGAGGGGTAAGGTGCTGGTCTTCGACACCAACGTGTTGATTGACGCCGCCAATCCCTACTCCGAGTTCCATCAACCCTGCAGGCGCGTCCTTGAAGAAGCGCAAATTGAGCCGTCGCCATCATTCCTTACCTGTAGCATCTGCTACGAATTCTTGAGGGTTACCACTCACGGGAGCGCCGTCCCGTCACCTCGGTCGCCTGGGGAGAGTTGGGCGTTCATTCAGAGGCTATTGGAGTCGCCGAGTTCCTCCATTCTGCTGCCTACCGACAGACATGCTGCAACGCTGACCCAGACCATCTCGGAGATGCCAGACATTCGCGGCAACACAGTGCACGACCTCCACATCGCCACGCTCATGCGCGAGCACGGCGTCAGCCGAATATGCACGCGGGACGCTGACTTCTACTGGTTTCCGTTTCTGGAGGTCATAAACCCGCTGCGGCAGCCCGCCTGACTCCCATGCGCATACTTCACTTTAGCGACGTGCATATTGGCGTTGAGAACTATGGCAGGGTCGATCCTGAGACGGGGCTTTCTACGCGGCTTGGGGACTTCCTGGCATCGTTCGACGAGGTGGTGGCCTACGCCATCGACAACCGCGTTGACCTCGCGCTGTTCAGCGGTGACGCCTACAAGAGCCGCGACCCCAGCCAGACTCACCAGCGGGAGTTCGCCAGGCGTGTCGCGCGGATGGCGAACGCGGGCGTCCCGGTGTTCCTGCTGGTGGGCAACCACGACATGCCCCACGTAGTCGGGCGCGCCACGGCGCTGGAGATATTCGACACGCTCGAGGTGCAGAACGTGCACATCGGCGACTCGCTGCGAACCCACGTCGTGCAGACCCCGAGCGGGCCGCTCCAGGTGGTCGCTGTGCCCTGGGTCCGGCGGAGCGCGTTCCTGGCCCGAGACGAGGCGCGCGGCCTATCCCCTGAGCAGGTCAACGAGGCCATCCAGGAGCGGCTCACTCGCGCCATCCGCTACCAGGCCGACAACCTGGACGCGACGGTCCCGGCGGTTCTGGCGGGCCACGTCACGGTGAGCCAGGCCGTCGCCGGCTCGGAACAGTCGATGATGCTGGGCAGAGACCACGTGCTGCTGAACAGCGGCGTCGCGCTGCCGGAGTTCGACTACGTCGCCCTGGGCCACATCCACAAGCACCAGGTTCTCGGACACTCGCCCATGATGGCCTACGCGGGCAGTCTCGAGCGCGTCGATTTCGGCGAGGAGCGCGACGACAAGGGCTTCTGCGTCGTGGAGCTGGACCCGTCCCAGCCGCCGGGTTCGCGGTTCCAGGGCTTTAGCTTCGAGCAGGTCAACGCGCGAACCTTCCTCACGATCGCGGTGGAAATCTCGCCGGGAGACCTGGACCCGACCGCGACAGTGCTGCACGCCATATCGCGGCATCAGGTCGAGGGCGCAATCGTCAAGCTGAGGATGGCGCTTCCCATCGGCCTGGAGGCGCACCTGCGAGACTCCGAGATAAGGCAGGCGCTGGAGGGCGCGTTCTACGTGGCGTCCATCTCGAAGGAGGTGGTCGAGCGGCGGCGGCCCAGGCTCGGCTCGGCCTACGCGAAAGGTCTCGACCCCAGGGATGCGCTGAGGATATACTTGGAGGGCAGGGAGGTCGCGCCCGACAGGGTAGAGGCGCTGATGCGTCGCGCGGAGGAACTGATAGCGGAGCATCCATTACAATAAAAGAGGAGGGCAGTCTCACCCCCATCCTAGCCTTCCCCCGTCGAGGGCTGACAGGAGTAGGTAAAACACGAATTGCAAGTACCCCTGTGTACATGTCATTCCGAGCGCAGCCGAGGAACCCACGAAGTGGCTAGCCGCTCGGCAATCCAGAGTCTTCCGATTGCAACCACCTCTATGCCTGTAACAAGTCAACCAGTGCGGCAACGTCATGGCGTTGTCTGCGGATGCACCATCCTGGATTCCTCGGTTCGCTACGCTCACTCGGAATGACATACGTTGGGCTGAATTGTGATGTCTTGGCTATGGCTCGTAGCTATGAGACGCCAGATACCTATCCTTGTCAGCCCGTCGAGGGGCAAGGAACTGACCCCCTTTTGGGAGAGGACTGAGATGGGGCATAACATGAAGGAAGGAGCCTATCTTCAGGAGAGGACTCGATGCGTTTTGAGATTTCACAAGAGAATCGCGCCGGGCGCACGGGGTTCGCCCTAATCATCGGCATTGCCGTGTTCGCGGCGATGCTGTTGGCCGCGTGCGACGAGCTGCCGATGGAGGAGCCTGGGGACGTCGCGCCCGATTTCGAGCTAACGCTGTTCGAGACGCCCAACCATGCCGCGGGCGATGTGCTGCGCCTCTCGGAGCTTAAAGGGCAGCCGGTGGTGCTCAACTTCTGGTTCCCCTCGTGCCCTCCCTGCGTGGCCGAAATGCCGGACCTGGAGGCGTCGTTCCAGGAGCACAAGGCGGACGGAGTCGCGTTCATCGGCGTGCAGCTTGTGGGAATCGACACGGCGCAGGACGGCCAGGACTTCGTCAACGAACTGGGCGTCACCTACGCCCTGGGAGCGGACGAGGACGGCGAGATAACCTTCCAGAAATACGAAGTCCCCGGCTTCCCGACCACCCTGTTCCTTAACGAGAACCATGAACTGGTGCGAAAGTGGAGTGGCCCGCTGAACAGGGAGAAGTTGGAAGAGCTGATCCAGGAACTGGTGAATTAGATGGTGCGCCTGATCGAGAGAGTGGCCTGTGCAAATACCGGCAACCATAGTTGAGATAACGCAGAAGACGCCCACCACGAAGGCGCTGAGGCTCGACCTCGGCGGGCACGCGCTGCCGTTTCTGCCGGGCCAGTGGGTGGACTGCTACGCCGACGTTGGCGTCGGCGTGGAGGTGGCCGGCTACTCGATGACCTCTTCCCCGCTAACCACCGACGCAATCGAACTGGCTGTAAAGCTGGTTGGCGAAAACCCGGTAACGCATTACGTACACGAACGCGCCAGGACCGGCGACGTCTTGTACGTGGAGGTTGGCGGCGGCTTCTACTACAAGCGGGAAATGGGCGACTCCCTCGTGCTGATAGCCGGCGGAATCGGCGTGACTCCGCTTATGAGCATCGCGAGGTATGTGCACGAGGCCGCGCCGGGCGTTCGGCTCACGTTGCTGTACAGCGCGAAGTCGCCGTCCGAGCTGCTCTTCCGCGACGACTTCGACGCTATCTCTCGTGAGAACGAGAACGTCCGCTGCCTGTACACGGTGACTCGTCCGGAGGGCGAGGCCTGGGGCGGCCGCGTTGGTCGAATAGACGCCGCCATGATTGCCGAGGTCGGCATCGACTCCGCGTCGCTCTTCTTCATATGCGGTCCGCCGCCCATGATAGTGGACACGGTCGCGCTGGTCGAAGGCCTAGGAGTCCCGGCGTCGCGCATCAAGTACGAGGGCTGGTGAGCGCGGGCGGGCTGTCGGAATTGCCTGACTCCGTCTCTCCCGCGAAAGCGGGAGTCCACTATGCCGAGGCGTGGATTGCCGAGCGGCGCGCCATTGCGATGGATTCCCGCGTACGCGGGAATGACGGTAGACCGACTGGGAGCGAAATGCCAGTCTTGCGCTTATCTCCCAATGGTGGAAAGCGTATTGCCACAAGTGTTATCCTTACTGAGTGGCGCTTTTTCGCCCGTCGAGAGCGCACTCACATTTCGAATGAACGAGGAGGCAAAACGATGACGACAGCCCAACCCGAGGCTCCCATTTGCCAGAGTTGCGGGATGCCCATGGCAGAGCCGCGCGACTTCGGCACAGAAGCCGACCACAGCCTTAACGACGAATACTGCACCCACTGCTACCAGGACGGTGGCTTCACCGACTCCGATCTGACAATCGACCAGATGAGCGCCATAGTTGCCGACTTCATAGAGGCCGACGAGATAACCGAAGCCAGGGCCAGGGCAATCGCCAGGTCGATACTGTCGGACCTCAAGAGGTGGCAGTAGGGCTTTGGCCCCACCCAGGACACGCCGCCGCTACGCTACGCCGTCTCCAGGCGAGCACGGTCGTTGACGCATAGCGCTATCCAGCCCTCTTGGAGCAAAGTTTCCCGCAAATCTCCACACAAATGGCGCGGATGGCGTTATAATGTTGCGCGGGTTACTCTCCGCTGAACCGCAATCAACTGAGATTCAAGCCCGAAACAGAAGCACAAAGTGTTGGGAGGTACAACATATGGGAAATCGGTTAGAAGGGAAGGTAGCGGTGGTCACCGGGGCCGGCCGAGGAGTGGGTCGCGGCGTGGCATTGCTGCTGGCGGAAGAGGGCGCGTCCGTCGTGGTCAACGACCTGGGATGCGACGTTGACGGCTCTGGCTCGTCGCGCGAACCCGCCGACAACGTCGTTGCCGAGATCAAGGGACGCGGCGGAAACGCCGTCGCCAACTACGACGACATCGCGCAGATGGAAGGCGGCGAAAATGTCATCAAGACCGCCGTTGACAGCTTTGGCGGGCAGTTGGACGTGCTGGTCAACAGCACAGGTATCACGCGAGACCGCATGATATTCCAGATGACGCCGCAGGAGTTCGACCTCGTCGTCAGGAACAACGGCAAGGGAACCTTCGCCACCTGCAAGTACGCCGCGATTGTCTTCCGGCAGCAGCGCAGCGGGCGGATCGTCAACATGACGTCCGACGCGGGGCTGGGCGAAATCGGCCGCTCCAACTACGCGGCCGCATCCGAGGGCATCGTGGGCGTCACGCGCACCGTGGCGCGCGACCTGGGACGCTACGGCGTAACCTGCAACGGCATCTCCCCCATGGTGGAGACGCGGCTGTTCCCCGGCACTGTCGATGAGTACCGCGTCGCGTCGGCGGCATCGCCCACCCGCGACGAGCGAGCCGGTATCGGCCTTTCGCCACCCCTGGGCGATTGGGAAGGCCCCGGCTACCCCGACGACCCCGAAAACGTCGCGCCGCTTGCCGTCTATCTGTGCACCTACGCCGCGCCAAACATCAACGGCTACATATTCGGCGTGCGCGGCGGCAGCATCTACCTCTACTCCAACCCGTCGATAGAGAAGAGCGTCCACAAGTACGGCAACTTCACCATGGACGAGATGGACGTCCTCATGCCCAAGATGATAGGGAGCGGCTTCTAGGCGATTATCTCAGGAACGCCGTCATTCCCGCCAAAGCGGGAACCCGCGTGGGGCCGGGTTGAGCGGTTTACACGCAAAGACAGTTCCGAGATAGCCGTGAAGCCATCCAACGCACAGATACGCAAATCGATTACAGACAGCGAGGTAGAACAATGGGAAACAGACTCGAAGGCAGAGTAGCCATCGTAACCGGCTCGGGACGCGGAATCGGCGCGGCCTGCGCCAAGCTTCTGGCCGAGGAGGGCGCGTCCGTTGTGGTCAACGACATCGGCGGCGCGGTTGACGGCACCGGCGAGGCCACCGCGCCCGCGGACCAGACCGTCCAGGAGATAATCGCCGCCGGCGGCAAGGCCGTCGCCTGCTACGACTCGGTCGCGGAATTCGACTCGGCCGGCAAGATAGTCCAGACCGCCATCGATAACTTTGGCAGGCTGGACATCGTTTGCCATCCGGCGGGCATACTGCGCGACCGCATGGTGTTCAACATGACCGAGTTCGAATGGGACGGCGTGTTGCAGGTGCACCTGTACGGCGCGTTCAACATGGTCAAGCACGCCGTGCCCCACATGATAAGGCAGAACTACGGCAGGATCGTGCTGTTCTCGTCCGGTTCGGGACTCGGCTCGTCGGGCCAGGTGAACTACTCGATGGCCAAGGAGGGCATGGTGGGTATGGCGCGCGCGCTCGCGTCGGAGCTCGAGCCCTACGGCATCACGATAAACGCCGTCTATCCCGGCGCGGCCACCAGGATGACCGCGACCGTCCCGCAGAGCTCCAGGGATTTGCGGGCGCAGGCCTCCGGATTGCCTCCGCCTCCTCAAGACCCCGAGGGCGCGGGCGACGCCGAGAACAACGCCCCCAAGGTGGTCTATCTCTGCTCCGAGGCGGGCGGCGCAGTCACCGGGCAGGTCGTCGGGACCAGCGGCTGGGTGGTCTCGCTGTACTCACCCAGGCACGTCACAAGGAGCATCCACAAGGATGGACGCTGGACGCTGGACGAGCTAGATAATCTCATACCGCTGTCGCTCGGCAGGAACCTCGCCAACCCGATGCCCCCGGCGCCTCCGCGCGAGTAGGGCCACAAAACCGAGACTCGCCGCTCTGCCTGGCCGCTCACGCGGGCGCGCCAGGCAGAGCAAACCCATAGTTCCTTCCGCCTGGGAGGGCTTTGATAGCCCCGCCCCCGGCCGTCATTCCCGCGCACGCGGATATCCATGGCAATGGCTCGCCGCTCGGCAATCCACACCTCGGCATAGTGGACTCCCGCTTTCGCCGGAGAGACGGAGTCGGGCAGTTTGAGTTTTGCCGTTCCCTCCATTTCTTGACAGCCCTACCGCGTGTTGTTACCATTCCCATGCTTTGAGGCGTCCGTCGCGCCAGTCATACCCGTACAGGATTTTGAGGAGCGTCCATGTCACACGTAAAGTGCTTGCGTTGTCGAGAGTGCGAGCGCGAGTACCCGATAGAGCCGTTGAACGTCTGCGACTTCTGCTTCGGACCGCTCGAGGTCGCCTACGATTACCGGAGCATCGGCGAAAGCGTCAGTCGTGAGAGCATAGCCAGCGGCCCACTCTCCATGTGGCGCTATCACGACCTGCTGCCCGTTGACGACGACTACGTGATGGACATGGGGACGGGGTTTACGCCTCTCATCAGGGCCAAGAACCTGGGCCGCGCGCTGGGATTGGAAAACCTCTACGTCAAGAACGACAGCGTAAACCCGACGTTCTCGTTCAAGGACAGGGTTGTGTCCGTAGCCACGGCCAAGGCGCTGGAGTTCGAGTTCGAGGTGCTTGCCTGCGCCTCGACGGGCAACCTAGCGGGCGCGGTGGCGGCGCACGGCGCCAAGGCAGGCATGAAGACGATGGTCTTCTTTCCCGCCGACCTGGAGAAGGGCAAGATAATAGGCGCGGGCATCTATGGCCCCGAACTCGTGGCGGTCGATGGAACCTATGACCAGGTGAACCGCCTTTGCAGCGAGCTTGCCGACAACCACCACTGGGCGTTTGTCAACATCAACATGCGCCCCTTCTACGCGGAGGGCAGCAAGACGCTGGGCTACGAGGTGGCTGAGCAACTTGGCTGGCGCGCGCCCGACAATTGCATCGTGCCCGGCGCGTCGGGCTCGATGTTCACTAAGATTTGGAAGGCGTTCAACGAGATGGCCGACCTAGGGCTGATAGACCAACCCAAGACCGGTATGCACCTCGCCCAGGCAGAGGGTTGCTCTCCGATAGTGGAAGCCTACCGGCAGGGAACCCTGCACGTGCGCCCCGTCATACCCAACACGGTCGCCAAGTCCCTCGCCATAGGCAACCCGGCCGACGGCTTCTATGCCCTCAGGACCATTGCCTCCTCGGAAGGCTCGGCAGTGCTCGCCCTCGAGGACGAGGTCGTCGAGGGAATCCAGCTTCTTGCCGAGACCGAGGGCATCTTCACTGAGACCGCCGGCGGCGTGGTCATATCGGGACTTCGCAGGCTGGTCAAGCAAGGTGTCATCAAGCCCGATGAGGTCACGGTCGCATACGTAACCGGCAACGGTCTAAAGACCCAGGAGGCGGTGGAAGACCTAATCCGTCCCATACAGATCTCTCCGGACTACGAATCCTTTCAAACCGCGATGGCGGGCAGAGAGAAAATCTGATAGCTGGCCTACTGAAATACCGAATCACTAACAACCGCGAGCGCATCATGGCAAAGAAACGGGTAAAATTCACCTTTCCCCAGGAGCTAATCACTGAGCCGGTGATATACCAGCTTGCCCAGAAGTTCAAGATCGTAACCAACATCCGGCGCGCCGACGTCCGGGAGGACATGGGGTGGGTGGTCCTGGAATTGGAGGGCGACGAGGACGAGATTGACAGGGGCATGAAGTGGGTCTCCGCGACCGGCGTGAGGGTGGACCCGGTTGGCGGGGACGTAATCCAGGGGTAGGCGGCGACCGCCACGGCCGCTTGCAAAGCAAGACTGACAGCATTCGACTGCGTTCGCTGTCAAGGTATGGAGATCCCATGACCGGACTGCGCGCGTCCCTATTTTCTGAGCAACGGGAGGCTGAATAACATGAGTGTGATGGTGAGGATTCCGACTCCCCTTCGCCGCGTAACCAATGGACAGGACAAGGTCAACGTCGAGGGGAGTACCCTCGGCGAGGTCGTAGGCTCGCTGGACAACGAGTTTCCCGGCATCAGGGAGCGGCTGTGCGACGAACAGGGCGAGTTGCGGAACTTCGTCAATGTCTATGTCAACGGCGAGGACATACGCTTCCTGCAAGGCCTGAGCACTGCCACAAACGACGGAGACGAGATTAGCATCGTGCCCGCCGTCGCGGGCGGGCGCTAAGCAACGACATGTCCCTTCCCTCTGAGTGGGAAGGTTAGGACGTGGGTGGCCTTCGCCTTAGACGCGGGGAAGCAGGTCCGCGGGATGGCGTTCGTGCCAGTTGGTGAGCGACTGGTAGGCGCGGGCAACGGCCAGGACGGCGTTTTCGTCGTAGGCCCTGCCCATGAACTGAATCCCTGTCGGCACGCCCTCGTCCGAAAAGCCGCTCGGAACCGATATGGCAGGAAGCCCCGCCCCGTTTCCGACCGCGCCCATAGTGTCCCTCCCCGAGTGAAGCGCCGCGCTGCGGAACTCCTGGTCGAGCGGCGTTGCCACAGTTGACCTCGTAGGGGCGACCAGCGCGTCGAACGGGGACATGACTTCGTCGGCATTTTTCGCCATGAACTTTCGCAATCGCATCGCCTTGATGTAGTCCTTCGCCAGCACAGCCACGCGAGGGTAGAGTCCATAGTGGTCTTCGGGCGCGGTGAGGTCGACCGGCTTCCCGCTCTCCACGAACTCGTCAAAGGCGTTGGAGGCCTCAGCGAACATGATAGTGCGGTTGATGGCCTCGTGCGGCAGGTCGGAGAACTCCACCTCCTCTATAGAAGCCACCTCGCCCAGCATCTCGAGCGCCTGCTCGAAGTTCGCGCGCGTGGCGTCGTCCGCGTTGTCCGCCACGTTCTTCAGCACGCCAAGCCTGAAACGCCGCGACGATACGTCGGAGTCGTCATAACGGAAGCCGCGCTCTGTCGTCGTGGGGTCGTTCGGGTCCGGGCCGGCTATGGCCTCCAGCGCCAGGCCGCAGTCGTCCGCAGTGAGGCACAGCGGCCCCAGCTTGTCCAGAGTCCAGGACAACGCCATAGCGCCGTAGCGGCTCACGCGCCCGTAGGTGGGGCGCAGCCCCGCGACGCCGCAGTTGCTGGCGGGCGAGATGATGGAGCCGCCGGTCTCAGAGCCAATGGCGAACGGAACCAGGCCCGCCGCCGTCGCCGCGCCCGAACCGCTGGACGAGCCCCCACTCCACCTGGTCTTGTCCCAGGGCGTGATGCCCGGCCCGGTGAACGATGCGTAGGGTTGGCGATAGCCGCCGCCCCCGGCAAGCTCCACCATGGCCAGCTTGGCCGCCAGCACCGCTCCGGCTTCTTCCAGCTTGCGAACGACAGTGGCGTCGTAGTCGAAGGTCTGGTGGCGGAGGGGAGCGGCGCCCCAGGTTGTGGGAATGCCCTCCGAGGTGGCGAGCAAGTCCTTCGCTCCGTAGGGGATGCCGTGCAGCGCGCCTCTATACTGACCCGCCGCGATCTCCTTCTCGGCGCGTCTCGCCTGGCGCAGCGCGCGCTCGCGCGTCACAGTGACGACCGCGTTGTAGTCCGGCCCCAGGGTCTCCAGTCGGGCCAGGAATAGCTCGGCGAGCTCCACCGGCGACACCTCTCCGGCGCGCACGAGGCCGCCAAGCTGCCGTATGCTCATGAAGACGAAATTGCCTGGCATGACATCAATCCTCCTTGCGGTAGGGCGTGAACACCGAGAACGGCTCGTCGCCGTTTTCCAGCTTGACCGCTCTCATGGCCTCGGCTGCGCCAACGATGCCCTCGACGCCCTTCCGCACCTCTTCGAGCTGCTCGGACGTGAGGCGGTCGCCGTAGAGGTCCTTCACGATGTTGAACCGCAGATCGACTTCGCGGTTGGTTGCGTCGCTGCTCACAATAGTCCTCCGTTTTCATTGAGTCCCTTCCACCTGATGGGGAAGGTTAGGATGGGGGGTGATTGAGGTGGACTGGCGCGCCCTACACCTGCACCTGAGCAGCCAACATCAGCATGGCGCGACAGCAGTGAAACGCCTCCAGGTAGTCGGACGACGTGAAGGACACCGTCACGCCGTCGTGACGCTGCACGCCGGGGATGAACTCGGCGACGTCGGCCATGGCGGAGTTGGCGAGCTGCACGGTCATGGTGACGGGCATTTCATAGCGCACGGGGGCGATCTCCTCGCGGCGTTCGACCGCGCGCTGTGCCTGCTCCCGGACCAGGGCCTGCGCGGCTGAAGGCGAGAGACACTTGGCGGCGTAGCGAGCCAGCGACTCCTTGACAGTGGCAACCTCAACCTCCGGGATGAGCGCTTTCGCCATCGCGGTCGTCGTCGAGTCGCCCGTAACCAGCACTATGGGGACGCCGTGATAGCCCGCGATGCCCGCGTTGACTCCAAGCTCCCCCTGGGACTCGCCGTTGACGCGAAAGTCGTAAACCGCGCCGGTAAACGTGTGGTCGAGGATGCCCTGCGTGCCGGCCCTGCCGTGATAGCCCACGCACAGGACGGCGCCGTAGCTGTCGTCCAAGCCCGCCATCATGGTCTGCGGCTTGGGCGAGCCGGTGATCAACTGCACCTGTTGGTCGAGCAGTTCGGGTATGAGGTTCTTCTGCGTGCCGTGGCTGTCGTTGACGACAACCTCGTCGGCCCCGGCCTGGAATGCGCCCTCGATGGCCGCGTTGGCCTCGAGCGTCATCAGGCGCCGCGCCATCTCGTAGTCCTTACCGTCGCGTCCAGTGTGGTCCCTGTGCACCACGCCGCTGATGCCCTCCATGTCCACAGAGATCAGAACCTTCAATGCCATAGCGCGCCCCCGAAATCGTAATATGCGCTTATCTTAGCATCCACGCGTGTTGAGGAGAAAGAGACGAATTGTGTCAACAACCACGGTGGCTGCACGACCAGTCAGCGAAAACGCCGCGGCCGACGGGATCGAGACGGGAGCGCGATAGCCTGTCTATCGGTTTCCGAAAGGCCACCAGCCCCGCTTTTTCGGCGCCGCTGACTCCTCCGCGGGCTGAGGCTGGGCCTGAGCAGCCCGGGCAGCGGCGGTCGGCACACCCCCGAAGACGCCTGGCACCAGAGCGACGAGACGCTCCTGCTCATCGTGAGAAAACTCTCTTACCAGCGTCTGAACTAAAGCCACACGGCGCATTGCCTTTTCGCCTGATAGCTGCCGCATCGCGGCGTCATACGAAGAGGCAATTGTCTGCGCCTTTTCCGGCTCCAACTTGAGCCAGGCTCGCAGGCGAGAGACGGTCAACGCTCGCATACTCTCGTTGGAAAGATTGTAGAATACCTCCGCGTTACGAGCGATCTGGGTTATCCTTTCCTCCTCGGGAACGCCAGCCAGCTCTGAATAGTGCTGAACCAGTTCGGCTTCCCTCTCATCGCTGTCGAGCTCGACTAGCTTTGTCCAGGCCTCGGAAGTCATGTCGTGCGTAGTCATTACACCGTCCTCCACTTGAGCCAAGTATGAAGTGCGTAGGGATTCGCTTCATGCGACTTAGAATGGGAAACTCAGTTGAGTACCAGTTTACTCGGGGACCTACACGGAAACGCCCCGGTTGGGACAGATTCACTACCGTCAAGCAAAATATATACATATCATTGATATGCTTGTCAACATTGTTATCGGATTCACAAGTATCTCCTGCAGGGAAGAGCTTGCTTGTGGGGTTTCTCACAACAAAATGCAAAGACATGAACGCCTGGCGTCAGGCCAGTCACTCAGCCGCCGGTAATCAGACCAATCGCCAGGGTGGCCAGGCCGAGGTAGATTAGGAATCCTACCACGTCGGTTATGGTCGTTACGGCTACTGCGGAGGCTAACGCGGGGTCAACGCGGAGCGCCCTGAGACTCAGGGGGACGAAGACTCCGCTGATGCCCGCGACTATCAGGTTTGCCATCATGGCGAGGCCAACTACCAGAGCCAGGTATTCGTTGCCCTTCCAGCCAAGCACGATGCCTCCGACCAGCACGCCCAGCACCGCTCCATGCACGAGGCCGAGGCCGGCCTCTTTGAGCAGAAGCCTTTTCGCGCTGCGCGGGCTTATTTCGCTCAGCGCGAGGGAGCGCACGATGAGAGTGAGCGTCTGGGTTCCGGCGATGCCTCCCTGTCCGGCGATGACCGGCAGGAACGCGGCAAGGGCGATCGCCATGCTCAGTGTGGACTGGAACAGCGTGATTATCAGCCCAGCGAGAATCGCCGTGCCCAGGTTTACACAGAGCCAGGGCAGCCGGTTGCGCACCGAACGCCAGAAAGGGCCGTGGGCAATCTCGCTTCTATCTACTCCAATCATTCTATACATGTCCTCGGTAGCCTCGTCCTCGACCACGTCTATCATGTCTTCGAGAATGAGCACACCGACCAGCTTTTCGTCGTCATCGACAACGGGGAGCGTGTGGATGTCGTAGCGCTCCATCAGCCGGGCGCACTGCTCCTGGTCGGTATCGACCAGAACAGAGATGACGTCGGTATCCATCAGCAGGTTTATCAGCTGATAGGGTTGGGCGAGCACAAGCTGCGCCAGGCTGATGCCACCCTTGAGCATCTGGTTGGAATCCACGACGAAGAGGTAGGATATGTCCTCGGTGTGCAGTTCCTTGGCCCAGCGTCTGACAAAGGACATGGCCTGCGACACAGTCATGCTGTCGCGGAGGGCTATCAGCTCCGGCGTCATCAGCCCTCCGGCGGCGTCGTCCTTGTACTCGAGCAGCGGCACGACGTCGCTGGCGCCTTCCATGTTTTCGATGGCGCTAGTGGCTATGTCCGCCGGCAGGCCGCGCAGAACGTCCGCCGCGACGTTAGGGCTGGCTCGATCCAGGACCTGGGAGCGCTGCTCGGGAAGCATTGCCAGGGCAAGTTCGACGGCCTCCGTAGTTTCGAGCTCCCCCATTATCTCACCCAGGTTTTCGGGGGTAAGCTGTTCCAGGAGTTTGCCCTGAAGCTCAGGGGTAAGCTGCGCGACTATCTCCGCCTGGTCACGCGGCCGCAGCCTGGACATTCTCGCCACGGCCTCGGTGATGGCTCCGCGGGTCACCAGGTCGGTTAGCCAGGTTGCGACGCGCTCTACGGTGCCCTGCGCATGGAAGAACAAGAGGGTGGCGTCCTCTTTGGTTATACGTTTCTTCATGCAAGTCCCCTGCGACTCGAACCCTGAAAGGCATACGGCTCATGGAACAAGAGTCAACCAGACAATGATAGTGGCGCTGGGCGCGAAGATTATTGGTAAATGAGGGTCTGAGAGAGCGTTTTCCGGGCACTTCGGACGAGCGGTCAGTTGCCGGTGGCCGGTGGTCGGTTAGCTGACAACTGCGGACTTACGCCTGGGGCAAAATCCGCGCATTTTCATTTGACGACGCAAACGGCGTAACAGTAGAATTAGGGTAACGTGAGTTGTAGCAACTTTGGGGCAGATAGACAGTCTGAAAATCCAGCAATTGCTGATGGAGGCAATAGTCCAATGAATTCCTCAAGCCTCGTTAGGAAGATCGAGAAGGCCAGAGACTACGCTGAGCAGCGCGAGCGAGTGAGTTTCATGCAGTGCAGAGCGGAGTTCCGAGGCGACAACGGCGAACACGAGGTCTCCTACGAGGCGGGAAATTGGCAGTGCAATTGCAACTTCTATGAGGGCCACAACACTTGCAGTCACACCATGGCTATGGAGATGATGCTGAGAGGGATGATGCCGGAGGAGGCCGCGGCGACTGCCTGAGCCGGTTTGCACGGGGCGGTTCGGTTGACGCGAGGCGTGATGCTACACCCAGGGCCATGGCACGTTGTAGTATGGGTCCAGGGGGGGCAGAGCGCGGTCTCGCAGAATGACGTGAAGCCGTTTGACGAGGGCCATCACCTCCAGCGGCGAGAGCATTCGAGTTAGTAGGTCGGCCAGGCCGCTCGACGATTCGAGCCTTACGCGCAGAGATTCCATATCCCCTATCAGCGCGTCCGGTATTGGTCGTCCCCAGAACTCCAGCATCACAGTGCGCAGCTTGAAGACGGGGTGAAAGGTGAGGCCGTGGTCGATACTCCACACTCGCCCGCACCTGTCCAGCAGGCAATGGCCCGCCTTGCGGTCGGCGTTGTTGATCAGGAGGTCGAAGATGGCGAACTTCTGAAGCTCTTCCGGCTTTTCGTCGATGAGATCGAAGTAGGTGGTCTGGGCATCGTGTTCGACGTAAAGTTGAATCGTGCCAACGCCGTATGGCCCTTCCCTTGCCAACGTCAGCGGAACGTCGGGCCAGCCCAGGTCCCGGCTTAGCGCAAACGTGGCAAGCTCTCGCTTGTAGAGTGAGCCGCTGGGGAAGTCGTAGAGAGGCCGCTCGCCGTCTCGGGGCTTGTAGATGGCTCGCAGGCGCTTGCCCTGCCCCGCGTCTATGCGCACTACGAAGGTGTAGTTCGATCCCCAGGGCATACGGTAACCGCCGGTTATCTCGCCCGACTGCAGCAGCGGACGCGCCTCTTCCTCGGACAGCTCGATGGCTGTGCCGTCGTCGTCCGGGCCGGGCTCTCGCCGGTGTCGTCGCCGCCTGGAAGCCAAATTATCCTATCGCTCCGATAATCTTCTACAGGCCGCCGCTCACACGCGCAAGCAGGTAGATCGTGCAGCTAACGGGGTTGGCATGGTTGCTCGGAGTGGGTGGGGATGAAGAGTTGCTCGACTCGATCCAGGCGGGAAAGCCCGAGGGACTAGGTTGTGTTGACATTTCATCTTAGCCATATGAGAGCACCGGCGAAATGGAGGAACCCGAGGTATCTGTTCGCCAGCTTGTCGAACCGGGAGAAGATGCGACGGAAATGCTCGATCTTGCCAATGAAGCATTCGACCAGATGACGCTCTCGGTATAGATACTCGTCATATCTGTGTGGCGCCTTCCGCTTGGAGCGAGCAGGTATTATCGGAACTGCACCGCTCCTTATGATTGACTCAAGGAACTGCTTGGTGTCGTATGCTCGGTCTGCAATCACATACTCACTATCGAGTCCGTCTATGAGTTCCTCAGCCTGAGTGACATCCTGCTCCTGCCCTCCGGTCAATCTGAATCTCAACGGGTTGCCGAGGCCGTCGACACCGACATGGACCTTCGTGCTGAACCCACCTCGGCTCTGCGACCGAGGGCTTGCGATGCTTGCCCTCCCGTTTTTTGACGCCCCCGCAGCGGAAGGATGCGCCCGGACCACTGTGCTGCCGATGATGAGGTGTTCCATGTCGGGGTCATCGACGAAATACTGATGCATACGCTCCCATACTCCGCGTTCACACCATCGGGCGAAGCGTTTGTAGACGCTGTTCCAATTACCATATTCGGCTGGCAGCATCCTCCATTGCGCACCAGTCCGAGTAATCCACAAGATAGCATCGATGAACCGCCTACATTCGGCTTCCTTCCCAATGTACAAGCCTGTCTGAGCTTGAAGGAACTCATGTGTCCTTGACCATTGTTCCCAAGATAGTCTAACTGTTGACATATACTCAGTATAATGCAAATGTCAACACATCCTAGTCAAGAGCGGTGTCAGAGGTAGGTGTGGCCAGGGCGGTCTGCCACGCCTGTTGGGTGGCGATGTCCTGAGTCCAGGGCCGCATCATCGCCATAGCCCGGGCGTCCCGGTAGTAACGCTCCAGTGGGTAGCGCTTCAGAATCGCCCGGCCTCCGCATATACGGATCGCTTCTCCGGTCAGGTAGACCACCGAACGCTGCACCTGGACGTGGGCAGCACGGGCCCGCTGGACGCACTCTATCGGAGGATCGAGCCGCGCTTCGGAAATGGCCCGGTAATACAGTGCCCTCGAGGCTTCCAAGGTAAACAACATATCGGCCAAGGCGTGCCCATCAGTCATTGCTTCGCCCCGGGCGCCCGGCGCGCCCGGGGCTTCGCCCCTGAGATAGGCGATGGTGAAATCATAAGCCGCCTGCATCAGTCCTAAGAAAGTGGCCCCGAAGCCGAGGAATATGTGGGGCATACGTTGGAAGAGCTGGCCGAAGACGCCCGGTGGCAGAATCTCGGCATCAGCGGGCACGAAAACATCCTTCAGGGTCATGTCCCGGCTCACGGTAGCCCGCATCCCCAGCGGGTCCCATTCGCCGCTGAATTCCATACCGGCCGCGTCGCGGGGGATAGAGAGATAGAGAGTCCGCGCTTCCCAGGGGCCGTCGGCGACCAGCAGAGCCGGAGTGGCATAGTGGTCCGCCGCGCCGCTCGATGAGACGAAGAATTTGCGCCCGTTGACTGAGTAGCCCCCGGCGACCCTCTCGGCTCGGGTTCCAAAACGACGTCCTCCGACCCCCAACTGATCAGCGCTGCCAATTTCCACGGGCTCGCTATGGGGTTGTCCGTAGAATGCGCCTTGCTCAACCACCTCACGGTAACGCTGGGCACTGAGTTCTTCGTGTTTCCGGCGTATCTCCGGCGCCAGCTCCAAATCCTTTAAGAAAAGACCCATCATCAGGAGGGTTAAGGAATGCATGTTATAAGTTAGGGAGGTGGAGGCATTGCCCTGAGCGAGTTGCTCAGCTACCAGGCAGTAGGTCTCGAAGTCCGCTCCGAGACCGCCATGCTGCTCAGGCACACACAGGCCCAGCAGCCCTGAGTTGCGCATGTCGTTGTAATCTTCGACCGGGAAGGCGGCCTCCCGATCGTATTCAGCAGCCCGGGGAGCGAAACGTTCGACAGCGAGTTGACGGGCGCGATCCATTAACTCCTGTTGCCGTAGCCGGGGCCACATGTCCATGGGATTGCTCCTCCTGAGGGAGTACGCCGAAGGCGCACGACCTTAGAACCTGTTACCCAAGAAAAGAAATTCTTCCTCCTGCTACGGTGGACTCGAAAGCACAGCATGTAGGTATTATACCATTTCAGGCTGAAGAGGCCGCATAGCGCGCGCGAAGACCTCGCGTCGTGTGTTCTATCCATTTCCACGCGGTGAGTGACCGCACCCAACCCGGACCAGATTCAAGCTCACTCAGGTAGGAGTTAATCGCCTCCGCCTTCTCATCTATACTCCCGTACATCCTGCTATCTACCCACCGGCGGACCTCTTCGAACATCCGCTCAGCAGAATTCAACTCAGGACTGTATGTAGGCTGCACAATCGTTGCGAGTCCAACACACCGTACCATCTCACCCCGGTGACCACGCGCTTCCATGTCCGTCTGATGCTTCAGGCTATCGAGTGCCGACGCTATAGCCGCATACCTCATCGAATCGATCTAACTCCACAACAGCCTGCCCCTCCGAACGTCTACCACCAGTAACAGGTACATCCACTTGTAGACCAACTGCACTCGCTGATGCACCTTCACTCCGCGACGCCCCCACACCCTAGTCTCGCAGGTCGATGGCCTTGGCGTGCCCGTTGGCCCTTGGGCACAGGTGACCGTCGGGATTGATTGGACTGCCGCATAGCGGGCAGAGGGGCCGTCCGGAGGCGCACACGTGGAGCGCCTCTTTGGTAAACTCCGCTACCTGCTCAGCGGAGGCCCAGACCCGGACGCTTGCGGTATCCTCGTCTTGGTCGTGGGCGTCGATGATAAACATTGCCCGGTTGCCATCGTAGCCCAGAGCCAGCTTGCTTGCCCTGAAGTCGAGCATCGTCAAGGGGCTCGCCTCGCGATCGGTCGGCGGCGAGCCCGACGCGCTGTCATCGTCTGGCATGGACGCGACGATCCTCTGCATCGCCATGGCAAGCTGGAATAGCTGCTCCTTCTCCAGCCAGATCGTGGCCGCGCTGCTGCCGCTCTCCGCCCTAACTCGGAACGTGCGTCGGCCTGGCTCTCCTAACGCCTCCGGAACCAGGCTGCTGACATTGGTGAACTCGTTCTCTGCTCCAGCCATAACGCGCAATCAATCTTAGTGGACGGCGGGGCAGTCCGCAAGCCCGTTGGTTTGGCAGCAGGTCGGTGTTTCAGTTTGTTCGTTGCTTTGGCGGATGCGGTTGATTGTTCGATTTGCTAGAATTGTGGCTGGCGAGGGATACACAGGTTTTTTTCGGAGGAATTGGGATGGCTAAGACTACGGTTGTCGTTTGCATCGACGGGCTCGATCCTGAATACCTGGACGCTTGCGAGACACCCAACCTGAGAGAGCTTGGCAGGAAGGGGTTTCTGAAGAGCGGCAGGTGTATCATGCCCTCGGTGACCAACGTCAACAACGTTTCCCTTGTGACCGCCAGCTATCCGCAGGTTCACGGCATCAGCTCGAACTACAGACTGGTGAGAGAGACCGGTGAGGAGATATACATGGAGTCCAACGATTACATCCTTGCCAAGACGATGTTCCAGCGAGCCTCGGAGCTGGGCAAGAGGTCCATCCTGGTGACCTCCAAGGACAAGCTGCGGACGCTGCTGGGCAGCGGCGCGACGATTGCGCTTTCGTCGGAGCAGCCACTCGACTGGGTGGTGGATGGCGTGGGAGAGCCGCCGGAGATCTACTCGCTGGAGGTCAACGGCTGGGCCATCAGGGCTGGCAGCTACATAATGACGCATCGCCCTGCCGACCTCGTTTACATCACCACCACCGACTACGCCATGCACACCTACGCGCCCGACGAGCCAGAATCGCGCAAGCACATGACCATACTGGACGACGCTATCGGAGAATTGATGACGGCCCATCCCGACGTTACACTGCTCCTCACCGCCGACCACGGGATGTCTCGAAAGACCAGGATGATAGACCTGAAGAGTGAGTTGTCCAGGTACGGCATCCGCGCCAATCCCGTGCCTATCATCAAGGACCGCTACGTCGTGCATCACTCCAACCTTGGCGGCTGCGTGTTCGTCTATCTCGACAACCCATCCCAGATGAACGAGGCGTTGGACGCGCTGCGGGGCGTCTCCGGCGTGGAGGAGGCCTTCTCCAGGGAGGAGGCCTCGACAAGGCTGCGTTTGCGCTACGAACGGATCGGCGACATAGTCGTAACGGGCGAGGCAGACGCGGTGTTCGGCGACCCGTCCGAGGTCGAACTGCCCCCGCGCCTGCGCTCCCACGCCTCGGCTCACGAGCAAGACATACCGCTCATCGGTTACAATGGCGACTTCGATGGGTTCGACTTCGAGGAGAATCGAGACGTAGGCCGCTACGTCTTCGAGCGGGCGTTGGCTTAATGGCGCATCCCCTGATGACCCACCGACTGGCAAACTGAAATACTAACCGGAGGTTCCCTATGCTAGAGCGTTTCAAGGTGCCCAAGCAGGACCAGGTACGAATATCGGAAGGCTCGCTGCGGCAGACGGTGGCAGAGATATTCGAGAAGATGGGTGTGTCCAGCGAGGACGCCGCCGAAGGCGCGGACGTGCTGACGATGACCGATCTTCGCGGCGTGGAGACGCATGGCGTATCCAACATGATGCGCTCCTACGTGCAGCAGTACAACGATGGCAGGATCAACCCCACGCCCAACTTGCGGACCGTGCGTGAGTTTCCGGGCACCGCGACGATAGACGCGGACCGCGGCCTTGGCATAATCGTGGGGCGCCGGGGAATGAACCTGGCAATCGAAAAGGCCCGAAACGTCGGCGTGGGCGTGGTTACGATGTCGAACAGCGGTCACGCCGGGGCGGTGGGCCACTTCGCCATGCTTGCCGCGGAAGCGGACATGGTCGGCATGTGCATCACGGCGGGCGGCGCAAGCGTGCTGCCCACGTTCGGCGCGGAGGGCCGCCTGGGAGCGAATCCCGTTTCCATTGCCGCGCCCGCCAAGAGCGAGCCGCCCCTGCTCTTCGACGCGGCGACCTCCGCCGTCGCCCTGAACAAGCTCGAGCTTGCCAGGCGAGTGGGGTCCGACCTGCTGCCGGGCTGGATAGCCGAGCCCGACGGCAGCCCCATCCTGGAGGAGACGGCTCCGAGGGAGAGGGGGCAGTTCTTCGGCCTGCCCATCGGCGGCACCAGGGAGCAGGGATCGCACAAAGGGTACGGATTCAACCTGATGGTCGAGGTACTGGGCGCGCTGCTTTCGGGTTCGGTGCCCAGCATGTTGGACAGTGAGCCTTATGGCAGCGGATTCAAGAACTACTTT
Organism: Dehalococcoidia bacterium; assembly: GCA_965217565.1. Taxonomy (GTDB): domain Bacteria; phylum Chloroflexota; class Dehalococcoidia; order Lucifugimonadales; family CATOSD01; genus CBDCIS01. The sequence continues at coordinate 502,578 of CBDCIS010000002.1, forward strand.
GCCGCCTACGACATCGCGGCCTTCACGGACCTCGACGCCTTCAAGGAGCACATGGACCAGATGCTGCGAACGCTCAGAACCACGAAGCCCGCGCCCGGCCACGAGCGGGTCATCTATCCCGGATTGTCCGAGTTCGAGGAGGAGCGGGACAGGCGGGCCAACGGCATCCCGTTGCACCAGGAGGTAGTGCGGTGGTTCGACGGCATTAGCGGCGAGCTTTCGGTGACACCGCTGGTGAGGATGTAGCGATCAGGACAGACGGTGGGAGCGTCCTGGGCGGGGCTACGTCGATGGCGAGGCGGGCAGGGTGTTTATCAGCGCGGCGAGGTATCCGGCGCCGAAGCCGTTGTCGATGTTGACCACGCCTATCCCGTTGGCGCAACTGTTGAGCATGGCGAGCAGCGCGGCCACTCCGCCAAAGCTGGCGCCGTAGCCGATGCTGGTGGGCACGGCGATGAGCGGGGCTTTCACGAGGCCGCCGATCACCGAGGGGAGCGCGCCCTCCATGCCCGCGACCGCCACGATTACCCTCGCATTCTGAAGGGCCGGAAGCTGTTCGAGAAGGCGGTGCAGGCCTGCCACGCCCACGTCGAAGACGCACTCCACCTCGCAGTCCATCAGCTCCGCGGTGACGGCGGCCTCGCGCGCCACCGGCAGGTCGGAGGTGCCCGCGCACACCACCATCACCCCGGGCGTGAGCGTCCTGTCTGCCCGGCGGTCCACGACGATTGTCCTGGCCGTCTCGTCGTGCACGGCGTCGGGCGCGACCTCGCGCACCCGTGAGAACGCCTCCGGCTCGGCCCTGGTTATCAGCAGGCGGTCGGAGTGCCGCAGAACGGAGGCCGAGATTGCCGCCACCTGCTCAGCCGACTTCCCCTGCCCGAAGATGACCTCCGGGAAGCCCTTCCGCAGGGAGCGGTGATGATCTACCCTGGCGAATTCCAGGTCCTCGTAGGGCAATTGCCTTAGCTGGGAGATGACGTCGTCCATGCCCAGCCCGTCGCTCTTGAAGTCGCGTAGTAACGCACGCAGGCGAGTCTCGTCGATTGGTCTGCTCCAGGTTGCAAATTGGATTGGGGTTTCGAGTATATGGCTACGGCGCGGCTGGCATGGAGGCTCCTGCTTAGCCGCTTGCGGACGGGCTGCCGTATTCGATGAACCTTTCCGGCGTCAGGCGTATCGTGATGGAGTCCCCACCCGCCGTCTCTTCCACGTACTCGCGGGCACGCTGCTCGCCCAGGTAGCGTGTGGCGATCCTTAGCCGCGTCTCTGGCGAGGCCCCGGGGCCAATCTCGGCTTTGCCCTGTACCATCAGCGCGTAGTAGGGTGGCTCGCGCCGGTCTATCACCAGCGTCGCCTGCCCGTTTCTGTCGATGTTGCGGCGCTTCTGCGAGCTCGCTCCCGCTCCAAGGATGATCTGGCCGCTCTCGTAGATGTACCAGACCGGCATCGCGTGGGCGCGGCTGCCGGGACCGGTCGTCGCCAGAATCGCCACGTTTGACTGGTCCAGAAATGCTCTCTGGTCGGAAGTTGGCTCCATGTCAGTTCACCTCGGAGATTGGTTGCTGGCACGTATTCTAGCACATCACTGTCAGAATCAGGATTGCCGAGCGGCGAGCCCCTACGGGGGTTTCGGGGATTGGAGGATTATCCACGAAGGGCGCTAAGCGGGGATAGCCCGGGTGTGGGATTCGCTCGCATCTGGATGGCTGGATGTTTTCGCTGTGGGCAAAACGCCTGTGGGTGTCTCATTTTGATTCATTGTGACTCATTCCTACTTGGGGTCTGTGATGCTGTGAGAGGATTTAGGAGATGTTTCTGAGTTGGAATGTAGTAGGGTTGCGGTTGTTCGTATAGGAAATGAGACACTCCTCTCTGTGGCTTTCGTACTGTTGTCAGAGTCAGGATGTTGCGATTGCCGAGCGGCGAGCCCCTGCGGAGGTTTTGCGATTTCGGGATTGCTGAGCGGCGAGCCCCTACGGAAGTTTTGGGGATTGGGTTGTCCGCTACTCAAGCTGTTCTGATGTTGTGCTGGATTACCTCAGATAGAGGATGTGGCTACGATAGCACGGTAGTTCGTGTATGTCAAGAGAGGTCACAGGGGTAGGAGGGTCGTGCATAAGTTCGTCTAGCGGGCTGACCGCGGACGGGACAGGTGTCCTAAAGCGTGGGCGTTGCGCGGAAAGCCCGAAGGAAAACGCGCCACCCCACTACGATGACGACAGCCAACACCAATCCCAGGAACAGCACAAAGGACCAAAATAACAGCCAGGAGGAAAATAAGGCTCCAACGACCCAAGTGTCTGCAAACCTGTTCAACACTGGCCCGAACACGGGTAGCGCCAGAGCCACCACTAGAGCGGCTACGACCACCACTACCAAGACCACGAGTGCCGTCTTCATGGCAGGGACTCCTCTGATGGATGTACGTGGAAACTAGCAGGGTCTATCCCCGAAGTCAATGCAGGTCGAATCGCCGTTTTGCACGTCACTCCAGGGGTAGGTAAAATGCGAATTGCAAGTACGTTTAGCCCATGTCATTCCGAGCGTAGCCGAGGACCCCACGAAGTGGCTAGCCGCTCGGCAATCCAGAGCCATCTGCACTACAAGAACTTGGGATTCCTCGGTTCGCTACGCTCACTCGGAATGACATACGTTGGGCTGAATTGTGATGTCTTGGCTATGGCTCGTAGCTATGAGACGCCAAATGCCTATCCCTGTCAGCGTCAAGGGAGGAGGACAATGGGTTTGCGCCAACGGTAAGGGCGGTTCTCGAACCGCCCTTACGTTCGCACATTGGCGGCGGCTGGCCGCTCCGCCCCCTTGGATTCCCGTTGTCACGGGAATGACGTTAGAGGGAGGCGATACGCCAGCTGCCGTAGGCCTGATTATATTGGGCAGAGATCACAAGCACGATATCTCAACCACCAGTAAAGAATACTTCCACACTCGCATGCGGGGTGCAGGCCAAACACTCAGGAAGTCTCCCGAATGCTCATCCCTTCCACCATGACCGCCCTGCGAATCTGTGGCGACGGCGGTCCTTACAGGGATTGAAGAAAGTTCTTGTTGGACGATTCTGACCGGGGTATGCGAGCAATTTCAACGACCGGCGCCAGGCAATCAACATCAATTGTGATTCGATTGCCACGCAACATCTTCATTCCTATAAGCGGCGGGGGTTTTTCCTGACGTTGGATGCATCGTACGGTGCGGGGGCTCCCTTGCCAGAATACTTCTACTTCACCACAGCTTGCATCGACTGGCCCGTCGATAGTATTCACTCGACACTTATCGAGAAGCCTAAGGCCGAATCTTTCAACTTTGCTGGGGGGCAAGCTCAACTCTTCGCTGTCCCCTGTGTCAACATTCGCACTAAAGGGCCGCCATCTACCTTCACTGTCTTTGATTGCCACGTCTACCCAGGGTAGTTTCCAAACGTATCCGAGAGAAGGCCGTTGCCGTTCGGGCTTGCGAATTAGACTTCGGATGCGAGAAAGAGGGGTAGGAGCTGGTATCCAGTCTATTTCAACTACCCCATTTTTCATTACATCAATAGTTATCCGTCGATTTAACAGGAAGTCCGGCCCCATGTGGCCCGAGAAATCATGCCTCTCAAGGATCTGAGCCTCAACTACTCTTGGGTTTCCTTCCAGCAGCAATTCAACTCTGCATGGCAACATGGGCATTGAGGCGCTGCCAAGTTGTAAGGGGTCGATAAACGTTGGCAGGTTGTAGCGCGGTTCAGTTGCAATACAATATCGACTTACCTTTGCCCCTTTGAGCACAAAGCATACCTCGGACCCGGTGTCCAAGAGGATGTTAAGCTTCTGCCAATCCCCATCAAGTTTTTTGACACTAACCGGAACCATTGGGAGGAGATACTCATTTACAGTCCCGCTTATCACTTCTCACCTTCTGAACCACTCGCGTTCGTGGCGTCCAATTGTCTATAGGCAGTGGGTATGTGTCTGGGAATTCGGCCAAGCTCCTGCCCTCACATCACCAGCCGGGCGTTGCGGGGGCGTTTCTTGCCGCCGTGCACCGACGGCTCGGCGCACCACTTGGCGGCCAGGCGTCGGACGGCGGCGTAAGTGTCCTCGTTGAAGCCGAGCAGGTCGCGGACTACGCGGCGGTCGAGCAGGGCGCGATTGGGGTCGGCGTCGGCGAGATAGGCGGGCATGAGTTCCCTGTCGCGGAAGTCGTCGAAGACAGCCTCAGCCGTGGCAAGCTGCTCGTCGCTGAGAGCGCGGAGGTCCAGCATGGGCAGGGATACCATTGCATGTATGGTTGTTCTGCCACGTCCGTCTTGCTGCTTACTAGACCACCACCAATACAAGAGCAAACCAAGTGTAGAATTGCACCATAAGGCAAAGGCGTAGTCGTGCCGTTCGTCATTGAACGCCACGTTGGGCCAAGCAGTGCCGCCAATAGTCTTCTGTTCGGTAATGGCCGCTGCCAATGGTTGGGACGTAAATCGGAAGTCGAGGGTCAAGTGAGCACGGCTGGCGGTGGCCCATAGTTTGGTTGCGCTCTCTTCCATTCCTGGGTTCACAACCAACTCCATGTCTGGGGCACATACCATGTAGCGCTCATTCCTGGCGTGATGGTTGTACAGGGCTGGATATGTGGCAGTGGGGTTGGCCGGCGACTTTATGAAGGGACCCTTGTGAGCAGCACTAACCAACAATTGGTGATCAACCCCACGATTACCGAGGCTGCCTAACCGCGCCACGGTCAAGGGCTTGGCTTTCGCAGCCCCAGGTAGCCAAAGGTCGCCACCAGACAATGCGTGGGCGGTCTGGGCAACAGAAGCATCAAGGATGCGGGCGGCATTCCATCCGTTCCTCTCGCCGTCAACAGGAACTTCAATTGTCTCACCAGCTATGTTGTCTCCACAGAAGATGCGGATGCCGCCGTAGGGCCCGTCTTCAAGACGTCGGGCTGCCGATGCTGCGAGGATCGCCGCGCTAAACTCTTTGGCCTCTCCAAAGCCGAACGGCCTGCGCCGCAATGAGATGAAGGTCCCTCTACCTTTGGGCTTCTCATCAGGCGCTGTCTTTCGACCGATTATCAAGCACTCGGCCATGCCCGTGTCGGACGAAAAGGACATTTCATGGCTGTTAGCCGCGATGCTTGCGACTGTTATGTCGGTGTAATGCTTGGCCATTAGCTCTCTGAACTTGGCCCAAGACGGCCCGTTGATTGCTGTGAATGGCAGCACAAATGCTATGACGCCATCAGGTCGGACTTTTTTGTGAGCAAGTGCGGCAAAGGCAGACCCTAGCCCAGCGTGACCGTGGTAAGGGCCGCCTTTGGTCAGTCGTTTCAGGCGTTTTGCCATATCTTCTTGATCCGCATCGCTGGCGTTGAAGGCGGCAAAGGCAGCGTTCAATACTCCTTCTTCGGCATCCCGGTGTTTGGTATCACTCGTAAAAGGCGGGTTCATTATCACTAGGTCGTAGCCGCCGTCGGGCATCTCGGCGCGTATCTGGGCGGCTGTCTCCTCGCCGGCGCTGCCGGTGCGCATGGCGGGGTCGCTGGTGTTGAGCAGGGTCAGCACGTCGGAGGACTGGAGCAGCTCCAGCGAGCCTATCGCCACGCTGCCGTCGGATTGGCGGCCGTAGGGCATGGTGTAGAGGCGGGACTTTTCGAAGACTTCCGAGGGTTCGACTCCCGACAGGGTGGAGCCGGTGATGTGTATCGCCGACGGCATGACGTCGCAGCCGTAGAGCACCTCCTCCATCATCGCCCTGTGCAGGTCCGCTGGTCTGCCCCCGGCCCGCTCGTGGCGGGCGGCGATCTGCTCGTACACGGCGGAGAGCAGCGCGCCGGTTCCGCAGGCGAAGTCCGCGATTCGCAGGCTGCCGATGGCCTTGGCGTCCGACCAGTCCACGCCGTCCATCTTGGCCACCGCGAGCCGCGCCAGCAGCGCCGCCGACGCGGGCAGCGTGTAGAAGGTGGCCAGGTACTTGCGGTCGGCGATGAGGCGCTGGAAGATGCGGCCTGTCAGGTCGTGGGCGTTGTCCACGCCGGTGGCGTTGACCGACTGGGCGGTGTCCCTCAACTGCCGCAGGATGCTTGCCGCGTCGAGCGAGTCCAGCTGCTCCAGGATGTCCTTGGCGATGGCGAAGATGGCCCAGTAGTTGATGCCCAGTATGGCGTCCCAGGCGGCCAGAACCTCGCCCTGCGGATTTACCACGCCCGGGCCGCACACCTGCGCCAGCGGCTTGATCTCGGCGTGCATTCCCGCGATGTGCTCGTGGAACACCAGGGCGTTGGCGATGATGGCGCAGGCCATGCGGCGGGTCTGGGGCACGTTCGTCATCCCCAGGCGGCGGGCGATGGCCATGGTGATGCCGGGCCGGGTATGGTCCAGATCGTCCAGCAGCCTTGCCGCCCTGTCGATTCCCTCTTGCAGCGTGGTGGTCGCCTGGTCCACGGCGCGCTGGGGCACGGACACGAGGCGGACCATGTCCGCCAGGTCTTCGACCGACCCCTCCAGCCAGCCGGACCGGGGGAATCGGCTCTCGCCGTCCGCCTCCTCGGTGAAGACGCAGTAGGAAAGGCGCGCGCCGTTTATGGCGGGGCCGAGCTCAGCCGCGTCTCCGACCGCCTCCGGATAGCGCAGGGCTATGGCCGCCTCGATTGCGCGCCCGCTGGACGCCACCTCCAGCCCCAGGCGGTCTTTCGCCTCGGTTTCCACGTTCGCGGCGGGCATGTACTCCGACTCCACGACAACGGGCGAGGAGCCGGGCGTGGTGACCAGGATGTCGGGGCGCAGGCCGGGATGTCCGGCGATGACCCGCGTGTTCTCGGAAATCACTCTGCTGCTGCCCAGCATGTTCTGGAGCAACTCGCGGAGGGCGTTGTTGGCGTTGGGTTCAGTCTGTCGCGGCATTTTGCGCGCTCACGTTTTCTTCTGATGGGTTCGAATATATGGCAAGCCGCCTCTTGTGGGGGCCTGGTTAGCCATGATGTGTGGGAGAAGTTTACTCTGCCGACTATCCTAGCACGCATGAGCGGTGAATGCACGCGCCAGTTTGATGCTAAGATAGGCAGATACGAAGCGTCGTTGGCGGACATTCTTGCGCTCTGGGCTGTTATGGACATTCACTCTTTCCTGGACTACCTGCAATACGTGCCCTGGTATCGAGACCAGATCGTGCATCGCGAGGACGTTCCCGCGCGGCCGGCCGAGCGCGGCGAACTCGAAGAGCCGCTGCATCCCAAGCTGCAAGCGTCGCTGGATTCGGTGGGCGCGGAGTTCCTGTACTCGCACCAGGCGGAGGCTGTCAATGCGCTGCGGAGGGGAGGGAACGTTATCGTCTCCACCCCGGCGGCAAGCGGCAAGAGCCTCTGCTATCATCTGCCCGTGCTCGAGGCGCTGCTCGAGGACCGCGCCGCTCACGCGCTCTACGTGTTCCCGACGAAGGCGCTGGCCCAAGACCAGTCGGAAACGCTGACCACGCTGGTTGGCGACAACAGGGGAGTCCGTCACGGAGTATTCGACGGGGACACGCCCTCAAAGGACAGGGGTGACATACGGCGTAACTCCAGGGTTGTCATCACCAATCCCGACATGCTGCACCTCGGCATCCTGCCCAACCATCGCTCCTGGTACCGGCTGCTGCGGGGGCTGCGATACGTCGTCATAGACGAGGCGCACGTTTACCGCGGCGTGTTCGGCTCTCACGTGGCGAACGTCGTCCGGCGATTGCGACGGCTGTGCCGGCGGTTTGGGAGCGACCCACAGTTCGTCATGTGCACGGCCACCATCGCCAACCCAGGCGAGCACGCCGAGCGGCTGGTTGGGCTGCCCTTCCAGGTCGTTGACCGGGACGGCTCTTCCTACGGGGGCAAGGACTTCCTGTTCTGGAACCCGCCGATGATAGACATGGCGAAGGGCAGCCGTCTGAGCTCGAACAGCGAAACGGCGCGGATATTCGCGGAGTTGCTGCGGCGGCGCGTACGCACGCTGGCGTTCGTGAAGAGCCGCAGGTTGGCCGAGCTGATCTACGTGTTCGTCCGCGACCAGCTTGGAGAGACAGACCCGACCGTGGCCAAGCGAGTTGCCCCGTACCGGGCGGGCTACATGCCGGAGGACAGGCGACGCATCGAGCGCGAGCTGTTCGAGGGCCAGCTGCTGGGACTTTCGACGACGAACGCCATGGAGCTGGGCATCAACATCGGAGACCTGGACGCCACGCTGTTGAACGGATACCCGGGCAGCATCGCCAGCACCTGGCAGCAGGCGGGGCGCAGCGGTCGAAGCGGGGAGCGTTCGCTGAGCGTTCTGGTCGCCCTCGAAAATCCACTCGACCAGTATCTCATGCGCCATCCCGAATCGTTCTTTGGCAGGTCCTACGAGCGGGCGCGAATATCGCCGGAGAATCCCTACATTCTGAAGCCGCATCTGTTATGCGCTGCCTACGAGGCTCCCCTTACGATGGACGATACGGAGTTCTTTGGCCCGGACCTGCTCTGGTACGCAGGCGAATTGACGGAGGGCGGCTTCTTCAACGCAGCGTCGGGCCGCTGGCACGTTTCACCGGACCTGGGCTATCCTGCCGGTGAGGTCAACATCAGATCGACCTCCGCGAACTTCTATACCCTCGTGGAAGAGGAGAGCGGCGTTATTTTGGAGACGGTGGAGGAGATGTCCGCGTTCCTCCAGCTTCACCCCGGCGGCATCTATCTCCACCAGGGAGAGCAGTACCTGGTCAAAGACCTAGACCTGGACTCACACACGGCCTACGCCGTCAAGACCGAGGTTCCCTACTACACGGAGGCGCGCGACTTTACGGATACGCGAGTGCTGAGGGTGTTCAAGCACAGGTCGGCGGGCAGGACGACCGCTTACCTGGGTGAGGTGAACGTTTCGACTTCGGTGGTGGGCTTCCGGCGCAAGGCGCACATGAGCGAAGAGGTGCTCGGCGAAGAGTACGTCAGCCTGCCCACGCAGAGCTACGACACGATAGCGTTCTGGTTCGACGTGCCCGAGGACGCGCTGGAATACATCCGGGACGAGCGCCTCGACCTCGCGGGCGGCCTGCACGCGACCGAGCACGCCGCCATTGGAGTGCTGCCCCTGTTCGCGCTGTGCGACCGCAACGACATCGGGGGCATATCGACGCCACTGCATCCCGACACCGGCAGGCCGCAAGTGTTCATTCACGATGGGCATCCCGGCGGCGTCGGCATCGCGGAGCATGGCTACGATATAATCGAGGAGCTGTGGCGGGCCACGCTCGACGTTATCTCCGAGTGCGGCTGCGAGTCCGGCTGTCCCGGCTGCATTCAGTCGCCCAAGTGCGGCAACAACAATCAGCCTCTGGACAAAGAGGTCGCCAAGCTGGTTCTGCGAGGGATTCTCGAACGGCCCGGCAGTCAGGCAGACTGGGGCGACCTCCCACCGCGACGGGATTGAGCGGTCAATACAAGAGCGGAGTGAGCAACATGAATGTACGCGAAAAGACCGCCAGAGACCGGGGCGGCATCAAGGTATTCCTCCACACGGAAGAGGTGGCGGTGCTCGTTGCCGCGCTGGCCCTGCTGAAGTCGGAACTGTCCATGGCGGACGAGCATCTTCCCAGCCTGAAGATAACAGAGGCGAGGATGAGGATTCCACCGGGGCTATTCCGCAGCCTCGACGCAGTCATAGAGAACATATCGAACGGTCTCATGGCGCAGAGCGCGGCGGACTTCGAGGAGCGAGGCGACGAGGAGGGCAGCCAACAGTTCCACGAGACCATCCACGAACGCTGGGAGTGGCACAAGCAGTTGATCGAGCTCATGCAGCTGGTCCTGATGTCGGCGTACAGCGGCGAGGAGGACGTGGAGTGAGCGGGTGCGGCGAAGGACCCTGGGATGCCCAATCCGTGCGCCCGGCCGTTCGGGCGATTGACAGGCGCGTTCGGCTGTGATAGATTCGGCTCATAGGTTCAGAGGCGCTCGCATGTTGCGTTTTGCGAGTGGTTTGGGTTCTGGGCCTTAGTGACCTACTATGGAGGAGTTGACATGGCTGGAGAAGGAAAGTTTGAGGTAGAGATCATCTACTGTGTGCCTTGAGCGCACCTCGGTACGGCGGCCTGGATGGCCACCGAGTTCTTCGCGGAGGGCGGCAAAGACGTAGCATTGAGGCTCACGCCCGGCACTGCGGGAATCCTTCAGGTGTTCGTGGACGGCGACAAGGTTTACGACAAGCAAGGGGAGGATGGCCAGTTCCCCAACCTGCCTCGCGTAAAGGAGATGAGGGCTCTCATCAGGGAGAAGCTCGCCGAGCCCGTGTTAGCCGACGACTAGACATACAAAGCAACAGCGGCCTCGCTTGGTCGCCGTAAATGAGGAATCGCGGCCTCGGATCGATACGGTCCGAGGCCTTTTGTTGTACGATCTCTCTTGACACCCAGAGGTAGCGCAATAACAATTCTTGTGGCTGAACCTGTATCAATCTAGTAGGCGCCCAATTCGTGGGGGCGTCCCTCGTGGGCGCCCTGGGTATGATGACCTACTCGGGCAACCACAAGGGATTGCCCCTACGCGGAAGGACGGGGTTTCCAGTATGCCTACCAAACTGATACTGGTTTCTTGTGGTTGCCGCGTGCGCCAACAAGCCTCGAAATGGCCTACAATGAGGCCGAGCTAACGACGCCTACCTGGAAATGAGCAACGCCCAATCAACCGGAGACGCAGCAAACGATGGTCAGCGCATTGGACGGGATAAGGGTGCTCGACTTGACTCACGGGCCGGCGGGCGCCCTTGCCTCGATGTTCCTTTCGGACAATGGCGCCAGGGTTATCCACGCGCTGCCGCCGGGCGGTCATGCGCTGCGCGCGGACCCAGGTTACAAAGTCTGGGATCGAGGAAAGGAGAGCATATTCCTCGACGTCAGCGCGGACGGGCTTGCGTTCCGAAAGCTGGTCGGCGCGTCGGACGTGCTCCTGGAGAGCTACGCGCCGTCTTCCGACTACCAGGCCTTCGTGAGCTACGAAAGGCTCGCGCCGCTCAATCCGCGCATCGTGCACTGCTCCATCACCGCCTACGGGAGAGAGGGGCCGCTCAGGGACGAGCCTGCACAGCACGACCTGGTGATGGCAAGAGTGGGGATACTGGCGAGCCAGCCGTCGTTTCGCGCGGGGCCCGTCCACGTGGTGCACCCGCTGCCGCACGTGGGAGCCGCTTTGCTGGCGGCGCAAGGTATGGTCGCGGCGCTGCTTTCGAGAGAGAAGACGGGCAGAGGGCGCAAGGTAGAGACCTCGCTCATGGCCGGAGCGCTGATTTACGCGCCCAAGGTGGGCGGCGACGCCTACACGCCGCGCCTCCACACGGGCACGCCCTCCGGTGGAGCGCCGTTCTACAGCCTGATGGAGTGCGCCGATGGCGAGTGGATTCACCTGGGCTGCATCCACGTGGGGTTCATCGAACGGGCGGCGGCGGCGATGGGCATTGACGACACTGTCGCGGAACCCAAGTACGGCTACGGGCGCAGTCCTGAGTCCGAGGAGATGAGGAGGGAACTCTTCGACATAGTGGCCAACGTCATCAAGACCAAGTCCTATGCCGAGTGGGCGGAGACGTTCGAGAATGCGGACGTTCCGTACGCTCGCGCGTCCACCGCAGAGGATGGTATGGGCAACCCGCAGGTGTCGCACAACGGCATGGTCATCGAAGTGGACGACGGTGAAGTGGGCCGGGTGACCCAGATGGGCCTGCCAATCGGCCTGTCGCGGACGCCGGGCAGAGTGAGGGGAGCCAGCCCTGTGCCGGGCGCGGACACCGCCAGGGTGCTGTCGGAGTTGGAGGGAGCGCCTGAGCCTGAGCCTGTTGCGCTGGATGACTCACCGCTCGCCCCGCCGCTCAAGGGCATCCGGGTGCTGGAGCTTACCAACGTACTGGCCGGGCCAACGGCAGGCAAGATGCTGGCGGACCTGGGAGCGGAGACCATAAAGATGGAATCCCCAGCCGGCGACATATCGCGCTCTTCTACGCTGTCCAGCTTCCACTACCTGAACGCCAACAAGAGGTCAATCTCGATCAACGCGGCCACGCCGGAGGGCAGGGAGGCGGCCCAGAGGCTTGCGGCGCGGGCCGACGTTCTGCTCGCCAACATGCGCCCAGGGGCAACGGGGCGTCTCGGGCTGGGGTCGGATGAGTTGAAGGCGATAAACCCCGGTCTGGTGGAGACGCACATCACTGCCTTCGGCTGGGACGGCCCCTACGCTCACCGCGCCGGGGTGGACCCGCTGGCGCAGGCGCTGACAGGGCTGGAACGGGCGCAGGGCGGGCCAGAGCTTCAGCCCGTCTATCTGGGCGCGCTGGCCCCCACTGACTTCACTGGCGGCGCACTGGGCGCGCTTGCCGCGCTCGTAGCCCTGTTGGCGAGAGAGCGGCACGGCGTGGCCCAGAAGGCGGACACAAACCTGTTGAACGGCGGCATCGTGATGAGTGTCGATGGCTTTATGCGCTACGACGGCAAGCCCGTGCGCCGCCTTCCCCAAAAGCACCAGTTCGGGCTGGGCGCATTGCATCGCATGTACCAGGCGAAGGACGGCTGGCTCTACCTGATCGCGGAATCCCAGCCGAATTGGGAGTCGTTATGCGCTGCCCTCGGTCACGATTGGTTGCGCAGCGACGGGCGTTTCGCGTCGGAGGCCATGCGCCTGGAGAATGACGCGGCTCTGTCCGAGGAGTTGTCGCTCGTTTTCAGGGACGGCAGCCTCGAATACTGGCTGCGTCGGCTGAAAGAGGCCTCGGTTCTCTGCGCGCCGGTGGTCGAGGAGTACAATGTTGGGTTCTTTTCAGACGCCCAGGCTATCGCCAACGACATGATAGTCGAACATCGCCATCCAACACTGGGCCTCCTGAAGCTCATGTGCAACGGTGTGAGTTTCCCCGGTTCCGCGGCCATAGACGCCCTGCCGACGCCGCTGCTTGGAGAGCACGCCAGGGGCATTCTACGGGAGGCGGGCTACTCGGAAGCCGAGATCGACGGGCTGTACGAGAAGGACGTCGCGAAGACCGAAGAGCCGGCGGCTGAATAGAGCGGCGCGCGCCACCATGAAGGGTGAAAGTCAAGGGTTGGAGCCTTGGTGAAGCCTAGCGAGGTTCGCTTTGCGCTGGTTGTGGCCGCGTTCGCGTTTGGCGTTCTGGCCCAGGCGCTCGTAAGCGATGGCAACTTCCGGTGGGCGGTGACGCCGTATGTCGTGGCGGTTGCCGCCTTGACGATAGCAGTCGCTAACAGGCCGCTCTCGTCCTTCGCGCCACGCTGCCGCGAGGTCTCTGGGGATTCCAAGCCCGCGCGCCTCACCCGGCTCCGAATCGGGGAGCTCGACCTCGAGCGCCGGCTCGGGCTGGGCGGCGTTGCCCTCTCTCTCCTGACGCTTCTGGCGTCGTTGCGCGCATTTGCCGCTGGGCCGCCCAACACTATGGGGTGGTGGTTCTACGGGCTGTCGATAACGCTCCTCCTGCTGGTCATGCCAACCATCGAGGGCCGGTGGACGACTCTGGCGCGGCGTCTTGGGACGCGGACGCCGTTTACCCTGGAGTTTCAGAGCGTTGTCCAGATCTCCGCGCTTTGCGCCATCCTGCTGCTCGCCCTGGTCGTAAGAGTGTATGGCCTGCGTGAGCTGCCATTTGGCCTCTGGTATGACGAGGCGGCCAATCTCGTGGAGGCCGCCCTCATACAGCGAGACCCGGGTTCCGCGCCCGTGTTCGCCACAACGCTGCCAACCCTCTATCTCTTTCCGGTCGCGGCGTTGACGGGCCTTCTGGGTTCGACCGCGGAGACCATTCGCCTGGTCAGCGCGGCGTTCTCCCTGGCGGGGATAGTGGTCGTATTCCTGCTGGCCCGCCTGCTCATGGGACCGTTTGCCGGCCTTGCCGCCGCGTTCGTTATGGCGGTGATGAGGTGGGACATCAACTTCAGCCGCATCGGGATGCACGGAATCACAATGTCCTTGACGACGGCTCTCGCAGCCTATCTTACGCTGCGGGCCCTGCGTGGCGGCCGCTTGTCGGACTTTGGCTACGCCGGCGCCGCGCTGGGGTTTGGAATGTGGTTCTATGCCTCGTTTCGTCTTTTCCCGCTGTTATTGGGCCTGATGCTGCTTCACCACTTGCTGTTCCAACGTCCCCGGATAAAGCCGTTTCTGCTGCGGGTTGCGCTAATGGCATTGGTGGCCCTCGCGGTGGCCGCGCCCGTCGCGCAGTTCGCCGCGCGGGAGCCGGACATCTTTTTCGACAGAACGGCTTCGGTCTCGGTGTTTTGGCTTGTTCCCGCAGGTGAGGTGATGGAGCGAATCGGGGAGAGCTTGGGCAAGCACGCGCTGATGTTCAACTATGAAGGTGACGCGAATCCGCGTCACAACCTGCCCAACGCGCCGATGCTGGACTTCCTGTCCGGTGCGCTGCTCGCGCTTGGCCTGGCTCTGTGCCTGGTGAGATGGCGCAGCGTCGCGCTGATAATCCTGCCATGCTGGATATTGATTATGATACTCCCCGGCGCGCTCACCTTGCCATGGGAGGCTCCGCAGGCTCTCCGGGCCATCGGCGTGATTCCCGCTGTGGCCTTAGTTATAGCGTTGGCGTTGGGCGTTATCTGGCAGACGGGGCGCGAGTCGTCCTGGCCGCCGGCGCGGCGGGGCACTCCCTTTGTGGTGGCCGGGATATTGGCAGCCATAGCGCTGTTGAACATCAATACCTATTTCGGAGACCAGGCCAACGACCCCAGGGTGTACGCCGCGTTCACGACTGACGAGATGCTCGTAGGCCGCCACATGCGGGAGCAGCAGGGCAGGGGATACACTCTCTTCACGTCGCGGCAGTTCAAGCACAGCATCGGGATAGGGCTTGTGGCTCATAACCCACGGTACGAGGTCGTTCGCGCTCCGCCGGATATTCCCCTGGACGCCGCCCGCGCAGGCAGGGGAGCGGCCATATACCTCGAGCCGCGCGAGGCGAGCGTGTTCCGACTGCTGAGGGCGTACTATCCCGACGCTCGGTTCGAGGAGGCGCGTCCTCCGAGCGGCGGCGAGGTGATGTTCTATTCGGCGGTGATCAGCCGGGAGCAGCTCGAGGGCGCCCAGGGCCTGAAAGCGACCTACACCCTCGCCAACGGCGACACTCGCACCGCGACAAAGAGGACCACTGAGGCGTCCTGGCTGCTCGAGAGCGCGCCGGGCGACGCGCCGTTCGACCTGGTCTGGGAGGGCGCCCTGCACGTCACGGAACAGGGAGAGTACCTGCTGGCGCTGGATGAAGGGACGGACGCGGAGGTCTGGCTGGACGACAGACGGGTGTTGTCGAATGAGCGGAGGTCGCTCAGCATCCGGCCCGCCGTTGGGGTTCACGCGCTCGAGGTGCGGGGTCGCGTCGAGGAGCGGGCGGGCGCGCTGCGTGTGCTGTGGCAGCCGCCGGGAGGCCCACTCGAGCCGATTTCGGTCAGCAACCTATTCCGGCATCCCGTGCGTCCGCTTGGCCTTGCCGGACGCTTCTACCAATCGGGAACCGAGGAGCCGCCCTTCGACGCCGCAAGAGTCACGCCCGCAATGGACAGCTTCTGGTACGACCCTGTTGTGCCTGAGCCGTACCTTGCCGTGTGGGAGGGCGCGCTGGACGCGCCGGCCGCCGGTGAGTACACCTTCAGGTTGAGCGCGTTCGGCACACTGACGCTGTACATCGACGGCGACAGGGTTGCGCGGCATCCGCCGGACGAGTCCGCGCCTGCCGAAGCGCAGTGGTATCTCGACGCCGGTGAGCGGGGGATTCGCGTCGAGTACACGTCTGTGTCGCCTCCCTCGCAGTTCGGCATCTACTGGGCACGGCCTAGTGGAGCGCTCGAGCCGCTGCCAATCGAGCGGCTGTCCCCCACGCCTGAGCGCATGTTCACGGTTGCAGATGTGCAGTAGGAGTCGGTTTGAAGGGTCTGTTGAAAAAGACAGGTTCCGGTAGTCCGTTCCCTTGACCGGTTCCTTGGATACGCTTCCGTCATTCCAGCGAAGGCCGGAATCCAGGACGTCCAACCAGTAGATTCTCGCCCATCCATCCAACGGAACCACCCAAAAGGGAACGCTACCAGTTTCTGCTGGTGCTGCCTTTGAGTGAATAATTGATTTGGATGCTTAGCAGGCAAAGACTGAGATCGAGGAGAACGTGGGAATGAAAGTCGGAGTTGACGAGAGAGGTCTCGTAATTGAAGCAATCGCGAATTTTCCGTAGGCTTGCCTCGGCCGAAAGGTGGTTAGCGGCCTCGTTCTTAGACCGCTAACGTGAATCTAATCACGAAGGTTCTCGATGTTGTCCAGTTTGGTGGAGTTATGGGCACAGTCCATTCTTGTGATCTATGTACGAGGCTGCCAGTTCAGGGCCTTCTCCAGGTTCGAGAGATATTCTGCGAATGCGCGGCGCCCCGCCGGCTTTGCCTGTACCCATGTCCTAGGCTTGGAATTCAGGAACTCTTTGGTGATAACCAGGTAATTGGCGTCTTCGAGCTTGCGTAGATGAGTGGTCAGGTTTCCGCCGGTTAAATCGAGCGTCTTCTGGATGAAGCCGTAGGCGAGCCGGTCCGCCTCGGGCTGGGAAACCAGTATGGTCATAATTCTCAGCCGGGTGGACTGGTGGATGGTCTCGTTGAGAACAATGTGTTCGTCGATCAACTGACCCCACTCTTGCGTATCCACCACGCGCCCAAGACCACCACTACTAACATCAATCCCCCCGACACCGGGATAGCAACATCGCCTATGAGGACGTTGGGAATGTAAAACGCTGCAGCGAACCCCACTCCTACTATCACTAACACTGGGCGGTGCATAATGCCGAAAAGGATGTAAGCAAGGGACACTATGCCTATGGTGACCCCTGGTATGTTGTCCCCGTCTTCGGCGTTCCACATTCCAGCAGCTGCCGGGATGAGGAACATCGCCACCACCACTGCCAGCCAATAGAGGAACACCCGGATGCCAGCACTGCGAGCAGCGCCACCTGGCGCAATCTTCCTGCCGGCCCGGCGTCCTATGATCGCGCTCCCGACCATGCCCGGCACCATCAGAACCCCCCATAGTACCCCGAAGATCCATGGGTTGCGATCGGCGAACTCGGGTGCCAGCGTCATGATGGCGTACTGAGACCCGGATCCCACCGCTGCTATAGCGGCCTAGAAAAGCAATATCGTCGCTGACCCGGCGACATACATGGAGCTCCGCGACCTGTCCATCGACTCGTGGATCGTTCGCCAGCTCTCCTGTGGTGTGAGCGCGGTATTCTCGCTGTCCGATATTTGCATGCAGCACCTCCTGCCTTCCAGTGCTCGGTTCGGTATCGTAGCGGTTTAATTTGCTCTACTAATCAATTTGAATGACTTGAAGACCCGACGTCATCCGTCTTGACTCTTCCCGTGCCCCGAGTATAGGATTGTATCGCAAAGTAGTTTGTACTGCAACTTCTCTTGGCATCTGTAAGGAGGTACATCAGCATGGGGCATTCGCATGACCCGGCGGTCCAAGTGGCGTCACTGCGAAAGACGTATGCCGACGTGGTGGCTGTGGACGACGTGAGCTTCACGGTAGAGCGCGGGAGTATCTTCTGCATGATCGGTCCAAATGGCGCTGGCAAGACCACCACGATCGAGTGTCTCGAGGGGTTGCGCCAACCGGATGACGGCTCGGTCATCGTCGGCGGCCTGGATCCCATAGCCGACCGCCCCAAGTTCGTCCACAGGATTGGAGTGCAGCTACAGGAGACAGGAATCTCCCCGCGTATGAAGGTGCGGGAGGCGCTGCGCCTGTTCGCCGCACTATACCGGACATCCATATCCCTGTCGGAGCTCACCGACGAGCTGGGGCTCGATGACAGTGTTTCCAAATCTGACGGCTCGCTTTCGGGAGGCCAGAAGCGGCGCGTCAACATCGCCCTCGCTCTTGTGGGAGACCCCGAGATCGTTTTCTTGGACGAACCGACCACTGGCCTAGACCCCGAGTACCGCTTCCGGTTCTGGGAGTACCTCAGGCGGCGGAACTCCCGCGGCATGACGGTTGTGGCGACCACGCACTACATGGAGGAGGCGCGTGAATACTGCGACGAGGTGCTGCTGATGAACGAGGGCAGGGTCGCGGCGTCCGGACCTCCGGAGCGCCTCATAGCTGAGTCGGGTCTAGCGGCAAGGGTCGCCCTGACGAGGGCTGCGCTCGGGACCGCAGGAGCGGACGAACTTGCGACATTGACAGGTGTGGCCCATGTCCGCGCAACTGAGACGAGCTTCTACGTGTATGGAGATGACAAAGTTGTGGGTACAGTCGCGGACTTTCTGAGCGAAAGCGGGGTTTCGCCTGGGGTAATCGAGACGCGGCCTGTGAATCTGGACGACATCTACTTTCTCGCTGTCGGGAATGAAGGCCCGCAAGGAGGGCGGGAATGAACTCTACCGCCATGCGCCGGCTGATTTACACAGAGCTGCTTCTAGCGGTGCGAGAGCCTGCCGCCATGTTCTTGTCGGTGGTACTGCCTCTGGCGGTCTTCCTGGCCCTGGGATTCTCGGTTGGCACCGTGGAGATCGAGGTGGACAGGGACATTGGCGTCGTTGAGCTTTTCCACGTGCGGGACGTTCTGCTTGCGGGCAACATAGCCTGGGTGACGGCGATCTTCGGCATCGTTTCGTTGCCGCAGACGCTGGTGGAGTTCCGCCAGCACGGGGTGTTCCGACGCTACAGGGTTACGCCCATGCCGTCCTACATGCTCATAGCCGCGCCACTGGTGGTGGGCGCGGCTGTCATAGTGGTGTCACTGGCTCTCATGCTGGTCGTGGGGTGGCGGGTATTCGACATACGCTTCGCCGGCAACGCGGCGATGGTGGCGCTGGCGATAGCGGTCTCGTACCTGGCGTTTGCCACTCTGGGTACGGCCATTACAGCCCGCATCCGCAACGTCCGGACGGCCTTGGGGCTGGGGCTTGCGCTGTTCGCGCCCATGTTCGTGCTGAGCGGCGCATTCGGTCCAAGGGAGACGTTCCCCGCCGCGCTCCGCGCCGTGGGCGACTGGCTGCCGCTAACGCACTCCTATGACCTGCTCACTTACCTCTGGCTGGGTGGGACATGGGAGGTGGAGACGACTATCGGCACGCCCATCTGGGTCTCCTTCGCCTATCTGGGAGGGATAGCGGCGGTCTGTGTTGCCGCCAGCGTACGATTGTTCCGGTGGGACTAAGCTGAGGCAGTGTGGTCGTCGCGTTCAGTGTCACGGTCTGTGGACCATAGCGCCAGGCGGAACCTCAGCGTGAGGGTTCTTGATTTTGTCCAGTCTGGTGGGCCAAGCGTGCCGGTAGATACCGCCATTTTCGAGTTGTGGCTTGGCAGCCTGTCAACTCACCCAGGGCTCTCGATCCCTGTGTTGTGACCGTTAGGGGTGAAAAAACTCCGGAGCTTCATCTTGAGGTTCGCTCTAGACCTCTAGTTTGTAACCAAGCTCACCGTGGGCCCGGTATTCGACCCCACCCACCCAGCCCCTATCCAGCCTTTGGATGTCGGCGTCCGTTATCCACTGGTCACGTGTGGGATGTGCAACGAATGTTGGTATGGGGTTATGGACCACGGGGCTCAACCTCAATGTCCGGGCAATTAAGGCAGTACTTCCGAACTCCTGATATCTGTATGCCACTGCTCCCTTTGCAGATTCCCTCCGAGCGAAATGTGGCACTACTCCTGAGGCTCTAGCATTTCCAGAAGGTCGCTAGGCACTTCGTCCTGTAGCACAAGGGTTTCGGTCCCGTCTACGACGTCACTCAGGTCTTTGACCACTCGGTTAGCAACCAATGGATCCTGTCCCAAGGCAGCCTCTAACTCTCCACGTGCTTCCTCGAAGTTCCCCAAGGCAGTCAACGCGATTCCCCGACGAAACTGGGCGGCGGCCGGGTCGTCACCGCCTAAAGCTAGGTACGAGGCCAAGTCCTCTACGACACTTTGGTAATCCCCAGTGTTGAAGTTAAGCAGAGATCGGACTATGTAAGCGGCCGCATTGTTAGGGTCGATCTCTATCGCAGTACGTAGATCAACCAGGGCCGGCTGGTAGTTCCCAGTTGCTGCAAGAGCTGCACCCCTGCTGCTGTACGCGGCGCTGTTTTTGGTGTTCAAATCAATAGCGACATTCAAGTCTTGTACCGCGCCATGGAAATCCCCACCGTCTGCACGACAGCGAGCGCGCCCCATGTAGGCATCTTCCATCCGTTCATCAAGACGGATCGCTTCGCTAAAGTCATTTTCCGCCAGATCCGATTGCCCAGTGGCCAAGTAAAGATGCCCTCGGTCCCGGAAAGCCCGCGCATCTTTGTGATCAAGTGCGATTACTTGAGATAAATCTCGAATTGCCTCATCTTCTCTTCCCATTCTCGCTAACGTCGCTGCTCTGTTTACGAATGAAGCAGTCTCGTGACCGTTCAATTCGATTGAACGGTTGTAATGCTTGAGAGCTTGGTCAAGGATTCCTTGGTTAAGGTAAAGTCCTCCGATATGAAATTCAGCGTAAGCACTTCGGTGTATCTTGGCATTCTTGATGAATCCGTGAATGTCATCGTATATCGTCTGCGCTGAGATATCATGAAAAGAACTGAGGTACCTCAAGATAGGAAGCTTTAGCTCGGATCCGATGGAGACAATGTGGTCCGGAGTAACCACCCCGGAAGGCGGGGAAACGAAGACGCTTTTCTGAGCCTTGATACGATTCGCAGGGCTTTTCATGCGGAAAAGCAAGTTAGTCTCAGTGTTAAGTAGAATGACGCGCCCATCTTCGGTGTGCTCACTGGCGCTCGCAAAGAAGAGTGCAATGAGATAATCCGTAGTGAAGTCAATCAGGTTTGTAGGGTGGCCATAGTGCTGGAGCTGACTCAGTATGTCTTGAGGCGCAAGATCGCCGGCGTGGCGGGCGGCGTTGGTAATGATCTCTTCTTGCACACTACGGATATCGAAGCCGTCAAAGCCAAAAGGTTCTAGCAATGTCTTGTACTCTCGAAAAAGGCTAGACGAAGTCTCCGGATACCTCCTTGGTTCACCGCGAAATACAAACGAACCGCTACTCGCGGCCCTAGCGATCTGACCAAGTTTATCGAGCAAGGCGGAGAGCACGTCAGAGGTCAATTCATCGTGCATGCCCTCCGGACTAGCAGAATCAGCAGTCATGCATGCTCCCTAGGCGGGCGAAGAAAAGCGGCTTGAATTCCTTCGTCCAGGAGCCGGATTCGACGTAGGTGAGCGCAGCGACATCATACGCGTCGCCGATCATGGGGTGTCTACCGCCATAACCTTCTCGTCACTTTCTTTGATCGGCCTCCGCTTCATCTTTTGAAAAGCTTCGTGCTCTTCACTCTTGGCATACCGCCATGACTGTGGGACCACGAAGTCGTCGAACTCATCCCTGAGCCAACTAAGTGCCACCGGATTCTCATATTCCCAAACGTTTGTGACTTCCAAAGCATAGGCGACCGCTTGGCCCTGGAAGTAAGCGTCAAACTCCCGTCTATTGATAGTCGAAAGGTCAGACACTATGTTCCACACGTCCTCAGGCGACCCTTCCCATACCTGGCCAACACGGAAGCCTCCACGTAATTCCCTGGCCGGGCTCGAAACGTAAATGAACACGTCCCGGTTGCTTATCTGGGAAGCTATCCGTCTCCGTAGTTCAACTTTTTTCAGCCCCTCAAATACCATGTCGGCATAGTATGGCTTCAAAGAGATGATTAACGGCCGCAGCGCTGTGGTCATGAGCAATCTGGAAAGCCTATCTGATACAGCTTCTGAAATCTGCTCGCCGGCATGCTTGTCGGTTGCTGAACCGTGAGTCCACTTCCATCCTCTGCGTAAACAGTCCGCACCTCATTCAATGGGATCCTCCTTCTAAAGACGAATGTATGAGAGAACCTCAGCGCCATCAGAGCCATCGATGTATCACCGGCGCACATTTGGTAGAGTTCCTGCCATCCCAGTATTCCAAACTTCTTGAATCTCCTGAGAAGCTCCTTGGCGGTATCGATGACCACTTCGTCAAGGTGAGATACTGCAACGATCTGTTTCTGGCTACGACTTACGTACCAAAGTATTCGTCCAGGAGCCTTGAGGATCTTGTGCGACGTAGTAGCTCTGCGGTAATAGACGTTCTCCCAGCGCAACAGCACAGAAGGGTCCCCACCGAACATATCGCTAGAAGACAACTGCCTGTCGATCATACTCATGGCATAACCTGGTTGAATCGGGACCAGAAAGTAATTCTGCGCTGCGGCTAGACTCACGGGAGCGCAGTCTCGTTCAAGTTCGAGATCTGTGGCATCGCCGTACGCAGTGGCCACTTCAGGTGAGAGCGCCGCCATATCCTGTAAGGCACCTTCCCGATTCAGGCAGCGAGAAAAACAAAACCTAGCGAAAGTATCCCCGCATGGTGTGAACCCCATCGTTAAGAGGTCTGGGATCAATGAAGGACTTAGCCCGGACTGCTCGAACGCCAACATGTCCTGATCATTCTCTACTGCCTTAGCAATGGTGTCCGCGACCAAGAAGCGTCCGAACAACGGTCGGTCAGCGGTACGCGCTACCCTGGCCAAAGGTATAGCGACTTTCCTCTGAGCAGCAGCAGATACAATTCGGATCGCGACGTCATTGCCCTCAGCCTTAAGCAGCTCACACCGATATTCTGTGGGACGTGTAAGGTAACGATCCAAGAGCGATTTCAACTGCCTGAGTCCCTCCCCTTCGCTCAGGAACGAATCGATTGGAAGAGAAGCGAGATCGTGAATAGTGCAGCGATACCAGGCCAGACCAAGGCCAGAAACACGTTCGGGTCCGTAGGATTGCCCTTCCAAGAGTTCATGTAGTTCGACGATTAGATCCGTTGGGGAAAGCACACGGAGATCGGTTAGGTCAGCAATGTCTCCCGCCTTGTTGAGTAGAGGCCGGTCTCTGGTGACAAAGACGGCAACGTCGGAAGCCGCCGCCTTAGCCAAGTGCATAATGTCCGACAATTGGCTAGGAGTGCGGTGAGGCAACACATTTCTCAATCGGCCCTCAAAGTCCTCCATCAAACGTGGGGGATAAGTTACCTGCGGGAATTGCTGCATTCTGACTCGCCCGGCCTGCCGTATCTCAGAGTCTTCGTTGCGGTCAATTTCGTTAAAAAGTTCATCGGTGGTCCACAGATTGAGAGAATCCACAAGGAAGTCAGCAAGCAGAGCCTTGGATGGTTGTGACTCCACGCTGTCTGGCTTAGACAAGTCAAAGAACACTTGCGCGTCAACTATAACGTCGACGGTCTCATCCGACGTCTGCGCCTGGAACAGTCCCAAGTCCAATTGATTCGCTGGATCAAGGGGAAGGTGCCACAGGTTCAATAGGTGCCCGGCTACGGACCGACCTGGCTTCTCACCAATTGATACGAATCCCAGCTTCGGCCACAAGCGGTGTGCAGGAAAGTCCCGGCGGCAACTGAGCGTTATGGCGGACTGGGTTGTAGCGGTGCCCTTGAGTTCTTCAAGGAGTCGGCTCGCAATGCCAAGGCCTCTGAATCCTGCAGAGACACAGAGTTGGACTATCCGAAGGCGGCTCTCACTAGGCGCATAGAGCAAGTACCCAATTAGACCCTCACCTTTGGTTTTGGCACCTATGACGCGTCCCCTCTGGAGGTAGTCCGTAAGTGCCTCAGTCGGCAGAAAGCCAAGAGTCCGGCTATCTTGTTTCATCAAGTCGTCGACGTCATCTAGATCATTGGCGGTCAGCGTCAAGAACTCGACTCTCTGCTCATTTCCCGTTACCACCATATATCTTGAATCCTCCTACTGCTCCAATCATTTGCAAACTACGGCTATATCGGAATACTCTAGGACTCGCTTTGCGTTTTCTGCACCACAAATGAGGTGAGATAGTGATCGCCCAGCTGACTAGGCCGAAGGTTTAGTGCATCAAGCCTCGTCTCACATCGGGCAACCATTGTTGATCGAGACATCGGTTCAGAAGACAATTCTTTCAGAATCGTACGTATTGATCCCACAAGCTCGCCCAGCTTTGTCAGCGTAAGCGCCATTGTATCGCCAACGGTAACGGACTCGGTGGCGAAGGCGTTGGGATGAACCACTACTCTTACTCCATTCACCCCCTCGTAGTGTGTCTGAAACCACTCCGCTGACTGTAACAGTTGACCATGTTCTTCCTTCGTCAGACGATTCTTGGGTTGTTTTTTACTCTTTGCCTCTATGACCCACGCAGTCTGGTCGTTCTGGACCCACAAGACGTCGGGACCCAAGCGTTGTTCTTTCTCTGGCCGCTCCGATGCGAAGCCGAGCACTTGACCAAGCTTCTTAAGCGCTTCTTCGAACTGATTGCTTGTAGCGGTTGGTACGAGCTGATCCGCAGTCTCTTCAAATTCAATTACCGCACCGCCCAGTAGTGCGAACTGTTGAACATAGTCCACTATGTATTCAGCTTGTTGTGTAGGAGCCAACAGGGGGGTATAGTGTGTTCCTTGCGCAGGTCTCTGGAGGCTCCGGTTATGGGAGTATGCTCCACGCTGGAGGCGGTCCCGATTCGCGGTGTCCCCAGCTTGGTGGGCGGCCCGCGCTCCGAGCTCGAGAAGCCAGCCTCTTAACTTTGCCTCCAGGTCCTGGTTGTCGTGAACGAACTTCTCGATGATTCCAACTGCCTTTGTGCTGTAACCCGCCTGCAACTGCGCAAAGTAACGGCGCTCCGCAGTTGCGACCTTTAGACTGGCTTTGTCAACCGGTGGATGGCTAGTGGCATCCGCTAGGGCGTCCGCGTGGAATTGCGTCCAATCTGGGGAACGGGCAAGGCACTTCTTGACAGTGTCGACAAGATCGCGCACTGAGGCAATCTCCTGGCTGACCTCAATGCCAACGCGTACCTGTTCTTGTGTTGTATTGGTTAGCAGATTGAGGTTTGATGCCCGACTAGGGCCTGTTCACACTAACGCAACGCATCGAAGATGAGCGCAAACAGGATGAACCCAAGGAAGAGAGCGTCCAGCTTCTCAAAGCGAGAGAAGATGCGCCGAAAGCCCTTCAACCGTCGAAACAACCGCTCGATTTCGTTCCGACGCTTGTACATCTCCCGGTCGTACTGCCAAGGGTCAACCCTCGTGCTCAGGGGCGGAACTATCGGGGTGAACCCCAGGGCCAACGCCAGTTGGCGGGTCTCATTCCCCTCGTATGCCCGGTCCATTAACAGGAACGGGTTCTGGTCCTGTGTTCCGAGGCGCTTTAGCAGCTTTCGCCCCTCCAGCGCATCGTGGGCCTGTCCGGGAGAAAGGGAGAACGTCACGGCTGTTCTAGCATCCGCGGCAACCATATGAATCTTGGTGGTCCAGCCGCCACGGGACTTGCCGATGGACTGGGGTCCGTTTTTTTTAACGCACCGGTTCCATCGGGATGGACCTTGACTATGGTACTGTCCATGGAAACCGCTTCTATCTTGATACGCACTATGTGCTCTCGTTGAAGATACTCGAAAACCCGGTCGAGCACACCGTTCTTGGACCACCGGTTCATCCGGGTGTAGACGGTGTGCCAGTTGCCAAATCGAGGCGGCAATCCCCGCCATTTGCAGCCTTGCTCGGCGACATAGAGGATAGCGTTGAGTACTTGCAGGTTCGACAGGCTGACGTTGCCACGCTGAACGGGAAGGATCGGCGCAATTCGTTGGTACTGAACTTCGGTGATTTCCATTCTCGGATTGTAACATAATTTGGCTATTAGTGTGAACAGACCCTAATCCATCCAACTAGGTCCTTTCCAAGCACGAGAACCACGCAATGGTCACCCCCTCCACGGGTTCCTCTTCCCATTCCCTGTTCAATGCGTTGAGCAAGGCTTGTATTGATCGTGCCGCTGCCTTCGAGAACGGTTGCCCTAAACAGATCGTAGATATTTGTTCCCTGGGGCATTCCAGACAAAACCAACAGGCGGCAGCTGTCGCCAGGTAAGTCAATTCCATCGTAGCGGTTTGGGAAGACGTAGGGGCCATTTGCTGAGCGGCCGACCAACTCTCCTACCGCAGACGCAACGTCGTCGCCTTGACGCACGATCGCCACATCAGACCATCGTTCCGCACTCGACCCTGAAGGAGTAAGGATTACAGCCCCCGCAGTCTTCGAAACTCGCTCCGCCAAGTTCTTGGCCATTTCAGGAATTCGAGATTTGTTCAAACGGGTCAGCTCAGGGATGATGATCATCCTTTCTCCTACGCCAGCCAATGACGTAGGAGATATGGGGTTTGATACGGAGTCAGGGTCAGCGTCGAATGTTCTGATGATTGAGCTATCGTCGGCGACGGTGGCCGACATGTAAATGCGACGAGGACAACCGGTAAAGCTAGGGAACAAGTCCATGATGGGATGAATTGGGGTAATGACGATTTGGTTCCTGCTAATGAGCGCATGGCATTGTTCAAAGGAATCTCGGATCAATGGCCACACATAGCGGAATTCAGTCGCAGCAATCTCTGCAACCCACTGGCGAACCTCGTCCGCTCTGTTAGCCCAGGTGATGTATGGGACCTCCAAGATCGAGGCCTCTTGTTCAGCCACAATGTCATCATAGGTGCCTTGACGCCCCTGTTGCGCGAAGTCAGTGCGGAACAGAGTCGTCAACTCTTCGTAGAGGTCTTGGTGCTTTTCACGCTTAATGTGGAGAGAGAAGATTTCCCTTAGGTTTGAAAATGCAGTATGGGCATCGTCAAGGATTATCCCTTGAAGGTCAACCGAACCTCCAGGCGCACCAGCGACGCCGAATTTACTACGGCCGTTGAACAGCGCATGGTACGTGGCCACCATGACCGCTTGTGCTCCCAGGAATTCCTCTGACAGGTCCTCGCCAGCGCCGGGCACATAGGGAACTGCTGGTATTCCGTACCTTTGGGACTGCTCTATGATCTGACCTTGGAGTTGCGCCGTCGGGCACAAGTAAAGAACTGGGCCCTGCTGCTCATTGATGGTCGATTGGGCTATTAGTAGCCCAACCAGTGTCTTGCCCCCACCCGTATTGAGCTTAATTACGATGTCTCGCTCATTGCGGCGACCGTGCCATTTCTTCAGAGCGTCAGATTGGCTACTCCAGAGATCGTCGAATCCTGGTGACTTTGGTAGGCGCAGAAATATCTCACCCGGGTCGACATGAGCAGACTTTGACTGGCGTCTTCTGAGTCTATTGAAGTCAACCATGAGCACCTCCAACCAGACCGATGCTCGGACTCATACTCGGCCATGGTGTCATCAATGCCGGGTAACGCATCAGTTTACCTGTCTGAGGCCGTTTGCCGACCTTGGGCACACGGGTATGTATACGGGGCATCTATAGCACCTGTTGTATCTGACCAGTCTTCGGATCGTAGCTATTGGCGAAGACCACGAGGACATCGCGGGGGATGAACCACTGCGTCCCTCTACGTAGAGCCTTCAGTCGCTTCGACCTGATGTTCCGGCGCACCGTCTCCTCGCTTACATTAAGGTAGGTTGCGGCTTGAGGCACCGTGAGTTCTTCGGGCATATTCATGAGTCGATCCTAATAGGCCGTGTAACCTGATGTAGTCTACTACATCACCGCTCTGACCGTCTCTCCTCTCGCAGCCGGCAGCCAATGCCCCGTCGCATAGCGATTTACGCCACGTGCCGCCATCACCTCGTAGCCCTCACTGTGTGTGTAATGGACTGTCCGATGCCCCTGAGGGACAGCGTTAGACCGCCATCGAAACGCAGCCAGCTCTGGTCAGCAGCGAACACATCCTCCGGTATGAAGCCAAGGACCGGGATGCCCACATCCCCTTCCGAAAGCCCAAATGACGTGTTTCTAGCAAGTTCACAGTACAAGTACATCGCGGTCTGGATCACCACTGCATGGCTGTACCGCACCCCGCAGGTGGTGACATGGCTCAGGATGTGAATCTCGCGATCCCTCACGACCCTGAACCTAGCCCTATCCTGGTCCCCCTCTGGAATCATCAGCCGCTCCATAGGTGGGGAGTGGGCCGCCTCCGTGTTGACGGTCACCCGAATGATGTCCTTCAGGGTGATGCCCCGGTTGTCGAATATCACTAGCTGCTGTCCGAGCCATTGGTCGCAGTCGAGCCCCGGTTCTGGCTGCGACTCGAACAAGCCCTCCGACCTAATCTCCCAGGGGGATTCCGGCGTCGGTTGCCTGAGCCAATCCGTCATGCCGGGCAATGGCCACTCGACCACGATACTCAACCGCTGGGGCCCGAAGGGAATGACATGCGTAACCTCCGGCTCCATTGTCTCCTCATCTAGCTTGTCTAACTGGAGATAACCTTGGGAGACACCTACCGGGGTAAGGGTAAGCGTTCTCCGATTGCGTGGAACTTTCCGTACCCTGTCGAAGCCCGGTCGAACCATCTGCCAAGACTCGTCGTCAAGCAGGCTTGGGTTCCGATCATCGCCGAGAACCATCTTCCTCAAGAAAATGGAGCAATGTCTGGCAAGGGACGCTGCCGTGTCGCCAAGCCTGTCTGGTGGTTGGCTTGCGCACCCGTCAATCACCAGGAGGAGGTCAACCAACGCTTCGCGAATCCTCTCCGCCCGGTCCCTATGGCCCACGTGTACAGGACTCCCCTCAGTTGGCACGAACTGTATGGGCTCTATAGGCGGTTCTGAACCTGCCCGATCCGCTATTCATTCCCCCCTTTCTCCAATTCCAGGAACCCTTGGGTCTGTGTCCAGCACCCGCGGCTGCCACAGATGGAAGTTGCGCACCGTTCGGACACGCCCCGCCCTTCCCCGATTGTCACCACAGGACTAGAACTGAGTGCTTTCCCTGCTCATGAAGGTTATGCGGGGAAATCCCACGGTCACTGGTTCGCGCGCCTTCGCACGGGCGGGAATGCCCTCCCGTGCTGCACTTAGCCCGAATTCATTTCTTGAATAGCAGGGCGGAAACAATCGCTCCCCCTACAGCCCCGCTGACGAGGCCGATGAACGCCCCACCCAAAGCCCATTGAGGGCTTTCCTGAGCCCCCAGTAAGCCTCCTGCTATCGCGCCAAGTACAGCTAGGCCAATGACAATTATTCGCGCAAGATCGGTACCCATTGGTTCTCCCTCATTCCTGATTCTCCCCGCCCCTGAACGAGCGGACAATACATCCTTAGACGTCGATGTGGCTCAGGTATTGCCCAAGCTTCAAACCGAAGCTGCCTCCTACCACATCGCACCAGCTGGCGTCCTGTAGCTAGGTAGTGTTGACATTTGAGATACCGGGCATTTCATAACCGAGTAAGCCGTCCATATTGTCATTCTGAGGAGCAAAGCGACGAAGAATCTAAAGCCTATGCCTGAAATGCCCCTACCGCTTTAGATTCCTCACTGCATTCGGAATGACATAAAACCGAAATGTCAACACTACCTAGTCCTTAGCTCCTGATGATGTGCCTGGGATTTCCGGTGTCGTCGCTCAACTAGAAGGCTCACACAGTTACTCATCCCCCGTCTCCCACAACACCTCGAACGCTTTGGCGAACGCTCGCGCTTTCTTCACAGCCCACTGCTCCCTGTCCGGCCCAAACAGGTCTGTGATGCTCATGTTGGCTTCCCAGTGTTCCATTGCGACTCTGCGAAAGTGAACTCTTACTTCTTGGCGCTGCTCGCCACATCGAACAATCACTCAGTTGGAGACGGAATCAGGGGGCGAACCTGCTTTTCCCGCACCTCGCTGAGCGCGTAGTCCTTCAGGCGATCAACGTCAGGGACATAGACGAGCCCTGAGAATCTCTCACTGTTCTCATCCCCGATACGAACCAGGTCATCGGAGGCGAGCGTTGAGATTCCGCCAGCGACTGCTGAGCGCGACATGGTTGTTAGCCTGATGATGTCTCGCTGCCGCACGGTGATCTCGCGCTCGCAACCGTGATCCTCTCCTCTCAGGGCAAGGCGGGAAATCAGAGCAGCCGCAACCCTCTGCGCCGGGCTCCCGTTGATAGTGAGTGTGATCCAGTAGTAGCGGGCCAAACGCCTCAGCAACACAAGATACATCTCAGCACGTATCTGAGGGATCCTCTCGACGGTGAGCCGCATGGTGGCGACAGGGATGGCTACCACGGTCGCCGGCGTCGCGGCCGAATAGGAGGCCACCCAGCGCTTCGCACCCATCATGAACTCGTGGTCGCCAATGAGGAAGGGGGAGGACAGGTCCGAGTATGGGTACTGCCACGGCACGATCATGCCGTGTTGGACGAAGTACAGGCACCTGAACGGCTCCCCCGATCGAATTAGCGTGACGTCAGCCGAAGGCTCGACGAACAGCATCTCCAATGGCTCCTGGCCACTAGAGAGCACGTCCTCAAGCTCGCCGACATCGACAGACTGAAAGGCCTGACACCGAGCTAGCGCCTGAGCGAAACCGGCGATTTCAATTGCCATTTCGGCTACCCCCCAATCATTGTGCCGCCATATTAGCATACCTGCGGACATCTGTAAAGATGTTATCAGAGCATTGACTTTGTCTGCACAAAGACATATTCTAGCTCTATTGCGACCCGAGGGATGATCGTAAGCGCTCTATGGGAGGGACCAGATGAGTAGTGCGCCCCCAAGAGATGTGAAGAACGGCTCCGGCCGCGTATCTCCTCGCGGCCCGGTCTTCCTGTCATACCGGCACAGCGATGGGGCTGAGCTCGCACTATCCTTGGCCTGGGCACTAAGGGCTTCAGGAGTTCCCGTATGGCTCGACCGGAGTGATCTGCCCCCCGGCGACACCGAGCGTAGGCTTGAAGAGGCAATGCAGTCCGGATTATCGGGCGCCGTACTGCTCGTGACCCCCGACATCGCGGCATCAAGTGTCGTCAAGGAGACCGAGCTTCCACACCTGCTCCGCTTGGAGGCAGAGGGAGCGTTTACGCTGTCGATCGCATCGACCATTGAGGCAGAATCTGGGGGCCTGGACTATTCCGCACCCGACCGCCTTCTGTCCCGGACAGTGCCAGACCTGAGAAGACTGCGCCAGGA
The DNA here is from genome assembly GCA_965217565.1 of Dehalococcoidia bacterium. Lineage (GTDB taxonomy): Bacteria > Chloroflexota > Dehalococcoidia > Lucifugimonadales > CATOSD01 > CBDCIS01. The sequence continues at coordinate 533,567 of CBDCIS010000002.1, forward strand.
CCCTGCCTTGAATGCCAGGGACATCGCGAACATAGCGCGCAGTCACTGCCGTCAGAGAATGGAAGCGCTCAGGGCAGGTATTGAGTCTGCCGGACAAGTCATCGACCTCAATCTGCAAACGCGCATCGTCCCGGCGGCCATTGGCCCGTACGGAGACCTGGTCCTGCGCTTTCGGCCTCCAGTGCCGGGGGATCGCCGCCCGCATCGGCAGGGCCTTGAAGACCTTCGGCTGTTCCTCAGTGACCTCCCCCACCTGCTGGAGATCGCAGGCGCGAAGCACGCAAGGGTAAGCGGAGGAGCGCACCTGTCCGTTGCGTTCGCCCTTGGAGCCGCGTTGCCCACGACCCTCATAGGGGAGGTGTCCGCCTTTGACACGGCTGGACACGCGTGGTCAATCTCCGACAACGCTCCGGCTCCAGGTACTTCGACGCGACTGTTGGAAGTCATGGACCACTCTCCTCGCGGGGCGTCCAAGGGCGACGCAGTCGTCTACGTGGACCTGCTGCCAACCCGGAGCGACCCGGCATTTGACCGCCTGGTTGAAGCCCATCCTGGCCGGTTCGCCAGCGTATTCCACATCCGACCGTTGGCTGAAGGGAACCTGCTCCCCGAGGACGCAGGCGCAATCGTCTCCGAGGCGTCCCATGCGATACGTCAGGCAGCGTCACGCTCGGAGACTTCCGAAGTTAACTTGCTCCTTCGCTGTCCGTGGACGGTGGCTCTGCTTCTTGGGCGCACGCTGAACACGATCCGCGTGAGCCTGTACGAGTGGGAAGATGGTCCAGACGACTGCGACAGCCCCGTAGCGCCGCGCTACCTGCCCAGCCTGGTCGTGCGCTCCGGCGCGGGCGGGAGCCCAATTGAGAGAGTAGTTCTGCCGATGCGCCAGGAAGCATTGACCTAAAGACATTTCAGGAGAGACGTAATGCCCAACTTGCGGAACCAGTTCGAGAAGGCGCTCACCAACATCGAGATCAACGGGCAGAAGCGGAAGCGCGCCATAGACGCCCACACGGAGATCAGAGAGCTGCTACAACAGGACGAGCAGCTAAAGGAATGGGGCGTCGAGCCGCTGCTCATCGGCTCCTACGGGCGGGAAGTCGGCATCTATCCGGGGAAGGACGTGGACGTCTTCCTGCGCTTTACCAGGCTGGACACGAGGGCCGCGCCCAGGACTGTGTTCAACGCCGTCTGGCGGGTCATCGTCCGCAAGTACGGGCAATATGGCCAGAATGGCGGACGGGCACAGCAGCAGGCCCGCAGCGTCAAAGTCCTGTTCCCTGACCGGGACCGCATTTCGGGAGGAGATTTCTCTGTTGATGCCGTGCCGGCGGTGCGCCACGGCGAACTCTGGGCGATTCCGACCAAGGACCAGAACCGGTGGGTTGAGGGCGAGGGCCGTTGGGTGACCACCGGAGCGGTGCGCTTCGGGGAGCTCTCCACCGAGCTGAATCAGTCGGCCTCCAAGGTCGGCGACCGGCCTGCCTACAAGCCCGTCGTCAAGCTGGTGCGCCAGATCCGCGAGACCCATCTGGGAGACAAGCGGCCTGGGGGTCTGTACCTGGAGTTCGTCACTTTCGAGGCGTGGCGGTCCGGCCTGGTCGTAGGTAGCGAATGGGATGTGCTCTTGGCCCGGACTCTCCAGTGCATTGCGGACCGCTTTGGCCGGGCTGGAGTCAATCCCCTGCTGGACCCTGTCTTGGGCACGCCCGTAGACCCACCGTTGTCGGCAGGGCAGGTCGAGCAAGCCGCAGACACTTTCGGGAAGCTGGCTGCTTCAGCGAACCGGGCGCTCTCGATGAACGATACCGACGCCGCCACCGAGTGGCGCAAGATCCTCGGCGGCAATGACCGCGCGAATCCGGTCCTACCCTACCCTCCGAATAGCGGAGGAGGTGGGGGTGGCACTGTCACAGCCGCCGGAGTCGGCGCAGCAAGTGGGCTCGGCGCAACGGCTCGGCGCAATGAGGCCCCTGGGTTCGGGTAGACGAAATGGAACAGGAGTCCTTCGACATCGCCTCGCTGGAAGGGTTCCGAGCCGACCTCGTTGCGTCTGGGTTTGAGCCAGTTCCCGGCACCGAACGCCGCATGTGGCGAGGCCCAATCCACCCGGCGTTCGACGGGCTCACTGACACTCGCTCCATGGAGATCGTCTTTGACCCTGGGTGGCCCTACCGGCCGCCGAGGGTCTTCGTGCAGGGGCTCGACACCAACCACTCGACACTGGACGGCTTCGTTTGCCTCTGGCGGGACGGCGAACTAAGTGGTGAATGGGAGACCTTCGATGGCCTCTGCAGCCGTGTTGAGGACTGGTGCAGGCGCGCAAAGGGCGGCTGGCAGGAGGACGACCTGCCATTCGACGCATACCTGAACTTCAAGCTCAAGTGGCCGCTGATGACGACGTTCGACTTTGAGTCACTCCGCACGAGTATCGGTGGCTGGGGCGACATGCATGGAGTCCCGACGAACCCGAACCTGCTGAGCATTCGACCAGGGCCGCCAACTGGGCCGCGTGAGTTCCGTGGGCTCTGGTTTAGGGTCGGCCAGCTCCAAGCGCCACCGCCGCGCAACCTATCCGAGCTGCCGCGACATCTCAGTAGGTCGCAGCGGAAGGGGCTGGAAAGAGCCCTCTCGCGACGCCGTGAGCCCAGAGCCCTTCACGTAAGCGGCGGCGTGGACATCATCATGTTCGCTTGGCAACGGCAGGAGCGCACCGACCTCCTTGTAATGGCCTGCGAAGGAGTAGGAGACAAAGTGGAAGCAGCAGCACTCGTAGCCGAACCGAATGACGAGAAGACCCTCAGGCTCAGGGCTGGACCTGACGCTGAGGTTCTCAATGGACGGAGCGCCGTTCTGTTTGGGGCCGGCGCTTTGGGAGGTCATGTAGCCGTGACTCTCGCAGAGAGCGGCATCGACTCTCTGAGAATCGTTGACGGCGACCTCCTGTCGCCCGGGAATGTCGTGCGTCACGTTGCGGGCCATAATCACGTTGGGGGACCCAAAGTGAATGCTGTGGAGGCCGCCACCAGGAATCACGCGCCCTGGACCAATGTAGAATCCATAACACCCCCAACCAACCCATACGGATCGCAGGAGATCGCACATCTCGTTGAAAACGTTGATGTGGTTATCGACGCCACAGGCAACGATTCCTTTGCGCATCCCGTCGCTCTGGTGGCGGAGGGTCTGGGCAAGCCGCTGGTCTCCGGCGCGCTGTTCCGAGGTGGTTTCATCGGCCGGGTTCAGAGGAAGGCCCTGGATACAGATGCCCCGATAACCAGCCGGCCGGATTCCTCCAGATACCCGGTTATTCCGGCAGGCGAATCAGGCGATGACCTTGCGGAGCCCGACCTCGGCTGTTCCGCGCCTGTCAACAACGCGCCGCCTGTCTCCGTTCTCGCCTGCGCGTCACTGATTGCTCAAGCCGTCATTGACGTACTGACGGAACGGTTCGACCTCGAGGACGAGGTGATTGATGTCTACAGGCCGCTACCGGACACACTCTTTGATCATGTTGGACGTTATCGGCGCCCAGTCCCTGACCAAGCCTAGACCATCAGTCCCTTTCGTAATGGACCTGTAATCGGTTCTCGACCCCCAGTTGGAAGGAGAGCAGAACGCAAATGACTAGACTTCAGGTTTGGGCATTGGCAGCCGTCTTAATGGTGCTGATGGCCTGCTCAGAGCAGTCGGCGATTCCGGCAGCGACCCCAACGGAGGTCGCTACGACTGCGGAAGCAAGTCCTTTAGCCCCATCGCCAACCAACATCATCCCGACGCCTCCAACTCAGAGCACTCCAGCGCCCGCCGCGGCGGCCGCCACGCCAACACCGACATCCTCCACGGAACCGGTCACCGCGGCACCGACCCAAGTGTCGACGTCCGACGCTGCGACCATCCTGGTCATCACCGTCTCCCAGATCCCTACGGACATCCCGGAGTACGACCGGTCCCAGTGGAAGCACTGGGCCGACGTGTACGGTAACTAGCACAATCTTCGAGCTTTGGCTGGGAGGCCTAGGACGGCCCGAATGATAGGCTCGAGCCTTCTTGAGGAGCCTGTTGCAGTCTAACGAGGAGGCCTGTGATCTGCACGCCCCTTGGTATTCCCCAGCGCGCCGCGACCTCCTCGGTCAGCAGGCTCCGCCTAAAGCTCCCAGGCTGGCCAGGTCATTTCAAAAGAGCTTCCCGCCATCTCGATCTGGCTGCGATTCAACCTTATACTTCTACACTCAAGTGTGGATTCTTCTGCCGATAGGAATTGGCGAAATCTTGCTACGGAGTCTGGATGGTCCAAGATAGGCACCACGACCAAGTACATATGCCGACCTGTGCGTACAAATACTTGCAGGGCCCAAACTCGGCTACCATCCATAATGGCGTTCGCGAGGCGATCTGTGACCGTTCCCTTGAACGGTGTCGAACCGGGAACTATGACCTGTACCATGTTATGGAAAGGCCGAAAGTGTTGAACCGCCATTTCTATGGTGTCTAGCGAGTTCAATTGCCGGGTCTTCAAAAACAAGTCGCCCAACAACACTTTCCCCAGAAGGCACCCCCCGCGCGACAAGGCGTACTTGTACCCCATCAGGTGGAACAACGTGAGGTGAGCAGACTTGAGCAACGACACAAGTGCATGTATACGCACATCTTTGTCAACCTCAATCTCTGCTATGCCATCTTGTGCAGCCTCTCTCTGGCTTGGAGTGGGTTTCAATACCTCGCGCACAGAGTGCCTTTCGGTGCTCAGCGTAGTCTCCAAGAACTGCTCCGGGACTGCAAAGGACGGCTGGTAAGGGTAGGATTCGACTTCGCTACCGTTCAGAAGCGTCGTCGGCTTGAATAGCCGCCTTAAGTCCTTGTCGGCAAGGAGCTCGATCGGCGACCGCCCGACCTTCTTGTCGATCGCTAGGAAGTCGGCCTCGAACCGGCTCCCGAAGTAGCTGTCGACATCCTTGCGTTGGATAGTCCACGAGCGATCCGAGTTCGGGAAGGCTTTGTTAATGACGTGTGCACGTATCAATGGAACGTCCTCGTCTGCGTGTAGCATTGGGCAGACGAAGTGGTTCCAAGGACCACCAGCGACGACGTTGTAGTCTTCTTGCAGTTTCGCTAGGTGCTTTTCACCCGCAATGTCCATGACCTCACCATCATTGCTCCAGCAGCTTAGTTCCTTCAGTTGGGCAGTCTTGGTGGTAGACAGAACTATCTTCAAACTGTGGCTGCGTGATCTGTAGGTCTGATTCCAACGGTAAGAGTCCTCCGGTCCTTGGTGGGGTTAAAGATCAAGCATGCTGGCCTCCTACGGATTCAAGCAAAGCCAGCTACGGAATAAGGTGTCTGATTCCCTAATCAGATGGGGCACCTTTGCCTTGGTGTCTTGATTGTTCAAAGTTGGCTCTCGTCCAACCACTCCGAATGTTGGTCAAACCATTGGGCTTTCCGTTCATATGAACCGGCGATCTTACGGAGCAACTGGGCGGTAAACGGCCATTTGGCAGAAACCAAGTCGGCGAAGCTGCGGTATTGGTTCACGAGGGCGCGTTCCTGTTCCCCTCCGGCTAGTGGTGCCCTACCAGTGGGACCTCGGAGGTTTAGCTTGCCAACAATTAGTCCATCTCCGATGTGCGGTGAACGAAGACTGTCCACGACATCGCGAACCGGCTCGCAGGGCCATACGCCATCTGCACCTATGGGTGAGTTGGCCAATACCTTTCCGATTTGCTCGTCCCCAATCACTACACGAGCTCTTTCCTTACAGAAGCGACGTACTTCACTGACCCAGGTTTCCAATCTTTCTGGATCAATGTCGCCCTTCTCTACTTGTCCAGGAAGTCCCCGCAGTCTCGAAAGAACGCGGTGAGCGATTCTCGCTCGATTGCGCATCTCTTGTTCATCGATAGTGTCTTCTGTTTGCTCGTCCGAACGTTTGTATGCCCAAGAGATCAAATCTCCGAACAGCGTCGGTTCGTTCAAGACCTCTCGATAGAGGGCAAGACTAGGACGATCTCGGCCCAGTGCCGACATGAAGGGGATTTCAAGTCGAGCGATAACTTCGTCTGCAATCTCAGGTGACTCATCGAGTTTCTCGAGAAGCTTTGCTATAGCGTAGCCCTCCACTCTTGGACGCCGCCCTGCCTGGACTTCCCTTGCGATATCGAGCGGTAGTTGCTCCAGAACGGGAATGATCAGTTTTGCTTCCACATCATCCATCCACAATATCCCCAGGAGGTCAGGTGAACGACGGGCATCTAGCAACCGCTGTACACCGGTTGCCATACCCTGGGGGTCTTGACGTGGAAGCCGGAAGGCCGGTACCTGCCTCCAGTAAGCATCTCTTGCCTCTGGAGTTTCAAGATCGAGTCGTTCCCAAGCCTGTAAGTCCGCGGAGGCGCACAGATGGACCGCCGCTACTCGGTCCGGGTCAGCTCCTTCAATCTTGACCTGTTCAAGAATGCGCTCAAGTGGTTTCCAGTTTGACGTGTGAAACAGCACCGATGCAATTGCGTGTGCGAACTCCCTCAGCTTCACGGACGTTGAGCCAATGTGCGCCGAAGCTAAAGAAAGCGCCAGCTCCGCATCCACAGTCTGGGCCATCGCAATGCCAACGTCGCCTGGATTGCGGGCTGCTTCGACCAAGCGAACCATCAAAGCGATTCCGCCTGATTTGTATACCAAGCCCACCGCCTCTTGTTGATAGGCCTTCAATTGCTCGCTCGAATCCATTGAGTCTGGGTCAGAAATGTCTCCACAGGTCGGCACGGGGTTGGGCAGGTCTACCCAGCCGTCGAACAACCAACTGTTGGCCCACACGGGATCAGAAGGGGTTAGAGAGTCGTACACCTGCGCTAGAACTGACACTTCTTCAGCAGCAATGGCCCAATCGGCATCTGGATGGAGGCGGTGGCGATGCAATTGGAACCGGATCCTCCCCCAAAGGCACATTGACTCCGGTTGCTCAACGAGATCTTCGGCTTGTTGAAGCAAGGACTCTAGGGCATCTCGCCGTGCCTCGGGAGAAAAGTCTTGAATAACATCTATCAGGTCACACCATCTCTGAGCGTCGCTATGAGCTAGGTCAATCAGGTGTTTCTCCACTGACTGAATGAAAGCATGACATTCCTCAATAGTCGGAGAAAGAGAGACATCTTGCCCCCATGGGCGCCAATTTGGAAACTGCCTTTCCATTACCATGTCATATGCTGAAGGGTAAACCGCAACGAGCAGTTTCCAACCAACATCCGGGTATCTGCCCAGCAGAGATTGAAGTGTTTCCAAGCGCATATCGTCTGGCGTCTCTGAAAACCTAGTCCAAGGCAAGAACAAGCTGCGGAGGCTGCCGGCGGGGCGGTTGGTTGCCTTTCCGCCCGAGTCCGATTCGGCGAGCTGGGCCAGTATCGTGGCAACTCGGGCAAAGTGATCCACGGACCATGCCAGTAGTTCCAGTGCCCACAACAGCCCCGCATGCGGGATGTCCTCGAACGGTGGAGTTCCCTCTTGCAGGAATAGATCACTTAATGCGCTTGGATAGGCTGACAGTTCTCGCTCCACGGCGTCTAGAAGCGCATCAGGGGCCGCTTCTGCCAACGTTGACAGTTCGCCATAGAGAGTGGCCCAAATCGGCCATGCGCGTCCTTCCGACAGTGAGCTTGCCACCACTTGAGATGGTACGTGCTCTGCCGAATCGGAGGACTTCACCCGATCATGGTACACGCCCATCAGAGCGAGACTTCGTACAATGCCCTGGCGTAGGGTGGAGCTATGGGGCAGTACTTTCCCTCTGGCAGCTGCTAGGTACCTCTCTTCTTTGGGTAACTCAAACGCCGGCGAGATCTGCTCCATTACCTCAATGGCCAGGTTCTTGAATCGATCAACCAGTGAAGATGTCAACCTCGGCGCCAGAAGATGCCAAGCCTCCTCATGGGAAAGGAATCTCCACCTTGGTCCGACCTTGACTATGGGAGGGTCTGGAATCACCGCTAGAACGGTAACTTCATGCTCGACTTCTTCGAAGGATTTCCCTAGGAGCCTTTCCACTATACTTTTGTCGCCCTCGTGGTCTTCCTCCCACTGCCCGAGTAAGACCAACGCAGCAAGTGCATCAGAAGGCGTAGCTGCCCAATCTGGACCAGGGTGTCCAGCCTCATCAATTAGCGACCGGTACAGAATTGGCAATCTTCGAGCGCTCTTTTGAGCGAGAGACTTAGCGTTGGTTTCGGTGACTCCCATAGCAACGAGTGATTCGATGGTTTCATCCCTGGGGAGGCGATTGAGCGTCTGCCCACTACCTTTTGGATCTTGAGAATTGTCCAAGGGTACCAGAACGTGATGCCCATTCCTTATCGCTATTTGGGAAGATACATGTCCAATGAACCCTCGGACTAAGACCAGCGGGTAGGGATGATGCTCCAAACTTCTCCACGCATCCGCGGTCTGCACAACAAGCGCTCTCGATAGTAACGTCGGTCCCCATGTCGATACGGCATCGCTGGCCGCTGCTGCTAGATAGGCGATTGCCTCATCCTTGTTATACGCACACACATACCAGGAATCGCCACCTCCTTCGGCCCACTCTTGGAGAGCGTCCACTTGGTCACGGCGGCCTGCAAGTACGAGGCCTGGGGTGATTTGAGGTTGTGTCGCTGAACTCCAGTGTTCCCACCACTCGTCTAACGGTACAACTCCCTTATCGGGGAGTTTGCCTATGAGCTTGGCAAACCATCTCGCAACTGCTGGAGCCTGCTCCAGCCACGCCACCAAGTCATCAGCATCCAGGAAACGGACATCGGACCAGTGGGCCTCGCCTTTCCGTGTGGCTGCCCAATCGCATTTCCCTGGCCACCTTCGGGCTGTCGCCAACAGAACGGTGGTTTGAGTCCGTTCGACGCCCAGAGTGTTCCCCGTGCGCTTCTCGTAGTCCTCGTCAGCCTTCTTTTGGGAATCCTTGTCGCACGTGAATTCCCAGGCTGACTTACCATGTGGGACCCATATACTCCCACCAGGCACTTCAAGCAATCCGTCCCAGCCAGGCATGCGAACCGAACTGCCGCTAGGCATTGAGATACTGGAAGTTTGTGGAATGGTGGCTAGGATCAACTTCCGCACCAACTCCGGCAGTTGGTGATTGGAGTCTGGCTTATCCGCCCAATTCACAATCTCGGACGAATCAAACGCAATCATAAGCTCCTCCGATAGTCGCCTTGGATGAGGTTGCCGGGCCAATGACCATCTAGTCTCGTCTGCCTTGGAACGCAGGCACCATCTCACACAAGAATTCCAAAAACTTCACGGCGTTGTCCATGATGCGGTGGGATATAAGCCTCAGGTCCACTTCTGTGCCAAACCTGTGGCGAGCTTCAACATAATCCCTGCCCTTGCGATGCCCATCAGCCTTGTTGCGCAAATGGTTCAGATCTCTCAGAGGATGTGTGAGAAGTTCAAATTAGGTTGGTGCTAAGCGTCGGAGCATGAGATGAATCATAGCTATATGGGTCCACGCCTCGGTTGTATCGGACAGAGCTTCGTAGTCCTTGCTCATCCGACGGCACCTGCTGAGCCACGCGAATGTTCGTTCGACCACCCATCTTCGCGGCAGCACTTGAAAACGGTGGCTGTCCCTGGGGCGCTTGACAATCTCGAGTGCCCAGCCTGTCAGGGCCCAGACCCACTCGACCAGCTTTCCAGCATAGCCAGCATCGGCCCAGACCAACCTCATGCGGGGAAACCTCCCTATCAATTTATCGATGACCAGCTTCGCCCCATCCCTATCCTGGATATTGGCAGGATGCACCACCACCGCCAGCAGCAACCCCATGGTATCTACAATGATATGTCGCTTTCGACCGTTGACCTTCTTGCCAGCGTCATAGCCACGAGGCCCCCTTTTTCCGTAGTCTTGACCGACTGGCTGTCTATGATAGCAGCGCTAGGTGTCGGGTTCCTCCCCTCGGCCTGCCGGACCTTGACTCGGAGAGCGTCATTGGCTCGTTCCCATGTACCATCCTCTCTCCACTCCCGAAAATACCACCATACAGTACCCCAAGGCGGGAGGTCATGCGGCATGGCTCGCCACGTGCAACCGTTGCGCAGAACGTATAGAATGCCGTTGACGACTTCCCGCAGGTCTACAGTACGTGGCCTTCCCCCAGTTTTGGCTGCCGGGAGTAGCGGAGCGAGCATCTTCCACTGTTCATCAGTCAGGTCACTGGGGTATGCTTTGCGTTTCATGCCTCCATTCTAATACATATCCAAGACTTCTCACACACCCTCTCAGAAATCCTATGTGCCCTGTTGCTTCCACGTCTTGACGGTTGAATATCTCATCGAGCAGCGCAATACTCTTCCCGGCGATGTCTTTCTGCTCCTTGATCTCACTTGGCACTAACGTCGCTAATTGCTTCGAATTGAGAGAGTCGATCAGAACATTATGAAGATTCCCTACAAAATCATCAAAAGCCTTCTGTTCGTTATGTGTAGGAACTCGGACGCCGGAAAGACGGTACATGTCGTCCCGATGCAAAGGCAGTAACATTTGCCAACCGAGATATTGAGAGCATAACCGTCCTAACGTCGAATAGCCGGCTCGAAACTGGTACTCAACACGACTGGGATTAGAAGGTTCAGCTAACACCTGGTTCCTGAATGCCGTCTCACTCAGTCTTGCGTCAGAGGCAATATTGTGTGAGCGCCAATGCGATTGTTCTTCGTACGTCGGTAAGTTAGCAAGATCGCCGAGATACACAACGACCTTTCCGTCGTCCCTGTCGTTGTCGATGCGAAGGTACCAGAGGTCTGCGCACCTGACTGAGAATGAATTCACAGAGTATCTGCTAGGTTGATTGAGGTATTTGTCAAGTACAGCCTGATCAAACACCACGGGCGTCAAGTAACCTTCCACTCCCTTAGAATCGTAAATGGTCGCCGGGTCACAGCTGCGCGCTACTTCCTTTCCAGCTTCGTTGAGACCAACAATAAAGTCTTGGTACTTCTCTATAGCGGTGGCTGCCGTGGAGGCGTTGTTGTCGTGAGGTCGAATAAATCGAATCCCACGAAGAAGAGTCGATGACTTAGAGCGTGATGCATTCCTAGAGTTGTCGCTATAGCCCAGCACCCAGTGAATATGTTCCTCGCTTCCTATATAGACATGCTCTTGAATACCAATCTCATCTAGGGTCACATCTGATTCTTCGGTGTAGTCAAAGCCCAAGCAAAGAAACATGTCCTTCTCGACGAGGAAGTCTGCCAGTTCCTTCATCCTGACTTGAACCTCATCGGGAAGGACAACTGCAACCACAGTTTCGTTTCCGGCATCGTCGAACTTCATGTAGGAATTGGAATCTCTATCATGATAGAGATTATGGAAGACACGAAAATCTTCGGAGAGTTCTGGATAGCTAGGCCGCACTCCGTGAAATTCACGGTAGAGGACAATTGGTTCAACGCCATCGTAAACATTGAAGAAGCCCGACGTGCCGATCTGACCAGGCCAAGAATGGTTGGCGGCAAAGCCGGCAGTGACTTCCTCCTGCCTACTCATTGGCACCAAGGAGGCAAGGATCAGGCTGCTGGTGCAATTACGGTACACGGGCACCATTTCCAGTAGACCAAAGGCTCTCTGGATGTAGCTGAGGTTGTGTTCTTGAGAAAGGTGCTGTTTCTTATGTTTCCGACTCAAGCCATCATCTATGTTTCTCATGTGTTTCCCCAACAGGAGATAGGAAGAAATGCCGATCTATTTTACCAATAGCACGCTGCCGTGGACTCCCCTTGATGAAAGGTAGACCCTTGCCTATGAACGTCCGAAGCACAATTGTCCAGCAGCCCCTGCCGGGTATTCCATAGTGGTGATGGGATCGTATTTGCAGGCTGGACCGGCTCTGGAGAGAAACGTCGACATCGTAACTGCACCCGGGACCAAGCGTACTCCGGGAGGAGGGTCACGTGGATCACGTTGCTATTAAGGCTCTGGGATGCCGAGCCCCGCATTGCTAAATTGCCCGGGCTGGATAGGCCCTTGGATGTTGACTCATCTCGACGTGAATTTCCTCTGACCCTACCGGAATGACGAATCGCCTTGTCCCTTCCGCCGCTCATCCCGCCTGCTCCGCTTCATCCAGCAGGCCGTTGCGCACGGCCCAGACCACGAGCTCCTGCTTGGACTCGACCCCCAGCTTCTCCTGGATGCGGTAGATGGCGTTCTTGATGGTCGAGGCCTTGTTGCCCCTGCCTCGGCGATCTGGGCGTAGGACTTGCCCTCGGCGAACAGCCTCAGGATCTCCCTCTCCCGGTCCGTTATCGACTCCAGGCCCCGCCCGGCGCCGAGACCGCGCTGGCCCCTGATCATGGCGAAGACCCGCCGTATGTACCGGTCCGGTATGCGCAGTTTCCCCTGGGCCAGGTCCCGGATAGCGACCGCCAGCTCCTCCGGCCCCGAGTGCTTCTGAAGGTAGCCCGTCGCCCCAGCGGCCACGGCCTCGATCACGGCATCCTCGGCGGTGGAGGCCGTGAGCATCAGCACCTGGACGTTCGGCAGCTCCTCCATGATCTCCCGGCAGGCGTCGACGCCGTCCTTGCCCGGCATCATCACGTCCATGACGATGACGTCGGGCTCTACCCGCTGCGCCATCCTGACCGCCTCGACGCCGTCCGAGGCCTGTCCGACGACCTCGAAGTCCTCTTCGCCGTCCAGGGCCTCCCGCAGGCCGTTCCTCATGATGGGGTGGTCGTCCGCCACCATCACCCGTATCCGCTCGGTCGATGACATGTCGGTCTCCTTCCTCAAGACTGCCTACAGCGGCATCTCGCACGTCACGGTCGTTCCCCCGCCGGGTCCGCCCGTCTCCACGACGAGCCTGCCGCCCAATCTTTCGGCGTCCGCCTCCATTCCCCTGAAGCCCCGCCCGCGTTCGGCGTAGTCTTCGGGAAGGCCGACCCCGTCGTCCGATACGGAGAGCCGCAGTCCGCCGCTCTCGAAGTCCAGCCTGACCTCCACGCGGCTTGCACCGGCGTGCAGGAAGGCGTTGGTGAGGGCGTTGTGGGCTATGGAGAAGAGACGGGCCTTGGTCTCCACGGCAAGGGGAGGCTCGGTCCCGGTCTGGAGCAACTCCGCCGGAATCGAGGCGGTCTTCGAGAAGTTGTCGGCGTGGGACCAGAGCACGCGGCCCAGCTCCCTTCCCTCGAAGAGCCCGCCCTCGTCTATGGGACGCCGCAGCTCCCAGATGACCGCCTTCGACAGCGACGAGGTCGCCGCCAGGGTCTCCGCCAGCTCCTCGTTTGCGCCGCCGGCCATCCTCATGGCCCGGTGTATCCCCATGGAGACCATGTACGCCGTCTGCGCGGCGGTGTCGTGGATGGCCTGGGAGAGCTCGATGCGCTCCCGGTGCAGCTCCCGCTCCCGCTCGGCGGAACGCTGCCGCCTGACCCGCTCGAAGCGGGCGACCAGGCTCACGCATCCGACGACGCCGTACATCGCCGCGACCCTGCCGAGCAGGGCCTTCTCCTCGCCGGAAGCGAGATCGAGGCCCGGGTCCACCGCAAAGCTGACGACGGCATAGACGAGGGCGACCATCGTGGTCCACGCCAGGCCGAGCCACAACGACGTGAAGACGACGGCGAACAGGGCGAGCGCGACGTAGTAGGCGACGAAGAAGTGGATGTCGAAGTCGGCGGCCATGACGATGGCGCCGGTGATCAGGGCGACGTCCATGGCGCTCAGGAACAGCAGCCAGCGCCACGTCGCCGCCCAGCCCCGGTGGAGCCGGTAGTGGACGAGGCCGTTGAACGCCACCAGCGGCACGTGCAGGAACAGGTACTGCCCGTGGGTGTCCAGCCAGAACTCCGGTCGGTAGGCCAGCTGGGCCAGGGCGACCGCCCAGACGAACCAGCGCAGCCAGACGGAGACCTTCGCCCCGAAGAGGAGCACCTCCGGGTCGGCCCGGACGGTGCGGACGAACCACCCCGACACTCCGGCTCCGGGCACGGCCGTGCCCCCGCACCGCCTCTCCGACCTTCTCTGGGGCGCTGCGGGCATTTGATCGACTGCGCCGAGACCGTCCTCCGTCAATGGCGGACTCCCCCTTTGTGACGATGTGAACAGTTGCCTCCGGCACCTCCAAAGTACCCTCTCCGAGGGACGGTTGTCGAGTGCCAATAGCACCCTGCGACATGGGGCGATAGGACTCCTATCAAGCACGTCAAAAGCACTCAACACATATGCGTATTAGACAGGGCGAACGGCGGGGTCTATTGGCCCCAAAATGGTTCCAAAACGACCGCTCTGAACGCCCCCCCCCCGAAAAAGTCCTGTCAACAATGTGACGCACGGCTCTTGATGGCCTTGGCCCTTGCCTCTAGCGTCATAAAGGGCATTCTTCGCCAAGTTTACGCATGCCTGGTCAAAGAAGAGGTCGTGCCCAAATAAAGTGGGAGTTCTCGAAAATCATAGTCGATACGGTTTCCCGACGATGGACGGGCTGGCTGGACGCCCGGAGTGCGGCATGCGCTCCGGGGCGTGGGTGGAAGCGCTATAGGGCGGCGCGGCAGCTTCCTCGCCGGAACGGCGGTTCGAGCGTTCCGGCTCCGCTATCGCCGCGGGCGTCCGCCGGACCTTCACGACCGGGCGCACACCAAGCCCCCCACGACCTCCCCGGCCCCGGATCTATTCCGGGGCCGTCCCGCGCCCGCCCTCCGTCCCCGGCCGGGTCCCCCGGCCTCGACCGCCTTCTGAAGACAGGGGGCCGTCGGCCATCCGTGCCAGGCCCCCGGCCCGCCCGCCGTTTCCGCAAAGAAATTACTGGAGGAATCCTACCTTGAACAGAGGATATCGGTTATCCAATCGAAGCAAGAAGTTCAGATATACATGGGCGGTTGGGCTTGAGGGGGTGAGCAGGCTCCGCGGCTTGCGGCTGTGGCTGGTCCTGGCGGCGGCGGCGGTGCTGGCCGTGCTGGGTACGTTGAGCGCCCCGCCCCCGGCCGGGGCCCAAGAGATCGTGCTGCTGAGCAATACCGGCGAGACCGCTGCTGCTGGTATATCTGGTGTCAGCAGCAGCACGCACGCCACGCGGTTCACCACGGGCGCGCATGCCAATGGCTACTCGATCGCGTCGGTCACGGTTGATGTCAGTAGAGGCTCGAATGCCTCGATGCCGCAGCTCTCGATCTACTCATCGAGCGAGGCGGGAACCACGGCCATGCCGACGGCCCAGCCGAACGCGGAGCTGTTCAGCTTCGACCCGCCGGCCACGTTCGGCTTGGGCCTGCAGACCTTCACCGCGCCCGCGACGGGCGCGACGCTGGCGCCCAATACCAGCTACTGGATCGTCGTGTCCGGCGGGTCGACGGAATGGCAAATCAGATCGAACGCCGACGCTGCCTCGCACGCGGACAGCGGTTCTCAGAGCGGCTGGTCGTTTCATGGCCGGGTGATCAAGCGTGCCAGCGCCGCCGCCTGGCCGGTCGTCAACACCGGTACTACCGATGAGTACGAGCACCTGCGCATCTCGATCCAGGGCGAAGCGCACACGTCCGACCAAATCCCGCCGACCGTAACCAGCGTGACGGTCAATTCAGTCGGCACAGAGATAGCCGTCACTCTCAATGAGCCAATTCTGACAACGGGGTCGGATCGCGGACCTAACATTCGTGGCGCTTTCACAATCACAGCGGACGGACGACAGCGCTTCATCCACGGTAGCAGCATCCGTGCAACAGGCCATTTGTTTTTGTTCCTCATAACCGCGAACCGCATCAGAATGGATCAGTCGGTCGTGGTCACATACACCGATCCGACGGAGGGCGACGATGCCTTGTTTCTTGAAGATGTGGCCGGCAACGACCTGGCCACGTTCACGACCGGGTCCGGCGACGTGCCCGCGGTGGTCAACAACTCAACCTACGTCGATACCACGGTCCTGGTGCCGGACAGTACTTCTTTTGGCTTCGTTGTGCGTGACGGTGATGTTCTCACCATTGCCTTCACCGATGTCGTGGCGGTCCCCGACGACGCAGTGGAGAAGGCGGCGTTCCTTGCCGACCTGGCAGCGTCATTCGCGATCACGGCGAATCACGCACCGGTCGCGTTCACGATCGACCCATCAAGCGATTTCCTAAGGGCCGGTCTTTCCTTCGCGCTGGGCAGGCTGATCGGGATGGGACAGATAGTAGAAGTCAGGTATACGAAGCCGGACACGGGCACGGTGTTCATTGAAGACGAGTCGGGCAACCAGGCGGAATCGTTCACGCGCGACACTGATAACGACTCGGCGGTCTTCTTCAATGATTCGACCGTCGATACTCCGCCGTGGCTGGGCAGCGCCACGGTGAACGCGGCCGGTACGCAGCTGGACCTGGTCGAAGACCAGGTCTTGGCCGTGCCCACCAACTACACGACGCTGGCCGGCCGATTCACCGTTACCGTCGACGGCGCGAGCGTCACGCCCACGCTGCCGGACGCCTCGCAGGTCCCGGAGAGTGGGCGGCTCGCGCTCAGCTTCTCGACGGCGATCGAGGCCGGCCAGCTGGTGGTGGTCACGTACACCGATCCCACGACCGGCGACGACGAGAACGTCGTCGAAGACGCGGCCGGCAATGAGGCCGCCACCTTCACGACGGGCGAAGACGGCGTGGTCGCGGTGACCAACAAGGTCGGGACCGAAGAACCCGAAGGCGGGCCGAGCATTGGCGGCAGCATCGCCGTGGGTGAGACGCTCACCGCCGACACCTCCACCATCACCGACGACGACGGCGCCTCCAGCCCGACGTACACCTACCAGTGGGCACGGGTTGATACCGCTGGAACCGCAACGGACATCTCCACCGCCACCGGATCCACGTACGAAATCGTCTCCGCCGACGCGGGCAACCGTCTGCGGCTGACCGTTTCGTTCACGGACGACGCCAGCAATCCCGAGACCAGAACCGTGACCACCTCCTACGTCCCTCACCAGGACAGGGTGCTCGTCAGTACCTTTGAATTGAGTAACCGCTTGCTAGGTACCAACTATTTTTCTGGATTCGCTCAGGGCTTCACCGTGGGTATTGTAGGGAAACAGTACAGGGTCAGCAGCAAACAATGGAGCATACGGGACGTCTCCGGTTCAAACGCTGGTGACTCTCAGGCAGGCTTGTTTCACATAAGTGAGGAAGGTGTTCTGGGCTCCCAAATTGCGACGTTCCCCGGCACACTCACCGCGGGCGAGCCTAGATTCCACGCTCCCACACACGCCCTTCTAGATGGAGGAGAAAGATACGGCATCACCTTGTGGGGTGGATCACAACTCTATCGAATTAGATTTTACAATCTAGAAGATACCAGGCCCGACTCTTCCTCGTTGAGTGGATCGACGATCATCAAAAGATACCGGGGGCTGACGCTCCCAACTGCTACTGCAGGCACTGTGTATACCGGCTCAATCAATTTTAGGGTCCACGGTTATGAGGTCGCCGATGCCGCCCACATTACGAGCCTCGAGATCACCAGCGATCCGGGCTCGGACGGTGTGTACGCGACCGGCGAGACGATAGCGGTCACCGCGACCCTGAGCGAGGCCGCCACCTTCAGCGGACCCGCTCCCGTTCTCCCCATCGTCATCGGCGACAACACGCGTGAGGCCGGCTACCACGCCGCGGCCAGCACCCCGACCAGCTGGGTATTCCAATATGCGGTCACCAACGACGACACCGACAACGATGGAATCAGCATTGAGCAGCACCGCCTGCGCGCCGACGCCGACGCCGACCTGGGACATAACCCGATGCCATCGGACCCGGATCACCCGGTCAATGCCCTGCCCTTGATCGAATCCGTCACGGTGACGTCAAGTCCGGTCGCGCCCAACTACTACGGGCCTGGTGAGACCATCCAGTTCACGGCGACGTTCAGCATTGCGGTGCAGGTGACCGGCGACCCGCAGCTGCGGTTCAACATCGGCTCGACCCCGGGAGACAATGACCTGGCCAGTTTCGTCAGGGTGGACGAGGGCAACAAGGTCATCTTCGAGTACGTCATCGGCGCCACCGAGGACGATGACAATGGCATTTTTCTCCTTGGGGGTGATGACGTGATCAGGCTGGACACCGACGACTCCATCGTCGCCCAGTGGGACAGCAGCAAGAACGCCATTCTGACTGACGTGCCACGGTTAGGGGCCCAAGACGGGCACCGCATTGACCAGAACCCGCGCCTGGCCAGCATCGCTGTCACCTCAACCCCCACGAGCGGCCCTGACTCGGACACCTACGGCTTCGGGGACATCATCGAGTTCACCGCTACCTTCAACCAGGATGTCGTCGTCGTGGGCGCCCCGCGCTTCGAATTCAGCATCACGGATCCGGACAACGTCCCTGACTATGCCTTGTACCACGGGGGCAGCGGCGCCAGGGAACTGGTCTTTCGGTACGTGGTGCGCAGCAGTGACGATGACCCGGATGGGATCTGGATCCCCCGTGGAACCGACGCGTTCGATCTGGACAGCGACGACAGCATTCGAGGAGAGGTCAACAGCCGGGACGCGGTGTTCGACCATGAGAGACTGGGAACACAGGGCGAGCACAAGATCGACGGCACGATCGGCGCTCCGCCGGCGCTGGCCAGCGCCACGGTCAACGCGGCCGGCACGCAGCTCGATCTGGTCTTCGACGAGGCCTTCGCCGCGCCCTCGAGCTACACGACGCTGGCCGGCCGCTTCGCGGTCAGCGCCGGCGGCGTGAACGCCGCATTCACGCTGCCGGCCGCCTCGCAGGATCCGGCCAACCGGCGGCTCGTGCTCAGCTTCTCGACGGCAATCGAGAGAGGCCAGACGGTCGTGGTCACGTACACCGACCCCACGACCGGCGACGACGCGAACGTGGTCGAGGACGCCGCCGGCAACGAGGCGGCCACGTTCACGACGGGCCAGGGCGGGGTGGTCGCAGTGACCAACAACTCCACGGCCGGTGCGGACACGACCGCGCCAACCGTGACCAGCGCGACGGTCAATGCGGCGGGCACGGTGATCAATGTTGTATTCGATGAAATGATTGACCACACCCAATACGATGTCGGAGCCTTCACTGCGGCACTGACCGTGAGCGCCGACGGCAGGCAGCGCATGGTCCCGTCCGTCACTGTGCGAACTGACGGAAGTGTTGATATACGGCCTGCGACAGCCCATAAGATTCGCGAGGGTCAGTTAGTCGTTTTGAACTACACGGATCCGGCCGGTGACCAGACCGATGTCCTCCAAGACGCGGCCGGCAACGATGTCGCCAGCTTCACAACCGGCGCCGGGGGCGTGCCCGCGGTGGCCAACAACTCGACATTTGTGGACCGCGAGGCGCCGGAAGTCGTTGGGGACATTCGAGTTCTTCCAAGCGGCGATTCGCTGGAGATCTTCTTCACTGATGTCCTCGCGGTCCCCGAAGACGCAGCTGAACGAGCAACGTTCCTGGCGACTCTGGCGGAGGCCTTTGCTCTCACGGCGAATGGCGCGCCGGTTCCGCTCTCGATCGATCCGTCAAGCCTGACGGACTACGGAAAACTCCAGTTCGACCTGTCGCGGCTGGTGGGCATGGGACACAGCGTGGTCCTCAGCTACACCAAACCGGGACCGGCGCGCGGCCTTGCTCAAGGACGAATCGAACAATGAGGCGGCCTCATTCACGACGGGCATTGACGTCGCAGCAGTAAGCAACGAATCGGAGCAAGACACCGCGCCGTGGCTGGTCAGCGCGACGGTCAACCCGACCGGGACAGAGCTGGCGCTCCAGTTCGACCAGGCCATTACGTTGTTTGCTAGTCTGCCCAGCCTATTCGCGGTCACCGCTGACGGAACGGCCGTCTCGAGATCTACCACAGCCACCCAATTGAGTTCCCTGTCGGACCCTGCCAACGGGCGGCTCGGGCTCAGCCTGTCGCCAGCGGTGGAGCGGGGCCAGACCGTCGTGGTCACCTACACCGACCTCACGCCCGGCGACGACGTGAACGTGGTGGAGGATACGGCGGGCAACGATGCGGCGAGCTTTACGACCGGTATGGACGGCGTCGTTGCGGTGACCAACAACTCGGAAGTCGGGATGGACACGACGGCGCCGGAGCTGAGCAGCGCGGCGGTCAACCCGGCCCGGCGACACGCTGACCGTGACGTTCAGCGAGGCCTACGCGGTGCCCTCGGACGCGGCGATGCTGACCGCGTTCTACACGGCGCTGGCGGCCCGCTTCGACCGTCACGGCCGATGCCTCGACGGTCACGGTCAGCGAGAGCGATTCCAGTCCGTCCGCCGGCGCCCTCGCCCTGAGCCTGGGCACGACCGTCGAGCACGGCGAGGCGGTGGTCCTGATCTACAGCGTCCCCACGATGGGCGACGACGCGAACGTGATAGAGGATGGGGCGGGCAACGAACTGGCCAGCTTCACGACCGGCACAGACGGCGTGGTCATGGTGACCAACAATTCGGTGGTCGGGTTTGTCAGTGATCCAACCGGAACCATGGCGCTGGGAAACCTGGGTTCCGCCGGCAGCACTGGGACCGTCGCCGGAAACGTCGAGGGAATGGGGGTGGCCGTCAGGTTCACGACGGGAAGTTCGACGAACGGCTATGAGCTCTCGGCCGTCAGGCTCATGCTGTGGGCCGACCAGGGCGTCTCGGTCAAGGTGTCGATCTTTGACCATACCTGGCGCCCCGACGATTGGGCGGAGTCTGACCATCTTCTCGCCGTCCTCGACAACCCCGCGAACGTGCGCGTCAACCCAGGGAGCGTCAAGACCTTCACCGCCCCATCTCCCGAGAGCCTGGCTGCCTCGACGACATACACCGTGGTGGTCGAGCACGCAGGCGGCGAGGGCCTTTTCAGGACCATGGCGGCGGCTTCTAAAGACCCAGACGCGGGATCGCTGCCCGGCTGGAGCTTCACGGATGTCCACTATCGCTACTCGACCAGCGGCTCGATATTCAACCCGTTTCCCAATCGACCGGCATTGGCGCTGTTCGCGTCGGCGAAGGAGGGGTTGAAGCTGGAGACATACGAAATAGTGTCCCAGCCCCTGGACGGAGATACCTACAAGACCGGTGAGAACATCGAGATCTCGTACGTTTTCAACACGGCGGTGAATTACGTCAAGGGCGGCGCCAGCTTAATGATAGGCGCCACAACGAAGGAGGCTGCATACGCGACCGGCACTGGCACCAACCAGCTGCTGTACCGGTACCGGGTCCAGGACGAAGACCTCGCGGACACTGACGGAGTGTCCATCCCCGCCAACTCGCTGGGAGCGACAACGGAAGGAGCCGTGCTGACTGCGGACAACGCTCCGGTGACCCTGGAGCATGTTCTCAAAGCGAGCGATTCCGGTCACAAAGTGACGTCCGATTCGACCGGTTGCAAGCACGTGGTCTGCGCCGACGTGGATGTGGCCGCCCTGGGATTGGGGGCCCATGGGGTGGCTTACTACTACATCGTCGGCGGCCGGGGTAGCCTCTCGAACCGGCTGTTCACCCACGACAGCACCAAGTATGCGGTTGTTGAACTCTTGGTGCGGGAGCGGCAGAACCGCCTGGAGATGCTGCTGGACAAGGCGCCCAGCGACGCTCTCATCGCGTCGGGCGTCCTGAACGTCGGCGCCAGCAGTTTCAAGCTGGCCAAGGCGACGGTGAAAGGCGAACGCCGGCTGGTCTGGGACGACAGCGGCCTCCACTGGCGAGACGACATCTCCTACGACACCTGGGCGGTCAGCAACGTAACCGGCGGAGGCAGATACAGCAGAGACGTGGGCTTGGCGGGCGGTAGCACTGACCGTATCTACACGTCCTTCAAGACCGGGCCCGGCTCCCATCGCCTCGCCAAGGTGTTGGTGTTCGGAGAGGTGGAGGCGTTGGTGAACGAAGAGGTGAGCACTGAGATTTTCGACGTCAGGATCTATGCCGACAAAGACGGCAAGCCGGGGAGTGAGCTCATTGCCCTGACCCAGAGGATGCCGAACACCCGCCTTGCGGTGGCAACCCTGGGATTCATATCCACCAGCAAGAAGGTGCTGGAACCCAAGACCACGTACTGGGTCGGCGTCCAGAACACAACGAATTCCACCGCGCGGTTGAGATTTCAGTTCGACGGTGACGAAAACGACAATCATACGCTCGAAGGTTGGAGCATCGGCGACAACAGCCTACATGGGTCGGCCGGCAGCGTGTTCCTGAACGATCGCCCGATCATGATGAGGGTCTACACCGACCCCAACCACATCAGGA